>CAKSZY010000001.1 GCA_934526015.1 uncultured Dokdonella sp.
GGCTAGGATTCCGCACACCACAGCAGATGTTCGACATGTCTCTCAAACGCGGTGCACTTCGCAGTTGAACTCGCCGGGGTAACTTCGTCTCAGCGTCCTCATACGATATTGCGGATGGCAATGGGAACCACGACGCTGACGTCAACGAGGTGACGCCGATGCCGTTGCCCGTGAACTCGCCCTGCAATCCCAATGGATTGCCGGCTGTCGAGCCGGCACGGGCTGGACACGGATCACACGTGGCGGGCTTGCAGGCCGCGAACAGCACCAGCGGGCTCGGCGTCAAGGGCACCTGTAAGCACTGCGGGATAGCAATGTGGAAGATTGCTAGGAATCAGTGCGTCGGCAATCTGGTTCTACTTCGCTTGAACTCCGCAGTACTCGAATCCGCACTCATCTACATGACCGATACCGGAGCGCAGGTCGTCAATCTCAGCCTCGGGGACGGGAGTCTAAATACGCCGCAGCCGCCGGAGACGGAATGGTGTCCAACGCACCCCAATGATGCATGGTGCTTGGGATTGGCCCATGCGGAGTTTCGAGGTGCGGTGATCGTCGCAGCCTCAGGAAATCATCGCGAACGTGTGCAATTTCCAGCAATGGAGTCGAGCGTGATCGCAGCAGGAGGCTTCGATAGCAACCATGCATTGTGGGACGACTCGCCGGGCAGCACCACATTCTGCCCGAACCCGACGAACAGTCGGGAGTGTGGTTCCAACTACACCACCACTTTGGGTGAGGCACGACAGGAGCTGATGGCGTCGGCGAAGTCCGTCTTCTCGACTGTGTATCCAAGTAAGGACTATTCGCCGTCCGCAGAGTGCGGCGATTCCTATGGAACTCCCATGGGCGATGGGCTGGGTCTATGCACCGGAACATCGATGTCGACACCTCAGATCGCCGGCATCGTGGGCATCCTCCGCTCCATCAATCCTCTTGTGATTGCGAGCAAGCCAGTCCTTCAGATCGGGGACGTGATGGGAATTCGCACGGTCCTTGCGCAGACCACGGTGGAAGCGCAGAACAATCAGCCGTGGACGCAGATTTTTGGATATGGCCGGCCCGACGCCGCGGCGGCAGCTGCCCGCATGCTCGGAAAAGTCCAGGGACGTACCGTCAAGAATCGAGCTACGCCGTTGTTTCGGATGTACAGCGCGAACTCGAAGGACTACGCAGACACGACGTCGCCTCAAGGTGCGCTTTCCATGCTCATCAGCCAGGCGTCAGCCTATCAGCCTCAGGGATCATTGGTGCCGGGTTACGACAAGTTTCCCACTGAACCAGGTACAACTCCGCTGTCAGCACCACGCGCGGCGATCTACGTGCTCACCACGGAGTACAAGCCGCGTCCCGAGTGGCCGGCGCTTGTCCCATTGTACCAAATGGACCGAGCGCGCAACTTCCCTATCGGGTGCGGTTCAACGACGCCGGGCTGCAATACCGTGAATCGCGACTTCCTCCTCGTCACGACTACAGCGCATGTCGAGCAGGCGTATGCAGACGGGTACAAGCTGCGCAACATTCAAGGCTACATCTACCAGCCGTGCACAGTGGAGCCTGCCTGCATCCCACCAGGGTCCGAGAAGCTGTATCGCGCCTGCAAAACGGCGGATGACGACTGCGCGATCTTCCTTGAAAGCGAGCGTACGACATTCGAGGCGGCGGGCTACACGGCGGCCTATCCCAGCGGCAGCAACAAGGTGTTGGGCTATGCCTATCCCTATGCCGACAACGATCCCCCGCGCTTCCCAGGTGGTCCGGTAGGCGACGGATTGGTCGACGGCTTCGAGCGCGTGATCGGCACCAAGATCGACTCCTGGGATTCCGACGGAGACGTCACGAGCGACGCGGAGGAGTTTCCGATGGTCGGTGTCGCTGTAAGCGACCCCTGCAGCGGCTCGGGTGGTTACAACTGTCCAGCGGATGTGATCTTCCAGAATGGATTCCAATAGCTGGAGCGACTCATTGGCGTTCATGACGAGCAAGTTGCATGCGGTGCCCAACCAATTTCCATTTGCGCCGAACTTTGCGAACCTCGCTTCAACGACAGCGACACCTCACGTCGACCCGCTGCAACACGAAATCCCCTCGCAGTTCGACTTGCTCTATCTGAGTTCCACATATGAGGGCGAAATCCCAGAGGGGTGATCGGAAGCCTTCCCCACAATCGAATCCGAATATCCATATTCTGAGCTAATAGGCCGCCTCGCGGCCTCAGCGCCTTACTGATAAAAAGCCAAGCAAAATCAAAGGAATGGAGCGTAAACCGCGAGTTTCTCAGGAATCCCTGCCAACCCTCAGCCTCGTGCGGGATCAATCCGGAGTCGAAGATGTCGATGGCGCTACCGCAACCTGTCGTTTCCCGGCTGACCCGCGCCGCGATCTTCCTCGTCGTGACCCTGAGGCCCGGCGCGCAGGCCGAGGACACGGTCCGCGCCCTGTGCGGCGATCTCTCCTCGCTGCTGCGCGCGGTCGGGTTCCGCGACCTCGACGGCGGGCTGTCCTGCATCATGGGCTTCGGATCGCAGGCCTGGGACCGCTTGTTCGGCCGGCCGCGACCGCGCGACCTGCATCCATTCACGGAAATCAACGGCCGCCATCACGCCGTGTCGACGCCGGGTGACCTGCTGTTCCACATCCGCTCCAGGCGCATGGACCAGTGCTTCGAACTGGCCGCGCAGATCATGTCGCGCCTCGGCGCCGACGTCGTCACCGAAGACGAAGTGCACGGTTTCAAGTATTTCGACGACCGCGACCTGCTCGGCTTCGTCGACGGCACCGAGAACCCGGTCGACCAGGCCGCGTCCGATGCGACGATCATCGGCGACGAGGACGCGGACTTCCGCGGCGGCAGCTACGTCATCGTGCAGAAATACCTGCACGACCTCGCCGCCTGGGAGCGCGTGCCGGTCGAGCAGCAGGAGGCGATCATCGGCCGCCGCAAGCTGTCCGACATCGAGTTCGCCGACGCCGCCAAGGCGCCCTACGCGCACAACGTCCTGACCTCGATCAGCGAAGGCGACCAGGAACTGAAGATCGTGCGCGACAACATGCCGTTCGGGAAGGTCGGGCAGGGCGAGTTCGGCACCTATTTCATCGGCTACGCGCGCGCGCCGCAGCGCATCGAACGCATGCTGCAGAACATGTTCGTCGGCTCGCCGCCCGGCAATTACGACCGCCTGCTGGATTTCAGCACGGCGGTCACCGGCAGCCTGTTCTTCGTGCCGTCGGCGACCTTCCTCGACGCGGTGCCGGAGCGCGCGACATGAACGGGAAACGATAGATGGAAAGTCCCTACGACATCCTCGGCGTCGCCACGAGCGCCTCGGCCGACGACATCAAGAAGGCCTACCGGCGGTTGGCGCGCAAGCTGCACCCCGACCTCAACGCCGGCGACAAGGCCGGCGAGGAGCGCTTCAAGGCCGTTTCCGTCGCCTACCGGCTGCTGAGCGATCCCGACACGCGCGCGCGCTACGACGCCGGCGAGATCGACGAGATGGGCGTGGAGCGCCCGCAGCAGCGCTACTACCGCGACCATGCCGGCTCGGCGCAGGCCGACGGCTATGCCAGCGACGCCGGCTATGCCGACTTCATGGACGGCGACGACGCCTTCGTCGAGATGTTGCGCCGCGCCGCGCAGGCGCGCGCGAACCGGCGCGGCCAGGACCTGCACTATGGCCTGCCGGTGACGTTCGCCGAGGCGATCGCCGGCGGCACGAAACGGCTGACCCTGCCGCGCGGTGGCGTGATCGACGTGACGATCCCGGCCGGCGTCGTCGACGGCCAGATCCTGCGGCTCAAGGGCAAGGGCGCGCCGGGCGCCGGCAACGGCGGTCCCGGCGACGCCCTGGTCGAACTCGAGATCGCCGCCGATCCGCGCTTCACCCGCGACGGCGAGGACATCACGCTCGAACTGCCGATCTCGCTGGCCGAAGCGGTGCTCGGCGGCAAGGTCCGCGTGCCGACGCCGACCGGCGCCGTCGAGATGACCGTGCCGCCCGGCTCGAGCAGCGGCACGATGCTGCGGCTCCGCGGCCAGGGCCTGCCGCGCAAGGGCGGATCGCGCGGCGACGAGCGCATTCGCCTGAAGATCGTGCTGCCGAAGGGGCGTGACGAGGAACTCGAGCGTTTCGTCTCCGGCTGGCAGGCCGGCAAGGACTTCGATCCACGCGCGGAGGCCCACTCATGAACAGGATCGAGCTCGAACGCTTCCTCGGCGAAGTGTCCATCGAACGGGAGACCTTCGAATACTGGATCGAGCGGCGGTGGATCGCGCCCGTGCAGGCGGAAGACATGGAACTGTCGGATGCGGACGCCGCGCGCGCGGTGTTCATCCGTGACCTGCGCAACGATCTCGGCGTCAACGACGAGGGCATCGACGTGGTCCTGCAACTCGTCGACCAGGTGCACGGCCTGCGCCGCGTGCTGCAGGCCTTGCGCGTCGAACTCGCAGGGCCGCGGGGCGGCACGGAGCAGGAATAGGGCGGTTTCCCGTCGATCGAGGACGGATTCAGCCGTTCGCTTCGGCTGTGGCGGCGGAGCCGGGCAAGCCCGGCTCTACGGTAGAGCGGAGCTTGCTCCGCTGCTCCGGTTCTCTCGCGTCATCCGCGGCTTCGCCGCGGGCGATCCACCTCAACCGGCCTTGTGCTTGGCCAGCTTGAGCCAGGTGTCGACGACCGTGTCGGGATTGAGCGACACCGACTCGATGCCTTCGTCCATGAGCCATTCGGCGAGGTCCGGATGGTCGCTCGGGCCCTGGCCGCAGATGCCGACGTACTTGCCCTTCCTGCGCGCGGTCTGGATCGCCAGCGACAGCAGTTTCTTGACCGCCGGGTCGCGCTCGTCGAACAGGCCGGCGACGATGCTCGAGTCGCGGTCGAGGCCGAGGGTGAGCTGGGTCAGGTCGTTCGAGCCGATCGAGAAACCGTCGAAGATGTCGAGGAACTCGTCGGCGAGCAGGGCGTTCGACGGCACCTCGCACATCATGATGATCTTGAGATCGTCCTTGCCCTGTTCGAGGCCGTACTTGCCGAGCACCTCGATGACCTTGCGACCCTCGGCCAGCGTGCGCACGAACGGAATCATCACCCAGGCGTTGCTGAGGCCCATTGTCTCGCGCACCTTCTTCATCGCGCGGCATTCCAGTTCGAAAGCCGGCTCGAAGCTCGGATCGACGTAGCGGCTGGCGCCGCGGAAGCCGATCATCGGGTTTTCCTCGTGCGGCTCGTATTTCGTGCCGCCGATCAGGTTGGCGTACTCGTTCGACTTGAAATCCGACAGGCGCACGATGACCGGTTGCGGCGCGAAGGCCGCGGTGATCGTGGCGATGCCCTCGGCCAGGCGGTCGACATAGAACGCCACCGGGTCGGCATAGCCGGCCATGCGCTCGTCGATGCGCTTCTTCGTCTCGGCATCCTGCTGGTCGTATTCGAGCAGGGCCTTCGGGTGCACGCCGATGTGGCTGGCAATGATCATCTCGAGGCGGGCGAGGCCGACGCCGGCGTTCGGCAGCATGGCGAAGTCGAAGGCGCGTTCGGGGTTGGCCACGTTCATCATGACCTTGAGCGGCGCCGGTGGCATCGCTCCGAGGTCGGCGGTGATGCGCTCGAACTCGAGCCTGCCGGCATAGACGTAGCCGGTGTCGCCTTCGGCGCAGGACACCGTCACTTCGGCGCCGTCGGGGATCGCGTCGAGGCCGTTGCCGGAGCCGACGATCGCCGGCACGCCGAGTTCGCGCGCGATGATCGCCGCGTGGCAGGTGCGGCCACCGCGGTTGGTGACGATTGCCGCGGCGCGCTTCATCACCGGTTCCCAGTCGGGGTCGGTCATGTCGGCGACCAGCACGTCGCCGGGCTGCACGCGGTCCATGTCCTTGATCGAGCGGATCACGCGGGCGACACCGGAACCGATCTTGGCGCCGACGGAACGACCCTCGACCAGCACTTCGCCGCGCTGGCGGAGCTGGAAGCGTTCGATCTGGGTCGCCTTGGCCCGCGACTTCACGGTTTCCGGGCGCGCCTGGACGATGTAGAGCTTGCCGGTGGCGCCGTCCCTGGCCCACTCGATGTCCATCGGCCGGCCGTAGTGTTGCTCGATGACCAGGGCCTGGCGCGAGAGTTCGTGCACGTCGTCGTCGCTGATGCAGAAGTGCGCGCGCTCGGCGGCCGGGGTTTCCTCGATCCTCACGCGCTCGCCGGGCTTGTCCGAATAGACCATGCGCTGCTGCTTGGCGCCGATCTGGCGACGCAGGATCGCCGGCTTGCCGGCCTTCAGCGTCGGCTTGTAGACGTAGAACTCGTCGGGATTGACCGCGCCCTGCACGACCATCTCGCCGAGGCCGTAGCTGCCGGTGACGAACACGGCATCGCGGAAGCCCGATTCGGTGTCGAGCGTGAACAGCACGCCGGAGGCGCCGATGTCGGAGCGCACCATCAACTGCACGCCGGCCGAGAGGAACACGTCCTCGTGCTTGAAGCCGTGATGCACGCGGTAGGCGATCGCACGGTCGTTGTAGAGCGAGGCGAAGACTTCCTTGACCTTGTGGATGACCTCGTCGGCGCCGCTGACATTGAGGAAGGTTTCCTGCTGGCCGGCGAACGAGGCGTCGGGCAGGTCTTCGGCAGTGGCCGAGGAGCGCACGGCCACGGCGACGTCGGCGCCGCCGGCCTTCGTGCAGAGTTCGGCATAGGCCTCGCGCACGGCGGCGTCGAAGGCCGGGATCAGCGGGGTGTCGATGACCCACTGGCGGATCTCGGCACCGGCGGCGGAGAGGGCGGCGACGTCCTCGACGTCGAGCGCGGCGAGGCGCTGGCGGATGCGTTCGTCGAGGCCGCTCTGGGCGATGAACTGCTGGAAGGCATGGGCGGTGGTGGCGAAGCCGCCCGGCACCGAGACGCCGAGCCTGGCGAGGTTGCCGATCATCTCGCCGAGCGAGGAGTTCTTGCCGCCGACCTTGCCGAGATCGGACAGGCGCAACGCATCGAGCCACAGGACCAGATCGCTCAAGACAGTCTCCGGATTCGGTAAGGGCGGCGGCAGGGCGCCGCGAGCCGGCGATTTTCGGGCTTTGCCGCCGCAGGGGCAAGCAAAACGCCCGTGCGACGCGGCGGCGCAGCAGCGTCAAAGCAGTGGCGGATCGCCACAGCCGGGATTCGGCATGCTTTGCGATCAATGGATTGGAAGCCCTTCCACGGTTTCGACCGGGGAAACCGTCGGCGGATTCTGCCGCGTCGCGGCGGATGACGGCTGCCGTACGCATTCCGTAGACTCGCCGCTTCGCCGTTCCCGGAGCCCGCATGCGCCGCACCGTGTTCTACATCTCCGACGGCACCGGCATCACCGCCGAAACGATCGGCCACAGCGTCCTCACCCAGTTCGAGGGCGTCGACTTCGATACCTACCGCATTCCGTTCGTCGACAGCGTGGAGAAGGCCGAGCAGGCGGCGGTGCGCATCAAGTCGAGCTACGCGACCAGCGGCGTGCGGCCGATCGTCGTCAACACGATCATGGACAAGGCGCTCGGCGACATCGTCGCCACCGGCGGCGCGCTCATGCTCGACGTGTTCGCGCCGTTCCTCGCCCCGCTCGAGGACGAACTCGGCACGATCCGCTCGCCGCGCGTCGGCAAGGCGCATGGCCTGACCAACTTCGCCGAGTACGAGGCGCGCATCAACGCGACCAACTATGCGCTGACCCACGACGACGGCATCGACGTCATGTACGACGATGCCGAGGTCATCCTCGTCGGCGTGTCGCGCGTCGGCAAGACGCCGACCTGCCTGTACATGGCGCTGCATTACGGCGTGAAGGCGGCCAACTATCCACTGACCGAGGAAGACCTCGAGAACCTCGATTTGCCGAAGCGTCTCGTCGGTCATCGCCGCAAGCTCTACGGCCTCAGCATCGACGCCCAGCGCCTTGCCCAGGTGCGCGAGGCGCGGCGCCCGGGCAGCCGCTACGCGAAACTCGAACAATGCCGGCGCGAACTCGACCTCGCCGACAAGCTGTTCCGCCGCGAGGGCATCCCGGTACAGAGCACGACGCACACCTCGATCGAAGAGATCGCCAGCAAGATCCTGTCCCAGCTCGGCATCGAGAAGCACATGTTCTGATCGGCGCGGGTGCGGCTCGCGCACGTGCGCGGTGTCGCGACGGCCGGCTCGCCGGCAATCCCGATCGCCGTGCGAAATGTCTTCGGTGGCGAGGCTCCGCTGTCCGGCGCCGCAAGGCAGGGACCTTGCGGCTGCCGCCGTCTCCTTGGTCGCCGTGCGCCGGGATGCGCTGCTGCGGATGCGCAGCGGCTGCGCGACCTGGATGCCGCGTGCGGCCGCGCGGGACTTCGCATGCTACGCGCGATTGCCCCGGGCGGACAGTCTTCCTCGCCCGCAAACCCGCTGCGTATGATTCGGTCCATGCCGAACCCGACCTCCGACCGTCACGATGTCCTGCCGAGCCGCTTCGCCTGGCTCATGGGTCTGTACGGCGAGAACTACCATCGCCTCGTCCACCTGTTCGCGCCGCAGCGGCTCGCGGTCGGGCGCTATGTGTCGTCGGTCGACGATCATCTCGACGTCTGCCTCGAGATCGTCGAGCACCACCGCTACACGATCGACCTCGTCCTGACCTATGCCTTCGTCGACGGCGAGACGGGCCGGCCGACGCCGTCGGCACAGCTGCGCATGTACCGCGATGCGCATGTCGCCGAAGTCCTGCATTGCCACGTCGACGGCCGCCTCGCCCGCGTGCTCGGCGTGCCGCCGCCGGCGCGCACGCTGTTCCAGCGCCGCGTGCGCATGAACTCGTTCCTCAACCGCTGGCTCGAATACCTCGCCGGCCAGGGCCACTCGATCGGGACGCTCGAACCGGCGCCATCGCCCAGTGCTGTTCAGTGTGCAATGGGTATTTGACCACACGTGAACGATTGCACCCCCGGATCGTCGAGCACAAGTTCATTCGGGCAGGGTAGATGCAGAAGATCCGCGGAAAGAGCGTAAGCTCCATTTCTCCTGATGACGGCGTTTCCGGATTTCCGCATCTTTGTTGTTCAGGGCACTTGGCAGCACACACCGCAGGCACAACAGGCGAGCGCGCCGCAACACGTCATATTTCCCGGCGGCGGTTTGCATGCGGCACCGCAACAGCCTTGGATAACCGGTCCGTCACCAGGAAGTGCAGCCTCGGTTTGTGCTTCACAGGGCTGCGTTTGGGGTATCTCTCCGGAAAATCTCTCCCGAAGTTGCGCAGGAGTGACGACAAGTGCCCCGACTTCGACGCCGATATCTGCGGAATCCGGGCCACGGGCATTCACCGATACAGAGGCGCGTTCGCCGTCCAGCGTCAACTGCAGGGAAGGTTCACCCACGAGCTGCCAATTACCATTGCGCTGCGCATGGATTGTCGTGTCGAGCACCAATGTGGCAAGTCCGTTTCCGGCAACGACCGGGTTGCCGACGACAGCCAGCTTGTAGCCGCCAATGCCGTCTTCGGTATCAACCGTTACGACGGCTCGCTTGCCGGCTTCAACGGTAATGGTGGAATCGCCGAGAATCCGATTATCCACCGTCAGTTTGAACGTGAGGTCGAAGTAGGACGCCCGAGACAGTTCCTGAGCAAGAACCGGCGAAGCAATGAAGGTGAAAATCAGGAAAACCAGTCTTGTCGGCATGTTGCATCTCCCTATGTCCGCGCCATCTACTCCAGGGCGATGCTAGCACCCAGGCCCAACCGCGTCGACAGTCCGGATTTCTGGCATCTACTCGGCGAAAAGACGCTTTCGGATGCGCGGCATCGCGCTCACGGAGAACGACGATGCGATGGAAGGGAGTTGCCAGGCGGGAAGAAGCTGGGGGCGCATCGCTCCCTTGCGGCTACGGGCAATGCTTCCGCGTGGGAGCGCCTGCGATTCGAGGGGACAGCCCGGGTTCCGCACCCGGGTAAGGTCCATGGCATTCCGCTATATTCGCGGCCGAGGCATCCGCGATGCCGGCCGCACGTCGGTCGAAGCCATGCGGAATGACACAAGCCCGGGGCGGGCAGGGTACGCAAGCCGGAAGCAAAGGCCACACATGCCCGACGTATTCCTCTCCTACAGTCGCGAGAATCAGGCCACCGCCCAGCGCTACGCAGATGCACTGCTACGCGAGGGATTCTCCGTCTGGTGGGACCAGTCGGTGAATGCCGGCGAGGAATTCGACGCCATCATCGAGCGGGCGCTGGAGGAAGCACGGGCCGTCGTCGTGTTGTGGTCGAAGTCGTCGGTGAATTCGCGATGGGTGCGTGCCGAAGCCACCCAGGCGCAGGCCAACCGTCGGCTGGTTCCGGTGATGATCGAGGACTGCAAGCGCCCGATCATGTTCGAGCTGACCCACACGGCCGATCTTTCGGGCTGGAATGGCGACACCACCGACCCGCGCTGGCGCGTGTTCGTGGATGGCCTGCAGCGATTCATCGGCAAGTCGGCGAATGCCTCGGCCGGCGCGTCCTCGGCAGCGGCTGCCACGCCGGTCGGTCCCGATGCGCCACCGGCCGCCCGGCGCGCGCCGCGAAGGCGCTTCGGCTGGGCCGCCGGTATCGCGGGCCTGCTCGCCATTGCCGCCGGTGCCTTCTGGTGGTTGCATGGGCGCAGTGCCGATTTGCCGGAGGTCGAACTCGACAGGACCATCGCCGTACTGCCGTTCCAGAACTTCTCCTCCGATCCGGAACAGGACCATTTCGCCGACGGGCTCACCGAGGAAATCCTCAATGCGCTGACCCGCGTTGCGGATCTCGAGGTGACGGCACGCACTTCCTCGTTCGCGCTGAAAGGCAAGGCCGAGGATCTGAAGGCGGTCGGCAAGGCGCTGGGCGTCGCGCATGTGCTGGAGGGAAGCGTGCGCCACTCCGGCGACCAGCTGCGCATCACCGCGCAGCTGATCCGCACGGAGACGGGATTCCGCCTGTGGTCGAAGTCCTACGATCGTCCGTTCCGGGACATCTTCACGATCCAGGACGACATCGCCCGTTCGGTGGCCGATGCATTGCAGGTGACGCTCGGCGTCGGCGTCGGCGAGCAACCGGGCATGACGCGCAATACCGATGCCTATGAAGCCTGGCTGGCCGCGCGTGGCGTGACCTACACGGGCCCGCAGAGCATGCGCCAGCACATCCAGCTGCTGCAGCAGGCCGTTGCACGGGATCCCGATTTCGCCCAGCCGTGGTGGGACCTCTCCGAAGCCTATTCGAGCGTGCTGAGCGGCACGTCGGAGGACGCCGCGGAGCGGCGGCAGAAGGCTGATGCCGCGTTTGCCGAATATCGGCGCCTGCTGCCCGATTCGCCGCGGATCCATGAGCGGCTTGCGGAAGACGCCATCGAGGCCGGCCAATTGATCATCGCCGCGGAGCAGTACCAGGCGGCGGCCGATGCCTCCCGCAAGATTGCCGGAGGCAAGCCCGAGCAGCCGTACATACTCGGCCAGGGCAAGACGCCGCTGGGCTTTGCCGACCTCGTCGGACGGCCGCACGAGTCGCTGGCCTTGTTCGAACAGGCCAAGGCCCGCGATCCCCTGAACGAGGTGGTGTCGCTATGGCTCGCCTATCTCTACGGCACGGTCGGCGACTTTCCCGCAGCCTTTGCCGAGTTCGAGCGCAGCGCGAGTCTCGGTACGGACGTGCGTCTGTCCCCCTCGTATTGGCGATCGCCATGGCGGCCCGGGACCGGCAGCAGTTGCTGCGATGGCTGGATGTGGCCATCGCGGCCGAGCAGGAAACTCCTGCGGATTTCTCGAGCCAGATGAAAGCACGTCTGGACAACCCCGAAGCAGCGACCGAATTGCTGCGCACGCGCATGCGCACCGCCAGTCCGGGGTTGTCGACCTACCATGCCCACTGGCTCGTCTGGTTCGGCGACCATGACGCCGCCCTGGAAGCCCTGCGTACCGGACTGCAGCCGGGTGCCCGCTACGCCCTGCTGTGGGCCATGTGGGATCCGGGCCTTGCCGAGGTGCGCAAGCTGCCGGGTTTCAAGCAACTGGTGCGCGATGCGGGTCTGGTCGATTACTGGCGCAGGTACGGCTGGGGCGACTACTGCAAGCCGATCACGGGCGATGACTTCGAGTGCCATTGAGGCGTGAGTGTGCGGGCCGACGGACTTGCCGCCGCCGGCAAAACCCGGAGGTTCGCCGGGATCGCGACGGCATGGACGGGTAGTGAGGTCCGGCGGAGTGCACCCGCCCGGAGGAAGAATCGTCGGGGTCCAGCAGGAACTGGCGGAGCGGACGGGACTCGAACCCGCGACCTCCGGCGTGACAGGCCAGCATTCTAACCAGCTGAACTACCGCTCCGCATTTTCCTGCGCGCATCCTGCGCCAACCGCATATCCCCTCGTCGAAGCGTACGCCCGGTGGCGTCGTCCTTCGTCACTGGCGTCCCCAAGGGGATTCGAACCCCTGTTACTGCCGTGAAAGGGCGGTGTCCTGGGCCTCTAGACGATGGGGACGCTTGGAGGAACCTGGAGAAACCTTGGTGGAGCCAGGCGGGATCGAACCGCCGACCTCTACAATGCCATTGTAGCGCTCTCCCAGCTGAGCTATGGCCCCGGGAAAGGCCGCGAAGGATAGAGATCGTCCCGCACTTCGTCAACAGGCGGCGCGCACATCGCGGAATCGCGGCCCGAGAGGTGCCTTGCGCCCTTCGACGTGCGATGCGTTCCGCGTCTTCGCACGTGCAGGGCAGCGGCGCCTGAACGCGGTTTCGCCTCCGGCCTGCAGGATCCACGATACCGTCCTATGATGCGGCTCCCCTGCACAGGAGAGTCATCATGCGCATCGAATGGATCGCCGCCAGCGCCTTCGCACTGGCTGCTGCCGTCGGCTCCGCATTCGCCGCCGACACGCCCGTGGCGAAGGAACTGGCGCGCACGAAGTCGCCGGCCGGCGTCGAGCTCTATTTCATCACGCCGAACGACGGCGACAAGGTCGGCCGCGAGGTCACCGTGCAGTTCGGCCTCAAGGGCATGGGCGTTGCCCCGGCCGGCATCAGCGTCGACAAGACCGGGCATCATCATCTGCTGATCGACGTCGACACGCTGCCTTCGGCGAACGAGCCGATCCCTGCCGACGCGAAGCATGTGCATTTCGGCGGCGGCCAGACGCAGACGTCGATCACCCTGACGCCCGGCAAGCACACCCTCCAGCTCAACCTCGGCGATGCCCTGCATCGCCAGTTCGATCCGCCGGTCCTGTCGGAAAAGATCACCATCACCGTCGAATGACGGTGGCGGTGTCGCTCAGGCTCGGTTCGCGCGGATTCGACCGGCGTTGACCCGCCATCGGCGCGCGAGCGCAAACGCGCCACTGAGGCCGAGCAGCAGTGCCAAGGTGGATTTCTGCAGCGTCGAGGCGGCCGGCAACGGCACCGCGACGCTGCCCTGGATGACGCCGTGTTCGATCGCACCGATGTCGGCGGCCATGCCGAGCACGCGGGGATGGCCGGCGCCGCGCTGGTCGGTTGGCAGATTGAGGAAGTTGTCGCCGGCGTCGATTGCCGGGCTGCCGGCGGCGAGTGCATGGGTGAGCGTGGCGCCACCGTTGGCGGCCAGCGGCAGCAGTTGCGGGTCCAGAGCAAGCGTGTCGGCCGGCAAGCCGAGCAGGGCGCCGCCGTGTGCCACCAGATTGTGCGAGCCGGACATCGCCAGCGGCATCGTGCTGGCGGCGTCGTCGTCGATCCCGCCGGCGCGGTTGCCGGCGATGATCGAACTGCGCAGCACGGATGCCTGCGCGTGGTCGATGAACGACAGGCCGCCGCCGAACGAGCCGGCCTGGTTGCCGGTGATGGTCGAGTTCTCGATCGCGATCGCGGTGTTCTGGCGCACGCGCACGCCGCCACCGTCGTCATCGCGGACGCGATTGCCGGACACCGTCGAGTTGCGCAGGACCAGGTCGCCTTCCTGGGTCAGGCCGCCGGCGAAACGGATCGCGTAGTTGTTCGCGATCGTGCTGCGCTCGATGAGGCCGCCGTTGCGTGCGACGAACAGGCCGCCGCCGATTTCCCAATGCGTCAGCGGCGGATTGTGGGTGCCGAGTGCGCGGTTGTCGGAGATCGTGCTGTCCGCGATGTCCACGCCGTACGAAAACGCGCCGCCGCCATAGGCGGCCGTGCCGTTGGTCAGGTGATGGCCGAAAGCGAGATTGCCGGAGATCGTGCTGTTGCGCATGGTCAGCGGGCCCGACAGCACGCCGCCGCCGTAGGAGCCGACGCCGACCGCTTCGCAGTCGCGCACCACCGTTCCGGTCAGGCTGAGGCGGCCGCCGGCGGCGATGCAGCCGCCATAGCCGACATCGGTGCCCTTGGCACGGTAGGCGCCGCGTTCGATGGTCAGGCCTTCGATCGTCAGCGTGCCGGAGGACGCGTGGCGCAGCACGCGGTCATTGCGGCCACCGTCGATCGACAGCCGATCGGCGCCGGGTCCGCGCAGGCCGAGGTCCTCGACTTGGATCTCGAGCACGCCGTCGGCCAGGGTGATGCGCGGGCAATCGAGCGCAGTCAGGTCGATGAGGTCGCCGGAGACCGCCGACTCGACCAGCGTGCGCAGGCTGCCGGCGCTGCCGTCGTCGGCGCAATGGGTGACCGCAAGCGTTGCCGCCGGCCGCGTCGGCGGCGCATGCACGGATGACTGCATGGCCAGCATGCGTTCCGCCAGCGGGGTCAGGGCTGCGCTGCGCTCGTGGCCGAGCGGCCATTCGAGCGGAACGCTGGCCGCCGCTCGAAGCGTGCCCGGCGATGCACCGATGCCCGCGGTCGCCAGTGCCGCGACCAGCAGCGTGCGACGCAGGGCGACATCCTGGCGGTTGCGCGGACGCTGCATGGACGGGGTTCCTGGCGCGGACGGGAGCGGCGCACGATAGCGCACAACGGCGGCATCTCCGAGCGCGCGCCCGGGGTTCACTCGGTGACGGACAGGTCGATGGTGTAGGTGGACGTGCTGTCGCCATTGTCGCGCAGCAGGGTGAGCCCGGTGATGCCGGCCGCACGGGCGAGTGCGTCCCTGCCGCTGGCGGTGGTCCAGGTCACCGGGCCGGCAGTGCGCAGGGGCGCGAACCGCCACGGGCGGTCGCTTCCGTCTTCGTCCCGGCGGAGGTGGCCGCGCTCGCGGATCCAGTCGGTCAGCACGTCGCGGTTCATGTCCGGATCGGAAACGACGATGTTGCCGGCCTGCGCGCCGGGGAAATCGCCGCCGCCACCGGCACGGTAGTTGTTGGTGGCGATGATGAACCGCTGCGCGGGGTCGATCGGCCGGCCGGCAAAGCGTGCATCGACGATGCGCCGTCCGGGAGCCGCGCTCAGGTCGATCTGCCAGCGGAGGTCGCCCTGGAGGATGTCGAAGTTGTAGCCGGGAAAGCGGCGGTTGACGAGTTCCTGCGGCGCGGTCTGCTGCGGGTCGATGCGGTTGAAATAGCCGGCCGCCTTCTCCAGCCAGGCGATGACGTCGGCGCCGCTGACCAGCACGGCGGCAACCGTGTTCGGGTAAAGATAGAGGTCCGCCGCATTGCGGATCGCCAGCGGTCCGGCCGGAATGTCGGTGTAGTCGGTCGGCCCGCCGAACCCGAGCTTGAACGGCGCCGCCGCCGAAAGCACCGGCACGTCGGCGAGATCGGGCCGCGTTGCGGCGATGCGTCGCTGCACATGTGCACGCTGGGCACGGTTGACCGGCTCGATCGCACTGACGTCGCCGAGCGCGCTGAAGTAGGTGGTCATGGCGAAATCGCTCTCGCCGATCGGAGTCGACACATGGCGGATCGTTGCTTCGTGCTCGGCCTTCACCGCGGCGACGATCACCGGATCGGCTTCGACGAAGCGGCCGTCGGCGCGACGGATGTCGCGCACCTCCGAATGCGTAGCGGCGGCATCGATCTTCCAGCTTCCATCACGGTGCACGAGGGCCAGTTCGACGAGGCCGAGACTCTTGCCCCAGAAGTTGCCCATCACCGCCGGCTTGCCACGCACGAAGCCGCGCTGGTTGTCGACTTCCGGCATCGAGGCAAAGCGGGATGTCGCGTTGCCCGGGTCGGGGAAGGCCTGATGCGAGTGGCCGAGCAGGAGCACGTCGATGCCGGGTTCCGCGGCCAGATGCCAGTTCGCGTTCTCCATGTCGTTCGTGTACGGCGACGGATTGAGGCCGCCGTGCGAGATGGCGATGACGAAGTCGACGCCGCGGGCACGCAGGGCCGGCAGGTGACGGCGGGCGGCTTCGACCACGCCGCTGACCGTCACCCGGCCTTCTAGGTTGTGCTTGTCCCACACCAGGATCGGCGGCGGCGTGAAGCCGATCAGGCCGATGCGTACCGGAAGCTCGACCGCGCGCCCGCGTGCATCGGTGGCTGCCAGGCGCCGCTCGATGACCGCGGTCGGCGCAAACAGCGGCTGGCCGCTGCGCGCCGAGTCGACGTTGGCCAGCACGAGCGGGAAGTCCGGACCCTTGCAGGAACGCGGCGTCACCCCGTCGACGTCGAGCGCGACATTGGTCACCTGGGCGAGGAACGGCAGGCCGTAGTTGAATTCGTGGTTGCCGATCGTGCCGCCGTCGTAGCCGAGTGCATCCATCGCCTTGTACATGGCGAGCTTGTCGCCGCAGGCCAGTGGCTCGCCGCGTGCCTGCCAGTCGGCCAGTGCCGTGCCCTGGATGGTGTCGCCGGCATCGAACAGCAGGGTGTTGGCATGTTCGCGCCGCGCTTCCCGCACCAGGGTGGCGAGCCGCGCGAAGCCGAGCGAAGGATCCTCGGCGAGGCGGTAGTAGTCGTAACCGAGCACATGACTGTGCAGGTCGGTCGATTCGAGGATCGCCAGGGTGGCGCGCGCGCCGTCGTGGACGGCGCCCTGGCGTTCGCGCGGACCACTCGCGCAGGCGGCGAGCAGGAAAAGCAGAGCGATGCTGGCGATTCTCGGAGTGGGCATGGTCACGGATTCCGCATGGACTGCGGATTCTGCCCTGAATTGCATGACAGGCGTGCCCGCGGCGCGTCGGCGCGCGCCTGCGCAGCCGTGCGCGGAGCGGCTTGGCCGGGCCGATCTGCTACGATCCGCGCCCCGATTTTGAGGTCTTCACGCGCGCCATGACGGTCAGAACCCGCTTCGCCCCGAGTCCCACCGGCTACCTCCACATCGGCGGTGCGCGCACTGCGCTGTACTGCTGGCTGGAGGCCAGGCACCGCGGCGGCGAGTTCATCTTGCGCGTCGAGGATACCGATCGCGAGCGTTCGACCGATGCCGCGGTGCAGGCGATCCTCGACGGCATGAACTGGCTCGGTCTCAGCCAGGACGAGGGGCCGTACTACCAGACCCTGCGCATGGACCGTTACCGTCAGGTTGCCGAGGACCTGCTGAAAGCGGGCAAGGCCTATTACGCCTACGAGAGCAAGGAGGAAATCGAGGCGATGCGTGCCGAGGCGATGGCCGCCGGCACCAAGCCGCGATACAACGGTCACTACCGCGATCGCAACGAAGCGTACCGCGACGATCCGAACCGGGTGATCCGCTTCCGCAATCCGCTTTCCGGCAGCGTCGTCTTCGACGACAAGGTGAAGGGCCGAATCGAGTGGAGCAACGAGGAGCTCGACGACCTCGTGCTGATGCGTTCGGACGGCTATCCGACCTACAACTTCGCCGTCGTCGTCGACGACATCGACATGCGCATCACCGACGTGATCCGCGGCGACGACCACGTCAACAACACCCCGCGCCAGATCAACATCTATCATGCACTCGGCGCGGACGTGCCGGCCTTCGCCCACCTGCCGATGATCCTCGGAGCGGACGGGCAGAAGCTCAGCAAGCGCCACGGCGCGGTCAGCGTCATGCAGTACCGCGACGACGGCTTCCTTCCGCATGCATTGCTGAATTACCTCGTGCGTCTCGGCTGGTCGCATGGTGACCAGGAAATCTTCTCGCGCGAGCAGATGATCGGATTGTTCGACGTCGCCGACGTGAATCGAGCGGCGGCCCGCTTCGATCTCGAGAAGCTGTCCTGGCTCAACCAGCAGTACATCAAGAGCGACGACCCGCTCGAACTCGTGCCGCATTTCGAGTGGCACCTGCGCGCAGCCGGCATCGACCCCGCGCGCGGACCGGATCCCGCCGATGTCATCGTCGCCTTGCGCGAGCGTGCGCAGACCTTGAAGGAAATGGCGGAAAAAGCCCGCGTCTGGTACGCGCCACTGACCGACTACGACGAGGCGGCGGTGTCGAAGCACCTCAAGGCGGCAACCGCCGTGCCGGCACTCGAGGCCGTGCATGCGCGACTCGGCGCGTTGCAGGAGTGGTCCGTCGCCGATGTGCATGCGGCCATCCAGGCGGCCGCGGAGGCGATCGGCGAGGGCATGGGCAAGGTGGCGCAGCCGCTGCGCGTGGCGATCACCGGCAGCCAGGTGTCGCCGTCGATCGACCACACGGTATTCCTCGCCGGTCGTGACGAGGCCCTGAGTCGCATCGACGCTGCACTGGAACGCGCGCGGAACTGACCGGTGCAGCTGTTCGCCTGCCTGCGCGAACTGGTGGCGTTCGATGTCGCCGACCCGGATCAGACCCGGGCCATGCTGGAGGGCTGCATCCTCGCCCTGATCGACCCCGTGCTTTGGCTGTGGGTGGCCGGCTTGACCCTGCTCTGCAGCGGCATCGGCGCACTGATCGGCTGGTGGCGGGGACGTACCCTTGCCGGGTTGGTCTGGGCCACCGTGCTCGGGCCGATCGGCTGGATCGTCATCGCCTTTGCGAAACCCGCGGTGCATGCCTGCCCGCGCTGCGCGCAGGAGAACCGCGAGTTCGCCAGGACCTGCCGGCACTGCGGCGCATCGCTGCAAGATGCTGGCAGCGACGCGCACGGCTGAGGCGCGACACGAGGGTGATAGCATCACGACTCATCGTTTCCCCGCCGATCCCGTCATGCGTCGAACCGCCACCGATCCGCACGCCCACGACCACGCGCCTGATGCGGGCGGATTCGTGCGCGAGGTGGTGCGGACCTGCGAGGAACGCGGCCTGCGATTGACGCCGTTGCGCCTGCGCGTGCTCGAACTGGTCGCCGCGGCCGACAAGCCGGTGAAGGCCTATGACCTGCTCGAACGCATCAAGGATGGTCCGGGCGTCGCCGCGCCACCGACCGTCTACCGCACGCTCGATTTCCTCCTCGAAAACGGTTTCATCCACAAGCTGTCTTCGATCAATGCCTACGTCGGCTGCCATCATCCGGGTGAGGCGCATCAGGTGCCGTTCCTGATCTGCGACGGTTGTTCGAGCGCGGTCGAGATCTGCGACGAACGCGTGTCGAAGCTGCTGACCACACAGGCCAGGGAGCGCGGCTTCACCCCGGCCGCGCAGACCCTCGAGGTGCATGGCCTGTGCGCTGCCTGCGAGGGCGGCGCTGCCTGAGCGGCTGCCGGCGACAATGCCGGTGATGCCTTGCGAGCCGTGCGCGACGGCCGCAGCGCGACGAAGTACGTGGCTCGGCGTCGACTTGTTGCCGGCAGCAAAGCGGGCTTAGGATTCCGGATATCCTCATTTGCAGCCGGGGAATGCTGATGCCATGGCTTGCGATTGCGGCACTGTTCCTGCTCACGCCTGCGGTCCCGTCTGCAGGTGAAAAGGACTACATCTTCGCCAATGGCTTCGAGTTGCTCGCCTGGCATCCGGACGCCGACGGCGACGACTACGGCGACTCGGCCATCGTGGTGTACGACTGGCAACCACCGCCCGGACATGTCGCCGACGGCAGCGACTGCAACGACGCCGATGCCGGCATCCATCCCGGCGCAGCGGACGATCCGGACGCGGCGGTCATCGACAGCAACTGCGACGGCATCGATGGAGACCTCGCCAGGGCCGTGTTCGTGGCGGCCAGCGGCATCGACAGCGGCTCCTGCGCCACGCCGGCCAGCGCGTGCGCGACGCCCGCGTATGCGTTGACGCAGATCTCGGCGCAGCGATCGCAGGTGTACCTGCAGGTGGGCAACTATGCGGGGCCGCTGCTCATCAGCGTCGATGCGGCGCTGTTTGGCGGCTACGATGCCGACTGGCAGCGAACCCCGCTGGGCGTGGCCGGCCCGGTCGTCACCCTGCTCGGTGGCCGTTACCTTGGCGCCGTTTCGCCGATCCAGGGTCAGTTCGTGAGCGTGTTCATCGGACCCGCGCACCAGGTCCGCCTGGCCGACATCGAGGTGATCGGGCCGGAAGCAAACGTGCAGTCGGCGGAAGGCCACGGCCTGAGCAGCTATGCGATCTTCGTGGAGCCCGGCACGCAACTGACGATGGACCGCTGCCGGGTACTCCAGGGCAATGGCGCGGACGGCGCCAGCGGCACGGTCGGGCTCGATGCCCCCTCGCTCGCCGCCGCACCCGGCGGCAGCAGCGGTGGCGATGCGGCGAGCGTCTTCACCTGCAACTCCACTTCGCGCGGCTCACCGGGCGCGGCGGTCAACAATGCCTGCTCCTCCGTGCCCAGCACGCGCACGACCCGGAGTGGCGCCGGTGGAGCGGGTGGCACGGCGGACTCGAGCTGCCCGTTCGACCTGAATGCCCGACCGGGAATTGCCGGCCAGCCCGCTGATTTCGTCCAGGGCAATGCCGGCCAGAACGGAATCGCCGGACTCGTCTGCATGCCCGGCGGTGACGGCCGTCCCGGCCTGACCGTCGATGGCAGCGGCGGTGCGGGCGTCGAAAGCAACCGCATCGTCGACGGCCTGTGGATATCGGCTGCCGGCCTGGCCGGTGGTACCGGAGAGAACGGCAGCGGCGGCGGTGGTGGTGGGGGAAGCGGCGGTTGCGATACCGGTACGGATGCCTACGGCGCCGGCGGAGGCAGTGGCGGTGCCGGCGGTTGCGCCGCCCGCAGTGGCGGCAGTGGAGGGCATGGCGGCGGTTCGAGCTTCGGCGTGTACCTGCGTTCAGCCCAGGCGGTCATCCACCAGACCACCTTCCTTCGCGGCAATGGCGGTCGTGGTGGCGACGGCGGTGCGGGGGGCATGCCACAGCCGGGCGGCAGCAGCGGTCCCGGCGGCCTCGGTGCGAATGCGGTCCAGCGCGGTGGCCACGGCGGTGCCGGTGCGCGCGGCGGTGCCGGTGGTGGCGGTGGGGGTGGCCGGGGTGGCAGCGTCTATGGCGTGTACGCCGAAGGACCGCTCGACGTCGCCGGCAGCGGCAACCAGTTCCTCGGTGGCACTCCGGGCCTGCCCGGCTTCGGCGGTCCCGGCGGCTTTCCGGGAGTCGCGAATGGACAGGCCGGCTTCGATGGCGCACTCGGCACCATCGGCGTGTGCGTGACCGGCAACAACTGCAACTGAAGTCACCGCGGCATGCCCCGCGGCCCTGTCGGCTTGTGGCGGTCGCGAACCTCCAGGTCGTGCCGCGGCGGGCAGGCGGTGGCGCGCGCCATGCTCAAAACGCGTAGCGGAATCCGGCGGTGACATTGCGACCCGGCAGCGGCACGCGGGCGGCAAGGAACGAGGCGTGGTTGTGCACCCGCTCGTCGAGCAGGTTGCTGCCACGCAGGAACACGCGGCTGCGGGCGGCTTCCCCGAACGTGTAACTGAGGGTCAGGTTGAGCATGTCGCAGGCGGGCGAAACGGTTTCGTGGTCGGCGATGCGATCCTGGCGCGCCACCCGGTAGTACTCGATTTCGCCACCGAAGGCGTTGCGGTTCCCGTTGAGGCGTGCGCCGAGGCGTGCCGACGGGATGCGCGGCAGGTGGCCGCCGCCGTCGGCGAAGGTCGCGCGCACGCGGTCGCCGAACAGGGTGGCCGAGAAGGCGTCCGAGAACTGCCAGGTCGCTTCGACCTCGAAGCCGCCGAAGCGGGCATCGCGTTGGGTGTACTTGATCAGGCGGAAATCCTCGAAGCGGTCGAGGGTGCGCGCGTGGATGTGGTTGTCGACGTCGTTGCGGAAGCCGCCGAGGCTGAAGGTGAAGTCGCCGGCCATCTTGCGCAGGGTCAGCTCGATGTTGCGCGAGGTCTCGGTGTCGATCGCGGCATCGTTCAGCGCGCCTCCGCAGGTCAGTTCGCTCGGCAGCAGGCCGCATTCCCAGGTGTTGGTGGCGAGGTGGATGCCGCGCGCGTAGAGTTCCTGCGCGTGCGGCAGGCGTTCCGAGCGCGCTGCCGACAGGGTCAGCGAATAGTCTGGCGCGAACTCCCAGATGGCGGCGCCGGAGTACGCCATTGCGTTGTCCTTGAAGGGCGTGCGCCCGCGCGGGTCGTCGACCGGCACGTGTTCGAGCCGCTCGTAACGGCCGCCGAGTTCGAAGTGCCAGGCCTCGCTCAACTGGTAGTGCTCGACGAGAAACACGCCGGTGGAACGCGTGTCGACCCTGGGCATGAACGATTCCTCGCCATCGGCGCTGAACGTCGTGTCTGCGTGCTGCAGGCCTGCCACGCCGGTCCAGTTGCCGAGCGACACATGCTCGATCTCGATGCGTCCTTCCTGACCGCGGTTGATGAAGGTGGTCGCCACCTCGCCTTCCTCGATCTCGCGATGGCGATAGTCGGTGTCGCTGAGGCGGAAGCGGATGCGGCCGGCGCCGGCGAACGGGTCGGTGTATTCACCGCGCAGGTCGAAGCGCTGGCTGCCGAGGTCGATGGTCGGCGGCATCTCGTGATCATGGTCATGGTCGTGGCCGTCATCCCCGCCACCGGCGGCATGATCGTGGCCGCCGCAATGCAGGCTGGCACCGTGCGGATGACACGAGGCGTACTCGTGGTCGTGGCCGGGCAGGCCGTAGTCGTCACTGCGGTGCGACCAGGCGATGCCGACGTGTCCGCTGGCGCTGATCAGGGAGAAGCCGATGGCCGAGTTCGCCGAGGCGGCCGCACTGCCGGCGACGCGCGGCGATGCTTCGCCGGGCACGCGATAGTCGTCGGCGTCGCGGGTCGAATGCTCGACATGGAACGCAATCCGGTCGGAAAGCCGGGTCGTCAGTTCGACCGCCGCGGCGCGCTCGCGCGCAACGGAGTTTCCGCGTGCGCTGATCGCGGCGTCGATGCCGCCCTCGGGCAGGCGTGACGGGATCTTGTCGTCGAGGATGTTGACCACGCCACCGACGGCACCGCTGCCGTAGAGCAGGGTGGCCGGACCGCGCAGCACTTCGATGCGCCGTGCAAGCATCGGATCGACGGTGACGGCATGGTCGGGCGAGATGTCGGAAGCATCGAGGATCGAGGCGCCGTCAGAGAGGATTTTCGTGCGCGGTGCGGACTGCCCGCGGATGACCGGACGGCTGGCGCCGCCGCCGAAGCTGTCGGCATGCACGCCCGGCAGTCCGCCGAGCGCATCGCCGATGTTGCCGGGCGCGCTCATCAGCAGGCTTTCGCGGTCGAGGATGCTGTACGGCATGGCGATCGCACCCGGGTCTTCGCCGAGGGCGAGCGCGGACACCCTGACCACCTCGAGTTCGCCGACCGGCGTTTCCACCGTCGGTTCCTGCACGTCGGGCGGGACGGGTTCCTCGGACACGTCGGCTGCGGCATGCGAGCCGGCGAGGGCGATGCCGAGGGTGATGCAGGCCGCAAGGGCCTTGCGGGATTCGGTGACAGGCATGGGCGGGAATGGCTGGCGGGGGTGCCGATATTGTTATAGTATAACGTATCGATCGACAGGCCCGCGCCGTGCGCGTCGGGAATGTCGTCCACCCCGACCGTCGGGTAGTCTCCGCAGCCCATGCAGAAGCCGGCCTCGCCCACACGCTGGAATCGTCTTGTCGACCGCTTCGGTGCGGTCGCCTCGTTCCTGTGCGCGGTTCACTGCGCCTTGCTGCCGGTCGTGTTCGGCATCTTGCCGGCGCTCGGACTGGTGTTCCTCGCCGACCACCGCATCGAGCGCGCATTCGTGGCCTTCGCCATCGTGCTGGCGTCAACCAGCCTGGTGTTCGGTCTGCGCCGACATGGCAGCTGGCGCGCCTTCGGCGTCCTCGTCCCCGGCATCGTGCTGCTGCTCATCGGGCTCGCGGTCGGCGACAACCACGCCAATCCCCTGCATGCCGCGCTGGTCAGCATCGGCGGCGCGCTGGTCGCGCTGTCGCACCTCGTCAACCTGCGCCTCGATCACGTGCATGGACCCGGCTGCAGCCATTGGGCGCGCTGAAATTGTGTAACCGGGCCGGGCTTCACTAGCATCGGTCGCGCAACCCGACCACTCCCCGCGATGCACGACCACCACCACCACGCCCACGATGACCCGGCCATGGCCGGCCACGGTCACGATCACGACCACGGTCCCGGAACGTCGCAGTCGCACGACCATGCCCATGTCCCGCGTGGCGAGCGTCGCCTGTTGTGGGCATTCGCGCTGACCACGATCACCCTGGTCGCCGAAGCGATCGGCGGCTGGATCTCGGGATCGCTGGCCCTGCTCGCCGACGCCGCCCACATGTTCGTCGACGCCGCCGCGCTGCTGTTTGCCTGGTTGGGGGCGCTGTTCGCGCGCCGGCCTGCCGATGCGCGCCGCAGCTTCGGCTATGCGCGCATGGAGGTGCTTGCCGGCTACACCAATGCGCTGACCCAGATCTTCCTCGTCGCCTGGATCGTCGGCGAGGCTTTCAGCCGTTTCCTTGCGCCGGCACCGATCCTGTCGGGCACCATGCTGGTCGTCGCGATCGTCGGACTGGTCGTCAACCTCGTCGTGCTGCGCGTGCTCGGCGGCCACGATCACGACGACGTCAACACCGCCGGGGCACGCCTTCACGTGCTCGGCGACCTGCTCGGTTCGGTCGGTGCGGTCATCGCCGCGCTGCTGGTGCGCCAGTTCGACTGGCTGTGGGCCGATCCGCTGATCTCGATCCTGGTCGCCCTGTTGATCCTCAACAGCGCGATCCGCCTGCTGCGCCGCTGCGCGCACATCCTGCTCGAGGGCGTGCCGGAAGGCGTCGATGCCGAACGCGTTGTCGCGGCACTCGGCACCGAGGCCGAGGGTGTGTGCGACGTCCACCACGTCCATGTCTGGCAGCTTTCCGGTGGCCGCCGCGTGGCCACCCTGCATGCGCGCCTCGTCGAGGGCATCGCCGCGGACCGCGCCATCGAGTCGATCCAGCAGGTCCTGCGCAGGCGTTTCGGCATCGCCCATGTGACCGTGCAGGTGGAGGGGCCGGCCTGCCGGCAGGCCGAATGCGCGCAGGCGGCGCGGACGTCCTGACTTGCGCTCCGGCCGCTTGCTGCTATCCTGCGCGACCTTTGTTGACCCGAATACCTGAGAGGAACTCCGATGGGCCGTGGTGACCGCAAGACCCGCAAGGGCAAGATCTCCATCCGCAGCCATGGCAACGTGCGTCCGCGCGCGGCGGCCAAGAAGACGGCCGGTGCCAAGCCGGCTGCCGCTCCGGTGAAGGCGGCCGCGGTGAAGAAGGCGGCTCCCGCGAAGAAGGCGGCGGCGAAGAAGACGGCCAGTTGAATCCCGCTGCCCGGTGATCCCCGCGAACCCCCGCCACCGCGGGGGTTCGTCGTTTCAGGCGTCGCTGTTGCGGCCGCCGGTGCAGACCCGGCGGGCGAGGGTGCCGCCGATCCAGTAGCAGAGGTCGGCCGGGCGTTCGATGTCCCAGACCACGAAGTCGGCGCGCAGGCCGGGTTCGAGGCGGCCGCGGTCGGCGAGTCCGAGCGCCCGTGCAGCATGTGCGGTGGCTCCGCGCAGGGCCTCCTCGGGCGTCAGCCGGAACAGGATGCAGGCCATGTTCATCGCCAGGCGCAGCGACAGCAGCGGCGAGGTGCCTGGATTGAGGTCGCTGGCGACGGCCATCGGCACGCCGTGCGCGCGCAGGGCCGCGATCGGCGGCAGGGTGGTGTCGCGCAGTGCGTAGAACGCGCCCGGCAGCAGCACTGCAACGGTGCCGGCGGCCGCCATCGCCGCCACCCCTTCCTCGCCGGTGTGTTCGATGTGGTCGGCCGACAGTCCGCCGAACGAGGCGCACAGCGCGGCGCCGCCGAGATCCGACAACTGGTCGGCATGCAGCTTGACCGGCAGGCCGAGCGCGCGCGCGGTGGCGAACACGCGGTGCGTCTGTTCGGGGCTGAAGGCGATCTTCTCGCAGAACGCGTCGACCGCATCGGCAAGACCGCTGGCGGCCACTGCCGGCAGCATCGTCGTGCAGAGATGCTCGACGTAGTCGTCCTGGCGACCTGCGTACTCCGGCGGCAGGGCATGTGCGCCGAGGAAGCTCGTGCGCACCGCGATGCCGAGGCGCTCGCCGAGCGCGCGCGCCACCCGCAGCATGCGCAGCTCGCTGTCGAGGTCGAGGCCGTAACCGGACTTGATCTCCAGCGTGGTGACTCCGTCGCGCAGCAGTGCACGCGCGCGCGGCAGCGATGCCGCGAGCAGGGCTTCGTCGTCGAGGGCGCGGGTGGCGCGCACGGTCGAGGCGATGCCGCCGCCGGCCCGCGCGATCGTCTCGTAGCTGACGCCTTCGAGGCGCTGCTCGAACTCGTGCGCGCGATCGCCGCCGAACACCAGATGCGTGTGGCAGTCGATCAGGCCCGGCGTGATCCAGGCGCCGTCGAGCGATTCGACGTGCCTCGCCGTTTCGCGCGCCGGCGCCGGCAACCCGGCCAGCGGGCCGGCATAAGTGATGCGGCCGTCCTTCCAGCCCAGCGCGGCGTCCTCGATGGCGCCGTATGGCGTGCCGACGGCCGCCATCGTCGCCAGGCGGACGTCGAGGAGGAGGCCATCCCAGCAGGGGTCGGTGCGAGTGGTCGTCATGCCGCGATTATCGCATCGTGGCGCGAATGCTTTCGGCGATGGCGGCTGCCGGCGGATAATCGGCGCTTTCCGGCGGAGCGCGAATGATGGAATCCCGGGTGCTGCATGCGCGCCATGCCTGGTTGCCGGGCGGCTGGGCCGACGATGTGCGCATCGAGATCGACCGCGGGCGCCATCTCGCCGGCGCGCTGCTCGACGTGCGCGCCGGCGCAACGGAGGAAGGCGCCGAATTGATCGGCGGCTGGGTGGTGCCGGGCATGCCGAACCTGCATTCGCATGCCTTCCAGCGTGCCATGAGCGGACTGGCCGAACGCAGGGGGCACGCCGAGGACAGCTTCTGGACCTGGCGCGAGGTCATGTACGCCTTTGCCGGACGCATCGGCCCGGATGACCTGCGCGCGATCGCCAGCCAGCTGTACGTCGAGATGCTGAAGGCCGGTTACACCCACGTCTGCGAGTTCCATTACCTGCATCACCAGCCCGACGGGCGCCCGTATGCGGACCCGGCGACGATGTCGCTCGCCCTGATCGATGCGGCGCGCGAGGCCGGCATCGGCCTGACCCTGCTGCCGACGCTGTACATGAGCGGCGGTTTCGACGGCCGCCCGCTCGGTGAACGCCAGCGCCGCTTCGGCCACGATGTCGACGGTTTCCTGCGCCTCGTCGAGCGCCTGCGCCTCGGCGAGGACTCGCGCCTGCGCATCGGCATGGCCCTGCATTCGCTGCGCGCGGTGCCGGAAGACGCCTTGCGCGCCGTGCTCGACGGCCTCGCCGGATTGCCGCCGGCGCGCTCCGGCATTCCCGTGTCGATGATGCCGATCCACATCCACATCGCCGAGCAGGTCGGCGAGGTCGAGGATTGCCTGGCCGTGCGCGGTGCGCGCCCGGTCGAGTGGCTGCTCGACCACGCGCCGGTCGATGCGCGCTGGTGCCTCGTCCATGCCACCCATTTGGACGCCGCCGAAACGCGCCGCCTCGCCGCCCGCGGCGCGGTGGCCGGCCTGTGTCCGACCACCGAGGCCAATCTCGGCGACGGCCTGTTTCCGCTCAAGGACTACCTCGACGCCGGCGGCATCATCGGCATCGGTTCGGACAGCCACATCTCGGTATCGCCGGTCGAGGACCTGCGCTGGCTCGAATACGGCCAGCGCCTGGTCACGCGCCAGCGCAACGTCGCCGCCGATGCCGCGCAGCCGAGCACCGGCGGGAAACTGTTCGCGCAGACCCTGCTCGGCGGCACGCGCGCCTCGGGCATGGCGCTCGGTCGCATCGAGGGCGGTGATGCCGCGCTGCCCTCGATCGGCAGCCGCGCCGACCTGCTCGTGCTCGACGAGCGCGCACCGCTGCTCGCCGGGCGTGGCCGCGAGCACCTGCTCGACAGCTGGATCTTCGCCGGCAATGCGCCGCTCGTGCGTGACGTGATGGTCGACGGCGACTGGGTCGTGCGTGATTTCCGCCATCGCGACGAGACGCGCATCGCCGCACGCTATCGCGCCGTCGTCACCCGCCTCATGGCTGCGGCCTGAGATTTTCTGTCGGAAGCAGCTGGGAAGATCGCATCACGGAGCGCACGGAGCACACCGAGAAAGCTTTTTTGACTTCCTGCGTTCGTCCTTCGTGTCATGCGTGACCTTCGTGTTTCAGTCTTCAGCTCCGCTACCGGTCGAAGGCGAATGCTTGAAGCACGAAGTTCAGCAAAGACACGAAGGAAAGCTCTTCAAGGATCGGCTTTTCCTCCGTGTGCTCCGTGTCTCAGGCTTTTCCTTTGACTTCAGCGAAACAGGGCACTCAACGAAGAGCCCCGCGCGTGCTGGCCGCGTCGCCGTCGTTCGCTTCCGCTTGCACGCCGAGCAGATGGGCGAGCAGGGGATAGACGTCGACGTTGTCGAACGGCGGGATCACCACGCCTTTGCGGAAGGCCGGGCCGCGCGCGATGAAGATCGCGCGCATGTCCGGCTCGTCGACGTCGTAGCCGTGTTCGCCGAGCGAGAAGTGCTTCCTGCGCGCGATCATCTCGTGCGTGCCGATGACCCAGCCATGCGCAGCCATGCAGACGATCGGTGGAACCCGATGGTTGCGGCCGTAGTGCAGTCGTGCCGGCAAGTCGCGCTTGCGATGGCAGCTCATGTGGGCATGCGGGGCGAGCAGGGCCTTTTCCACCTCGCGACGCTGCTCGCCGCGCGGACGGATTCCGGCCAGGGTGCCCCAGGTGACCACATGCACGAGGCTCTGGTCGACGATGTCGTCGAGATGGACCACCCGTTGTGGCGAGGTTTCGGCCATGCCGTGGTCGGAAACGATCACCAGGTTCACGTCGCCGCTGCGACCGCGGGCCTCGATCCCCTGCACGAGCCGGGCAATCGCCGCGTCGACTTCGACGACCGCTTCCTCGGCCTCGGGCGAGAACGGGCCGAAATAATGGCCGCGGGCATCGACGCGGTCGAAATAGAGCGTCATCAGCGACGGGCGACGGTCGGCCGGAAGGTCCATCCAGCCGAGCACGGTATCGACGCGCGCCTCGTTGCCGAACGTGGCATCGAAGGGGGCCCAGTAGTCGGGGTGGGCGCCGTGCACCGGTGCTTCCGAGCCCGGCCAGAACATCGTGCCGGCGCGCAGTCCGGCGCGCTGGACCGTCGTCCACAACGGCACCGCCTGGTCCCACCATCGCGCATCGCCGACGGCGACGCGATTGGCCGGGCTGAAGCGCTGCCCGGGGATGCGCTCGTCCTCGATGATGTTGGCGACGATGCCGTTGCGGTCCGGGCGCAGGCCGGTGATCAGCGTGTAGTGGTTCGGAAAGGTCAGCGTCGGAAACGACGGGCGCAGGTACTCCGCGCGCACGCCGCCGGCGGCGATTGCATCGAGCGTCGGCGTCAGGCCGCGGCCGAGGTAATCCGCGCGCATGCCGTCGATCGAGACGAGGATCAGCGGATCCGGCGTGGCCACGCTGTGGCGCACCCGGTAGGGCGTGCACGCGGACAGCAGCAGCAACAGCAGGCAGGTGGTCAGCGTCAGCAGGCGCATCGTCGACATCGGTGGTTCGCAGCCCGCCATTGTCCCGCATGCGGGGGCGGCAGGTGAATCATGCCGTCGGCCCGGTTGCAGTGATGCGACAAGGTTCCGCAGCGTCCCTTGCGGATTCGGGATGCGTCCGGCGGCGTGTGCGGCGGGATCGATCGGTCCGCGCGCGGATCGCCGGGATGGCCCCGCGACCGTCCCCGGCAAAGGACGCCACGCCCGCTCGGGCAGCATCGGGAGCGTTCCATGAAGCCGCTCCTTGCCGCTGCGGCAGCGCGAGTTCCTGGCGTCGTCCCGGTCGGCGGGGCGGTGTTCCCGCGCGCCGCCATCGCCAGCACCGCGTGACAGCGCGATAATCGCCGTCTCGCCTGTCCCGGAGTACTGCATGTCCGCACCTGCCTCGCGCAAGGACTCCTCGCGCTCCATCCGTGCGCCGCGTGGCGCAGCGCTGACCTGCCGCAGCTGGCTGACCGAAGCGCCGTTCCGCATGCTGCAGAACAACCTCGATGCCGAGGTCGCCGAGAACCCGGCCGAACTGGTCGTCTACGGCGGCATCGGCCGCGCCGCCCGCGACTGGGACTGCTACGACGCGATCATCGCAGCGCTGAAGACGCTCGGCGACGACGAGACCCTGCTCGTGCAGTCGGGCAAGCCGGTCGGCGTGTTCCCGACCCATGCCGACGCGCCGCGCGTGCTGATCGCCAACTCCAACCTCGTGCCGCACTGGGCGACCTGGGAACACTTCAACGAGCTCGACCGCAAGGGCCTGATGATGTACGGGCAGATGACCGCCGGCTCGTGGATCTACATCGGCTCGCAGGGCATCGTGCAGGGCACCTACGAGACCTTCGTCGAGATGGGCCGCCAGCATTTCGGCGGCAGTCTCGCCGGCAAGTGGATCCTCACCGCCGGCCTCGGCGGCATGGGCGGCGCGCAACCGCTGGCGGCGAGCCTTGCCGGCGCCTGCTCGCTCACCGTCGAATGCCGGCAGGGCAGCATCGATTTCCGCCTGAAGACGCGCTACGTCGACGAACAGGCGCACGATCTCGACGATGCGCTCGCGCGCATCGCGAAGTACACGGCGGCCGGCGCGGCGAAGTCGATCGCCCTGCTCGGCAATGCCGCCGAAGTGCTGCCCGAATTGGTGCGCCGCGGCGTGCGCCCCGATGCGGTCACCGACCAGACCAGCGCGCACGATCCCGTGCACGGCTATCTCCCCATCGGCTGGACGCTCGAGCGCTGGCTCGATGCGCAGAAGTCCGATCCCGACGGCGTGCGCGACGCGGCGAAGAAGTCGATGCGCGTGCACGTCGAGGCGATGCTGGCCTTCCATGCGCAAGGCATCCCCACGGTCGACTACGGCAACAACATCCGCCAGATGGCGATGGATGAGGGCTGCACGAACGCCTTCGACTTCCCCGGCTTCGTTCCGGCCTACGTGCGCCCGCTGTTCTGCCGCGGCATCGGACCATTCCGCTGGGTCGCGCTGTCCGGCGACCCCGAAGACATCTACCGGACCGATGCCAAGGTCAAGGAACTGATCCCCGACGATGCCCACCTGCACAACTGGCTCGACATGGCGCGCGAACGCATTTCATTCCAGGGCCTGCCGGCGCGCATCTGCTGGGTCGGCCTCGGCCTGCGCCACAAGCTCGGCCTCGCCTTCAACGAGATGGTCCGCAACGGTGAACTGAAGGCGCCGATCGTGATCGGCCGCGATCATCTGGATTCCGGCAGCGTGGCAAGCCCGAACCGCGAGACCGAAGCGATGCGCGACGGCAGCGACGCGGTCAGCGACTGGCCTTTGCTCAATGCGATGCTGAACGTCGCCGGCGGCGCCACCTGGGTCAGCCTGCACCACGGCGGCGGCGTCGGCATGGGCTATTCGCAGCATTCCGGCGTCGTCATCGTCTGCGACGGCAGCGAAGCTGCCGAAAGGCGCATCGCCCGCGTGCTGTGGAACGATCCCGGCACCGGGGTGATGCGGCATGCCGATGCGGGCTACGAGATCGCCAAGGAGTGTGCGCGGGAGCAGGGCCTGAAGCGGCCGATGGCTTGAACCGGGTCGCGAGCGCTCCCGATACGCGGTGCCGGCACGCACGATGCGCGGGCCGGCGGCGCGCGGAACCCGTGGGCCTGCCCCTTCCGGCCGCTCAGGCGCCGATGTCGACGACCGGCTCGAAGCCGCCGAAGATCATGCGCTTGCCGTCGAACGGCAGCGGGGCGGACGCCGGATCCATGCGCGGGTCCTCCATCATCTTCTTCATGCCGGCGTCGCGCGTGGCCTTGTCCGGCCATTCGATCCACGAGAACGCCACCGTCTCGTCGGCGCTCGCCTGCACGGCGCGGGCGAAATCGGTGACCTCGCCGGCCGGCACGTCGTCACCCCAGCCCTCGACGACGCGCAGCGCGCCGTACTCCATGAAGATCGGGTCGAATTTCCTGGCGTAGTCGATGAACTTCTGCTTGTCGGCGGTCGGAACGGCGATGACGAATCCGTCGATGTAGCTCATGGTCGGCCTCCTTCGAGGGTCGGAACTTCGTGAATCCACGGCGTGATTCGAGCCGGGCGGCGCGCGACCGATGCCGATCCCGACACTCCCGGGACGGTATCACGGCCGCGCGCGCCTTCCCGATTCCGTATCATGCGCGCCCTTTCCGCGATTGTCTGCGCTCGCGCGCGGGTGCATGTCCGATGAACCGTGCCTCGACATCTTCCGTGACCGATGACGCCGGCGCCGGCATGGCCGGCGAGGGCATCGCCTTCCTCGAAGCCGTGGCCGCCGATCGCGCGCTGGCCGATCGCCTGCCGGACGACCTGCGCGAACGCCTGTTCCGCGCGGTGGCGGCGATCTACGAACCCGATCCGAAGCTGCGTCGCCAGCGCCTCAAGGCCGCCGAACGCCGGCGCGCGGCCGAACGCGTGGCGAAAGAGGAGTCCGTGCTGCATGCGACCGGCATCCGCGAACTGCGCCGCAAGCCGGTGTTCACCACGCCGAACGTGTTCCCGCCGGAAGGCTTCGTGCCCGAGGACGGCGAGGACGGCGAGCCCGAACGCCGCGAGACGATCGAGCCGCAGCATTGCTATGTCTGCAAGCGCAAGTATTCGCTGATCCATCACTTCTACGATCAGCTCTGCCCCGAATGCGCGGTGTTCAACTACGCCAAGCGCAGCGAGACCGCCGACCTGCGCGGGCGCGTCGCCCTGCTCACCGGCGGGCGCGTGAAGATCGGCTACCAGGCCGGCATCAAGCTGCTGCGCGCCGGTGCGCGTCTGATCGTCACCACGCGCTTCCCGCGCGACTCGGCCTTGCGCTACGCGGCCGAGCCCGACTTCACCGACTGGGCCGACCGCCTCGAGATCTTCGGCCTCGACCTGCGCCACACGCCGAGCGTCGAGGCGTTCTGCCGCGAACTGCTGGCGACGCGCGACCGCCTCGATTTCATCGTCAACAATGCCTGCCAGACCGTGCGCCGCCCGCCGGACTTCTACGCGCACATGATGGAACTCGAGAACGCCGCCGAGGCCGACCTGCCTGCGCACGTGCGTGCGCTGCTCGGCCGCTACGAGGGCCTGCGCCGCTACGACATGCTGCCGGAAGGCAGCGCATCGAACGCGCTCGCGGGTGACGATCCGGCTTCGGACCTGGCGGGCCTTGCGCGTTCCGCGCAGCTCTCGCAGATGCCGCTGCTGGCCGGCGAGCGCGAAGCGCAGCCGCAGCTGTTCCCGCAGGGCCGGCTCGACCAGGACCTGCAGCAGGTCGACCTGCGCGAGAAGAACTCGTGGCGCATGCTGATGGCCGAAGTGCCGGCGGTCGAACTGCTCGAAGTGCAGCTGGTCAACGCGGTGGCGCCGTTCATCCTCAATGCGCGCCTGAAGCCGCTGATGCTGCGCACGCCGGAGCGCGACAAGCACATCGTCAACGTGTCGGCGGTCGAGGGGCAGTTCTACCGCAACTTCAAGACCTCGCGGCATCCGCACACCAACATGGCCAAGGCCGCGCTCAACATGATGACGCGCACCGCGGCGACCGATTACCACAACGACGGCATCCACATGAATGCGGTCGACACCGGCTGGGTCACCGACGAGGATCCCGCCCACATCGCCGCACGCAAGGTCGTCGAGGAACGCTTCCATCCGCCGCTCGACATCGTCGACGGCGCCGCCCGCATCGTCGACCCGATCATCGACGGCATCAACACCGGCAACCACGTCTGGGGCAGGTTCCTCAAGGACTACAAGCCGACCGACTGGTAGTCGGTCCTTTGCCGGTTCCGTCCGGCGTGGGGACAACGCCATGGCCGACTGCCTGCCTGGCTGCGTGCCGCCGGAGGATGCGCTCAATCGACCGTGAAGGAGACGAGTCCGACCGGGACGCTCCCCGCGGGGCCGAAACGCACATCGTCGATTCGTGCGGTGGTGGTGTTGGAGAGTCCTGCGGACGCGGTTATCCGCAGCTGTGCGTTCGTCGTCCCGGTCGGCGCCGTCATCCGCGTGCCGAACCGCTTCCAGGCGTTCGTGTACTCCATCGTTTCGATCGGGTAACCCATCGAGTCCAGCGGCAGACCCTCGCAGCCCGGTGCGGTGAACCACCCGACGGCGAAGCCGCAGCGGTCCTGTTCAGCCGCGACGCTGCGCGAGCCAGCGGTCGAGGGCGTTGGCGAAGGCCTGGCGGTCGCGTGCGTGCAGGGTCGGTGGTCCGCCGGTGGCGACGCCGGCACCGCGCAATTCGTCCATGAAGTTCCGCATCGACAGGCGCTGGGCGATGGTGTCGGTCGTGTAGAGCTCGCCGCGCGGATTGAGCGCGAGCGCGCCCTTGTCGAGCACGCGTGCGGCCAGCGGAATGTCGGCAGTGACGACGAGGTCGCCGGCGACGCAGCGCTGGACGATCTCGCTGTCGGCCACGTCCAGGCCGGCGGTCACCTGCAGTAAGCGGATCCAGCGCGAGGCCGGCACGCGGATCCACTGGTTGGCGACGAGGATCACCTCCACCTGCGCGCGCCCGGCGGCCCGGAACAGGATGTCCTTGATGACGTTCGGACAGGCGTCGGCGTCGACGAAGATGCGCGGCCCGCTGGAGGTCGCGTCGTCAGCCGACATGCTTGGCCTCCGAGGTCGCCAGCGTCTCGTCGACCTCGATGTGGCGGCGTGGCTTGAGCAACGGATGCACGAACACGGCGCCGAGGATGATCGCCACGCCGGCGTAGAACAGCGGAGTCAGCTCGCGCTGTTCGCCGAGCAGGAGGATGGCCAGCACGATCGCGTAGACCGGTTCGAGATTGACCGCCAGCTGTGCCGAGAACGCACTCATGTGACGCAGGGCGACCAGGGAGAGGGCGAACGGCAGCAGGGTGCAACCCAGGGCCAGAGCGAGCAGCCAGGCGATGTCGCGCGATGAGGGAATCTCGAACAGCGCGCCGGCGAACTGCGGGAACAGCCACGGCATCAGCGGTGCGAGCAGGGTCAGGGCCAGGGTGCCGGCACCGAGTTCGATCGCGGTGACGGTCAGCGCGTCGCCGTGCTCGACGAGGCGCTTGTTGAGCGAGCCGAAGACCGCCACGAACAAGGCCGACAGCGCGCCGACCGCGATGCCGAGGCGCATGTCGCCCGGCACGCCGCCGACCACGAGGGCGACGCCCGGCAGCACGGCGATGCCGAGCAGCAGTTCGCTGCGCGCGAAACGGCTGCCGGCGAGCCAGGGTTCGAGGAGGGCGGTGAACACCGTCGCCAGGGCGATGCAGGTCGCCGCAACCGAGGCATTGGCGAGCTTGATCGAGCCGTAGAAGGTCAGCCAGTGCAGGGCGACCAGCACGCCGATGCCGGCGTAGGCCAGCACCAGCCTTGGCGGCATCGCGCGCAGCGTGCGCCAGACCCGCGGCAGCAGGGCGAGCGCGACGACGACGATCAGCATGCGCCACCAGACCAGTGGCAGGGCGGGCAGGCTGATGAGCTTGCCGAGGATGGCGGTGAAGCCCCACAGCAGCACGCAGAAGTGGATCTGCCACCGGGCACGGGCATGGTTCGACAGCGGCATCGGGGTGCGGCTCGGGCGGGTGGTCGGTGCGGGGGCGCAAGCATGCCAGTCCGCCGGCGGATCGAGAATGGGCAAGCGCGCCGGCATGCGCGTTACCATCGAGGCTCCCGCTCATGGCCCGCGCATGTCATCCCGCATCGAGATCAATGGCGAGGCCGCCGCTGCCGGGACGCTGGCGCACCTTGCCCTGCTCAACTTCGGTCATTTCACCAGCCTGCAGGTGCGTGCCGGGCGGGCGCAGGGCTTCGACCTGCACCTGCAGCGCCTCGATGTGGCGACGCGCCGGCTGTTCGGAACTCCGCTCGACACCGCGCGGGTCCGCGCCTGGGTGCGCAACGTCCTCGACGAGCGCCCCGTGAGCGTGCGCATCACGGTGTTCTCGCGGGCGTTCGACCGCATCCATTCCGAACGGCCGGTGGCGGTCGACGTGCTGGTCACCACCGGCCCCGGTCGCGATCCGCTGCGCACGCCGATGACGGTGGCCACCTGCGTGCACGAGCGTGTCCTGCCCGACATCAAGCACGTCGGCACTTTCGACCTGCATGCGCTGCGCCGCGAGGCACGCCTGGCCGGCAACGACGACGTGCTGTTCACCCGCGCCGACGCTTGCATCGCCGAAGGCTCGACATGGAATCTCGGCCTGCACGATGGCGAGCGCGTGGTCTGGCCGCAGGCACCTGCGCTCGACGGCGTCACCCGCCAGCTGCTCGATCGCGGACTGCGCGCGCACGGCATCGACAGCGTCCACCGTCCGGTCCGGATCGACGAACTGGGCCGCTTTCATGCCGCCTTCGCGACCAACACGACTTCGCCCGTGCGGCCGATTGCCGCAATCGGCCCGTATCGCTTTGCCGGAGGGAACGACATCCACGAAAGGCTCGAACGCTGCATCGACGTCGAGCCCTGGCTGCCGGTTTGAGCCTCCGTCGCCTCGTCCGGCGCGGGATGCCCTTGCGAAACCGATCGCGGCGTCCTTAAGGTGCGCATCGATTCCGCCGCGTGCGCGTGCCCATGATCGAATTCCTCAAGGCCGGTCTCCGGCTCGCCGTCGGCGCCGTGCTGATTCTCGCCAACACCGCGCTGCACGGCACGCCGCTGCTGCTGCTGGCGCTGGTCAAGGTGGTGCTGCCGGTGGCGCCGGTTCGACGCCTGCTGACCCGCGTGCTGACCCGGATCGCCGAGGGCTGGATCGGCGTCAACAGTTTCCTGCTGGTCGCGGTCGGCGGCACGCGCCTGCTCGTCGATGCGCCCGCCGGGCTTCGGCGCGACGGCTGGTATCTGGTCCTCTGCAACCACCAGAGCTGGGTCGACATCCCGGTGTTGCAGGCCGTGTTCAACCGCCGCATCCCGCTGCTGCGTTTCTTCCTCAAGCGCGAACTGATCTGGGTGCCGGTGCTCGGCCTCGCCTGGTGGGCACTGGATTTCCCGTTCATGAAGCGCTACTCGAAGGAAACCCTCGCGCGCCATCCGCATCTGCGCGGCAAGGACATCGAGGCCACCCGGCGTGCCTGCACGAAATACCGCGAACTGCCGGTGGCGGTGATGAACTTCGTCGAGGGCACGCGCTTCACCGTCGACAAGCACGCGCGCCAGCCATCGCCGTATCGGCACCTGCTGACGCCGCGGGCCGGCGGCATCGCCTTCGTGCTCGGCGCGATGGGCGAACTGATCGAGGCGATCGTCGACGTGACGATCGTCTACCCGGCCGGCAGACCGAGCCTTGCCGACCTGTTCTGCGGTCGCGTGCGCGAAGTGCGCGTCGACGTGCGCAGCCTGCCGGTGCCGGCGACCGGTGATTACGAGAATGACAGCCGCGCGCGCGAGGACTTCCAGGCCTGGTTGAACGCACTGTGGCGGCACAAGGACGACACCTGCGTCCGACTCGGCGGGCACCGTCCCGACTGAACCGGTCGCGCGGCCCTCGGGTACCATGCGGGCCCCGCAACCGCCGGTATTTGCCGATGCGCTCCCGTTTTTTCGCAGCCTGCCTCGTTCTTTCAGGCGTTCTGATCGCCTGTACCGGTGCGCCGGTGCGGGACGCCGCGCGGCCGCTGAAGATCGCCGCCTGGAATCTCGAACACCTCGCCGAGCGCGACGGCAGCGGCTGCCGGCCGCGCACGCAGGACGACTACAGCGCCCTGCGCGCCGACGTGCAGCGCCTGGATGCCGACGTGATCGCCTTTGCCGAGGTGGAATCGGCGGCGGCGGCGGCCCGCGTGTTCCCGGCAAGCGAGTACACCATCCTGATGTCGGATCGTCCCGACAGCGGGCGTGACTCGTTCTGCCGCCGCGATGCCGACTCGGGACCGAAAATCAACCGCCAGGATGTCGGTTTCGCCATCCGCCACGGCATCGCCTTCCAGCGTCATGCCGATGTCGATGCCCTGGGTCTCGGCGATCCCGACCTGCGCTGGGGTGTCGACGTGACCCTCGAAGGCGCGCAACCGCTGCGCCTGTTGTCACTGCACCTGAAGAGCGGCTGCGCGACCGGGAGCGAACGCGAAGCCTGTCCGGTGCTGTTCGGGCAGGTGCCGGTGCTGCAAGGCTGGATTGCCGCGCGTCGCGCCGAGGGCGTCGACTTCGTCCTCCTCGGCGACTGGAACCGCCGCCTGGCGTTGCCGGACGATCCGGTCTGGCGCCAGCTCAATGAACCGGACGCCCGCCTCGTCGATGCCGCGGGCGGCCAGCCCGCGCGCTGTGTCGAACGCTATCCCGACTTCATCGACCACATCGTGCTCGATGAAGGCGCGGCCGCGCGGGTGGTCGCCGGTTCATTCGAACAGTTCGACTACGGCGTGCCGGAAGCCGAGCATCCGTCGGACCATTGCCCGATCGCGCTGCGCATCGACGGCCTGCGCTGACAGGGCAGGGACGAGGCGGTTAAAATCGCGACCCCGCCGTCCGATCGGCGCGGCGCCCCGCATCCCGGAACCACAGGAACTCCCATGGGCAGAGGCCCCAGCATCGAAGGCCGCAAGAACGCCGAGGACGCCCGGCGCGGCAAGATCTTCACCAAGCTGATCCGCGAGATCACCGTCGCCGCGCGCAATGGCGCCGATCCGGCCGGCAATGCGCGCCTGCGCATCGCCATCGACAAGGCGCTGTCGTCGAACATGTCCAAGGACACGATCGAGCGCGCCGTGCGCCGCGGCTCGGGCGCCGACGGCGCCGACGACATGCAGGAGCTGCGCTACGAGGGCTACGGCCCGTCCGGTGTCGCCCTGATCATCGATGCCATGACCGACAACCCGGTGCGCACCGTCGCCGACGTGCGTCACGCGCTCAACAAGCATGGCGGCAATCTCGGCACCAGTGGCTCGGTGGCCTTCCAGTTCGCGCGCGTCGGCGAGATCCTCGTCGAAACGGGCGCCGAGGGCAGCGAGGACCGTGTCCTCGAAGTCGCCCTCGATGCCGGTGCCGACGACGTCGCCGCCGACGGCGGTCACACCACGGTGATCTGTCCGCCCGAGGCGTTCGAGGCGGTGAAGAAGGCCCTGGCCGATGCCGGATTCGCCGCCGTCGAAGCCGGTGTCGTCATGCGCCCGGCCAACCGCGTCGCGGTTGACGGCGAGGTCGGGGAAACCCTGCGCGACCTGCTCGACTGGCTCGAGCAACTGGACGACGTGCAGGACGTCTACCACAACGCCGACCTGCCCGGCTGAGGCCGCCCCCTTCCGCTGCGCACGCATTCATCGCACCATGCGCCCAGTGCAGCGGAGTACAGGGGGCTTCCATGGGCAACGACGGTTTGGGTGGCGTGCTGCGTGACCTGCGTGGTGCGATTGGCGGCTGGTTCGCCGGCGCTCCGTTCGATGACGACCAGCGCGTCGGCGTCGAGGTTTCGTTCGGTTTGATCGGCTGGCTGGCCAAGGCCGACGGCTTCGTTACCAGCCATGAGGCCGAGTTCGCCAACCGCCTGATGGAAGACCTCGAATTGCCGGAAAAGGGCAAGGCAGCCGCCCATGCCGCCTTCCTGCGCGGCCAGAAGCGCGAGATCGACGTCGGCCTGGAGGTCGCACGCTTCCTCGTCGTGCATCCGAAGGGCAGTCCCGAGGTCGGACGCCTGTACGACACCCTGCTGCGCCTGGTGGCTGCCGATGGCCGGGTCTTCGCGCGCGAGCGCGCGGCGCTGGAACACCTGACCGATGCGTTCGGATTCCCGCGTGCGCTGATCGATGCGCGGCTCGAGGCGGTTCGCGCCGACTGAGTGCCGATCGCACCGGCTTCGAATGAGGATTTCCGCTTCAGCCCGCGCGGGACGGTGTCCTGCGCAGGCGGAACAGCATCAGCACGGCAAAAATCACCGCGTAGACGACCGGTTCGAGCGCGGCGATCGTCTCGCCCCATTTGACCTGCCAGAGGAAGTGCAGCACGGCGAGCACGCCGATCGCGTAGACGAGCCGGTGCAGGCGGGCCCAGCGCCGGCCGAGGCGGCGCATCATCGCCTTGGTCGAGGTGACCGCGAGCGGGATCATCAGCAGCCAGGCGAGGAAGCCGACCGTGATGAACGGCTTCTTCGCGATCTCGCCGAAGATCTGCGCCCAGAAGCCGCCGAGGTCGACGACGAGATAGATGACCAGGTGCAGGCTTGCGTAAAAGAACGCGAACAGGCCGAGCATGCGCCGGTAGCGCAGCAGCCAGGGCCAGCCGCTCAGCTGGCGCAGCGGGGTGATCGCCAGCGTGGCGAGCAGGAAGCGCAGCGCCCACAGGCCGGTTTCATGTTCCAGCGTGGCCACCGGGTCGGGACCGAGGCTGCCGTTGCGCGTGGCCAGCACGAGCAGGGCCAGCGGCAGCAGTGCGGCCGTGAACACGAACGGCTTGCTGGCGGCGACTCGGTCGAAGTGGTATGGCATCAATGATTCCGGCGCAGATCCATGCCGGCGTACAGCGAAGCGACCTCGTCGGCATAGCCGTTGAACGGCAGGGTGCGGATGCGGTTGCCGAGCAGGTTGAAGCCTTCGCCGGCGATTCGCCGTTCGCTGGCCTGGCTCCAGCGCGGATGGCTGACCTCGGGATTCACGTTCGAATAGAAACCGTACTCGTGCGGCGCCGAGACGTTCCACGAGGTCGCTGGCTGCCGTTCGGTGAACTCGATGCGCACGATCGACTTGATGCTCTTGTAGCCGTACTTCCACGGCACCACGAGGCGCAGTGGCGCGCCGTTCTGCGCCGGCAGCACGCGGCCGTAGAGGCCGACGGCGAGGATCGACAGCGGATGCATGGCCTCGTCGATGCGCAGGCCCTCGCGGTACGGCCAGTCGAGCACGGGGTAGGAGAGCCCCGGCATCTCGCGCGGACGCTCGACCGTGGTGAAGGCGACGTATTTCGCCTGCGCGGTCGGCTCGAAGCGCTTCAGCACGTCGGCGAGCGGAATGCCGATCCAGGGAATCACCATCGACCAGGCTTCCACGCAGCGCAGGCGGTAGATGCGCTCCTCGAGCGCATGCGGCTTGAGCAGGTCCTCGAGGGCGAAGCGGCCGGTCCTCGCCGCGTGGCCGGCAATCTCCACGCTCCAGGGTTCCGCCTTGAAGCGACCGGAGTTGCGCGCCGGATCGTCCTTGTCGGTGCCGAACTCGTAGTAGTTGTTGTAGCTCGTCGCGTCGATCTCGCGCGTCTGCGGATCGTTCGTCGCGTAGCGGCCGCGCACCGCCACGTCGAGCGCGCGACGCGGCGCCGCCGGTGCGGCCGGTACCGGCGCCGCATCGGCCTCGCCCTCGCCGGTGCAGCCGGCCAGCGCGAACGGTGCGGCCAGCGCGGCACGAATGAAGTCGCGGCGGCGCAGCCAGACCGATTCGGGCGTGATCGTCGACGAGGGCAGGCGTGGCGGACGGTAGCGGGACATCGAATGGTTCCTCCGATGGCCAGTGAGGATGCCACGACGCGCAGGCGTCGTGCGGAAATAACGCCGACCGCTTCGCGCCCGGCGCATCCCCCTCAATCCCCCTTCGCAAGGAAGGGGGAAAACAAGCGGCTTCATTCGTTGCCATGGCTCCCCCCTTCGCTTGCGAAGGGGGCAGGGGCGATGCGAGCCGCGTAGCGGCGAGTTGCTCTGCCATCACGTCGAGCAATCTCTCCAGCACACCATCCATCTCCGGCAATACCTGCCGGTTGTCGAATCGCAGCACACCCAGGCCCTGCGCCTGCATCCAGGCATCGCGTCGGTGGTCACTGGCAAGACCTTCGGCCTCGAAATGCTGTCCTCCGTCGGTTTCCACCACCAGTCCCGCGGCGGGCGCCAGGAAATCGGCGATGTACGGACCCGATGGCCTTTGCCGATGGAACTGCACGCCAAGCAGTTGCCTGCGCCGGATGCGATGCCAGAGACGTTGCTCGGCGTCGGTCATTCGGGTTCGCAGTTCGCGGGCGCGCCGGCGCCGGGTGCAGGAGTCGACCATCGGCCGAGATTGCTCTCCGCTGTGTGGTTCGCATCTTCCGAAGTTGCGGCTTTGTTGCAGGGCGGCATAATGCGGGGACCGACCGCGGACCGCTGCCTTGGGCGTCGCGCCGGAAGCCAGAGGAAATCCCGTGACGCGAGGTTTCAACTTCAGTGCCGGCCCGGCGGCGCTCCCCGAGGCCGTGCTGCGCCAGGCCCAGGCCGAATTGCTCGAATGGGGCAGTGCGCGTGCCTCGGTCATGGAAATCAGTCATCGCGGCAAGGAGTTCATGGCCCTCGCCGAGGAGTCCGAGCGTGACCTGCGCGACCTGCTCGGCGTGCCGGCGAACTACAAGGTGTTGTTCCTGCAGGGCGGGGCGACCCAGCATTTCGCCCAGATCCCGATGAACCTCGCGCGCCGCGACGGCGTGGCCGACTACGTGGTCACCGGTGCCTGGGGCGAGAAGGCGGTGCGCGAGGGTTCGCCGTACACGCAGGTGCGCCTCGCCGCCTCGTCGCTCGATTCGAACTACACGCGCATCCCGCCGCGCGAAAGCTGGGACCTCGATCCGCGCGCGGCCTACCTGCACTACACGCCGAACGAGACGATCCACGGCGTCGAGTTCCACGCCATTCCCGAGGCCGGCGACGTGCCGCTGGTTGCCGACATGTCTTCGGACATCCTCTCGCGTCCGCTCGACGTTTCGCGCTTCGGCCTGATCTATGCCGGCGCGCAGAAGAACATCGGCGCGTCGGGTCTCGTCGTCATGATCGTGCGCGACGACCTCCTCGAACGCTGTCCGAAGGACATCGCGCGCATCCTCAGCTATGCCGAACACGCCGCGCAGGGTTCGCTGCTCAACACGCCGAACACCTTCGGCTGGTATCTCGCCGCAATGGTGTTCAAGTGGCTCAAGGCCGAGGGCGGGCTCGCCGTGATCGGCGAACGCAACCGCCGCAAGGCCGAACGCCTGTATTCGGCGATCGACGGCTCCGGCGGCTTCTACACCAACCGCGTCGATCCGGCCGTGCGTTCCTGGATGAACGTGCCGTTCTTCCTGCCGCGCCCGGAACTCGATGCGCCGTTCCTCGCCGAGTCGCGCGAAGCCGGCCTGCTGGCCCTGAAGGGACACAAGGCCGTCGGCGGCATGCGCGCCTCGATCTACAACGCGATGCCGCCGGAAGGCGTCGACGCCCTCATTGATTTCATGCGCGATTTCGCCGCGCGTCACGGCTGACATCGTCGCGCCCGCATCCGTCCAGGTAACCGAATCATGAGCGACGACAGCAGCAGTACCGGGCCGATTCCGGATCTCGCCGAGGTGCGCACCCGCATCGATGCGATCGACCGCGGCATCCAGCAGTTGATTGCCGAACGCGCGCACTGGGCGCATCAGGTCGGCCTCGCCAAGGGCCCGCTGGCGGCGGCGGTCGACTATTACCGGCCCGAACGCGAGGCACAGGTGCTGCGCATGGTCGTCGATCGCAACGAAGGGCCGCTCAGCGACGAGGTCCTCGTGCACGTGTTCCGCGAGATCATGTCGGCCTGCCTGGCGCAGCAGGAACCGCTCAAGATCGGATTCCTCGGTCCGGAAGGCACGTTCAGCCAGCAGGCCGTGCTGAAGCATTTCGGACGTTCGGCCCACGGCATGCCGATGGGGAGCATCGAGGAGGTGTTCCAGGAGGTCGAGAACGGCAATGCCGATTTCGGCGTCGTGCCGGTGGAGAACTCGGGCCAGGGCACGATCCAGGTCACCCTCGACATGTTCCTGACCTCGGGCCTGAAGATCTGCGGCGAGGTCGAGTTGCGCGTGCACCAGTTCCTGCTCTCGCGCTCGGGCCGCATCGAGGACATCGAACGCATCTACGCCCACACCCAGTCGTTCGCCCAGACCACCGGCTGGCTGCGCGGCAACCTGCCGAAGGTCGAGCGGATCGCGGTATCGAGCAATGCCGAGGGTGCGCGCCGCGCGCGCAATGCCGACGACGCCGCCGCGATTGCCGGCGAGGCCGCCGCGCACGTCTACGGGTTGCGCAAGGTCATCACCGGGCCGATCGAGGACAACAAGGACAACACCACCCGCTTCCTCGTGCTCGGCCGGCAGCTGTTCCCGCCCTCGGGACACGATCGCACCTCGGTGCTGGTGTTCATCAAGGACCAGCCCGGTGCCCTGTTCAACGTGCTGAGCCCGTTCGCCCGGCATGGTGTCAGCATGAACCGCATCGAGTCGCGGCCGTCCCACCAGGCCAAGTGGGAATACGCGTTCTTCATCGACCTCGCCGGTCACGTCGACGACCCGCCAATGCGCCAGGCACTGGCCGAACTGGTCGAGCATTCGGCGCAGATCAAGGTACTCGGTTCGTATCCCGTGGCGGTTCCATGAGCTTCGACGCTGGCGCGCTGGCGAATGCGGCGACCGCGGCACTGCGTGCCTACGATCCCGGACACGACCTTCCGGCATTGCGGCGTGCGTACGGCGCGATGCTGGCCGAACTCGGCTCCAACGAGAATGCGCTGGGTCCGAGTCCGCTCGCCGTCGCGGCGATGCGCGAGGCGATCGGCGGCGCGTTCCGCTATCCCGACCCGAAGGGCGGTGCCCTCAAGCAGGCGCTTGCGGCCCACCTCGATGTCGACCTCGCGCGGATCGCGCTCGGCAACGGCTCCCACGAGCTGCTGATGCTGCTTGCGCAATGCTTTGCCGGTCCGGACACCTCCACCGTGTACTCCGAATACGGCTTTGCCGTGTTCCCGATCGCCACCGCCGCGGCGGGCGCGCGCGGCATCCGGGTGCCGGCGTTCGTGCGCACGCACGCACGGCGTTACGGCCATGACCTCGAGGCAATCGCCGCCGCGGTCCGGCCCGACACGCGGCTGGTGTTCCTGGCCAATCCGAACAATCCGACCGGCAGCTGGTTCGACGATGACGAGCTGGCTGCGCTGCTCGATCGCGTGCCATCGAGCGCCCTGGTCGTCGTCGACGAGGCCTATCACGAGTTCGTCGATGCCGGCGGGCCGCGCAGCGCGCTCGCGCTGGCCGCACGTCATCCGAACCTCGTCGTCACGCGCACGTTCTCGAAGGCCCATGCGCTGGCCGGCCTGCGCGTCGGTTATCTGATCGCCGATCCCGGCGTCGTTGCGGTGCTCGAACGCCTGCGCGAATCCTTCAACGTCAATGCGATTGCCCTTGCCGCGGCCGAGGCGGCATTGGCCGATCACGCGCACCTCGCCCACGTGCGCAACTGGACATGGGCGGAGCGTGCCTGGTTGACCGGTCAACTCGAACGTCGCGGCCATGACGTGCTGCCGTCACAGACCAATTTCGTCCTCGTCGACCTCGGCGGCGATGCCGGCGCACTCGAGCGACACCTGTTTGCACGCGGCGTGATCGTGCGGCCGATGGCGGGATACGGCCTCGGCCATGCGCTGCGCATCAGCATCGGCCGGCACGACGAGAACGAGCGCCTGCTGGCGGCCCTGCCGTGAGCACACGCATCGACTGGACCAGTTCGCCTTCGGGCCCGCTGGGCGGGGAGGTCGTGATTCCGGGTGACAAGTCGGTCTCGCACCGCGCGGTGATGTTCGCCGCCCTGGCCGAAGGAACCTCCACGATCTCGGGATTTCTCGAGGGCGAGGACACGCGGGCGACGGCACGCGCGTTCGCGCAGATGGGCGTGCGCATCGAGACGCCGTCGGCCTCGCAACGGGTCGTGCACGGCGTCGGCCTGCATGGCCTCGCCGGCAGCGCGGCGCCGATCGACTGCGGCAATGCCGGTACCGGCATGCGCCTGCTCGCCGGCCTGCTGGCCGGGCAGGCATTCGATTCCGTGCTGGTTGGCGACGAATCGCTGTCGCGACGACCGATGCGCCGCGTGATCGAACCGCTGGTCGAGATGGGCGCGAGGATCGAGGCCGGCGACGGTGGTCTGCCGCCGCTGCATGTCCGCGGCGGCCGGCGTTTGCGCGGCATCCGCTGCAAGCCGCCGGTGGCCAGTGCCCAGGTCAAGTCGGCGATCCTGCTGGCCGGCCTGTATGCCGAGGGTGAAACCGTGGTCGAAGAGGTGCATCCGACCCGCGACTACAGCGAGCGAATGCTGGCTGCGTTCGGCTGGCCGGTGGCGTTCGGCGAAGGCTGGGCGCGCCTGAGCGGCGGGCACCGGCTGCATGCCGGTGAGGTCGTCGTGCCGGCCGATTTCTCGTCGGCGGCGTTCTTCCTCGTCGCCGCCAGCCTGGTGCCGGGTTCGGTGCTGACCTTGCGCGACGTCGGCCTCAACCCGCGCCGCACCGGCCTGCTCGACGTGCTGCGCCGGATGGGGGCCGACATCCGCCAGCAGAATCGTCGCCAGCAGGGCGGCGAGGTGCTGGCCGATCTCGTCGTGCGCCACGCACCGCTGCACGGCATCGACGTGCCGGTCGATCGGGTGCCCGACATGATCGACGAGTTTCCCGCCTTGTTCATTGCCGCAGCGGCCGCCGGCGGCACGACGCGCGTGCGTGGCGCAGCGGAACTGAGGGTCAAGGAATCGGACCGCATCGCGACGATGGCTGCGGGCCTTCGGGCACTCGGGGTGGACATCGCGGAAACCGCGGACGGGGCCGAGATCCGGGGTGGAACGATCAAGGGCGGGCGCGTGGCCAGCTTTGGCGATCACCGCATCGCCATGAGTTTCGCCGTCGCCGGCCTGGTTGCCGACGGGCCGGTGCGGATCGACGACTGCGCGAATGTCGCCACCTCGTTCCCGCACTTCGACGCCTGCGCGAACGCGTGCGGATTCCGTCTGGAAGAACGGGCTGGGTGAGCGGAGCGGCGGGGCGGGGCAATGGCTGCCCCGCCCGCAGGCAGCGCTTACGGGGTGAGGGTGATCGTGCCCTTCATCAGCGCCGAATGACCCGGGAAGCTGCAGAAGAACGAGTACGGACCGGCATCGAGCTTGGCCACCGGGAAAGTCACGCTGGCGGTCTCGCCGCCGCCGATCATGGCGGTGTGGGCGATCACGCGGGCGTCGTCGGCCTTCACGTACTCGGCCGCGGCGCCGGCCTTGATGCCGTCAGCCGCAACGGCGGAGAGATCGGAGGTCTTCGAAATGACGACGTTGTGACCCATCGCGGCCTTCGGCAGCTTGCCGACGTGCTTGAGGTTGATGGTGAAGTCCTTGCACGCCTTGCTGACATCGATGTTGGCAAGGTTGAACTTCATCGCGTCGTTGCCTTCGATGTCGACCGAGCAGGTCGCGGCCGAGGCCAGTGGTGCGGCAAACAGGACTGCGGCGGCGAGAAGAGGACGGATCATGGAAATCTCCTGTGGATGGGGGAACGAAGGGCGCAGGCGTGACACCGCCACGGTGCGCCGGGGCGCCCGTGGCAGGCCGTCGGACCGGGCCTGTTGGGGGAGGATTCTGCGGCAATCCGGCTGAATACGCCTTGACGGCGATCAAGCGGGAGGAAACTGCTCAGGGCTCCAGGCTGGACAGCCAGGTCGACAGGGCAAGGATGCTGTCGTCGTCGAGCTGGCGGCCGATTCCGGTCATCACGAAATCAGTGGTCGAATAGCGCATCTTGCCGTCGCGGAAGGCGGCCAGGCGGGCCTGCAGATAGACGTCACGCTGGCTGCGCAGGGCCGGGTAGGCCGCATACGGTGCATGGCCGCGGCTGTCGGTGCGCCCGGCGAATGCCGGTCTGCGGGCATCCGCGCCATGGCAACCCTGGCAGGCCGGGATGCCCCTGGCCGGATCGCCGTTGCGGTACAGGTGCTCGCCGCGGGCCAGCAGTTCCGGGTCCGGCGCGTCGGCGTCGGCCTCAACGGTGTGCGCCCCGGGAGTCTGGACGGCGTAGAAGCTGGCGAGGTCGCGGATGTCTTCCTCGGAGATGTCGGCGGTCAGCACCGTCATCGGTGATTCGACCAAGGTTCCGCGCTTGTACTCGAGCAGTTCCCAGTACAGGTAGTCCGCACTTTGTCCGGCGACATTCGGAATCATCGGTGCCACCGAGGCGGCACCGGTCGGGCCGTGACAGGTCGCGCACAGCAGGGCCTTGGTGCGCCCGGCCTCGACATTGCCGGGCGGGGCCGCCTGCCGGCGCAAGTCGAACCAGTCGTGGGCGTCGGCGACGGCCGCGGCCTCGTCGCCGGCGGTGTCGTCTTGCCCGGCGGCGGAGGCGTCGAAGCCGACCAGCAGGCCGGCGGTCAGCAGGCAGGCTTGCAACGTGCGGTGCCGCCGGTGTTCGGGCAGGGACGGGAGAGGCCGTTTCACAGCTTCACCTCCATCATCAGGCCGATCAGGTGGGCGTTGTAGCTCTGCGGCCCGCCATCGATGTAGATCAGGTTGCCGGTGGTGCGGTCGTCGTCGAGACCGGCATAGTGCCAGTCGAACACGCGGCCACGTTCCCAGCTGCCGAATGCGCGCAGCGCGACGCGCTGGCCGACCGGCAGGTGCACGGATGCGCTCAGCGAATTGACCCGGTAGGTCATGTCGGGAAAGGCGCCGGTGAGGCCGGCCACGGTCGCGGTCGGACTGGCGAACGTGCTTTCCGCCACCCAGGCGGTGATGCCCTTGGCGCGGATCCAGTTCCAGTCGAGGTCGAGGGTCGCGCGTCCCATGCGATGGCGCAGGTTCGCACCGAGCGTGTGGTTGCGCTGCGTGTCGCTCATCCACCAGCGGTAGCCATCCGGATAGGCGGCGTTGCCGCCATCGGCCGGCGCCGTACCGCCGAGTCCGGGGTCGCGGCCGGTGTTGACGTCGTTGGTGTTCGACATGTCGAGACCGGAGCGGTCATGGCCGTACCAGGCGCTGATCGTGGTGCCGGCGAGCGGCTGCCACTCCCACTGCACGCTTGCGGCCAGGGTGTCGTAGCCGTAGCGGCCGATCTGCGCGTCGTGGTCGTTGTCCTCGGCACGCAGCGAGGCGTACAGGGTCATGTCGTTCGGCAGCACGAACGTCGCCATCAGGTCGAGCTTGTTCTGCCGCTTCTCGCCGACGTCGTATTTGCGCAGGGCCGTGGTCGTGTGCGGGGCCAGGCCGTTGGCCGGCTCGACGAAACCCGGCGCGTGATGGGTGTACATGAACTCGTACGGGTCGAAGTTGTAATCGTCGCCGCTGCGGTCGAGGAAGACATAGTTGAGCCGCAGGGTCAGCCAGTCGTTGCTGCGGTTGACCCAGGTCAGCTTCAGGGTGTTGTCGTCGGTGACCCTGAACTCGCGGTTCGTGCGTTCGATGCGGGTGAGGCCGTAGCTCGCGCCGAGGGTGTTGCGCTTGCCGAGGCGCCAGTCGAGCCCGCTGCTGAATTCGCGGGTTTCCTTGTCCAGCGGCAGGTTGCGGATATGCACGTTGTTGGATGCGCCCGGGCGCCAGGTCGTGTTGGGGAAGGCGCCGTTCTCGCCGATGTAGCCGAACTGTCCGGTCAGCGGATTGAAGGCGACATAGTTGCCGTCGTAGTCCTCGCGCAGGAAGTTGGCCTGGCTGCGCCAGGTCACGGCGGCCGAAGGCTGCAGGACCAGCTTGGCGGTCACCCGCTGCTGGTCGATGCCGAGGTCGGCGCTGCGCTGCGACAGCGATGCCGGGGTGTTCCAGTTGTCGCAGCTGATGGTGGCATTGAGCATGCCGCTGCAGGCGAACAGACCCGGCACCAGAGCTTCGTCCTGTCGCATGTGGGTCAGCGCGAGGCCGAGCGAGAATTCGCCGCTCCATGCCGAGCGGATGCGGCGGCTGAAGTTGGCGCCGATGCGGTGGTAGTCGTTCTCGGGCTCGTAGGAGAACAGTCCGACCGGATTGTTGTTGGTGGTGGGGTAGGGCATTTCGTAGGTGAAATGATCCATCCCGTTGCGGAAGAACGAGCCGGTGTAGCTGAAATCCATCCGCCAGTCGTTGCCGGCGAAGCGCAGGCCGCCGTTGAAATTGCTCGTGCTGTCATCGATCGGTCGCAGCACCTCGATGAGGCGGCCGAACGAGAACGGTCCGCCGAACGGCCGCGAGCCTTCGCGGCGTTCGTGGCTCGCGTTCACGTAGGCGGTCCATCGCGGATCGAGGAAATAGCTCAATCCGAGCCCGTGCTTGTCGCGGGTGACGCTGACCCGCGAAACCGGGTTGCCGGCCATGAAGGCATCGACTTCGGCCTGGGTGGTGGCGCCGGCAGTCAGGCCGGGCTTCAGCACCAGGTTGCGCGAGCCGAGGTTGCTCCACAGCGACTGCACGTTGCTGCTGACGAGGTTGCTCTGTCCGCGCGAGAAGACCTGCAGGCGGAACTGGCCGGCACGACCACCGACCAGCCGGTAGTACTCGCTGTCGGAATCGATCCGGCTGGCGCGGAAATCGAGGTAGCTGCCGTCGGCCGGACGCTGCATGTCGAGGCGCATGCCGAAGATCGGCCCGTCTTCGAAGCCGTTGTAGCGGTTCCAGGTGGAATCGCGATCATCGCCGCCGACGCCGAGATAGCCGAGGCCGAAATATCCGCGCACGTACCATTCCTGCCAGCGCTGCCGGTAGGAGTCGCGTTCGGGGATGCAGTCGTAGAGGAATCCGCTCGGCGTGCGTTCGCGCCCGGCCATCAGCCAGCTCGCGCCGTCGACATCGCAGCCGGTGCCGACCATGCCGGCGGGATCGAGGTCATCGCCGAACTGCAGGTCGACGCCGATCCCGCTGTCCTGCGCATGCGCGCCCGACATGACCGTGGCCAGGATCAGGCCGGCCAGACGTGGATGAGGCAGACACGTACGTGCGTGCATGCGACGCCTCCTGCTACTGGTGGAACCTCGGGCCGGACGGGCTGTTGGATCCGTGGACCTGGGCATGACAGTTGATGCAGCCGCGCGAGATCACCCGCCAGTCCGGGTTGGCGCCGGTCATCAGGCCGGCGGTGGTGGTCAGGTCGTCCGGATGATTCACGTGCGTATGGCATTGCTGGCAGAGCATCGGAATCGGTGCCACCAGCAGGGCGTGCTGGTTGGAGCCGTGCGGCGTGTGGCAGTTGGCGCAGTTGTCGCGCACCGGCGCGTGCTCGAACAGGAACGGGCCGCGCTTCTCCGCGTGGCACTGGTAGCAGGTCTCGTTGACGGTATCGGTCTTCAGCAGGTTCGCATTGAGCGTGCCATGCGGGTTGTGGCAGTCGGCACAGGTCATCTGTCCCTCCGGCAGCGGCATGTGCGAGCGCCGGTTGAACTGCTGGCGGATGTCCTTGTGGCAGGTGGCGCAGGTCTCGTTGATCGACTGCTTCGCCATCAGGCCTTCGCTGGAGAACTTGCCCATCGGATTGTGGCAATCGCTGCACGAGAGCTCGTTGCGCTCGTGGACCGAGCCGAGCCAGTGGTCGCGCGGCCCGCCGGCATGGCAGCCGAGGCAGGTCTGCGCCTGCACCGCAACCGGAGTGCCGCCGTCATGGGTGAAGGAGACGATCGAGCCCGGCACATCGGGCGTCTGCGCATGCTGCGAGCCGGGGCCGTGGCAGGCCTCGCAGGTCGGCGCCATCGGATCGGCGGCGAAGGCGACGTTCATGCCGAGCGCATGGATGGTATGGGCGAAGGTATCGGATTCGCGCGCGTGGCAGGCGGTGCAGACCTGCTGGCCGACCGCTTGGGCGTCGGCGAATCGCGGATTGACCGCCAGCCGGGCGTGGGCGAAGCCGGGGGCCGCATGCGGGCCGGCGCGATCGGCTCGATGAATGACGGTCGGGTTTTCGGGAAGCTGGATGCCGCTTCCGGCGACGGCGTCCGGTTGCGCAGCGGCGGGTGTGATCCAGCCGATGACGAGGATGGCGGCGGCGGTGGCCGCTGGCAGCAGCACGCTCGACAAGACTCTCATCCCGTCTCCCCTCGGTTGTGGCTGGCCGGTCTGCCGGCTGGCTGGAGAGCTGTGCGTGAACCGGAACGTCGTTCCGTGGAACCAGCAGTAATCAGGATTACATTAAGGCCGGAGTCTCGACAGCAATCTTGGCCGGGTCAAGCTGCGCCGCACAACGGAGCGCGATCGGCGGAAGACGTGCCTCAGCGCGGCAGCACACCGCGCAGGAAGATGGCGACGGCTTCGCGCACCTCCTCACGCACGCGCGGCAGGTCGGCCGGCGTCATGTATCCGGCCACGCTGTCGAGGATCGCGCGTGCGAACGTGGCCATGTAGAAACGGTTGGCGGCAATCGACGGGTCCTTCGTCACCAGCCGGCCAGCCTCCTGCTGGCGACGGAAATACTCGACGAGAGTGATCTCGGCGGGACGGATGCCGTGTTCGAAGTACCAGTCGCGCAGGGCCGGGAAAGCGAGGCCTTCGCCGATGACGATGCGATGGATCACGATCTGCACCGGCGACAGGATCACCTCGATCATGCGCACGGCCGCATCGGCAAGAGCCACCTCCGGAAGATCGTCCGAAGCGAGCAGGCGGGCCTGCGCGCCGTCGAAGGCGTCGATGCCGCGCTCCATGATCGCGTGGGCGAGCCCTTCCTTGTCGCCGTACGCGCGGTAGAGGGTCGCATAGGAGCCGCCGGCACGGGCGACGATGTCGCTGACGCGGGCCTGGCGATAGCCCTTTTCGAGGAACACCTCGAGGGCAGCCTCGAGGAACTTCTCCGCGCGCGCTTCGCCGCGCCGGGCGAGCTCGGCCTTCTGCCGCGGGCGCGGCGGATCGCGGGGGCGTGGCGGGGAAGCGGGGCGTGGATTCATCGATCGGATGCGGATGCGTGCCCGACGGGTCCGCGCGGGCAGGGTGTTCGGCTACCATTGTACGGATGTCCGACCGCCCCGTTCCCGTGCTCACCATCGATGGCCCCTCCGGTTCCGGCAAGGGCACCATCAGCCGTCTGGTTGCCGAACAGCTCGGCTGGCACCTGCTCGATTCGGGGGCGATCTACCGGGCGGTCGGCTATGCGGCCGGCATGGCCGGCATCGACCTCGCCGATGCCGAGGCGGTCACCCGCATGGCCGAGTCCGCGCGCATCGTGTTCCGCGCGCCGAAGGATTGCGGCGAGACGCGCGTGGTCGTCAACGGCCACGACGCCACCGACGAGATCCGCACCGAAACCGCCGGCGCGGCGGCGTCGGCGATCGCCGCCTGGCCCTCGGTGCGCAGCGCCCTGTTCGACAAGCAGCGCAGCTTCCGCAAGGGGCCCGGACTGGTCGCCGACGGCCGCGACATGGGCACGGTCATCTTCCCCGACGCGGCGCACAAGGTGTTCCTCACCGCAAGCGCCGAGGAACGTGCGCGCAGGCGCTATAAGCAGTTGAAGGACAAGGGGTTGAATGTTACCCTTGCCGCCCTTTTGCGCGAGATCCAGGCGCGCGACGAGCGCGATGCCACCCGTGCGGTGGCGCCGCTGAGACCGGCCGACGATGCGTTGACGATCGATACCACGGGTATCCCGGTCGAAGGCGTGGTCGCCGCCGTGCTCGCGGTCGTTCGTCCCGCCGCCTGAGCGTGCACGAGGGAAACCCACGATCCGGCGCCGCGCGCCGGCAACAGCAATGGCATGTGACCCATGCCCCCGACAGGTGGGTCGGAATCGCGACGGTGGCCACGAGGCCATCTCCGCTGCCGGCCTGGTGTCCCCACTGGAAAACCAACCCATGAATGCAAGTCTCGCCGAATCCACCCTGACCGAAAGCTTTGCCGACCTGTTCGAGCAGAGCCAGCAGACCCTCGCCAAGCTGAAGCCGGGCTCGATCGTGCTCGGTACGGTCGTGGAAATCCGCTCCGACGTGGTCGTCATCAATGCCGGCCTGAAGTCCGAGGGCGTCGTTCCCATCGAGCAGTTCCGCAACGACCAGGGCGAACTCGAAATCCACGTCGGTGACGAGGTCAAGGTCGCGCTCGACTCGATCGAGAACGGTTTCGGCGAGACGGTGCTCTCGCGCGAGAAGGCCAAGCGTTCGCTGGTCTGGGACGAACTCGAGGAAATCCACTCGAAGAACGAGAGCGTGATCGGCCGCATTTCCGGCAAGGTCAAGGGCGGTTTCACCGTCGACATCAAGGACGTCCGCGCGTTCCTGCCGGGCTCGCTGGTCGACGTGCGTCCGGTGCGTGACCCGTCCTACCTCGAGGGCAAGGAACTCGAGTTCAAGATCATCAAGCTCGACCGCAAGCGCAACAACGTGGTGGTTTCGCGTCGCGCGGTGGTCGAGAGCGAATTCAGCGTCGAGCGCGAGCAGCTGCTCGACCGCCTGCAGGAGAACGCGGTCGTCAAGGGCGTGGTCAAGAACCTCACCGATTACGGCGCGTTCGTCGACCTCGGCGGCATCGACGGCCTGCTGCACATCACCGACATGGCGTGGAAGCGCGTGCGCCATCCGAGCGAAGTCGTCAACGTCGGCGACGAGCTCGAGGTCCGCGTGCTCAAGTTCGACCGCGAGCGCAACCGCGTCAGCCTTGGCCTCAAGCAGCTCGGCGAGGATCCCTGGGTGGCGATCAGCCGCCGCTATCCGACCAGCACGCGCCTGGTCGGCAAGGTCTCCAACGTCACCGATTACGGCTGTTTCGTCGAACTCGAGCCGGGCGTCGAGGGCCTCGTCCACGTGTCCGAGATGGACTGGACCAACAAGAACGTCAACCCGGCCAAGGTCGTGCAGGTCGGCGACGACGTCGAGGTGATGGTGCTCGACGTCGACGAAGAGCGTCGCCGCATCTCGCTCGGCATCAAGCAGACCCGCGCCAATCCGTGGGAAGCGTTCGCCGCGATCCACAAGAAGAACGACAAGGTTTCCGGCAGCATCAAGTCGATCACCGACTTCGGCATCTTCATCGGTCTCGACGGCGGCATCGACGGTCTCGTCCACCTGTCCGACATCTCGTGGGCGACCGCCGGCGAAGATCTCGTGCGCAACTTCAAGAAGGGTGACGAGGTCGAGGCGGTCGTGCTCGCCGTCGATCCGGAGCGCGAGCGCATTTCGCTCGGCATCAAGCAGCTCGAGCAGGATCCGTTCGGTCAGTTCATGGCGACCAAGCCGCGTGGCAGCATCCTCACCGGCACGGTCCGGGAAGTCGACGCGCGTGGCGCGACGATCGACCTCGGCGACGGCGTCGAGGGTTACATCCGCGCCAACGACATCGCCAAGGAGCGCATCGAGGACGCCACCCAGCACCTCAAGGTCGGCGACAGCGTCGAGGCCAAGTTCACCGGCATGGACCGCAAGGGCCGCGTGCTCCAGCTCTCGATCCGTGCCAAGGACGAGGAGGAGCTGCAGTCGGTGCTCGAGGACTACCAGGGCAGCGCGGGCGCGACCACGCAGCTCGGTGCGTTGCTCAAGGAAAAGTTCAACCGCGACTGATCGCGGGTGGCGCGTGAAGCGCCATCGCTGTCCAGGCGCCCACCGCAAGGTGGGCGCCTTTCCGGAATGAGCCGCGCATGCGTCCAGCAATGACCAAGTCGGAACTGATCGAGGCCCTCGCTGCACGCCAGCAGCACCTGGCCGCGAACGATGTCGAGCTCGCCGTCAGGAGCCTGCTCGAACAGATGACCCAGGCGCTCGCCACCGGCGATCGCATCGAGATCCGCGGATTCGGCAGCTTCTCGCTGCACTTCCGTCCGCCTCGCATGGGCCGCAACCCGAAGACCGGCGAAGCGGTCGCCTTGCCCGGCAAGCATGTGCCACACTTCAAGCCCGGCAAGGAACTGCGTGAGCGCGTGAACGCAGCCGCGGCGGCGGACATCGCTGCTGCCGAAGCCAAGGCCTGAATCCGCCACCACCGCCCGCTGTGGCGGTCGCTTCCCGGAGTACTCGAGCGATGCGTCTCGGAGCCGTGTTGCTGGTCCTCGTGTTCGCCGCCTTCGGCGCCGTGTTCGGTGCACTGAACGCGGAGCCGGTAGCCTACGACTTCCACTTCTTCGCATTCGAACTGCCGAAGGGTGCTGCCGTGCTGGTCGCCCTGATGGCCGGCTGGGTCGCCGGCGGGCTCCTCGTGTGGACCCTGCGCGTGCCGCGCCTGCGCCGCGAACTTGCGGTGTCGCGGCGCCAGTTGCGCGACCTGCGTGCCGGGCGGGCATCCGGCATGGACGAGGGCGACACCAGCGGTCACGCATGAACGCACTCTCCCTGTTGTTCCTGCTGTTGCCGTTGGCTGCATTGTCCGGCTGGTACCTGGCTCGGCGCGGCAGCGAGCGCACCTCCGGCGCCCGCGTCAGCGAATTGTCGACCAACTATTTCCGCGGCCTCAACTACCTGCTCAACGAACAGCAGGACAAGGCGATCGAGGTCTTCCTCAAGCTTGCCGAATACAATCGCGACACCGTCGAAACCCATCTCGCCCTCGGCAACCTGTTTCGCCGGCGCGGCGAGGTGGATCGCGCCATCCGTGTCCACCAGAACCTGATCGCGCGCCCCGGCCTGAGCGACGAGGAAAAAACCATCGCCCTGCTCGAACTCGGCGAGGACTACATGCGCGCGGGCTTGCTCGATCGTGCGGAAACGCTGTTCAACGACCTGGTGGCGATGGATGCCCTGGCACCGCCCGCGCTCAACCACCTCATCGCGATCTGCCAGCACGAGCGCGACTGGGCCAAGGCGATCGAGCATGCCCGCAAGCTGGAGCGGATCGGCGGCGAACCGCAAGGCGCGGTGATCGCCCAGTTCCATTGCGAGATCGCCGAACAGGCACGTGCGCGCAACGACCTCGCCGCTGCGCGCGAGGCGGTCGATGCGGCATTCGAGGTGCAAGCGGACGACGTGCGCGCGAGCATCATCCTCGGCCACATCGAGTCGCAGCAGGGCCGGCTGGACGAGGCGATCGCGGCGTTCGAGCGGGTGGCCGCGCGCGACGTCGACTATGTGCCCGAAGTGCTGTCGCCACTCCTCGATTGCTACGCGCGGGCCGGAGCGATGCAGCGCGCCGAGGAGTTCCTCCTCGAGGTGAACGAGCGCTACCAGGGCGTCTCGCCGGTGCTGGCGCTGGCCAAGCTGTACGCACGCACGAAGGGCGAACAGTCGGCGGTCGAGTTCCTCACCCGGCAATTGCGCCAGCGTCCTTCGGTGCGTGCCTTGATGGCGCTGATCGACGTGAACCTGCACAGTGCGCAGGGCGAACTGCGCGAGAACCTGCTGATCCAGCGCGATCTGACCCGCAAGCTGATCGAAGGCCAGGCGATGTATCGCTGCACGCGCTGCGGATTCGGCGCCAAGGCGCATCACTGGCAGTGCCCGAGCTGCAAGAGCTGGGCCTCGGTGCGGCCGATCCACGGCGTGGTCGGTGAATGATGCCGGCATGAGCTTTTTCGGCGGCCCGGCTTGGGCACTCGCATGCGTGGCGGCGCTGGTGTTGTCGGCGCTGCTGACCCGCGCCGGCATCCACTACGGCCGGGTCCGCAGGTTGATCGACGAACCCGGCCGGAGGCGATCCCACGACGTGCCGACCCCGCGCGGCGGCGGCATCGGCATCGTTGTCGCGGTGACGACCTGCGCGTTGGTTCCGGCCATCCTGGACGGCTTCGGTGGCGAGCGCGCGGTCGGCACGGGGATCACCCTGGCCGTCCTCCTCGTCGCCGCGATCGGCTGGATCGACGACCATCGCGGGCTCGGGCGCCGGGTACGCTTCTTCGCGCAATGGATCGCCGCTTTGCTCGTCCTTGCCGGCTACGCGGACTGGGCGGCATGGAGCGCCGACGGGGGATACCGGCTGCAGGCGTCGATCGTGCTGCTGGTGCTCGTGCTCGCCGTGGTCTGGTCGATCAACCTGCACAATTTCATGGACGGGATCAACGGCCTGCTGGCCACGCAGGCGCTGTTCGTGCTCGCGTCCGCCGGCGTGCTGCTGCATTCGCCGCAAATCGGCGCGACGCTCGAGTCCTGCATCCTCGCCGTCGCTGCCTGCGCGGTGCTCGGCTTCCTGCCGTTCAACTTCCCGCGCGCACGGATCTTCATGGGCGATGTCGGCAGCGGCACGCTCGGCCTGCTGGTGGCGCTTGCCGTGTACTGGATGCTGCAGCGTCCCGACATCGCCGCCGGCACCGGCCTCGTGCTCTGTTCCGCCTTCGTCACCGACGCGACGGTCACCCTGGTGCTGCGCATCGTGCGCGGTCGTCGCTGGTACAGCCCGCACCGCGAACACCTGTACCAGTGGCTCGTCCGTTCGGGCTGGAGTCATGCGCAGGTCGTCGCCGCCTACATGGCATGGAATGCCGGGGTCGTCGTGCCGGTGGTGTGCTGGATGAACCGCGACCGGTCCGGCACGGTCGATCCTGCCGATCCGTCGGTGTTCGTCCATGTGCGCAACTGGAGCACCGACATCGCCGCCGCCGCGCCGGTGGTCATCGCGGTGCATGCGCTGGCCCTGCTGGCGTGGTGGCTCGGCAAGCGCTACTGCCTGCGCCGGGCGCGCGGCCGCACCCGCGCGGTCGCGCACGGCTGACGTGCGGCCGGATCGCCTCACTCCGGTTTTCCGGAGGCCGCGACGTCGCTTGCCGGGAGACAGCCGTTACACTTCGCACTCGGCAACTTGCGCTCCGCGCCAAGGGCCGGTGACGCGACCGCGTGGACGAATGCCGACACTGCCGTGATCGATCGATTCATCGCCAAGATCCATCCCCGCCTGGCCGTCGTGGCCCACGACCTGACCATGGTCTGGCTGGCCTGGACCGCGGTCGGTTCGTTGCGCTGGTCGTTCGAGGCGGCGCGGCCCGATCCGGCCTGGTTCGGTCCCGAAGTTGCGCTCGTGCTGGCCGCGCAGGGCCTGGTGTTCTGGATCACCGGCCTCTACAAGGGCCTGTGGCGGTTCGCCAGCCTGCCGGATCTGTGGAACATCCTGCGCGCCGCCGTGCTCGGCGCACTCGCCATCACCGTCACCCTGTTCCTCTACAACCGCCTTGCGACCGTGCCGCGCACGGTGCTGCTGGTCTACCCCTTCGTGCTGGCGGTGCTGCTCGGCGTGCCGCGCCTGGCCTGGCGCTACTGGAAGGACAGCCGCCTCGATTTCCTCTCGCGTTCGCCGGCCCTGCGCGTGCTCGTGCTCGGTGCCGGGCGCGCCGGTGACGCGCTCGTGCGCGACCTCGTGCGGGAAAACCGCTACCGGCCGGTCGGCATTCTCGACGACAACGCGCAGATCCGCGGAGCACGCATCCACGGCGTGCCGGTGCTCGGCACGCTCGAGCAACTGCCGGAACTCGCCCGCGAGACCGCCGCGCAGATGCTCCTGATCGCGATGCCGTCGGCGACCAGTGCGCAGATGCAGCGCGTGGTCGGTTTCTGCGAGGCAACCGGCCTGCCGTTCCGCACGATGCCGCGGCTGGCCGACGTCGTCGCCGGGCGCTCGCTGTTCGGCGAACTCAAGGAGGTCGCCATCGAGGACCTGCTCGGGCGCGAGCCGGTGCAACTGGACTGGACCGCGATCCGCACCGGCCTGGCCGGCAAGCGCGTGCTGGTCACCGGCGGCGGCGGTTCGATCGGTTCCGAACTGTGCCGCCAGGTGGCGCGCCTCGGTGCCGCCTCGCTGACGATCCTCGAAGTCTCCGAGTACAACCTCTATCGCATCGAGCAGGAACTGCGCGGGGAGTTTCCCGACCTCCTGCTCGCGCCTCGTCTCGGTGATTGCGGCGACGGCCCCGGTTGCGAGCACGTGTTTGCCGAGGCGCGTCCGCAGATCGTCTTCCATGCCGCGGCCTACAAGCACGTGCCGCTGTTGCAGGAGCAGTTGCGCGAGGCGTTTCGCAACAACGTGCTTGGCACGCGCGTGGTCGCCGAGGCGGCCGACCGCCACGGAGTCGAGTGCTTCGTGTTGATCTCGACCGACAAGGCGGTCAATCCGAGCAGCATCATGGGCGCGTGCAAGCGTGCCGCGGAAATCTATTGCCAGAACCTCGCCGCGCAATCGCACACGCGCTTCATCACCGTGCGTTTCGGCAACGTGCTCGATTCGGCCGGCTCGGTCGTGCCGCTGTTCCGCGAGCAGATCAGGAAGGGCGGCCCGGTGACCGTGACCCATCCGGAAATCACGCGCTGGTTCATGACCATCCCGGAAGCCTGCCAGTTGATCCTGCAGGCGGCCGTGCTCGGCCGCGGCGGCGAGATCTTCGCCCTCGACATGGGCGAGCCGGTGCGGATCGCCTACCTCGCCGAACAGATGATCCGGCTGGCCGGCAAGCAGCCCGGGCGCGACATCGAGATCGCCTACACCGGGTTGCGCGCCGGCGAGAAACTGTTCGAGGAACTGTTCCATCCGCTGGAAAACTACCAGTCGACCGCGCACGCGAAGATCTTCCTCGCCCAGCCGCGCAGCATGGCCTGGGCCTTGCTGGTCACCTTGATGCGCCAGGGTGAACTGGCGGTGCGCGACTACGACGAGGACATGCTGCGCCGCGTGCTCGACCAGTTGCTGCCGGAATTCGATGCCCGCAATGAAGGTCCTGCCACCGTGCTGCCGTTCGCCGCACGCCCCCAATGATTCCGCCCGAGAGTCCGTCCATGAACCCAGCTCGTCTGCGCAAGGTCGTCTTCCCCGTCGCCGGGCTCGGCACTCGCTTCCTGCCGGCGACCAAGGTCGTGGCCAAGGAAATGCTGCCGGTCCTCGACCGGCCGCTCATCCAGTACGCGGTCGACGAGGCGGTCGATGCCGGTGCCGACACCCTCGTGTTCGTGACCAACCGCTACAAGCACGCGATCGCCGACTACTTCGACAAGGCCTACGAACTCGAGGCGAAGCTCGCCCAGTCCGGCAAGAGCGATCTGCTCGCCCTCGTCCAGGGCACGTTGCCGAAACACGTGCGCTGCGTGTTCGTGACCCAGCCCGAAGCGCTCGGCCTCGGCCATGCCGTGCTTTGTGCGCGGCCGGTGATCGGCGACGAGCCGTTCGGCGTGATCCTTGCCGACGACCTGATCTGGAACGGGGGCGCCGGCGCCGGACGTCCCGGTGCGCTGCGCCAGATGGCGGCGGTGGCCGCACGCGAGCAGGCCGGTGTGCTGGCGGTGGAGGAAGTGCCGCGCGAACAGACCGACAAGTACGGCATCGTCGACGCCGTGCCGATCAGCGAGCGTGCGGCCCGCGTGCGCCTGGTGGTCGAGAAGCCGAAACCGGAAGTGGCGCCTTCGAACCTCGCCATCGTCGGCCGCTACGTGCTGCCGGCGCGCATCTTCGACCTGCTCGAGAGCACCCGCCCCGGGGCCGGTGGCGAAATCCAGCTCACCGATGCGATCGAGGCCCTGCTGCACGAATCCTCGGTGCTGGCCTACCGCTTCGAAGGGACCCGTTTCGACTGCGGCAACAAGCTCGGCCTGGTCAAGGCCACGCTGGCGATGGCGCTCGAAGACCCCGCGCTCGCCGCGGCGACGCGCGAGTATCTGAGGAGCAGGGGACAGGGCTAGGGGCGAGGGCGCGTCAACCGGATTCCATCGCGCGCTGAACGCCGTACAACCAAGCCCTTTTGCATCATCGCAAACTTGTTCCGATCGCCGATTTTCGCGCCCTCGCTCCTCGTCCCAGCCCCTGGCCCCTAGCCCCTGGCCCCTAGCCCCTAGCCCCTGGCCCCTGGCCCCTAGCCCCTAGCCCCTAGTCCCTAGCCCCTAGTCCCTAGTCCCTAGTCCCTAGTCCCTAGTCCCTAGTCCCTAGCCCCTAGCCCCTAGTCCCTAGTCCCTAGCCCCTAGCCCCTGGCCCCTGCTTTCATGGACCTGAGCCACATCCTCAATCACCTCGGCGAGGAGCGCGAGACCTACCACGGCGCGGTTTCGCCGCCGATCGTGCAGTCGTCGATCTTCGCGTTTCCGAACGTGGCGGCGATGCGCGACGGGTTCCGCGACGAGTATGCGAGCCATCTCTACACGCGCGGCAACAATCCGACCGTGGCCATCCTGCGCCGGAAGCTCGCCGCGCTGGAGGGTGCCGAGGATTGCCTGGCCTTCGCCAGCGGCGCGGCGGCGATGGCTGCCGGCATTTCCGCCTTCGTGCGCGCCGGCGACCACGTCGTCTGCGTTGCCCGTCCGTACAGCTGGACGCGCAACCTGCTGCGCGACCTGCTGGCCAGGTTCGGCGTCACCACCTCGTTCGTCGAGGGCACCGAGGTCGCCCGTTTCGAAGCTGCGCTGACCGCGTCGACGCGCGTGATCGTGCTCGAAAGCCCGAACTCGATGACCTTCGAGCAGCAGGACCTCGCCGGCGTGGCTGCGCTGGCACGCGCCCGCGGCATCCTCAGCGTGTGCGACAACAGCCATGCGACACCGCTCAACCAGTCGCCGCTCGCCCTCGGCATCGACCTCGTCGCCCATTCGGCGACCAAGTACCTCAATGGCCACAGCGATGTCGTTGCCGGCGCGCTGTGCGGTCGGGAGGAGCTGCTGCGACAGGTGTTCAAGGGCCCGTACATGACCTTCGGGGCGATCCTTTCGCCGCACGATGCCTGGCTCATGATCCGCGGCCTGCGCACGCTGGCCGTGCGCATGGAGCGCATCGCTGCGACCACCGCGAAGGTGATGGCCTTCCTCGAGGCGCATCCGCGCGTGCGCACGCTGCATGCGCCGCATGCAGCGGACAATCCGCAGCTCGCGCTGAGCGCGGCGCAGCTGCGCGGCGCCAGCGGCCTGCTGTCGATCGAACTCGATGTCGAGGATGTCGCTGCGGTCGAACGCTTCTGCGATGGTCTCGCGCGCTTCCTGATGACGGTGTCGTGGGGCGGCTACGAATCGCTGGCGATGCCGGTCTGCGCGGTGTTTCCGGCCGGAACCGCGCTGCACCCGAACGGCAGCGTGCCGCTGAGCCTCGTGCGCCTGTCGATCGGACTCGAGGACCCGGCCGTGCTGATCGCCGACCTCGAGCAGGCATTGGCGCGGATCTGAACCGCGGCCTTCCGGCCCGGGCCCGAAGGCCTGTCCACGCGGTCGTCGCCCCGGCAAGCACCGCAGGCGGCGCTTGCCACGTCCTCACGAGCGGGGCATCAGCGAACCAGCTTGCCGTGTTCGCCGAGGTCGCTCGCATCTTCGCTGAGGATCGCGCGGGTGAAATCCAGCGCGCGGCTGACGAAGTTGCCGGGCGCTTCCCAGTAGTCGGCGTCGCGCACGCGCACGCGCAGCACGACCAGGTTCGGGTCGTCCTTGCCGCCGGGGAAGAACGGCTTCTGCGCGAACGACCACAACTCCTCGATCAGCGCGCGGTCGCGCGACACGCTGGCCGTACCGCGTACCGAAAGGTAGCAATGCTGGCCCGGGTGTGCGTAGGCGAGGTTGACGCGGGCGTCGGCAAGCAGTTCGTCGACCTTGCCGCTGTCGGCAGCAGTGAAGAAGCAGAGATCGCCCGAGGCGTCGGCCTTGAGTGTCTGCAGCGGTCGGCTGACGAGACTGCCGTCGGCGGCACGCGTGGTCAGCATGGCCACTTCGATGCCGTCGATGAGCTTTGCCAGGGTGGCGAGGTCGGGATGGGCGATGCGGTCGGTTTTCATGGCGGGCTCCGCAGGGTCGGAGGCCGACCGTGACAGCGGCCGGGTTAACCCGGCCCCAATGGCGCGCGGTTTAGAATCCGCCGATTGCAGCGGAGCCGCGACGATGCCGAGTTTCCTTCCTCCCGAAGTGTTGCTGCTGGGGCCGGGTCCCTCGCCGGTGCCGGCGAACGTCCTTGCGGCGCTGGCGCGACCGACGATCGGGCACCTCGATCCGCGCTTCGTCGGCATGATGGACGAGATCAAGGACCTGCTGCGTCATGCCTTCGAGACGCGCAATGCGCTGACCCTGCCGGTATCGGCGCCGGGTTCGGCCGGCATGGAGACGGCGTTCGTCAATCTCGTCGAGCCGGGCGATACCGTGATCGTCTGCCGCAACGGCGTGTTCGGCGGGCGCATGCGCGAGAACGTCGTGCGTGCCGGGGCGGTGGCGGTGATGGTCGAGGATGCCTTCGGCACGCCGGTCGATCTCGACAAGGTGGAAGCCGCGCTGAAGGCTCATCCCGGCGCCAGGGCGCTGGCCTTCGTGCACGCGGAAACCTCGACCGGCGTCCAGTCCGACGCCGCAGCGCTGTGCCGGCTCGCGGGCGAACATGGCGCATTGAGCATCGTCGATGCGGTGACCAGTCTCGGCGGCATCCCGGTGCGAACCGATGCCTGGGGCGCGGATGCCATCTATTCGGGTTCGCAGAAGTGCCTGTCGGCGCCTCCGGGCCTGTCGCCGGTCACCTTCAGCGGGCGCGCCGTCGAGACGATCCGTTCGCGGCGCACGCCGGTGCAAAGCTGGTTCCTCGATCTGGGCCTGGTCATGGGCTACTGGCAGGGCGGCGGCGCACGCGCCTACCACCACACGGCGCCGGTCAACATGCTCTATGCGTTGCACGAGGCCCTGCTCGGCCTGCAGGAAGAAGGCCTCGAGGCCGCGTTCGCGCGCCATCGTGCCAACCACGAACGCCTGCGCGACGGTCTCGCCGCGATCGGCCTCGATCTGCTCGTCGCCGAATCCGCACGCCTGCCGCAGCTCAATGCAGTCAAGGTGCCCGATGGCGTCGACGAAGCCGCCGTGCGTCGTCGCCTGCTCGACGAGTTTTCGATCGAGATCGGCGCCGGCCTCGGCGAACTCGCCGGCAGGATCTGGCGCATCGGCCTGATGGGCGCCGGCAGCACGCGGCAGAACGTCGATCGCGTCGTCGCTGCGCTCGGCGAATGTCTCGGGCGCACGGCGGGGTAGGCGAGCGCAGGCGCACCGGGGTGAACACATCGCCAACAAGACCGCGCTGCGCATCGCCGGGTGCCGTGCCGGTCGCCTCGTCACGCGCGGGTTGCCGGTGGCCGATGCGCCCGGTTCAACGCGTCGTCGTGGCGAGGTCGCGGGCGGGTGGAGCGGGCGGGTCGAGGCGCGTGTAGACGATGCGGCGGCGGCCGCCGTCACAGGAACCGACGACGCGCATGCCGGGGGTGACGTTGCCGGCTTCGACGCGATCGAGCGTCCACGCCTTCACGCCATTGGCTTCGATTTTCGCCGCGATCTCGCCGGCAAGCGCAGCGCAGGGCTTGAGTGTTCCGCCGGCGGCGGCCTCGCCGGCCAGCAACAGCAAGGGCAGCAACAGGCAGCCGTTCTTCATCGTCGTCTCCTCGTTGGTCGGTTGCGGCACTCGGGCCGGACGCAACGATGCCGGCGCAGGCGGGCGGGAAAGTGCCGCGGGCGGGCGTGGCGCCGATGGTTTGTGGCACGTCGCGGGCAGGTTTCCCCGTGCGGCTCAATGGAAATCCCGCGACTGCGGAGCGAGCTCGGCCAGCAGCAGGTCGTGATTGACCAGGCGTTCGGCAACGATGTGCTGCACGCCGTGGCTCGACTGCAGTCTTCCCTCGACTCCGAGCAGGACGGTTTCGAGCAGGACGCGTCGCTGGCGTTCGGCGAGGGCCTTCCAGACCACGATGTTGGCGGTACCGGTCTCGTCCTCGATCGTCACGAAGGTCACGCCCTTGGCGGTGCCGGGGCGTTGGCGCACGGTGACGAGGCCGGCACAGCGCACGCGGCGGCCATGCGGCAGGCCGAGCGCATCGCGCGTGCGCAGCACGCGATGCGCATCGAGCGAGGGACGCACGAGGGCGAGCGGATGCCTGCGCAGGCTGAAGCCGGTATGTGCGTAATCGGCGATGACCTCGCTGCGCAGCGAGGGGGCCGGCATCCGTGCGGTTTCCGTGCCGGCCGGCATGCCCTCCAGCAGGCCGGATTCGCGCACGCTGCCGGCGGCTTCCCAATGCGCCTGGTGGCGATGGCCGCCGAGATGGCGCAAGGCATCGGCATCGGCCAACCGCGCGCGATCGCGCGCATCGAGGGCGGCGCGCTGCACGAGATCGGCAATGCCGTCGAACGCGCGCTGCGTGCGGGCGTGGACGATGCGTTCGGCCGTCGAACGGGCAAGACCGCCGATGCGCGCGAAGCCGAGCCGCAGCGCCTGCGGATGGCGGCAGGAGACGGTCTCCGCTTCGAGCGTGCATTCCCATTCGCTGGCGGTGACGTCGACCGGCAACACGCGCACGCCGTGGCGCTGCGCGTCGCGCACGAGTTGGGCCGGTGCGTAGAAGCCCATCGGCAGCGAGTTGAGCAGGGCGCAGGTGAAGGCGGCCGGATGGTGGCACTTCAGCCAGGCCGAGGCCCAGGCCAGATGGGCGAAGCTGGCCGAGTGCGATTCGGGAAAACCGTAGTCGCCGAACCCCTTGATCTGCTCGAAGATGCGCTCGAAGTACGCTTCGTCGTAACCCTTGGCGAGCATGCCGACACGGATCTCGTCGTGGAACGGTTCGAGGCCGCCCTTGCGTTTCCATGCTGCCATCGCGCGGCGCAACGCATCGGCGCGCCCCGGCGTGAAACCGGCGATGACCTGCACGAGCTTCATCACCTGTTCCTGGAAGATCGGGATGCCGAGCGTGCGCTCGAGTACCTGCTTGACGCGCGAGTCCTTTTCGCCGCGCTCGCGTTCGTCGCGCGATTGCGGGTAGTCGATCTCCTCCTCGCCGTTGCGACGGCGCAGGTAGGGGTGCACCATGCCGCCCTGGATCGGCCCCGGGCGCACGATCGCGATCTGGATGACGAGGTCGTGGAAGCTGGCCGGCCTCAGGCGCGGCAGCATCGACATCTGTGCACGCGACTCGATCTGGAACACGCCGACGGTATCGGCGCGCTGGATCATCTGCCAGGTCTGCGGGTCGTCGTGCGGGATCGAGTACAGCGCAAGCTCGCGGCCATCATGCCGGCGCACGAGGTCGAAGCAGCGGCGCAGGCAACTCAGCATGCCGAGCGCGAGGCAGTCGACCTTCAGCAGCTTCATGTATTCGAGGTCGTCCTTGTCCCACTGGATGATCGTGCGTTCCGGCATCGCCGCGTTCTCGACCGGCACCAGTGCATGCAGCGGATGTTCGGAGATGACGAAACCGCCGACGTGCTGCGACAGGTGGCGCGGGAAATCGACCAGCTGATCGACCAGCACGATCAGGCGGCGCATCACCGCGCTGTCGGGATCGAAGCCGCGCTCGCGCAGGCGCTCGGCGAGGCCGGCGGAGCGGTTCGACCAGGCATGGACGGCGGCAAGCTGGTCGAGCTGGTCCTCGCCGAGGCCGAGTGCGCGGCCGACATCGCGGGCCGCGCTCTTTGCGCGGTAGCGGATCACCGTGGCGGCGATCGCGGCGCGTCCGCGGCCGTACTTGCGGAACACGTACTGGATGACTTCCTCGCGACGATCGTGCTCGAAGTCGACGTCGATGTCGGGCGGCTCGTCGCGTTCCATCGACAGGAAACGCTCGAACAGCAGGTTGCCGTTCTCCGGCGTGACCGCGGTGATGCCGAGCGCGTAGCAGACGGCCGAGTTGGCCGACGAGCCGCGCCCCTGGCAGAGGATCGGCGGCTCGAGCTCGCGAGCGTGGCGCACGATGTCCTCGACGGTGAGGAAGAAGTGCTCGAACTTTTTCCTGCGGATCAAGGCGAGTTCATGTTCGAGCTGGGTGGCGACGGCGGCAGGAATGCCGCCCGGCCAGCGCCTGTGCGCGCCTTCGAAAGTCAGCCGGCGCAGATGGGTGCTGGCCTCCAGGCCGGCCGGCACGAGTTCGTGCGGGTAGACGTAGTCGAGACTGCGCAGCTCGAACGGCGTGCAGCGGGCGGCGATGCGCAGCGTTTCGACGAGCAGTTCGGACGGATACAGGGCCTGGAGATCGGCCAGCTTGCGCAGGTGGCGCTCGCCGTTCGGGAACAGCGCATGGCCGGCTTCGGCGACCGTGCAGCCGAGGCGGATCGCGGTCAGCACGTCGTGCAGGGCGCGGCGCCCGCGCACGTGCATGTGCACGTCCCCGCTGGCGACCAGCGGCAGGTCGTGGTGCGCGCCGAGTGCGCGCAGTTCTTCGAGGCGTTGCGCGTCATTGCCGTCGCGATGCAGCTCGACCGCGATCCAGGCACGACCGCGGAAGTGCCGGCGCAGCCATTGTGCGGTGTCGGCGACGGCGCTTTCGCCGGCCTGTGGCGGCCACAGCACGAGCACGCCGGAACCGAGCGTCTGCGCATCGGCACGGACGAGGTGGTATTCGCCTTTCGCACTGCGGCGCCGGCCGCTGGTGATGAGACGGCAGAGGTCGCCGTAGCCGCCGGCATCGGTCGCGAGCAGGACCAGCTTCGGTCCGTCGGCGAGTTGCACTTCGGTGCCGACCACGAGCGGCACGCCGGTGGCTTGCGAGGCGATGCGTGCACGCACGATGCCGGCCATCGTGCATTCGTCGGTGATCGCCAGCGCCGCATGGCCGAGTGCCGCGGCGCGTTCGAACAACTCCATGGCCGAGGAGGCGCCGCGCTGGAAACTGAAATCGCTGAGCGCGTGCAGTTCGGCATAGCCGGTTGCACTTGCCTCGCGCGTGGATGCACGACGTGCGACTGCGTGCAGCGTGCGTCGGGCAGTGCGGGGTTTCATGCGAACCACCCGTGCAGCATCCAGCCGCCGCTGGCTCCGGCGGCGAGATACGCCCAGGCCCGCTGGCCGCTGCGCATGCGCACGACGTAGTAGTCGCGGCGCTCGTCCTGGCCGTCCCACCAGCCGCTTTCGATGCGTTCGGGCCCGGCGAGGATCGCCGCCGGCTCCGGCCGCAACGGGATTGCGTGCGGCAGCAGCCAGAACGGGCGTGCGGCGTCGGGCCGCGATGCGGCGTCCGGTGCCGCACTCTTCGCCGGAAGGTCTTTTGTCCGCGTGGCGTTCGGCAGCGGCGTCCGCCGCCAGGCCCGTTCCGGACGATGGTCGGCATGTGCGGCGAGGCCGTGCAGGGCGTCGTCGCCGAGGCGCGCACGCAGGCGTTCGCCGAGGTCCGGCCAGTCGACTGCGCCCTGGCGATGTTCTTCGAACAGGTCCGCCGGCAGCGGCTGCAGCGGCGGCAGGTCATCGGCGACGAGGCTCATCGCGCAGACCGCGTCGGCCAGTTCGATGCGCTCCAGACGCGCGCGTGAAAGTTCGAACAGCATCGCCGCCTCGCGCTGCGGCGCGAGCAGGCCGACCGGCACGCGCCGGCGCGCACCGCCTTCGTGTTCGAGCACGATCTCGAAGCGCTGCACGCCACCATCGCGGGCGACGAGGAAGCGCGCGAACTCGCGCAGCAGCCGTTGCAGCGGAAAGGCGAGGGCACCGACCTCGCCGATGCGGCAATCGAATTCGAGACGGCGGGCGTAGCGTGTCGGCGGCTGCCAGGCCGGCAGGACTTCGGGAATCATGCCGCGCAGGCGGTCGAGGTGGACGAGTGCGGCCGGTCCGGTGCGTTTGGCCAGCTCCGCTCGCGGCAGGGTGAACAACTGGCCGAGCCGGGTCAGGCCCATGGCCGACAAGGAAGATGAAGTTTCCTCCGCAAGTCCGCATTCCGGAACGGGAATATCGGCGAGTTCGCGCAGCAGCGGCGGCATCGCCATGAACACGCGATCGACCTGGCGGCGTGCCAGCACGAGGGCCGCCGCCGCGTTCGGAGCCACCGCCAGGACGTGTGCGAGGCCGCTGGCCGCGAAGTCTTCGCGCAGACCGCGTTCGAGCCGCGGCCAGCCACCGAACAGGCCGAGACTGGCACCGACCTCGAACAGCAGGGAGCCCGCTGGTGCGAGGCTGACGTTCGAGCTGCAGCGGTAGGCCCGCGCGGCGAGGCTGTCGAGCAGCACGCGCTCGGCCTCGCCATCGCGCGGCAAGGCCGGCAACTGCGCCTGCAGCGCGCGCGCCGCCGCCAGCGCCTGCCCGGCACGCACGCCGAGTGCGTGCGCTGCCGCACTGGCCAGCACGATGCGCGGCTGGCGCAGCGACCCATCGGTCAGCACCGCCGCAGGCGGCACCGCCCCGGGCCACGCGGCGGCGAACGGCAGGTCGGGAAAATGCAGGCAGGCCCAGAGCATCGCGGCGATGAATGTACGTATCAAGTACGTATCATGGCATTGTGCGATGGCGCGGCCAAGAAGTGGGTGGCTGCCGGCACCCGCGAAGGCGGTCATCCCGGGAATCCGGAAGCCCCGCCAGGCTGGAGAGGTCTATTTTTCCAGCAACACCGCCCAGCCCTGCAGCCCCTCGACGCGGCTGCAGACGATCTTCAGGCAGACCAGCATCGGCACGGCGAGCAGCAGGCCGAGGATGCCCCACAGCCAGCCCCAGATCATCAGCCAGAGGATGATGGCGAGCGGGTTGAGGTTGATCGTGCGGCCGAGGGCGAGCGGGGTGGCGATCTGGCCTTCGAGCAGGTGCAGGCCGAGGTAGCCGACGGCCGGCAGCAGGGCGGCGCCGATGGTCGGGAACTGCGAGAGGCCGACGAGGAACAGCAGGGCGGCGGTGACCATCGGTCCCACGTAGGGTGTGAGGTTGAGCAGGGCGGCGATCGCGCCCCACAGCAGCGGCGTCTCCACGCCGAGCCACCAGAGGAAGCCGGCGGTGACGGCGCCGAGGGCGATGCTGGTCGTGCAGACGGTGAGGAAGTAGCGCGAGACGTCGTTCTGGATCGCGCGCACGATGTCGACGGTCAGCCGTTTGGCCGCCCAGGTCGGCCGCAGCATCAGCACGCGGCGCAGCAGGGTTTCGCCGTAGACGAGGAAGAAATACGTCAGCAGCAGCACCGCGAGCACGGCGGCGAGCACGCGCGGCGTGGTTGCCAGCAGGTCGAGTTTCCGCGGCGCCTGCACGACGACCTGCTGCAAGCGCGCCGGCGCTTCACCGGTGATCTCGCTCAGCGAGGCGCCGACCTTGCTGGCTTCGACGACCGGACGGACCAGCGCCTTGAGCCGCGGGGTCGCTTCGCGCAACACCTGCGGCGTGCGCGCGGCCCATTCCGCCGCCGACGGATAGAGCATGTTGGCGATGCCGGTGACGGTGGCGAAGAACAGGCTCATCAGCAGCAGGGCGGCAACCCAGCGCGGCAGCCACGGCTGCACGAGGCGGCGCATCAGCGGACCGAGCAGCAGGGCGAAGAATGCGGCCAGCAGGATCGGCAGGATCAGTTCGCGGGCGAAGTAGCAGGTGTAGAGCACGCCGCCGGTGACGAGCACGAGGAGCAGGCGACGGATGCTGGTGTTGAGTTCGACCTGCGCCTCGCGCGTGGCTCGATGGAGGGCCCTGCGCGCAGAGGGCGAAGGAAGCGGCACGCCATCCCCCCCGTTTTCGGCAACGGCCTCGGCAGGTGGCTCGGCGGCCGCACCGGGGGAATCCTCGACATCGGGTGTGGATGCGGACATCGGAAAGCACGCGGGAGGTGATCGTCGCATTCTGCCTGTGATGCCGGGGCCAGTGCGGACGCCGTGGCGGCCGGTTCAGGATCGGTTGCGCAAGCAAGGCAGGGTTGCCTGCCAGCCGTCTCCTGCATGCGCGGCCGACGATCCGGTGTGCCCGATCCGGTTCATGCCGCGAGTCCGGCTGCGTGTCCGGAGGCCCATGCCCACTGGAAGTTGTAGCCGCCGAGATGTCCGGTGACATCGACCACCTCGCCGATGAAGTGGAGGCCCGGCACGAGTTTCGAGGCCATCGTCGAGGAGGACAGGGCATTCGTGTCGACGCCCCCAAGGGTGACTTCGGCGGTGCGGTAGCCTTCGCTGCCGCTGGCGACGATGGCGAACGACTGCAGTCCGTCGGCGATCTCCTGCAGTTCCTTCGATGTGTACTGGCGCATCGGCCGGCTGGCAAAGCGGGTTTCGCACAGGCGTTGGGCGAGTCGTCGCGGCAGTGCGTCGGCCAGCACGTTGCGCAGCTCGGCCAGTGGATGTGCGGCGCGGCCGGCGGCAAGAAAGGCCGGTGCATCGCGTCCGGGCAGGAGGTCGAGGCGAAGGTCGTCGCCGGGCTGCCAATAGGAGGAGATCTGCAGGATTGCCGGACCGCTGAGGCCGCGGTGGGTGACCAGCATGTCGGCGTCGAACTGCATGCCGTTGCAGCGTGCGCTGACCGGCAAGGCGATGCCGCTGAGATCGGCGAATTCCTGCTGATGGCGGCCACTGAGGGTCAGCGGCACGAGTCCGGCGCGGGTCGGCAGCACGGCATGGCCGAACTGTCTCGCCACGGCATGGCCGAATCCACTCGCGCCCATGCTCGGAATCGACAGGCCGCCGCTGGCGATCACCAGCGAGGGCGCCGCCAGGGTGCCGAGTGTGGTGGTCAGGCGAAAGCCGTCACCGCCGTGGTCGATGCGTTCGATCGTGCAGGCGGTGTCGATCTGCACGCCGGCCGTGCGGCATTCGTCGACCAGCATGGCGACGATCGGTTTCGAGGAGTCATTGCAGAACAGCTGGCCGCGTTCCTTTTCGTGCCAGGCGATGCCGTGTCGGTCGACCAGGGCGACGAAGTCGGCTGGCGTGTAGCGGGCAAGCGCCGACTTGCAGAAGTGCGGATTGGCGGAGAGGAAGTTCGCCGGCGTGGTGTCGAGGTTGGTGAAGTTGCAGCGTCCGCCGCCCGACATGAGGATCTTCTTGCCGACCCGGTTGGCGTGTTCGATGACGCGTACGCGCCGGCCACGGCGACCGGCCGTAGCGGCACACATCAGCCCGGCGGCGCCCGCGCCGACAACGAGAACATCGCAGGCGTGCATCAGCGGCGATCCGTCCGGCGTGGCTGCAGGAAGTGCAATCCGCAGGCGCAGCGGACGGGGTCGAGGCGCGGCATCGCGGATTCCGGTCGTGAAAGGCGCGCATTGTAGGTGGCGGCCTCGTCCGTGGCGAAATCGATGGCGCCCGCGTCAGGTTTCCGGATCCGCGGGCAAGGCGCCGAGGCGCACGACGCGCTCGAGCACGACCTCGCCGCGATGGATCGTCAGCGTCACCGCCTTGCCGGCGGCGTCGCGCAGACGGGCGTGGAACTCCACGCGATCCCGCAGGGGACTGCCATTGAAGGCGGTCACCAGGTCGCCCGACATCAGGTTCGCGTCCGAGGCCGGGGTTCCACTGATGACCGAGCCGATCTGCACGCCACCCGCTGCGTCGATCCGCGTGCGCTCGCGTTCGGTGAGGTTGCGGAAGGTCGCACCGAACAGGAGCTTGAACTGCACGTAGTACATGGCGAGGAACTCCTCGCCCGCACCATCGGCCGGTACATGGTGGCGATAGACCAGCATGCGGTCGGCGCCGACCTGGCTGGCGGCGGCGGTCGCCTTGTCTTCGGCGCTTCGATCATCGGCGGGATAGCGGATGCTGCCGACATGGGCATAGCCTTCGGCTCCCTGGGCGCGGCGGTCGGCGAGCGGCGTCGAGCCCTCGAGGAATTGCGGGCGTACCGGCGCAGGCGCGGCGCGCAAGGCGGCGATTTCGGCCGGGCCACGTCCTTCGACGCCTTCGAACGACGCGACCGGTGCGGCTTCGGTCGTTCCGTCCGCAGGCGCGGCCGGTTCGACGACGACCGATCGGGTGATGCAGCCGGCAAGGCCGGCGAGCATGGTGCCGAGCGCGATGGCCCGCAGGATCCCATTCATGGCGTCGAGCATACGCCATTCCCGTGCCACGAAAAAAAAGGCCCGTGAAGCGGAGGGTCCGCTTCACGGGCCGATCATGCGGCCGGCTTACTCGATCGGTGCTTCTTCGTCGAAGCCGTCCTTGAACAGCGTGTCACCACCCTCCACCGAGAACGTCACGAAGCCGACGTCAAAGGCGTTTGCGCGGATGAGCGGCACGGCGGTTCCGCCGATGTTCGGGTTGAGCGGCAGGTTGAGTGTCGTGCTGGAACTTGCGATCGCTCCCGGGAAATCGAGGACGGTGCCGCTGCGGTAGTCGTCATCCGCGGGGCTCGCCTGGTCGTTGGCGAGTTGCCAGTTCGCGATCGCCAGGATGTAGCTGCCCTCGGCGTAGGGCCGGATCAGCTCGGACTGCAGGGTGGCACCGTTGAAGTGATCGTCGTTGCCGTAGCCGGGAATGGCCTCGCGGCTGCCGGTGTAGACCCACATGTCGGTATCCGTCGACGTCTGGCCGACCGTCGTGATCGTGATCGGCGAGGTGGTGGCGACGTCGGGTCCGGCGGTCGGCACGACGGGCTCGACGGTGTAATCGAGCGAATAGTCGTCGATTGTCGTGACCGTGCCGGTGACACGGATGTAGAGATCCGCGGGCACCTCGGTCGTGTACCACTGGATGTGACGGGCCGGGGTGGTCGTGGCCGCGCTGGTCTGCAGCGTCGCGTCGCTGGTCGTGTTGATCACGCCTGCGGACTGGGTGAGTCCGCGGATGGTCAATGTGTGTCCCTCGATCGCGCTGGTGACGATGAGACGGTGCTTGTAGAACCCCGCCGTCGCCTGGGGCGCCGTGGTCACGCGCACGTAGTCGAGACCGGCACCGGTTGCCGATGTCGAGTTGCCCGCGTAGACGCCGGTTGCATCGGCCGGCGGCAGCAGCAGCGTATTGGCCGTGCTCTTGCTGTCATTGCCTTCGATTTCGTAGACGCCCACCTGGAAACGGGCGAACTGCACGTCATAGGCGCCGGCACGCGTCAGCGTCACCGGAGTGCCACCGATCGATGTGTCGACATCGGCCACCGTGGCCGAGGTGCTCGAATTGACCAGAATTCCCGGGAAATCGACCACCGGGCCACTGCGCCACCGATCATTGTCCGGGCTCGCCAGATTGTTCGCGAAGTTGTAATTGGTGACGGCCACGTAGTAGATGCCGGGATCGAAGTCTTGCGTGAGCGTTGATTGCCCCCCCGTTCCCGGTGCGGGCGTATCGTCGTTGCCGAAGTCCGGGATGGGCATTCTCGCGCCGTCGTAGATCCACAGATCGGTATCTTCCGTGGTCTGGCCGACCGTCGTCACCGTGAGTTCGCCCGGCTCGAGGCCGATCGGTCCCGTGACGATCGTTACCGGCTCGATGTCGTAGTCGAGGACGTAGTCGGAGGTCGTCGATGCGGTACCCGTGACGCGCACGTAGAGGTCGGCGGCCGTGCCGTTCGTGTACCACTGGACGAACCGCGCCGGCGTTGTCGTCGTCGAACTGGTCTGCACGGCCGTATCGATCGTGCCGATCACGCTTGCCGACTGGTTCAGGCCGCGGATCGACAGCGTATGACCGGCCGGAGTGCTCTGGACGATGAGGCGATGGCGGTAGAAACCCGGTGCCTGGGCGGTGGTCTTTACCAGGAAGGTATCGATGCCGGTGCCGGAGGCCGAGGTCGAATTGCCGGTCATCACGCCGGCCCGGTCGCTGCCGGGCAGTTGCAGCACATTGGCGCTGGCCTTGTCGTCGTTCGGTTCGGTTTCCATCGGCGGCACGACCGGGCCGCAGGTGGTCGGAATCGCCAGTTCCCATTCACCTGATGGCGTGTTCGTGTGCAGCGGCGTGATTGCGCCGGTGGTGAGGTTGAACGAGCCGTAGGTGAACGTGCCGCCACCGGTATAGACCGCGGCATAGAGCGTGCCGTCGTTGTTGTCGAAATCCATGCCCTGGGCGAAGTTGGCTGCCAGGCCGTGGGTGCCGATCAGTGTTGCCGCACCGGTGGCACGGTCGATCGAGTACAGCGAATCGGTGCCGATGTCATGACCGTACATGTCGCCGTCGCAGTTGATGGCGATGTCGATCATGATGCCGCTGGGTACGCCGGTTGGCCCGATCAGTGTTGCCGCGCCGGTGGCGAGATCGAACGAGTAGATGTTGCCCAGCGACGACAGGAAGGCTTCTCCGGTCACCGGATCGATGGAGAGCCCGGTCGGGGTGTCGGATCCGGTCAAGCCGGTCACGCTTGCCAACACGGTGAATGTGCCGGTGGCGGGGTTGACCGTACCGAAGGAGGACGCTCCGGTCGTTGGCGTCTGGATGGCGTAGAGCGTCAGGGCGGCGGGATCGAAGTCCCAGGAATAGAAGCTGGCCCCGGGGTCGCCGACAAAGGTCTGCGTGCCGAATGTGCTCAGGGTGAAGCTGTACAGACCCTGCGCGCTGCCGGTGACGCCACGCATGTTGTAGGAGTAGGCGGTATCCGACGGTGCGTAGGGAGCGAGCGGGCCGGCCGCGGGTGCCGCTTGGGTGGAGATGTCGCACTGGCTGGCGTAGGACGGCGGCTCTGCAGCCGCACTGTTGGCAAGAGCCGCACAGTCAAGGATTTCCTGGGCGGTGGCGTGGCCAGCGAACGCGAACAGCAAGGATATGGCTAACGATACCTTTCGCATGATAGTTCCCCAAGTCTTGGTTCACCTCAAGGCAGCCTCGACAATGGCTGCATCCAATTCCCCTGTGCTCGCGAATATCACATAGGGAATTCCTCACTTCCAGTGCAATGTTGTCTTGTGCTGGCGCGAGCCCGCGCAAGCAAATTCGGGGCCATACATCCGGCGAAGGATGGGAGCCGCGTCGGCAAGCCCTCGAAATCGCCGCGCCCGCGCGCAGCTGCGGGGAGGGCGCGTGCGGAGGAGGGTAGACGCGAGGAGATGGATACCGTGGGGACGGGTTGTCGCCGCAGCCAGTCCGCCTATGATGAAGTCCCTGTCGCACGCGAAGCGGAATCTTCATGGGCCCGATCCGATCCCTCGCGATTGCCGCCGTCGCCGGCTCGGTTCTGCTGGGCGCAAGCGCGCTCGCGGCCTGCCCGCCGGAGGGCAGAAGCCGGGCGTCGATGTCCGCGCTGGCCGACACCGGCTTCGCGCTCGCCGATGCTGAGGAGCGCAATGCGCTGGCGCTCGCGCTCGTCGATTGTCTCGCCCATCCCGATCCGCGCTGGCGCGACGACATTGCCTACACGGCACTCGCCACCTGGGTGCGCCAGGCGAACCTCGAACCCTCGACCCTGCTCGCGATCCACGGGCGCCTCGCACGTCGGCTTGCCGTCACCGGCAGTGACCGCCAGGGTTTCCGCCAGCCGTTCGCGGCCCTGATGCTGGCGCAGACGGTGGCAGCGGATCGGGCGAAACCCTTCCTCGACGAAGCGGCGATCCCGGCCCTGGTCGATATCGCGTGCGACTGGTTCGAATCGATCCACGATTATCGCGGCTTCGATCCCCAGGCCGGCTGGCGGCACGCCGTTGCCCACGGCGCCGACCTGCTGGCCCAACTCGCCGTGCATCCGCGCACGAGCAGCGCCGACCTCGATCGCATCGTCACCGCGCTTGCGACCCAGATCGCCCCGGCCAGCGGCCATTCGTGGATCCATGGCGAAGCCGAGCGACTCGCCCTGCCGCTGTTGCGCATCGCCGCGCGAGGGATCTACACGACTGCGCAGTGGCGCGACTGGTTCGCCGGGATCGCGGCGGTTCCCGAAGGCGGCAACCTCTACGGATCACGCGAATCGCTGGCGCGCCGGCACAACCTGCAAGCCGTGCTGCTGGTGCTGTACGTCAACGTGAACGAGTCGGACGATGCCGACCTGCGCGCGACGCTGTTGCCTGCGGTGGTCGACGCCTTGCGCAGCCTGCAGTAGGGTGAACCGGAATGCCGTGCCGCCTGCGGCACGCGCCCGACGCGGGAGTCCGTCTCGAGGTGCGCCCGGCGCGGTTGCCGTCGGGCGGAACGCTGCGGCGCACCTCTTCCGGTCAGCGCCGCACGCGCGCTGGTGCACAAGCGATGTCGGGCGAGACGGAAGACCGATCGCGCCGCGGGATGATTCTGCCGCGGTTGGGTTGCGTCCCCCGATCATGCGCGACCGCCCGAGGAGCATGGCCGTGGAATCGTTCGGCATCGAGGAGGAGTACTTCGTCGTCGATCCGGCGACGCGCAACCTCGTGCCGCGTGTGCCTGCCGGCCTGATCGGCGAAGCGCGGCAACGCCTGGGCCGTGACTGCGTCGCCCGCGAGTTGCTGCAGTCGCAGGTCGAGCTGGTCTCTCCGGTATATGCCGGAACGGCCGAGGCACGCGCATCGATGGTGGGGTTGCGCCGCGGCTTGTGCGATGCGGCTCGTGCCCACGGGCTCGAACTGGTTGCTGCCGGCAGCCATCCGTTCGGCATGTGGCGCGAGCAGACGCCGACCGCGAAGCCGCGTTACGCGCGCCTGATCGACGACTTCCAGATCGTCGGCCGGCGCAACCTGCTGTGTGGCATGCATGTCCACGTCGGGGTCGGCGAGGGCATCGACCGGATCGTGCTGATGAACCGGCTGATGTCGTGGTTGCCGGTGTTCCTCGCGTTGTCGACCTCGTCGCCGTTCTGGAATCGCGACCGCACCGGTCTGCTGAGCTATCGCCAGGCCGCCTACGACGAATGGCCGCGGACCGGGATCCCCGATTTCTTCGAATCGCAGCGCGACCATGACGCCTTCGTCCGGCTGCTCGTCGGAGCCGGCGCGATCGACGGTGGAGGTTCGCTGTGGTGGGCGATCCGGCCTTCCGCGCAGCACCCGACCCTCGAACTGCGCATCGCCGACTGCTGCACCGATGTCGACGATGCCCTGGCGATCGCGGCCTTGTTCCGTTGCCTCGTGCGCGCGCATCTGCGCCGGCCGGGGCTCGGGCGCGCGCGCAGTTCGATGACCCGCCGGGTGATCGACGAAAATCGCTGGCTGGCCAAGCGCCACGGGCTCGATGCCGCGTTCATCGACGAGTTTTCGTCGTCCGTGCGGTCATTTCGCAGCGTGCTCGACGCGCTGCTCGCCGTGGTTGCCGAGGACGTGGAAGCACTCGATTGCGGCCGGGAGATCGCCCACCTCGACGTGCTCCTGCGTCGGGGCACCAGCGCACACCGCCAGTTGGAGCTTTACCACCGCTGCATCGATGCGGGAGCGACGCGGACGGAGGCCCTGCGTGGCGTGGTCGACTGGCTCATCGATACGACCCGTCCGGGTGCTTCCGGCATGCGCTGCACGCCGGGCGATTGAGCGATCATTGCGCACGGATCGAAACCACGGTACCCGGAAATGCCCGCCGACAACGCCTCGCCCGGAAAGCTGCTGATCGGCGTGTCGCCGCGCATCCTGCGCCAGGTGCCCGCGGAACTCGGTTTCCGCGGCAAGACCCTGCAATACCTCGAGCAGTCGGTCGCGCACTGGGTCATGTCGCTCGGCGCGATGGTGGTGATGGTGCCGACGGTCGAGCGCGAGAGCCTGATCCGGCCGTCCCACATCGGCATACCGGACATCGTGCAAGCGCTCGACGGGCTGATCCTGCAGGGCGGGGCCGATATCGATCCGCGCACGTACGGCGAGGCGGCGTCGCATGTGGTCGGCCCGGTCGATGTCCTGCGTGACCGCTTCGAACTCGATCTGATCCGCGGATTCGCGGCCGCCGGAAAGCCGGTGTTCGGCATCTGCCGCGGCCACCAGCTGATCAATGTCGCCTTCGGCGGCACGCTGTACCAGGACCTTTGCGCCGACGGGGTGACCGCAGCGAGCCACGTGCATGCCGATGCCTACGACGAACATGGCCATGCCTTGTCGATCGCCGCCGGCAGCTGGCTGGACAGCCTGTATCCGGGCGTGCTGGATGCGCGCGTCAACTCGATCCATCACCAGGGCATCAAGCGCCTCGGTCAAGGCCTGGTCGCCGAAGCCTGGTCCGACGACGGGGTGATCGAATCGATCCGCGCGCACGGCAGCGGCTTCATCGCCGGCGTGCAATGGCATCCGGAGTTTCATGACGGCCGCGATCCCGGCCTGCTCGCCGCCGATCCGTTGATGCGTGCGTTCCTCGACGCCGCCTCGCAAGCGCGTGCGCGGTGAGGCGTTGACGGGCAGGGCGAGCGGACTTGCGGTCGCCGTCGTCAGAGCGACAAGGTGCGTCCGCCGTCGACCGGCAGGTTGATGCCGTTGATGTAGGCCGCGGCCGGGGAGGACAGGAAGGCGATCGCCGCGGCAACTTCGTCGGCTTCGGCGAAGCGGCCGAGGGGGACACCGGCCAGCATGCGTGCGCTGACCGCTTCCTCGCTTTCTCCGCTCGCACGCGTGCGGTCGGCGAGGATCTGCGCCAGGCGCTGCGTCCGGGTGTAGCCGGGCAGCACGTTGTTGACGGTGATGCCGTACGCACCGAGTTCGGCCGACAGCGTCTTTGCCCAGCTGGCCACCGCACCGCGGATCGCGTTCGACACGCCGAGGTTGCGGATCGGTTCCTTCACCGAGGTCGAGATGACGTTGACGATGCGCCCGTACCCGGCCCCGCGCATGCCCGGCAGCAGCGCCTGCACGACGATCTGTGCGGCGACGAGATGCTGGTCGAAGGCGATGCGGAAATCGTCCAGCGCAGCCGTGTGGGCCGGGCCACCCGGCGGGCCGCCGGTGTTGTTGACGAGGATCTGCACCGGGGTGGCATTCGCCACCGCTTCGACGCGCGCCTTCAGGCCGGAATGGTCCTTCATGTCGGCGGCGATGTAGCCGTGCTTCTGGCCGGCGCGGCATGGCAGTCCGGCCACCACCGCGGCAAGTGTTTCCGCGGTGCGCGCCAGCACGGTGACGTCGGCACCCAGCGTGGCGAGTTCCAGGGCGGCGGCGCGGCCGATGCCCTGCGAGGCGCCGAGAACGAGCGCATGCTTGCCGGACAGGTCGAGGTTCATCAGGGCGTCCTCCACTCGGGTTCTGCGCAGGCTACTGCAGGCGCAGCAGCTTGAGGGACATCAGCGGCAACAGGTCCTCGTCACTGCCGGCGTTCGGCGGCTCCACGCTGTCGAGGTCGAATCCGAAGGCCGCGGCATCTTCCTCGTCGAGGCCGTCGAAGGCGCGGAATTCGGCGTCGAGCAGAGCCATGCTGGCCGAGCCGGCGTCGTCGTAGCGCAGATGGCCGCCACTGGCATCGAGCACCTCGGCGATGCCGGACGCGAGTACCTGCAGGCGCGCCCAGACGAGCAGGTCGCCGACGGCCACGCACCACCATTGCGTCTCGATGACGAGGTCGTCGTCGGCGGAGTGATCTGCAGCGTCGTTCATGGCAGCCAGCCGAGGGCGTTGGAGACGAACGTCGCAAGCGCACCGAACACGATCGCCCAGGCGCCGGCGAAGCCCATGCGCGCGATGCCGTCGAGCAGGCGATCGCCGAGCCGGCGATAGCGGCGGGCGAGATACCAGCCGAACGCACGCGGGGTGAACAGGAAACTGCCGAGGCGTGCGCGCTCCGCCGGATGGCGGTCGCGCAGGTGCACGAACACCAGCACCCAGGTCATGATGTAGGTGGTCAGCCCGGCGACGATGAAGCCGAGGCCCATGACCAGCAGGAATTCGCGCGTTGCCAGCATCAGAATTCGGCCTGGCCCGGTGCGCGCGGATACGGAATCGCGTCGCGGATGTTGGCCAGCCCGCAGACGTACACCACGAGGCGTTCAAAGCCGAGGCCGAAGCCGGCATGCGGCACCGTGCCGTAGCGGCGGAAATCGCGATACCAGCCGTAGTGGGCCGGGTCGAGGCCGAATTGCTGCATGCGCGCGTCGAGAACGTCGAGGCGCTCCTCGCGCTGCGAGCCGCCGATGATCTCGCCGATGCCGGGCGCCAGCACGTCCATTGCGGCGACGGTACGTCCGTCATCGTTGAGGCGCATGTAGAACGCCTTGATCTTCTCCGGATAGTCGGCGACCACCACCGGGCGGCCGACGTGTTCCTCGGTCAGGAAGCGCTCGTGCTCGGTCTGCAGGTCGGCGCCCCATTCCACGGCATACTCGAATTTCCTGCCCGACTTCTTCAGGATGTCCACCGCATCGGTGTAGTCGATGCGTTCGAACGGCGCATCGAGGAATCGCTCGAGGCGCGAGATCGCGGTCTTCTCGACGCGCTCGGCGAAGAACGCCATGTCGTCTGCGCGCTCGTCGAGCACCGCCTTGAACACGTACTTGAGCAGGGCCTCGGCAACGCGCGCGTCCTCGTCGAGATCGGCGAAGGCGATCTCCGGCTCGATCATCCAGAACTCGGCAAGGTGCCGGGCGGTATGCGAGTTCTCGGCGCGGAAGGTCGGCCCGAACGTGTAGACCTTGCTCAAGGCCAGGCAATAGCCCTCGACATTGAGCTGGCCGGAAACGGTCAGGAACGCCTCCTTGCCGAAGAAATCCTTGCGGAAATCGATGCCGCCCTTGTCGGTGCGCGGCAGGTTCATCAGGTCGAGCGTCGACACGCGGAACATCTGCCCGGCACCCTCGGCATCCGAGGTCGTGATGATCGGCGTGTTGATCCAGTAGTAGCCGTTCTCGTGAAAGAAGCGGTGCACGGCGGCGGCGAGCGTGTGGCGCACGCGGGTGACTGCGCCGAACAGGTTCGTGCGCGGGCGCAGATGGGCGACCTCGCGCAGGAACTCGAGCGAGTGCGGCTTCGGCTGGATCGGGTAGGTTTCGGGATCGTCGACCAGGCCGACCACCTCGATGCGGGTTGCCGCCAGCTCGAACCCCTGGCCCTTGCCTTGCGAAGGCACGAGTTCGCCTTCGGCGATCACCGAGCAGCCCGCGCTCAAGTGCAGGACCTCGCTCGCGTAGTTCGGCAACGACTCGGGCGCGACGACCTGGATCGCATCGAAGCACGAGCCGTCGCTGACGTTGACGAAGGACAGGCCGGCTTTCGAGTCGCGGCGCGTGCGTACCCAGCCGCGCACGCGAATCCGGGAGCCGGCGGCGATGCCGCCGGAGAGGGCCTGTTTGACACTGACGACGGACATGCGGGAAAACTCCGGGAGTGGCCGCGCGGCGGCGCAAGAAGGCCGAGACGGGGGCGCGCATGATAACGGAACCTTCCCGCATCCACGCATGGCACGGGCGAGCGACGCTCCGGGCCGGCGCGATCCTGCTCGCTTGCTTCGGTGCCATCGCCGCGCAGGCATCGAACCCGCCCGCCGATTCCGGCAATGCCGCGCGATTTGCCCGGCTCGCCCTCGACTGCATCGAACGCGAGTACCCGAACAAGATCAGCCACGAGCTTCGCGATGACCGCGATGTCGCTGCGCCGAGGAAGCTGTATCCGGCCTTCCACGGCTGTTTCGATTGGCATTCCTCGGTCCACGGCCACTGGCTGCTGGTGCGCCTGCTGCGGACCGACCCCGGGGCCGCGTTCGCGGCGGAGGCGCGTGCGGCGCTGTCGCGCAACCTGACCGTGGCGAACATCGAGGGTGAACTCGCCACGTTGCGCCGAGGCAGCGAGACCTTCGAGCGACCCTATGGCCTGGCCTGGCTGCTTCAACTCGGCGCCGATCTGCGCCAGTGGGACGATGCCGACGCCAGGCGCTGGCTGGCGGCCCTCGAGCCACTGGAACGCGAGGCCGGTGAGCGCATTGCGCGCTGGTTGCCGAAACTGACCGCGCCGATCCGCAGCGGTGAACACTCGCAGACGGCCTTCGCCTTCGGGCTCGCCATCGATGCCGCGCGCATCCAGGGAAACGGCGCGCTGGAAGCCGCCCTGCTGGCGCGTTCGCGCGACTTCCATGCGGCGGATCGCGACTGCCCGCTGTCCTGGGAACCATCCGGCCAGGATTTCCTCTCGCCATGCCTCGCCGAGGCCGATCTCATGCGTCGCGTGCTGGGGCAGCGCGACTTCGCCCGCTGGCTGAAACGCTTCCTGCCCGACGTGCCGACGCACGCGCGCGTCGACTGGCTCGTGCCGGGGCGCGTGCTCGATGCGGCCGACGGCAAGCTGGCCCATCTCGATGGCCTCAACCTCAGCCGGGCATGGATGCTCGAGGCGATTGCCGGGGCGCTGCCGCCGGGCGACCGGCGCGTTCCCGCCCTGCGGGCCGCGGCACGCCGGCATTCCGACGCCGGGCTGGCTGCCGTGGGCGGCAGTGAATATGCCGGCGGCCATTGGCTCGGCAGCTTTGCCACCTACCTGCTGACGCGGCAGACACCTTGAATCGCCGTGATCGGCCACGATCTCCGCAGGTTGCGGGGTACCATCGCCCGATCAATCCGGAAACCACGCCATGTCGATCCAGCTCACCGCCGCCGCCCTCAAGCGCATGCAGGACTTCCTCGCCCGAACTCCGAATGCCGCCGGCGTGCGCTTCGGCATCCGGCGCACCGGCTGCTCGGGATTCGCCTACACGGTCGACGTCGCCGACAGCGTCGCCGAGAACGACACGGTGTTCGACCAGGACGGCGTGCGCGTGCTGGTCGATCCGAAGGCGCTGCCGTTCGTCGACGGCACCGAGATCGACTTCCGCCGGCAGGGACTGAATGCCGCTTTCGTGTTCCACAATCCGAACGCCACCGGCGAATGCGGGTGTGGCGAGAGCTTCACCATCGAGACTGCGACCTGACGCCGCTGCGGGTCGGTACTTTCGGCCCTGTCGCAACGCCGAAAAACTTGGTATAGACTCGGCGCCGTCATGCCTGCGCGGTCTCGCGACCGTGGGCCGGTGCCGGAAGATCCGTTGCGATCCGCTTGCTCGTCCCGTCCCGTCGCATGCATGGCAACGGGAGGCCCTTCACGGGGTATGGGCGTATCAAGTCACGTTTCGGAGAGTGTCAATGTCGGATCGTCAGGTCGGCACCGTCAAGTGGTTCAACGAGAGCAAGGGCTTCGGCTTCATCAGCCGCGAGAACGGCCCGGATGTCTTCGTGCATTTCCGCGCCATCAACGGCTCGGGTTTCCGCACGCTGCAGGAAGGGCAGCGCGTCAGTTTCAAGGTCGTCCAGGGGCAGAAGGGCCTGCAGGCCGAAGACGTCACCACGGCCTGATTCGATCCGCGACACGAACATGCGCAAGGCCGCGGCTCACGCCGCGGCCTTTTCGTTCGGATTGACCGGATCCGCCCGCGCCATCGACGTGCGCAACGGCGCGGCATGGTCATGCCATGCCCGGCCGCATCCGTTCAGCGTCGGCGCATCAGCAGGCAGCCGGCCGCGAGCACACCGAGGAAGGCGCCGTAGCCGATCGCCGAGGCGAGCACCTGCCGCCAGATCGCACCCGCCGACGGATCGGCATGGCGGAACGCCCAGATGCCGGAGCCGGCCGCGGCCGCGATCGCGCCGACGAGGACGCCGAGTGCCAGCAAGCGCCGCGCAACGCCGCCCCGGCGCGCGGTCAGGCGCCAGAAGACCCAGCCGAGCACGACGTACCACGGCAACAGCAGGATCAGCGACAGGTTGAGCTCGACGAAGGGGTTCATTGCGCGGCGCCCCTGCTATTCGATGCCGGCCATGCTGCCGACATCCTCTTCGGACACCGGCAGTGCATTGCGGTCGTCCTGCGCGCGCAGGAAGTTGACCACTCCTGCCACTTCCTTCGCCGTCAGCGAATGGGCGAACGGCGGCATCGTGTACGGGTAGGGGTTCAGCGGGGTGGACGGCGCGACCGCGCCGAGCATGACCAGCTTGACCAGATTGACCGGATCCGCACCGGCGATGGCGCCGGATCCGCGCAGCCCCGGGTATTTGCCGGCAACGCCTTCGCCGCGTTCACCATGGCAGTCGGCGCAGTGGCCGTCATAGACGCGCTTGCCGATCGCCAGCGATTCCTCGCTGGCGCGCACGCGCAAGGGCGGCTCGCGCACCGGCGGAGGGGGCGGGAGCCGGCGCAGGTAGGCTTCGATCGCGCGGGCGTCGTCGTCGCCGAGATGACGCAAGTTGCCGGCGATGACGTCGGCCATGAGGCCGTAACCGGCGATGTCGTGCGGGGCGCCGCCCTGCAGGTAGCGGGCCACCGCACCTTCGCCAAACCGGGCGAGGGCCGGGCCGTGCAGTGCCGGCGCGTACCAGCCGGCATTGCGCGCACCCCAAAGTTGCGGACCGGCAAGCGGTGCGGCGAACGTGCCGCGCGAAGCATGGCAGGTTGCGCAATGGCCGATTCCCTCGACCAGGCGGGCCCCGCGCGCAATCTGCGCATCCGGCCACTGCGCATCGGCAGCGGGGCGGAGATTGAGCAGCCGCCAGCCGGTCATCGCCCACGGCAGATTGGCGGGGAAGCGGTAGTCGCCAGCCTGGCGGGTGGCGGTGGAAGGCGTCGCCCGGCGCAGCCAGGCGAGCAGGGCATCGAGTTCGCCATCCTCGAGGTGACGGAAGTTCGCATACGGGAAGACCGGAGACAGCACGCCGTTGCGGCTGATGCCGTGGCGCATGACGTGGCGGAATTCCTCGCTCGACCAGGCGCCGATGCCGTGTTCCGGGTCGGGGGTGATGTTGCTGCTGTAGACGATGCCGTAGCGGGTCTTGAAAGCCCGCCCGCCGGCCAGTGGTTCGCCACCGCGCACGGTATGGCAGCCAATGCAGTTGCCAAGCTGGGCGAGGTGGCGGCCGCGTTCGACCAGGGCATCGGAATCCGCCGGCGTCGAGCCGCCCGCGGGGACGCGGAAGGGTGCGAGACCGCCCTGGCGCGGCAACAGCACGAGGATCGCCGCGAGCAAGGCAAGCAGCAGCGGCAGCAACACGGCGGCGAGGGCAAGCAGGGCGCGGCGCATCAGCGGACCGCCTCGTCGAAGGGCAGGTTTCCGCAGGCCACCGGCAAGGAAAAACTCCCGGCCTCTGCCGGCGCCAGCGAATGTCCGGCGCCCTGCGTCGCCAGCCAGTCGCCGAGTCGGCGCAGGTCGCGCGGGTCGAGCGCCCGGGCGACCTCGGCCATGCAGTCCGGCGCCTCCGCCGTGCGCGCACCGGTACGCCAGGCGCCGAGCTGGGCGACGACGTAATCGGGTGGAAGCCCGATCAGCGCGGGTACGCCCGGCTGCAGGCCGGCGAGGTCCACGCCATGGCAGGCCGCGCAGGCCGGAACGCCGCGCTGCGGATCGCCGCGTTCGACCAGTTCGCGCGCCCGCGCGGCATCGGCGGCGCCGATCGGCACCGGTTCGGCTGACGATTGCGGAGGGAGGCTGGCGAAATGGCCGGCAATCCGGGCCAGGTAGGCATCGTCCATGTTGCGCATCAGCCAGTTCATCGGCACGTAGGCACGGCGGCCGTCGCGGAACGCCTGCAACTGGGCAAGCAGGTAGCCGGCCGGTTTGCCGGCGAGGTGCGGATAGTATTCGTTGCCCTTCATGCCCTGTCCCTGGTCACCGTGACAGGTGGTGCAGGCGGCCAGGCGCTCGTGCATGTCGGCAGCGGCCGGCTCGAGGGCCGGACTCGCGCCGCCGGCAAGGCCGGCGGCCAGCAGGAACCAGCGGAGTCGGATCATCTGCCGAGCATAAGCCGCAGGCCCGCCGGCGGCCAGCGTCGAAGCCGCGGTCGAACGCCGCCGCTCCGCGCGGGGCTTGCTGCGCGATCGCGCAAACCTCATGTTGCCGTCCCTCCTGTCGTGGATGCCGGAATATGAGCCTGTTCGACCCGCTGCGGCTGCGCGGCATCACCTTGCGCAACCGCATCGCCGTTTCGCCGATGTGCGAGTACTCGGCAGTCGACGGCACGCCGCAGCCGTGGCATCTGGTCCATCTCGGCTCGCGTGCCGTCGGTGGCGCCGGCCTGGTCATCGCCGAGGCCACGGCGGTGGAGCCGCGCGGGCGGATTTCGCCGGCGGATACCGGACTCTGGAACGAGACGCAGCAGGATGCCTGGAGCGGCATCGCGCGCTTCCTGCGTGAGCAGGGCGCGGCGGCCGGAATCCAGCTCGCCCACGCCGGGCGCAAGGCCAGCACCGCGGCGCCCTGGCATGGCGGCGAGCGGGTCGGCCACGAAGCCGGCGGCTGGACGCCGCTGGCGCCCTCGGCCATCGCGTATGCGGCGGGCGATCCGCCGCCGGAGGCGCTCGACGAGGCCGGCATCCGCGCCATCGTCGCGGCCTTCGCCGCCGCCGCACGGCGCGCGCTTGCGGCCGGCTTCGAGGTCGTCGAGGTGCATGCAGCGCATGGCTATCTGCTGCATGAATTCCTGTCCCCGCTCAGCAACCGGCGCGAGGACGCCTGGGGAGGTTCGTTCGCGGCCCGCATCCGCCTGACCCGCGATGTCGTCGCCGCCGTGCGCGCGGTGTGGCCGGAACGACTGCCGCTGTTCGTGCGCATCTCGGCCACCGACTGGGCCGATGGCGGCTGGGATCTCGAACAAAGCGTCGAACTTGCCCGCGTGCTGAAGGGGGAAGGCGTCGATCTGGTCGACGTTTCCAGTGGCGGCCTCGTCGCCCACCAGCAGATCGCCGTCGGTCCCGGCTACCAGGTGCCGTTTGCTTCCCGCATCCGCAGCGAAGCCGGCATCGCCACCGGTGCGGTCGGGCTCGTCACCGAGCCCGCGCAGGCGCAGGCGATCCTCGAGTCCGGCGCGGCCGACCTCGTCCTGCTCGCGCGCGAACTGCTGCGCGATCCCTACTGGCCGCGCCGCGCGGCGCGTGCCCTCGGCGCGGACATCGAAGCGCCCGTCCAGTACGCGCGGGCCTGGTGATGCCCTGCGTTCGGCAGCGGTCGTCCGGTGACCGCAACGATCCCGTCGAGGTCGGGCCGCCTTTGCGCGATCCGGCGTACCGTGCGCAATCATCCGGATCCCGGGGCGACGGAAACCGTTTCCTTGCCCGGGCGGCGATCGGCGCTATGCTTGGGATTCAACCGGGATCATCACCATGAGCCAGCCAGCCCTCAGCCATCCGGTCGCGACGCGCTACACGACGTTCCGCGAGTTCTATCCGTTCTACCTGTCCGAACATGCCAACCGGACCTGCCGGCGCCTGCACTTCATCGGCAGTTCGCTCGTCCTCGGCGTCCTCGTCGCGGCGATCACCACCGGCAATGCGTGGTGGCTCGCGCTGGCTCCGCTTGCCGGCTACGGGTTTGCCTGGGTCGGCCATTTCGCCTTCGAGAAGAATCGCCCGGCCTCATTCAAGCAGCCGCTCTACAGCTTCCTCGGCGACTGGGTGATGTACTGGGACATCCTGCGCGGACGCATTGCGCTCTGAACGCCGGGGCACCGGCGGGCGTCCGGCTCGACGTCTGGCTGTGGGCTGCGCGCTTCTTCAGGACGCGCAGCCTCGCCCGCCAGGCGGTCGATGGCGGCAAGGTCGAGGTCAATGGCGTTGGCGCGAAGCCGGCCCGGTCCGTCCACGTCGGCGATGAACTGGCGATCCGGCGCGGCGAGGACCGCTGCATCGTCACGATCGCCGGGCTGTCTGCGCAACGCGGTCCCGCGACGACGGCGCGCACGCTCTATGCCGAAACGCCCGCGAGCATCGCAGCGCGCGAACGGCTCGCCGAACAGCGCCGCCTGACCGGCGCTGCCTTCGACCATCCGCCGACCCGGCCCGACAAGCATGCACGACGCCAGTTGCGTGCCCTCCGCGAAGATCGCGGATGAGCCGCTGCCGCGGCCGGACGCCTGCGGTCGCCGCTCTTCATGCGGTGAAAATACTTCAGGAATACATTCCAATCTTGATACTGAAGGTGATTGATCCTCAATCTTCGGTTTTCCCGGATGCTCCGTCCGATTCCATCCGCTCGCGCTGTCGATACTGGCGTGCGAGCCAGCCACCGGTTGCGGCCCAGCCGACGGCGAGCACGGCGCCGATCGCCATCGCCAGCGACGGATGTTCGGCAAGCAGGTCGAGACCGCGCTTCGCCCAGCCGCTGATCGCATCGCCGCCGCGGTAGAACACGGTGTCGATGAAGTTCTTCGCCTTGTACTTCTGCTCGGCCGGCACGACCGTGTAGAGCATCTCGCGGCCCGGTCGGGCCAGCGCGTATTCGCCGGCGCGGCGGATCACCATGACCACCGCGAACACGCCGAACACCGGCGCCATCGCGAGCCAGAGGAAACCGCCGGCGACCACCAGCGGCACGGCGACGAGCAGGACGCCGATGCCGAGGTGGCGGGCGATGCGTCCGGTCAGGAACACCTGGGTCAGGATGGCCAGCGTCTGCACGATCGTGTCGAGCATGCCGAACACCTGGGTCTGGCGCGTGCGGTCGGGAAAGTGTTCGGCGACCAGACGGGCCTGTTCGAAATAGAGGAAGGTGTTCGCGGTCGCCAGCAGGATCACGAAGGTGCCGATGCCAAGCAGGTAGGGAGAGCGCAGCACCGCGGTCGCGCCGGCGAACGGATTGCCGCCGAGTGCGCGTGAACGATCGGTGTCGTGGACGGCGGACGCCGTCTGCGGCTGGCGATCGCGCCAGCGGTGCATCGCCGCGGCGGCGGCGATGGCCGCAGCGAGAAAGGCGGCCGACAGGACCAGCAGGCCGGCATGACCGAGCGGGGCGACCAGCACGGTGCCGAGCAACGGTCCGATCAGTCCGCCGAGGCTGGCGCCGCCGGCCATGAGGGCGAACAGGCGCTTGGCCTGCTGCGTGGCGAAGACGTCGGCGAGCGTGCTCCAGGCCAGCGAGATCGTCAGCAGGTTGAACACCGACAGCCAGATGTAGAACGTGCGCGCGACGGCGAGGTCGTCCGGGCGCGCGGCGAGGCCGGCGGCGAAGGCGAGCAGGTTGCAGACGAAGAATCCGTAGGTCCACGGCAGGATCGTGCGCCGCGATACCTTCGAGGCAATCCAGCCGAACAGCGGGACCGCGGCGAGCGTGGCGAGGAAGGTGCCGGTGAACAGCCATTGCAGATTGCCGACGCCGCCGGCAATGCCCATCGTCTCGCGCACCGGCCGCAGCATGAAGTAGCCGGTGAAGACGAGAAAGAACAGGGCAAGCCCGCCGGCCACTGCCGGAGCCTCGCCCGGCTGCGTGCCGAACAGGCGCGACAGACCGCGTGCAGGCGGCGATTGCGTCGATGGCGGCATGCGCTGACTCCCGGGGATTGCGAAGCGGAAGATTGAAACCCGGAGCACACGGCGCACACCGGGAAAAACCGGGCATGGGAAACCTGTCGAAGCCGCAGGAGCGCGCCCGGTGCGCGACCGAGGCGTCACGGAAAAGCGGTCGCGCACCGGGTGCGCTCCTGCGGCTATTCCTTTGCCGTGTCGTGTTCGATCCGCTCAGCCGGTGAACTGCGCGACGAGTTCGCGTTGTCGCGCGTCGCTCAGCAGCGGCCCGTGTCCGGCTTTCAACTGGTCGGCCTGGCGTTCGGGTTTGCCGGTGGCCGGGATGACCGCCGTCACCGCCGGATGGCTGAGCGCGAACTTGAGGAACATCTGCGCCCAGGAGGTCACTTCGAACTCGGCGGCCCAGCCCGGCAGCGGCTGGTCCTTGACCCTGGCGAACAGTTTGCCGTCGTCGAAGGCGCGGTTGACGAGCACGGCAATCCCCTTGTCCTGCGCCAGCGGCAGCACGGTCTTTGCCGCATTCGTCGAATTGACCGAGTAATGGATCTGGATGAAGTCGAGCTTTTCGCTGCGCATGACCTGTTCCAGATCGGCCAGGCCGCGGTCGACGAAGTGGGTGACGCCGACGTAGCGGGTCTTGCCCTGCTGCTGGAGTTCGCGCGCATACGGCAGCTGGATCTTCCATTCGCGCAGGTTGTGGACCTGCAGCAGCTCGACCTTGTCGGTACGCAGACGCTTGAGCGATTGCGCCCACTGCACTTCCGCATCGGCGCGCGAGTCGGCGGCGATCTTGGTGGCAAGGAAGGTGCGCGCTCGCCAGCCGCCTTCGGCGAGCAGGGCGCCGAGCACTTCATCGGCGCCGGAATAGTTCGGCGAGGTGTCGAACACGCTGCCACCTCCTTCGAAGAACACCTTCAACACGTCCTTGAGCAGCTCGTGTTTTTCCGTACCGGGCGTTGCTTCGAAGCTGCCCGAGGTGCCAGCACCGATGACCGGGATGCGTTCACCGCTCGACGGGATCGGCCGGGTCAGCAGGGTGGATGTCGATGGCGAGTCGGCCAGCAGGCCGTGGCTGGCAGCAAGACCGAGCCCGGCGGCGGTGAGACTCGTGGCGAGGAACTGGCGTCGGTTCTGCATCGGAGTTCTCCTCTGGGGGACGAGGCAAGGGAGCCTCGAGGGAGCGGCGGCAGGATCGCCGCGGACGTGCCTGCATCCATACAGGAGCCGGCCGCCGGAAGGAAGTCGCGAACGACCCGGCAGCGCAGTCGGCGCCTGCCGTGTTCAGCGCTGCGGGAGCGGGAGCCCGGAGGGCGCCGGCGCCCGGTGCTGCAGATGCCGGGCAAAGCCCGGATACAGCAGTGCGTTGGCATGGCCGCTGAGGTGGTCGCCATCGAAGAACAGCGGCCGGCCGTCGCGCACGGCGTCGCAGCGCTCGGCATCGCAGAGCAGCGGCGTCGCGTCGAAGATGTCCGCGCCGGGCAGGGCAGCGACCAAGCGTTGCAGGCTGCCGAGGGCGACGGCCCGATGCCGCTCCACGTCGGCCCGCGACATCGACAGTCCACCGGCACAGACCGGATTCATCGCATTGAAGCGATCACTGCAGCGGAATGCGGGTGCCTGGAATACCGGTTTGGGCGCATCGAAGACGATGTGGACGCCGCTCGCGGCGAGCGGTGCCAGCCGGCGCACGAGGTCGGCCTCGGCCTCGCGGCGCGCCGGGTCGTCGCGGTCGTTGCCGATGCGGCCATCGAAGCGCATCCACTGGTCGCCGAGCCTGGCAACGCGCAGCGAGGCAAGCAACAGGACGTCGCCGTCGCGTGCGCGTGCGGCAATGTCGGCGAGCACGCGTTCGCCCTGGGCGAGGCAGGCCGCGCTGACGCCCTCCGGACGCAAGGCGCCGAACGAGCAGCCGGGGTTGCGGTAGACCACCGCATTCGCACCGGTACGCAGGACGTATTCGGTGGCGACGCCGGTATAGGCCATCGCATGCGAATCGCCGAGCACGAACAGGATGTGGCCTTGCCGCTCGCCCCCGCGACACCCGGAAGCGGCGTATTCGCCCCGCCAGGGATCGTCGAACGAGCGTGTCGACAGACGGCAACCGGGCTCCTCCGGCAGGGCGTGCTGTTCGTGCACCTGCCAATCGGCGAAATGGCGCGTGACCGTGCTGAGCGACAGCGCCGGCGCGCTCTTGCGGATGCCGTAGCCGACGCCGGCGGCGAGGAACAGCGTCGCCAGGCCTGCGGCGACGACCCGCCACGGCGGCGCATGTCGCAGGGAGCGCGAATGACGCAGCGGTTGCTCGACGTGGCGCCACGACATTTCTGCGAAGGCGGCGGTCAGCACCACGCCGAGCAGCATCGTCGCCGGCGTGTTGAAGCCGATCGTCCAGCGCAACAGGACGAACACCGGCCAATGCCACAGATACAGGGAGTACGAGCGCCGCCCGATCGTCTGCAACGGCGTGCATGCCAGCAGGCGCGCGAGCATCGAATCCGCTCCGCGCCGGTGCAGGAACGCGAGCAGCCCGGCGGTGGCGACGACGGCGGGCAGGATCGAGCGGACGCCATCCGGCGCCATCCACAGCGCACAGGCCAGCAGCCCCAGCGACAGCCAGGCGGCGGCCTCGGCCAACCTGCGGCTGCCGCGTCCGTGCCACTGCCAACTCGTCGACCACTGGTGCAGGAGCACGCCGGCCGCGATCTCCCACAGGCGCGAGGTGGTCAGGAAGAACGCCGCCGTCGCATCGCTGCGCCCGCGCAGCACGGCATCGACGAACGAGGCGACCAGCACGACGGCAAAGGCGCCGGTCGACAGCCAGCGCAGGCGTCCCCCGCGCAGCCAGGCGAAGAACAGCAAGGGGAACAGCAGATAGAACTGCTCCTCGACGCCGAGCGACCAGGTGTGCACGTACGGGTTGAATTCGGCGGTCGGTGCGAAGTAGCCGTTGCTGTGCCAGGCGAGGAACAGGTTCGACAGGCCGACGAAGGCGTACAAGCCGGTGCGGTCGTTGGCGTCGCTGAGCCAGGCCAGGGGCACCAGCAGCATGCTGGCGGTGGCGGTGGCGAGGAGACAGGCCAGCAGCGCCGGGGCGATGCGCAGCACGCGCCGGCGATAGAAGCCGCCCATGAAGGCTGCCAGCGACGACGCCCGCCAGCGCTCGGCCGAGGCGGCGACGACGAAACCCGAGATGACGAAGAACAGGTCGACGCCATGCAGGCCGCCCGGCACGACCGGCGCATGCAGGTGGTAGGCGATGACCGCGAGCACGGCGATCGCGCGCAGGCCGTCGATATGGGCGATGTGCGGGTTGGCGGTCGATGCGCCGGTCCCGGTTGTCATCGCGCGGTTCCCGCAGCAGGCACGAGGCGCCGGCGCCAGGCGCGATTGAGGGGCTGCGACCAGGCGCGCGCGAGCAGTTCGCCGAGCGCCCAGGCCAGCAGCACGGTCGGTACATGCCAGAGGAAACCGAGCCATATGCCCGCCCCCGTTGCGCGATACACGCCGACCACGGCGAAGACGACGAACATGTGGACGAGGTAGATCTCGTAGCTCGCGCGTCCCATCGCGGCCAGCCAGCCGAATCCGCGCGGTGCGCGCGCATCGGTGCTGCGGCTTTCCCAGCCGAGCGCGAGCACGAGCAGCGCGGTCGAAGTCGTGAACAGCAGCATCGAGAACCCGCCGAACCATGCCCACAGCACATGCCCGAACAGCAGCATCGCGCCGATGCCGATGCTGCCGATGGCAGCAAAGCTCCAGCGCCAGGCGGCGGCGACCTGCGGCCGGCGCGCCAGCGCGATCGCGGCGAGCACGCCGCTGGCGATCGCCGCCATGCCGGGCAGGTAGGCCTTCTCGAACCAGATGTCGTTGCCGGTGATCGCTCCGCGGGTGAATGGCAGCGACAGCGCGATGACGACGAGCGCCGGCACCAGCCAGACCGTCTTGCGCAGCAGCAGGCAGACCAGCGGAAAGCCGAGGTAGAACGCTTCCTCGATCGACAGCGACCACAGCACGTCCCAGCCGCCCGGCAGGTAACCGGTGCGGGCCTCGTAGACATTCAGATAGAGGCCGATCACCGACAGCACGGCGCCGCCGAGCGACTGGTCCGCGCCGTCGATGACGAAGAACGGCACGCCGAGCGCATGGAACAGGGCCAGCACACCGACCACGAGGGCCAGCGTCGGCACGATGCGTGCGATGCGCAGGGCGTAGAACGCGCGCAGGTCGATGTGCGCAAGGCTGCCCCAGCGCGTGATCGAGTGGCTGGCGATGAGGAAACCCGAGATCACGAAGAAGATGAACACGCCTTCGTAGCCGTTGTACATCAGGCTGCTGAGGAAGCGGCGCGGCAGGAAGGTTTCCAGCCAGCCGTCACGCAGCGGGATGCGCAGGGCAAGATGGTGGACGACGACGAGCAGGATCGACAGGCCGCGCAGCAGGTCGATGCCGTCGACGCGGGCGAGTGCGCTGCCCGCCGCGGCCGGCCTGGCGACACGTGCCGGGATCGTTGCGCCGCCGCTCATCGGTCAGAGCATCTTGCGCAGGCGGTAGACGAGGTCGAGGGCATCGCGCGGACTGAGTTCGTCGGCATCGATCGCACGCAGGGTTTCCTCGATCGCCGACGGCAGCGGCGGAGCGAACAGGCCGAGTTGTGGCGTGACCGAAGGTGATGGCGCCTCCGCGGTCGCGACGGCGTGCGTGCCGGCCTCGAGCGATTGCAGCACGCGCCGCGCGTCGGCGATGACCGCTTTCGGCAAGCCGGCGAGGGCCGCCACCTGCAGGCCGAAACTGCGGTTGGCCGGGCCGTCCTTGACCGCATGCATGAACACCAGCTGGTCACCGTACTCGACGGCATCGAGGTGCACGTTGGCGATGCCCGGGTGCTGTGCAGGCAGTCCGGTCAGTTCGAAGTAGTGGGTGGCGAACAGGGTGAACGCGCGGTTGGCAACGGCCAGGTGGCGTGCGCAGGCCTCGGCCAGAGCGAGTCCGTCATAGGTGCTGGTGCCGCGGCCGATCTCGTCCATCAGCACCAGGCTGTGCTCGCCCGCATTGTGCAGGATGTTGGCGGTCTCGCTCATCTCGACCATGAAGGTCGACTGCCCGCGGGTGAGGTCGTCGCCGGCGCCGATGCGGGTGAAAATACGGTCGATCGGCCCGATCGCCGCGCGTGCGGCCGGCACGAAGCTGCCGATGTGGGCGAGCAGCACGATCAATGCGGCCTGGCGCATGTAGGTCGACTTGCCGCCCATGTTGGGGCCGGTGACGATCAGCATGCGGCGGCGCTCGTCGAGGGCGAGGTCGTTCGGCTCGAACGGTTCCTCGCGCACCTGTTCGACGACCGGGTGGCGGCCGCGCTCGATGCGGATGCAGGCCTCGTCGACCAGTTCCGGTTCGCTCCAGTCGAGCGCGTCGGCGCGATCGGCGAAGCCCGCCAGCACGTCGAGTTCGGCGACCGCGGCGGCGGCCGATTTCAGCGCTTCGAGATCGGCGGCGAGGGTGTCGAGCACCTGCTCGTAGAGGGCCCGCTCGCGCATCAGCGAACGCTCGCGCGCCGACAGCACCTTGTCCTCGAACGATTTCAGTTCCTCGGTGATGTAGCGCTCGGCGCCCTTGATCGTCTGCCGGCGCGTGTAGTGGGTCGGCGCCTTGTCGGCCTGGCCGCGGCTGATCTCGATGTAGTAGCCGTGCACGCGGTTGTAGCCGACCTTGAGGGTCGGGATGCCGGTCGCGACCTTCTCGCGCTCCTCGAGATCGATGAGGAACTGGTCGGCGTTGGTCGCCAGCGCGCGCAATTCGTCGAGTTCGGCATCGAAACCGGCGCGCACGACGCCGCCGTCGCGTTGCAGCGCAGGCGGCTGTTCGACGATCGCGCTGGCGAGGAATGCGGCGGTGCCGGCGTGTTCGCCCAGCCGGTCGACGAGGTTGCGCAACAGTTGGCTATTGCAGGCGGTTGATTGAAAAGTGCGGCCATGGACGGCCGCTTCTTGATCTTCGCCCTCAGGGATGAGCGCATCGGCAAATCCACCCAAGGCCCGCGCAATCCGGGGCGTGCGCGCAAGGCCGTCGCGCAACGTGGAAAGGTCGCGCGGCCGTGCCGAGCGCAGGGCGACGCGGGAGAGAATGCGCTCAAGATCGCCGATGCCGCGCAGTTCCTCGCGCAAACCTTCGATGCGACGCGCGTCGATCAGGGCGCGCACGGCGTGGTAGCGCTCGCGCAAGGTCGCGCGCTCGCGCAAGGGGCGATTGAGCCAGCGATGCAGCAGGCGCGCGCCCATCGGCGTCACGCTGGTGTCGAGCACGCCGAGCAGGGTTGCGCCGCGCTGGCCCGAGGCGTGCGTGTCGAGTTCGAGGTTGCGCCGCGTCGCCGCGTCGAGGGCGATGGTGTCATCGTTGCGTTCGACCGCGAGCCCGGAGAGATGCGGCAGCGCGGACTTCTGCGTTTCCTCGACATACGCGAGCAGGCAGCCGGCGGCGCCGGTCGCCAGGGTCAGGCCTTCCGCGCCGAAACCGGAAAGATCGCGCGTGCCGAAGAAGCGGCACAGTTCGCGGCGCCCGGTCTCGCCGTCGAAATGCCACGGCGCGCGCTTGCGCAGGCCGGGCAGGGCAGCGACGAACTTCGGCCAGGCGACGTCCTCGCCGACCAGGGTCTCGACCGGTTGCAAACGCGCGAGTTCGGAGGCGAGCGCTTCGGCCGTGGCGACTTCGCCGAGCAGGAAGCGCCCCGCGGCGAGATCGACCCAGGCCAGGCCATAGCCCGACTTGCCGGCGCTGATCGCCAGCAGCAGGTTGTCGCGACGTTCCTCGAGCAGGGCCTCGTCGGTCACCGTGCCCGGCGTGACGATGCGCACCACCTTGCGCTCGACCAGGCCCTTGGCCAGCGCCGGATCGCCGATCTGCTCGCAGATCGCCACCGACTCGCCGAGCTTGACCAGTCGCGCCAGATAGCCCTCGGCTGCGTGGTACGGCACGCCCGCCATCGGAATCGGCGCACCGGCCGAGGCGCCACGCTGGGTCAGGGTGATGTCGAGCAAGCGCGCCGCCTTGCGCGCGTCGTCGTAGAACAGCTCGTAGAAGTCCCCCATGCGGAAGAACAGCAGCACCTCCGGGTGCTCCGCCTTGGCGGCGAAGTACTGGCGCATGAGGGGGGTGTATTGCTCGTGGGACATCGGGTCCGTGGCGTTGAATGGGCGCGATAGTGTGCCTCATTGTCGCCCTTGGCCGGGCCGGCTCCGGGGGCCTCTGTCGGGATATACTTCGGCGGCCCGGGAGGTGCCACCGATGACCCATCCGACTCCCAACGATATCCGTCAAATGCCGCTGTACACGGCCGCTGAAGCCGCCCGCTTCCTGCGGTTGCCGGCGTCGACGGTGCGTGCGTGGGCGTTTGGCCAGGGTTACAAGGGAAAGGATGGCGAAGCGCGCCGGTTCAAGCCCGTCATCAGCACGGCCGATCCCGCCAACCGCCGCCTGTCCTTCGTCAACCTGGTGGAACTGCTGGTGCTTGCCGCAATCCGCAAGCAGCACCACGTCGAATTGAAGCAGGTGCGCAGTGCCGTCGAATTCCTGCGCAAGCAGTTTCCCAGCAAGCACCCGCTGGCCGACAACGATTTCCAGACCAACGGCATCGACCTGTTCGTGGAGAAGTACGGCAAGTTGCTGAACATCTCGCGCGACGGCCAGATCGCGATGAAGGAAATCATCCAGCAGTACCTGAAGCTGGTGGAGCGCGATGCCTCCGGCGTGCCGTTCAAGCTGCATCTCCCGCGCCGTACCGACGCGCCGGAGCCTCTTGCGGCGGTGGTGATCGATCCGGAACGCGGCTTTGGCCGTCCGGTGCTGGACGGGCGCGGCATACGCGCCGAGGTGGTCGCGGAGCGTTTCCAGGCAGGCGAATCGATTGCCTCGCTGGCCGAGGATTACGACCTTGATGTTCCGGTGATCGAGGACATCCTGCGGAGCCAGCAACCGCTTGCCGCGTAAGGCCGCGCCTGCGGAGCCAGTTTTCTTCGTCGATCGCAGCCTCGGCGGCAAGTTCGTCGTCGAGGCGCTGCGCACGGCGGGCGCACAAGTGGTGGTTCACGACGATGTGCTGCCGCAGAACACGAAAGACGTGGAATGGCTGGCCGAAGCCGGCCGGCGCGGCTGGGTGGTGTTGACCAAGGACAGCGCCATCCGTCGCAACCCGCACGAGCGGACGATGTTCCGCGAAGCGCGCGTCCGCGTGTTCACGCTGGCGCGCAAGGATCTGTCGGGGCCGGAAATGGCGGTGTTGTTCGCAGCCGCGCTCCCGGGCATGCGCAAGCGGGCGGTCACGATCCAGCCGCCGTTCGTGTTCAGCATTTCCCGCAGCGGGGATTTCAAGCGGCTGAACTGAGTCAGTGCGCGAACGCGCGGTGCAGCAGGGCGTCGAAGCTGGCCTGGGCCTTTTCCAGCGCGGCATTCTGCTGGTCCATGATGGCGCGGATGGCTTCAGTCTTCGCGGCGAACGCGTGTTGAAGCGCGATCGGCGGGACGACAACGGGAAACGCGCTCAACTGGGTCTTGTTGATGGAGGCAATGCCGGTCGTCTTCTTGGCCACCCGGAAGAAGTATGCCTTGCCGTAAGAACTTCCCGTCAAACAGTGCAGATAGTCCGGAAGAACCTTTGTTCTGTCGCTCCGAACCTTGAAGATGTGGTTCTGGTGAACGCATTGTGGAATTTCGTCTTGCCACAAAGCGCCGCGACCAAGCTTGTCGGGATCTCCTCCCTCGGTCATGAGCAAGTCGCCTGGCTCGATCAGCAGCTTTTCGACTTCGTCTTTCTTGATCGCGATAGTCTTGATGTCAGCCAAGTCAAGATAGCCATCCTTGACGTTTGCGACGCGCATGTATGGCAGTTCGATGCTCTGGGCAGGATCGAGTTTGCGCCCCTTGGCCACGCCTGAAATCACTTGCGAAACTTTGCTCAGATCAACTATCGGCCAACCCTTTGGATTGCTGGCCGGGTCGCCGAACATGTCGAAGAACAGAGCGGGGATGAGTTCGGCGGCCTTGCATCGGGCTTCGCGGCGCAGGCGCACGATGCCTTCGGCGCGGGAGAGCAGGTCGACGATGCGGTGTTGTTCGCCAAGTGACGGAAGCGGGATTTGCAAGCCGAGCAGGAAGTCCATGTCTGCGCGCGGCATGCGCGAGCCAGCTGTGCGCCCAACCACGGCTTGAACCGTCGATGGGCTGCGAAGGAAGTAAGCAAGATACCGACGATCAAGCCGCTCGTTCGGCAGCAAAGGCACAAGTTCGGTCGAACACTTGCCCTCGAATTCGGGCACGGCGACTTTGTTGAGATACGGGCGCAATTTGCCGTAGAGCACATGGCGCGTGTCGAAATGAAAGCTCACAGCGCGCGGGTCGTCAGGTGTCTTTGATAGATCACCGTCAATGAAGGCGCCGGTGTTCGGCTCGATGGATTCGAGGCCGATGTATTTCAGCTCAAGCCGTTCGCCAGGGCGAATCTGTTCGCGTGATTGAGAGCAAGTCTCTCGCAACGCACGAAGCCGAACGGTCATGCCGCATCTTCCGCCAGCGCCGCGCGCAGCGCCTCCACCTCGCCGGCAATCTCCGCCTCCAGCGCCGCCAGTTCGTCCAGCAGTTCGCGCGGGTCGCGGTGTTCCACCTGCGCCGCGTTGAGCGGGCGGTAGCGGCTGGCGGAGAGGTTGAAGTCGTTGCTGCGCAGCTGGTCGGCGCTGGCGAACCACCAGTGTTTCGTCCACTCCGGCGGCGCCTTCGGCGCCGGCCCCTCATCCGGCCTGTGGCCACCTTCTCTCCGCGTTGCGGAGAGAAGGAACGTCGATTCCCACTCCGCCCAGCGGTCGTCGCGAGTGCGAAAGGCGTCGGCCAGGGCCGGCAGGTCATCGGCGTCGATCGGCTGGTCGTGGTTGGCGTCCAGCTTGTAGCCGTCGTTGTCCGCGTGCAGGAACAGCACCCGCCCGGTGCGCCCGCCCTTGCGGAAGAACAGCGCCGAGGTCTTGACCCCCGAATACGGCTGGAACACGCCGCCGGGGAACGACAGCACGGCTTCGACCGTGTTGTTTTCCACCAGCAGGCGGCGGATTTCCTTGTGCGCGCCGGTGCTGCCGAACAGCACGCCCTCGGGCACGATCACCCCGCAACGGCCGCCGTCGTGCAGGCTGTCCAGCATGTATTTCAGGAACAGGAGTTCGGTGGCGCCGCTGTTGCCCACCTTCACCTCTTCGACGATGCGGTCGCGGTCCACGCGGCCGGAGAACGGCGGGTTGGCCAGCACCACGTCGTAGCCGTCGGGCAGACCCAGGTCGGCGCGCTGCTGCGCGTCCAACGTGCTGGTCAGCGCGTTGCGGCGCAGGATGCGCACATTGGGCAGGCCGCGCAGGGTCAGGTTCATCGTCGCCAGCCGCACCATCTTCGGATCGACGTCGTTACCGTAAAACGTGCGGTTGCCCAACTGGCTCTGCTGCGCCTGGCTGAGCCGATCGCCCAGGCCGCGGCGCTGCGGCTTGCCGTCGGCTTCCACGGTTTCGATCGCAGCGTCCGAGGAATTCGTCAGGCGGATGTGGTTGTACGCAGCGGCAAGGAAGCCGCCGGTGCCGGCCGCCGGGTCGTATACCGTTTCACCGATCTTCGGGTCGACCATCTCCACGATGGCGCGAATGATGTGGCGCGGGGTGCGGAACTGGCCCAGTTCGCCGGCCTGCTTGATCTGGCGCAGCACGTGCTCGAACAGGTCGCCCTTGGTGTCGGCATCGGCCTCGTCCAGGCGCAGCGCGTCCACGTCGGAGACCACCTTGCTCAGCACGGCCGGCTCGTCGATGCCAAGGCGGGCGCCGTCCATGAAGTTCACCGCGCTGTCGGCGGCGACCTCGGCGAAGAACGGGAACACCTCGTCGCGGACGAAGCGGACCAGGTTCTCGCCGGACAGGCCGCGCGCCCAAAGCGACCAGCGCAGACGCTCGGCGGGAATGGTGGCGTCGCCCTTGTTCGGTGCGTTGAGCGGATTGCGCAGGGTCCAGTCGCCGGCAAACAGGCTGCTGTGGGCTTGCTTCATCACTCGTGCGCGGGCGGCGTTCTGGCGGTCGATGCCTTCGATCAGGTAGAAGAAGAACAGGAAGGCCAGTTGCTCGGCGTTGCTGACCGGGTCGGGGTAGCCGCCGCCGAAGAGGTCGTCGCGGATGCGATCCACCTTCTGGCGGAGTTCGGGGGTCATCGGCATGGTGGGGAACCTACTGCGGGGAAGTGGAGGCGCTGTCGCCGAACCGCCCTGAATCCGGCGCTTCCGGCGAGAACACGGCCGATGCCAGGCTGGACATCATCTGCTCCAGCGCATTTGCGCCGCCGAACAGGCGGGCCGCAGCAGACTGACCACCGAGGGCGACGAATGCCTGAAAGACGTCCAGATGGTCGGCGCTGAAGTCGTCCAGCGTATCCGCATTGGCGCGCAAGGTGTTTCCGATCAGGCGCAGCCAGCGCAGTTGCTCGGGGTCGAACCGGGCTTCGCGCGGCAGCAGCCAGGATTCGAATCGGGCACCCACAGTCTGGGCCCGCGCCTCGACGTCTTCGGGTTGGACCAGGTTGCCGTCGGCATCCATCGTCACCCAGGCGCGGGTATCCGGGCGGATCTGATCGTCGATGTCCAACGACAGCAGGCGACGTGGTTGCTGCGCGCGCAGTCTGGGTTCGGATGTGCGTTCCGGTCCGCCTTGAATCAGCTCGTCGTCGTCTTCCAGGTCATCGCAGACGCCGACGAAATCGAACATCGTGAACATCGCCTTGCCCGGCGCCTTGCGTGCGCCACGCCCGCGCATCTGCCGGTAGAGGATCGCCGATCGGGTGTAGCGGGCGAACACCAGGTTCTGCAGTTCCGGGAAGTCGAAGCCGGTGTCCAGCATGTTCACCGAAACGAGGATTTGCGGAAATTTTTCCTTCTTGAATGCCCTGATCCTGGCCATTCCGTCACGGGTGTCGTCGCTGCCTGTATCCGATACCACGTAGTCCGCGTAGCGGACGGCAGGATGCGGCTTTTCATCGGCAAACACCTCGTCGAACAGGCGCGCCAGGGTCTCGGCGTGGCGCCTGGTCACGGCGAACACGATGGTCTTGCCGGGCACCGGCTTGCGCTGGATGCCCTTTGCATCGAGGTAGCCGTTGCGCATGACGTCGCGGAACTCGCGAACCATGGCGCGATTGCGCTCGGGGATGGTGAAGCGGCGCTCCAGTGAAGTCGGGTCCACGAAGATGAAGTCGGCTTCGCCAAACGCTTCGCGCAGTTCCGTGGCTGTGGCTTCGTCCATCGCCGACCAGTCCAGTTCGTCCTTCCTGACTTCAAAACCGCCTTCGCTCGCCGTCTTGAAGGTCTTCGCCTTGTAGATCTGGTACGGCACCAGCACGCCATCGCGAACTGCGTCGCGGATGCCGTAGCTGAAAGTGGGTCGATCCACGCCGAAGAAACGCAACGTGTCGCGCACGAAGGCCTTGTCGTCCTCGGCCGTGGCTTCGTCCGTAACGCAGGGGGTGGCGGTCAGGCCCAACTGGATGCCGTCGAAGTGGCGCAGCACGCCCGACCATTGGCCGTAGATGCTGCGATGGCATTCATCGGTGATGATCAGGTCGAAGTAGCCTGCGGAGTAGTCGCGATAGATGTTCACCATGCTCTGCAAGGTGGCAATGGTGATCCGCTTGGCATCGTCGAAGCGGCGCCCGGCGCGCAGCACGTAGCAGGGCAGGTCACGCAGATGTTCGTTGAAGTTGTCCTCGGTCTGACCGGCCAGCGTGATCCGGTCGACCAGGAACAGCACGCGGGTCGCCGCATTCGCCTCGAACATGCGCTTGATGAACGCCGCGGCCGTGCGTGTCTTGCCGGTGCCGGTGGCCATTTCCACCAGCAGACTGCGCCGGCCCAGTTGGATTTCGCGGCACAGCGCGTCGATGCAGGCCAATTGGTAGTCGCGGCCGGCAATGCGCTTGTCGACGGGTACGGACAGCAAATCCTTGCGCTGCACGGCGGTGGCGGTGCGGCGTTCCAGGTCGGCCTGGCCGTAGAAGGTGCTGACCAGGCGCGGATGGGCTTCGCTGCGCCAGTCCCAGAACCAGATTTCGCGGCCATTGGCGAGGAAGACGAAGGGCACGCCGGCCTGTTCCGCATAGCGCCGGGCCTGCTCGGCAGCCGTCGGTGCGTGGATGCTGCTGCGCTTGGCTTCCACCACCGCCAGCCCGCGCCCGTTGCGGTCGCACAGCAGATAGTCGGCCTTGGTGCCGTCGGCCAGCGGATACTCGAAGCGGACGCTGGCGCCATCGCTGATCCTCCAACCGGCATCGCCGAGTTGGGCGTCGATGATCGTCCGCGAAAATGCCTCGTTCGTCGCCATGGGGTCCCCTTGCCGCCCAAGGATAGTGCAGCCATGGCGGCGGCTGAACCCGGGGCGAAACCACCATGCAGGATTTTCTCGATCAGCCTGCCTTGCGGCGAATCATGGTGGGCACCGCGCGCTGCGCAGGGCTGTGCCCGCGCATCGCTGCTTTGTGCCCGATACTCGACTTGTGCCGGGCGTTTCCGCTACCGTCATGCCGATCCGACGGGCCGGAGCGAGTTCGTGTCATCCCAGCATCCTGCCGATGACGGCCAGTTGCATCGACTGGCCCAAGGCATCGCCGAACTACTTGTCTCCAGAGGCCTTTCGATCGTCGCTGCCGAATCGTGCACGGGTGGCTGGATCGCCAAGGTGCTGACCGACATCGCCGGCAGCTCCAGCTGGTTCGAGTGCGGCGTGGTCGCCTACAGCTACGAGGCCAAGGAGGCCTTGCTCGGCGTGCAACCGCAGACGCTCGAGCGCACCGGCGCGGTCAGCCAGGAGACCTGCGTGGAGATGGTTTCCGGCGCGCTCGCGCGGTATGGCGCGACGGTCGCCGTGGCGGTCACCGGCATCGCCGGGCCGACCGGCGCCACGCCCGGCAAGCCGGTCGGCACGGTATGGATCGGCTGGAAGCGTCGTGGCGGCTATGCGCACGCGGAACTGTTCCATTTCGAGGGCGATCGCGAAGCCGTGCGCCGGCAGACGGTCGCCGCCGCGCTGGAAGGCGTGCGGCGAATTCTTACAAGCTGACGCGGCGATCGCCGCTGGTCGCTCCGCGACCGTATGGGATAATCCCGCCCATGTCGCCGCCGGGTCTCAATCGCTGAGAACCCGGCGCGCCAGCCTCCGCCGACTTTCAACCAAGGTGACCCCGATGGACGACAACAAGCGCCGCGCGCTTTCCTCCGCGCTTTCGCAGATCGAGAAGCAGTTCGGCAAGGGCGCGGTCATGCGCATGGGCGACAAGACCGGGGAGGCGATCGAGACGGTCTCGACCGGGTCCCTCGGCCTGGACATCGCCCTCGGCATCGGCGGCCTTCCGCGCGGCCGCGTGGTCGAGATCTACGGCCCGGAGTCCTCCGGCAAGACCACCCTGACCCTGCAGGTCATCGCGGCCTGCCAGCGCGCCGGCGGCACCGCCGCCTTCGTCGACGCAGAGCACGCGCTCGATCCGACCTATGCCGAAAAGCTCGGCGTCAAGGTCGACGACCTGCTCGTTTCGCAGCCCGACACCGGCGAGCAGGCACTCGAGATCGCCGACATGCTGGTGCGCTCGAACGCCGTCGACGTGGTCGTGGTCGACTCGGTCGCAGCGCTGACGCCGAAGGCCGAGATCGAGGGCGAAATGGGCGATTCGCACGTCGGCCTGCAGGCCCGCCTGATGAGCCAGGCACTGCGCAAGCTGACCGCCAACATCAAGAAGTCCGGCTGCCTCGTCATCTTCATCAACCAGATCCGCATGAAGATCGGCGTCATGTTCGGCAATCCGGAGACGACCACCGGCGGCAATGCGCTGAAGTTCTATGCCTCGGTCCGCCTCGACATCCGCCGTATCGGCGCGGTCAAGCGCGGCGACGAGGTGATCGGCTCGGAGACGCGCGTCAAGGTGGTCAAGAACAAGGTCGCGCCGCCGTTCCGCCAGGCCGAGTTCGAGATCCTCTACGGCGAGGGCACCTCGCGCGAGGGCGAACTGATCGAACTCGGCGTGCTGCACAATCTGGTGGACAAGTCCGGCGCCTGGTACAGCTACAAGGGCGACCGCATCGGCCAGGGCAAGGACAACGTGCGCCAGTACCTCAAGGAGCATCCCGAAATCGCCAACGAGATCGATGCGGCGCTGCGCGAGAAGCTGCTGGTCAAGGGCGGCACCTCGCCGCTGCCGGCCGTCGAGGCCGAAGAGGCCTGAGCGGGTCTTGATGGAACGGACCGGATGAACGTCGGAACTGCCGTCGCCTTCCCCTGCGCAGCGGGGGAAGGTACGGCAGAGCTCGTCCCGGTGAGGTGATGTCCATCCCCTGCCCATGCGCCCGCCCAAGCCACCGCGCCCGAAACCCGATGCCTTGAACAAGGCGGTGGGCCTGCTCGCCCGCCGCGAGCAGTCGCGGCGCGAACTCACGGACAAGCTCAAACGCAGCGGCTATGCACGTGACGAGGTCGATGCGGCCGTCGGGACCGTGGTCGACAGGGGTTACCAGGACGACACCCGCTTCGCCGGGGTACTCGCCCGCAGCCGCGCCGCCGCCGGCTACGGTCCACGGCGCATCGCCGCCGAACTGAAATCCCATGGGCTCAAGGCCGAGGCGATTGCCGCGGCCCTGGCCGGCGTCGATGGCGACTGGCAGGCCAGCGCCCGTCGCCAGCTCGAGCGCCACTATGGCCGCAAGCCGGCTGCCGATGCCGCCGAACGCGCCCGCCGCGCCGGCTTTCTCTTGCGCCGCGGCTTCGATGCCGCCACAGTGAGCGCCCTCACGCGCGCCGAATGCGGCGATCCGGACGACGGCTTCGATTGAGAAGCGGCTGTCGCGGGCGCATTTCGGCCGTGCCCGCCGTTCCCGCAGACAGCCCGATTCCATGAAATCCAGCGCCGAAATCCGCTCCGACTTCCTCGAGTTCTTCCGTTCCAAGGGCCACGCGATCGTGCCATCGGCCTCGCTGGTGCCGTCGAGCGACCCGACCCTGCTGTTCACCAACTCGGGCATGGTCCCGTTCAAGAACATGTTCCTCGGCAGCGAAAAGTCGCCGGCCGCGCGGGTCGCCGACGTGCAGCGCTGCCTGCGCGCGGGCGGCAAGCACAACGACCTCGATTCGGTCGGCTACACGGCGCGCCACCACACCTTCTTCGAGATGCTCGGCAACTGGTCGTTCGGCGACTACTTCAAGCGTGACGCGATCCGCTGGGCCTGGGAGCTGCTGACCGGCGTCTGGCAACTGCCGAAGGATCGCCTGCTGGTCACCGTCTACCACACCGACGACGAGGCCCATGCGATCTGGAAGGACGAGGTCGGCATCGCGCCCGAGCGCATCGTGCGCATCGGCGACAACAAGGGCGCGCCGTTCGCCTCGGACAATTTCTGGCAGATGGCCGACACCGGCCCCTGCGGGCCGTGTACCGAGATCTTCTACGACCACGGCGCGCACATCGCCGGCGGTCCGCCGGGATCGCCCGACGAGGACGGCGATCGCTTCATCGAGATCTGGAACCTCGTGTTCATGCAGTTCGACCGCGCCGCCGATGGCACGTTGACGCCGCTGCCGGCGCCGTGCGTCGACACCGGCATGGGTCTCGAGCGACTCGCCGCGGTCCTCCAGCACGTGCACACGAACTACGAGATCGACCTGTTCCAGGTCCTGATCCGTCGCGCCGCCGAACTGACCGCGACGAGCGACCTCGAGAACAAGTCGCTGCGCGTCATCGCCGACCACATCCGCGCCTGTGCCTTCCTCATCGTCGACGGCGTGTTGCCGTCGAACGAGGGCAGGGGCTACGTGCTGCGCCGGATCATCCGTCGCGCCCTGCGTCATGGCTGGATGCTCGGCGTGCGCGGCGATTTCTTCTGGAAGATGGTCGAGGCGCTGTGCGCCGAGATGGGCGCGGCCTATCCCGAGCTGCCGGCCAAACGCGAACTCGTCGAGCGCGCGCTCAGGGCCGAGGAGGAGCGCTTCGGCGAAACCCTCGAGCAAGGCATGAAGCTGTTCGAGGAAGTTGCCGCGAAATCGGGGACGACGATCCCCGGTACCGCCGCGTTCCGTCTCTACGACACCTACGGCTTTCCGGTCGACCTGACCGCCGACATTGCGCGCGAGCGCGGCTTCACCGTCGACATGACCGGCTTCGAAGCCGCCATGAACGAACAGCGCGAACGCGCGCGCGCGGCGAGCAGCTTCGAGTCGAAAGGCCAGTTGCCGGCCGACGTTGCCAGCAGCCTTGCGCCGAGCGTGTTCCTCGGCTACGAGACGACCAAGGCCGACGACGGCAAGGTCGTCGCGATCCTCCGTGGCGGCCGCAGCCTGCCATCGCTCGCCGATGGCGAGGAGGCGATCGTCCTGCTCGACCGCACACCGTTCTATGCCGAATCGGGCGGCCAGGTCGGCGATACCGGCGAACTCGCCACGTCCGCCGGACGCTTCGAGGTGACCGACACGATCAAGCTCGGCGGCGTCTTCCACGGGCATGTCGGCCGCTGGCATGGCAGCGGCGCGCTTGCGCCGGGCGCCGTCGTCGCCGCCACGGTCGACTCCGAACGGCGTCGCTCGATCGTGCTCAACCATTCCGCGACCCACCTGCTGCATGCCGCCTTGCGCAAGCTGCTCGGCGAGCATGTCACCCAGAAGGGTTCGCTGGTCGCGCCCGACCGCCTGCGTTTCGACTTCTCGCACTTCCAGCCGGTCACGCGCGAGGAACTGCGCCTCATCGAGGATCTCGTCAACAGCGAGATTCGCGGCAATGCCGAAGCCGACATCCGCCACATGCACTACGACGACGCGATCGCCGCCGGCGCGATGGCGCTGTTCGGCGAGAAGTACGGCGACGAGGTGCGCGTGTTGCGCATGGGCGATTTCTCGACCGAACTCTGCGGCGGCACGCACGTCGCGCGCACCGGCGACATCGGCCTGTTCAAGATCATCGGCGAAAGCGGCGTCGCCGCCGGCATCCGCCGCATCGAGGCCCTGACCGGCGCGGCGGCAATGGCCTTCGTCGCCGACGAGGAAGCGCGCCTCGGCGAGATCGGCGCGATGCTGTCGTCCTCGCCGAACGACGTCGTCGACAAGCTGCGCCAGCTGCTCGACCGGCAGAAGCGCACCGAGCGCGAACTCGAGTCGCTGAAAGCCAAGGCAGCCAGCAGCGCGACCGCCGATCTCGCCGGTCAGGCCATCGACGTCAATGGCATCAAGGTGGTGGCGGCGCGTATCGACGGCCTGGATGGCAAGGCGCTGCGCGAGGGAGTCGACCAGCTCAAGCAGAAACTCGGCGACTGCGTCGTCCTGCTGGCCTCCGGCAGCGAAGGCAAGATCGCCCTTGTCGGCGGCGTCGCCGGTGCCGCACTCGCCCGCATCAAGGCCGGCGATGTCGTTGCCCACGTCGCCCGGGCGATCGACGGCAAGGGCGGCGGGCGCGCCGACATGGCGCAAGGCGGCGGCATCGACTCGCCGCAGCTGGCGGACATTCTTGCCGGGGTGGCCGGATGGGTTGCCGCGCACGCGGCCTGAGCGGGCGGTTCATGGATTTTCCGTGGAGTTTTCGGTCGCGCGGGAAGCTGAACGGACTCGCCCGATTCGGTGGCCGAACCATGACCATTGGTCCATTGCGTGCCTTGAAGACCATGTCTTAGTATCGAAAAGGTTGACACGCCGGCGTGCTTTTTCCGCATCGCGGATAGCGGCGCCGGCGCAACGTACGAGGCTTTTGGGGGAGGCCGCGGGACAGTCAGGGAATCGGGTCCCGGTCCCCGGAATGACGCCGTTGCGCGCGACGGATTCCACGCGAAGGGCGGAATCGCCGGATCGACAAGTTTCAAGGAGTACAACATGCTGATTTTGACGCGCCGGGTCGGAGAGACACTGATGATCGGCGATGAAGTGACCGTCACCGTGCTGGGCGTGAAGGGCAACCAGGTGCGCATTGGCATCAATGCCCCGAAGGACGTTGCCGTGCATCGTGAAGAGATCTACCAGCGCATCAAGCGCGAGCAGCACTCCGGCGACGAGGTGTCCTCCTCGAACGATGCCTGAACTTTACGGCTGCCAGCGCGGCAGGTATCCTTCCGCGTCCGTCGATGCCACCGAGGTGTCGCGGTACCGCAACGGATTCGGAGAGATGCCCGAGAGGCCGAAGGGGCTCCCCTGCTAAGGGAGTATAGGGTCAAAAACTCTATCGAGGGTTCGAATCCCTCTCTCTCCGCCAGACACGAAACAGGCCCCGAAAGGGGCCTTTTTCGTGTCTGGCGCAGAGACGGTGGTGGACGAACGCTGGCGGGTTCGACGGATTTGCCGGGAGCAAATCCGGACAGCCGAAGGCTGGCCCGCAGCGCGCAGCGCGGAGGGTTCGGCTCAGGATGAGCCGAACATATCCCTCCTTCACCCTGGTCGGAAACGCGATGGTGCGAAGCCCCGAAAGGGGCCTTTTTCGTGTCTGGCGCAGAGACGGTGGTGGACGAACGCTGGCGGGTTCGACGGATTTGCCGGGAGCAAATCCGGACAGCCGAAGGCTGGCCCGCAGCGCGCAGCGCGGAGGGTTCGGCTCAGGATGAGCCGAACATATCCCTCCTTCACCCTGGTCGGAAACGCGATGGTGCGAAGCCCCGAAAGGGGCCTTTTTCGTGTCTGGCGCAGAGACGGTGGTGGACGAACGCTGGCGGGTTCGACGGATTTGCCGGGAGCAAATCCGGACAGCCGAAGGCTGGCCCGCAGCGCGCAGCGCGGAGGGTTCGGCTCAGGATGAGCCGAACATGTCCCTCCCGAGCCGGGCCTCCGGGATCACCGATCCTGCCCTCAATGCGGCAGGTGGTCGTTGGCCTGGACGAGTTCGACGCCCGGCGCCTCGATCACGCAGCGTTGCAGGGCATGCACGTGACCCTGGCCATAGAACACCACGACGCGGTCGCCGGGGCGAATGCTCTGCAGCAGGCGCGCGCAGATGAGATAGTTGCGGCGTTGCCATGCGGCGTTCAGTTCGGCGCCCGGCTGCACGTCGCCGGCGCCGTAGCGCAGCAATTCGAGGTACAGCGCCTGGCCTTCGGCAATCGCCTCCGTCCGGTTGAGGTGGCGCAGCGTGGCACCGATGCTGCGGGTCGCAAGCATTTGGCCGTCGGCGCCGACCATGGCCTGCGCACGCTGCATCAGCGCGGCGAACTCGTCCCCCTTGCCGTTCGCGGCCGCCCATTCGCCGACCTTGTCCATCGGGAACTCGCCCGGCATGTCGATGCCGACCACGCGATCGAGTTTGCCGTGCCCGGCCAGACGGAAGCCGAGTTGCACGATCTCGTTGCGGTGCTGCTCTAGCGGCAGCTTGCGATCGCGCCACGCCTTGTAGGAATCGTCCATCGCACCGGCCGGGGCTTCCACGGCCACGAGCGTCGGCCGGAACCCTTCGAGTGCCGCGGAGACTTCGGCGATCTCGCGCTGGCGCTGCGGCCGCAGCACGTCATCGGTCTTCATGTTGTGGATGTCGAGGCCGGGATTGGCGAAATGCCAGGTGCCGACGATCATCACCTTCGCCTCCGGCACGGCGGCGGCCTGCGTCGATGCCGGCAGGATCGCGAGGGCGAGCAGCGCCAGGAGGGGTGAGGCCAGGCGGAACATGCGCAGTTGCATGGTGGACTCCTTGGAAAGGGCGTGGTCGGTCGTGCCGACAGTGGAAGCGGGCGCGGACAGTTCCGCACCCGCGGGCGGGATGTTCCGGCGTCAGCGTCCGCTCACCTCGTAGCTCAGCAAGTCGAACGACTGCGTGTCCTTCGGATTCCAGCTCAGGTTGTCGACGCGGGCGATGAAGCGGTAGTGCCTGCCGGCCACCAGCTTGCCGGCCGGCATCAGGGCCTCGGTGCCCGGGTCCATGTACAACATCAGCGTGTATCCGTCCGCAGCGCGCGCGTGCACGGCGCGCCTGCCGCGCTCGCGCTTGCTCTCGATGACCCATGCGCGCTTGTCGCCAACCGGCGGATCGAGATCCACCACCTCGCCATCGAGCCAGGTGATCTTGCGGTAGGCGGGATCCTTGTCCGCGTCGAAGCCGCCGCCGCGCGCACGCCGTTCATCGTTGTAGGCGTTGTAGGCCGTCATCAGCTCGGCAAGGTTCTGGTAACGGATCGTCCATTCGCTGTGCCGGGTGTCGCGACGGATATGGTCGGCGGCCAGCATCAGGTTCTCGCTCCAGTTGCCGCAGGCCTGCTTGCGGCTGCATTGCGGCCAGCCGAGATCGAGCCAGCGGCGCAGCGATTGCTTCTTGTCGTGCGCTTCCATTTCCAGCGCCACGCCGGGACCCATGGCGATGCCGACCTCATTCTGGTCGGGGGCGACCACCAGCACGGCGCCGTTGCCGACGTCGAGCTTGCCGACGCGCAACTGGTGCAGCATCGCGTGCGCGTAGGCATCGCCGGACAGGCCGTGGAGGTCCCTGACCAGCAGGGTGACGATCTCCACGCCGTGCTGTCTGGCGTGTTCGAACATGTCGCGCTCGAACTTCGCCCGCAAGACCGGATCGAGCACGCCGTATTCATCGTGGATGAAGCGGTCGAACTTCGACGGCGTCGATCCCGGTGCGGGCAGGTGATCGACCGCCGCCTTCGCCGGGGTCGCCTCGGCCAGCGGTTTGCCCGCTTCCGCTGGTGGAGCGGACCGCTTCGGCGCGGGCGACGGTGCCGGTGGTGCCGGTCGCGGGGCTGCGGCGACCGCAGTCGCCGGACGGTTGCAGTCGGCCCCCTGCTGGTTGCAGGCCTGCTGCCAACCTTCACGGATCGCGGCGAGCCGCTTGCCGCGACCGGGATGGGTGCGCCCATCGGGGCCTTCGGCGACCAGTCGCGACATCGCCATCTGTGCCTCGTCGAGCGAGGCGCCCATCTTGAACAGCACGAATCCGCTGAACTTGTCCGCTTCCAGTTCGGTCGGCGGCTGGCTGCCGCCCGGGGTGATGGTGTGGCCGGACAGATGGTGGCCGATTTCATGCGCCATGATGCTGATCGGCGCCCAGGCATTGCCGCCGGTTGCGGAACGCACGATTCCCATGAAGTCCTTGTTGAAGGCGATCACGCGCTGCGGGATGCGCTGGTCGTCGAGCAGGATGACCGCAGCCGCATTCGGCACCGGAGCCTCGACGACGGTGAAGTTCTGCGGCAATCCGGTGTAGCGCATGATCTGCGCGACCATGTCGCGGCAGTCGGACGGCGCAGCCCCGCCGACGCCGGCGATGCGCACCGGCGTGCCGTCGTAAGAACAGGCCTGCAGGGCGGAGGCGACCTCGTCGACCAGGGCGGCGCGTTCGGCCGAGGATGTCGCGGCGACCGTCGGCAAGGCGGAATCGACGGCGTTGCATGCGCTCAGCACGAAACCCAGCGCCGCGGTGAGGGCGCAATTCGTCCAGCGGGGAAGCATTCGTTTCATCGGGGGCTCCAGGATGGATCTCGGATGGCGGGGTCAGGCTTGGCGACCGAGCACGATCAGCACGATCAGCCAGGCATAGGCACGCAGCAGCAGCCATTTCGTGCCGAGGTAGATCAGCAGTGCGAGGGCGAGGCGTCCGCCGTCGCGACGCAGGTCGAGGGCGAAGAACTGGGTGAAGGCGACGCCGATGACCAGCGCACCGATCGCGTTGAGCAGCCACGGTGACAGCGCACGGTGCGTCGCCACGAAGGTGGGGTCGGTCCACAATAGGGTCGGCAGCTTGGTCAGCGTGCTGGCGACAATGACGACGAGTTGGCAGTAGGCGGCCAGCACGAGGTGCTCGGTGGCGTTGTAGCCGCCACGGCGGCCGAACACGCCGAGCGAGGCGGCAAGGATGGCGAAGATGCCGAGCGAGAACGACCAGTTCGACCAGCGGCGGACGAGTTCGATCGCCGCGCCCGCATTGCCCTGGGCCGACTCGAGGTAGTTGGCGCGCGCCAGCACCAGCAGCAGCACGCCGATCGCGGCGAGCAGCAGCTTGAGCGGGTGCACGTGGCGCTTGCGCGCGCCAAGCACGTACTCGCGTGCGACGCTGCCGGGGCGGCTGGCAATGCGCCAGGCCGCGTCCAGCATCGCCCATTCGAACCAGCGCCACTTCTGCCACGCCTCGCTGCGCAGCACGGAAACGCCGAGCCGTTTCGCCCGTGCCTGGCCGCAGGAGCCGCACCAGGCGGCCTGCAGCGGTGCCGCGCAATTGCGGCAGACCGGCGCGGCGAAATGCGCCGCGTCGGGGCGGGCGTGTGGCCCGGTTGCCAGCGGAAGTTCGAGGCTCGTCATCGTCGGCAGTGCGGTCAGCGTGCCGACAGCACGAAGTTGTCGAACTGGACGCTGGTCCCGGCCAGCTTCTCGCCGATGACGAACACGCCGCTTGCGCCTTCGCGCAGGTCGCCGTCGCGTGCGCTGATCGTCTTGCCGCCGCGCGCCGAGAAGGTCAGCTGGTCGCCCTTGCATTCGACGCCGAGGCGGGTGTCGGCGGTGCCGGGCATCACGCTGCCGATGCGTCCCTGGGCGAGCGGGGTGACCTTGCCGTCCTTGACCTTGGCAATCACGAGCACGGCGTCGCCGCGGACGAGGAAGGCATAGAAGTTGCGGTGGTCCTTGTGGCGGCAACCGACACCGGCGCCGCCGGCACCGAGGCCTGCATACAGGAACAGGTCCGACTCGATCTTCACGTCGGCACCTTCGGCCTGCTTCGGCGCGCGGATGAAGCCGAACACGTTGTCCTCGACGGGAGTGAGCTGGTATTTGCCGCTGTCGGTGTAGACGGCGAGGCCGAGGTCGCCCTTGCGGGTGGCGGCCATGTTCGGCCAGCCGCTGCGCGCGTCGGAAAAGTCGTCGCTCAGCAGCGGGGCGGCCAGCGCCGGGGCGGCAAGAGCGAAGGAAGCGGCGAGGGCGGTCAGGGCGTGGAGAAGGGGCATGGTGCAGGTTCCTGTTCCGGCAACGGGCCGGTTGCGGAACGCAGTACGCACGATCGGCTGATTTCCTCCGCGCCACCCGTGCCGGCGGCATGCCACCGCGTGGTGCATGCGCCCTGCGGTGGATCGCGCGCCGTCCTGCGTACTGCAGACCGCCATCGCTGCGGAGCAGGACATGCTGTTGAAACCGATTGCCAGGCCCGCAGGGCCCGCCGGCGCTTCAGGCCGCGCGGGCGGACTTCGCAGGCGCATCTTTCAGGGCCTCTGCGGGCTCGGCCTGTTGCTGCTGCAGCCGGCTTGCGCATCCGGCGATCCGGTCCGCTTGCGCGTCCGCAATGCCGGCGTGACGACCTTCGAGCATGTCTGGCAGGGTTCGCCGCTGCAGGGCACCGATGTCGACCTCGGCCCGCTCGGGCCCGGCCAGAGCAGCCGCTGGCACGCTTTCCCGGCACACCCCTCGCACTACCGCAAGACCGCCGTGCAGCTGGAAGGCGGCAGCCAGTTGATCTTCGTGAACGAGGTCGCCTTCCCGCAGCGAAAAACCACCCTCGAGCCCGGCTGGTACACCTTCGAATACCGGCTGGATGGCGGTCGCCTGCACCTGCGCGTGATCGAGGAACGGGCCGGCGCGCCGGCCGAGCCGACGCATTGAGCCTGCCGCGCCGACCGTCCGCTCAGGCGGACGGGCTGCCGTCGAGCAACTTGAGGCCGACGATGCCGGCGACGATCAGGCTGACGCAGGCCAGCCGCGCAGCCGATGTCGATTCACCGAGCACGATCAGGCCGAACAGGAAACTGCCGACGATGCCGATGCCGGTCCACACCGCGTAGGCGGTGCCGAGCGGAAGCTGGCGCAGGGCGAGGGCGAGCAGGGCAAAGCTGGCGATCATCGAGGCCAGGGTGAACAGCACCGGCAGCGGGCGGGTGAAGCCGTGCGTGTACTTCAGCCCGACCGCCCAGCCGATCTCGAACAGTCCGGCCACGAACAGGTAGACCCAGGCCATGAGAACCTCCTCATTGCAGGGTCGTCCCTGTGCATGCCGACGTTCCGCGAGGTCGTCCACGCGGCGAGGCGCGGTGCGCCTGCAGTCAGTGTGGGGATGCGTGGTCGAGGCTGCAAGGGATGCCGCGGGCGGGGTCAGTCGCCGCGGGCCGCATGACGCAGCATCTGCCGGGCATGCGCCAGCGTTTCGCGGGTGATGTCGACGCCGCCGAGCATGCGCGCGATCTCGTCGACGCGGGCGCGCTCGTCGAGCGTCTCGATGCGGGTGCGGGTGTCGATGCCATCGCTCGACTTGGTCGCCTTGAGGTGCGCATGCCCCTGCGCGGCGACCTGGGCGAGATGGGTCACGCAAAGCACCTGGCGCGCGCCGCCGAGGCGGCGCAGCTTGCTGCCGACCACTTCGGCGACGGCGCCGCCGATGCCGGCGTCGACTTCGTCGAAAACCATGCTGCCGACCTTGTCGAGGCCGAGCGCGGCAACCTCGATGGCGAGGCTGATGCGCGAGAGTTCGCCACCCGAGGCGATCTTGCGCAGCGGGCGCGGCGGCTGACCGGGGTTGGCGCTGACGAGGAACTCGCAGCGCTCGCGGCCCTGGGGGTCGGGTTCGCCGCCCCCGCTCGCTTCCAGTTCGACTTCGAACCGTCCGCCTTGCATGCCGAGTTCGGCAAGCGCCGCCGCCACGGCCTTGCCGAACTCGCCGGCGGCGCGCCGGCGTGCCGTGGAGAGGGCAGACGCCGCGTCGGTCCATTCCGCCGCGAGGCGCTCGCGTTCGCGCAGCAAGCCGTCCAGGGCGGCACCGGCGCCACGCAGCGCCGCGAGTTCGCCGCGCAGTTCCTCGGCGTGCGCCTTCAACGCGGCCATCGGCTGGCGGTGCTTGCGCGCCAGTTCGTGCAGGCGCGCAAGGTGGTCGTCGATGTCGGCAAGGCGCTGCGGGTCGAGGTCGAGTCCGTCGCGGTGACGCGACAGCGAGGCGGCGGCCTCGTCGATCTGGACGCGAGCGCCGGTCAGCAGTTCGACCACCCCGGCGAGGCGCGGATCGAGCGCGGCCAGGCGGTTCGCCTCGTGTTCGGCGCGCGCGAGCACGCGGCCGAGCGAGTACTCGCCATCGCCGTCGAGGGCTTCGTCGAGGCCGGCGCAGCCCTGCACGAGCTGGCCGGCGTTGGCCAGCCGGCGATGTTCGGCACCGAGCGCATCGAGCTCGGCCGGGTCGAGCGCATGCGCATCGAGTTCGGCGAGCTGGTGCTCGAGCCATTCCGCACGCGCGGCCGAATCTTCCCCGTGTGGCAGGGCAGCGATCCGTGCGCCGGTTTCGCGCCATGCACGCGCGCCCGACTCGACCGCCTTGCGTTCGGCTTCGTGACGACCGAACGCGTCCAGCAAGGCGAGTTGCCGGCGGCGGTCGAGCAGCGCCTGGTGCTCGTGCTGGCCGTGGATTTCGACGAGACCCTCGCCGATCGCCTTCAGCTGGGCGAGGGTGACCGGCCGGCCGTTGATCCAGGCGCGCGAGCTGCCTTCGCTGCGCAGGACGCGGCGCAGGGTGCAGGCGCCGTCCTCGTCGAGTTCCTCGTCGCGCAGCCACTGGGCGAGGTCGGGGCGATCGGCGAGGTCGAATTCCGCGGACAACTCGGCCCGTTCGCAGCCGTGGCGGACCATCGTCGCCTCGGCCCGGGCGCCGGACAGCAGCAGCAACGCATCGACCAGCAAGGACTTGCCGGCGCCGGTTTCGCCGGTGACGACGGTCAATCCCTGGCCGAAGCCGATCTCGGCTTCGTCGACGACGGCGAAATCCTTGACGTACAGCGAGCGCAGCATGCGGAATTCCGGTGGAGCGGGCGCGCCAGTTTCACGGCCGCGGCAGCGGACCGCAAGCCATCCACCGGTCCGTCGAGCCGCTGCCGCGGCCGGACCGTGGTGGCGTCCGGCGCGCGCCGGACGGTCGCGGGCATGTCGCTGCGGCGTGTATCCTCGCGGCATGGCATCCCGCCCTTCGCTCCCGCTCGATCCGCGCTCGCGCAGCCTGCTGCGTTCGCTCATCTCGCAGTACATCAGCGAGGGCCAGCCGGTCGGCTCGCGCACGCTGTCGAAGTCGTCGGGCCTCGACGTCAGCCCGGCGACGATCCGCAACATCCTTGCCGACCTCGAGGAAGCGGGCCTGGTGGCGGCGCCGCACACCTCGGCCGGGCGCGTGCCGACCGCGCAGGGCTACCGCGTCTTCGTCGACAGCCTGCTCGAAGTACGCCCGCTCGGCGAGCCGCAGGTCGAGCATCTGCGCCGCGAGCTGCCGACCGGGGCGGCAACGCCGGCCCTGCTCGGCAGCGCCAGCGCGCTGCTGTCGGAGATGACCCGTTTCGTCGGCGTGGTCAGCGTGCCGCGCCACGACGAGTTCCCGTTCCGCCATGTCGATTTCGTCGCCCTCGACGCGCATCGCGTGCTGGTCATCCTCGTCTTCACCGACGGCCAGGTGCAGAACCGCGTGATCGAGACGCGCCAGCGGTACACGCCGGCGGAGCTCGAGCAGACCGCGAACTTCCTCAACGCGAACTATGCCGGCATGCGCCTCGACGAGATCCGCGAGCGCCTGCTGCGCGAAATGCGCGACGAGGGCGCGCGGCTCAACCGCTTGCTGGCGAACGCCGTCGAAGTGGCGCGCCAGGCCTTCGAGGCGCCCGCGGACAACGACATGCTGGTGTCCGGCCAGACCAACCTGATGGGCGTGCACGAAGCCACCGATGTCGACCGCCTGCGCGAGCTGTTCGACGCCTTCCAGCGCAAGCGCGATCTGCTGCAACTGCTGGAGCGCTGCGCGCGGGCCGACGGCGTGCGCCTGTTCATCGGCGAGGAGTCCGGCTTCGCCGCGCTCGACGGCTATTCGCTGGTGACCGCGCCGTACGGGGTCGAGGGTCGCGTGCTTGGCGTGCTCGGCGTGATCGGGCCGACCCGCATGGCCTACGAACGCGTGATCCCGGTCGTCAGCGCCACCGCGCAACTCATCTCCGGTGCCTTGAACCGTACCGGCGCGCCCCAATAGCGGGGGCGAACCGCAAGCCGGCGCGGCAACGTCCGGCATATCGAGGGGAAATCCGTGGAGCGCCCGCCTGGGCGGCCACCCATGTCCTGGAGGCACGATGGAGAACACCAATCCGACCCCGGATACCGGCGACATGCCGGCCGCGGACGAGAGCGCAGCCGGCAGCAACGAGGCGCTCGGCCAGCTCGTCAACGAATACGAAGCCAAGCTCGGCGAGATGCGCGAGATCCTGCTGCGCGAACGCGCCGAGATCGACAACCAGCGCAAGCGCCTGCAGCGCGATCTCGAGCAGGCACGCCGGTTCGCCAGCGAGCGCCTGCTTGCCGACCTGCTGCCGGTGATCGACAACCTCGAGCGCGGACTGGCTGCCGACAGCAGCGATGGCGCGGGCCTGCGCGGCGGCGTGGAGCTGACCCTGAAGGAATTCCTGCGCGTGACGGCAAGCCACGGCCTCGTCGTGGTCGACCCGCTCGGTGCCGCCTTCGACCCGGAACAGCACCAGGCCATGGCCATGGTGGAGACCGCCGCCCAGGCGCCGGACACCGTGGTTGCCGTGCTGCAGAAGGGCTACCGGCTGCACGAGCGCCTGTTGCGCCCGGCGATGGTCAACGTCGCCCAGGCCCCGGCCGGCTGACGCCGCCATCCGCGCGGCAGCGCTTGAAAGGGCGCCGAAAACCACCACCTAGCGAGCCAGTGGTCGCAAGACCAGACATCCAATTCGGGAGAGCGCAACAATGGGCAAGATCATCGGCATCGACCTCGGCACGACCAACTCGTGCGTCGCGGTCATGGAAGGTGGCACCGCGCGTGTCATCGAGAATTCCGAAGGCGACCGCACGACCCCGTCGGTGGTCGCCTTCAAGGACGGCGAGGTGCTGGTCGGCGCGACCGCGCGTCGTGGCGCGGTGACCAACCCGCGCAACACCTTCTCGGCGGTGAAGCGCCTGATCGGCCGCAAGTTCACCGACAACGAGGTCAAGAAGGACCTCGACCTGGTGCCGTACAAGATCGTCGGCCACGACAACGGCGACGCCTGGGTGGAGACCGCCGACGGCCGCAAGATGGCGCCGCCGGAAGTGTCCGCGCAGGTGCTGATGAAGATGAAGAAGACCGCCGAGGACTTCCTCGGCGAGCCGGTCACCGAAGCCGTCATCACGGTGCCGGCCTACTTCAACGACAGCCAGCGCCAGGCGACCAAGGACGCCGGCCGCATCGCCGGCCTCGAGGTCAAGCGCATCATCAACGAGCCGACCGCGGCGGCGCTGGCCTACGGCCTCGACAAGAAGGGCGGTGACCGCAAGATCGCCGTGTACGACCTCGGCGGCGGCACCTTCGACATCTCGATCATCGAGATCGCCGAAGTGGACGGCGAGAAGCAATTCGAGGTGCTCGCCACCAACGGCGACACCTTCCTCGGCGGCGAGGACTTCGACAAGCGCATCGTCGATTACGTGATCGACGAATTCGAGAAGCAGCATGGCGTGAACCTCGGCAAGAATCCGATCCCGCTGCAGCGCGTCCGCTCGGCGGCCGAGCGCGCCAAGATCGAGCTCAGCTCGCGCCAGCAGACCGACATCAACGAACCGTTCATCACCCAGGTGAACGGCGAGGGCGTGCATCTGGAACTGCGCCTGACCCGGGCCAAGCTCGAGTCGCTGGTCGAGGATCTCGTCAAGCGCACGATCGAGCCGTGCCGCACGGCGCTGGCCGACGCCGGCCTCAAGGTTGCCGACATTTCCGAAGTGATCCTGGTCGGCGGCCAGACGCGCATGCCGAAGGTGCAGGAAGCGGTCAAGGACTTCTTCGGCAAGGAACCGCGCAAGGACGTCAACCCCGACGAGGCGGTGGCGATCGGTGCGGCCGTGCAGGGCGGCGTGCTTTCCGGCACGGTCAAGGACGTGCTCCTGCTCGACGTCACCCCGCTGTCGCTCGGCATCGAGACGCTGGGTGGCGTGTTCACCAAGCTGATCGAGAAGAACACCACCATTCCGACCAAGAACACCCAGGTGTTCTCGACCGCGGAAGACAACCAGAACGCGGTCACCGTGCACGTGCTGCAGGGCGAGCGCGAACAGGCGCGCTTCAACAAGTCGCTGGCGAAGTTCGACCTTGCCGGCATCGAACCGGCGCCGCGCGGCATGCCGCAGGTCGAGGTGACCTTCGACATCGATGCCAACGGCATCCTGCACGTGTCGGCCAAGGACAAGAAGACCGGCAAGGAACAGCGCATCGAGATCAAGGCCGGTTCCGGCCTGTCGGACGACGAGATCCAGCGCATGGTGTCCGATGCCGAGGCCAACCGCGAGGAAGACAAGCGCTTCCAGGAGCTCGTCACCACGCGCAACAAGGCCGACCAGCTCGTGCATGCCACGCGTGGCGCGCTCAAGGAACACGGCGGCAAGGTGCCGGGCGAGCAGCTCGGCGCGATCGAGGAGGCCCTGTCCGAACTCGACAAGGCCATGAAGGGGGACGACAAGGCGCAGATCGAGGCCAGGATCACCCGCGTCGAGGAAGTCGCCCAGTCCCTGTACGCGGCGGCGTCCGCGGGTGCCGCGGGTGGCGCCGATCCCGGCGCGCAGTCGCGCGGCCCGGCGGCCGACGACGTCGTCGATGCCGAATTCACGGAAGTGAAGGACGACAAGGGCCGCGATTCGTGAGCCCGGACCGCTGATCCGGCAGGGCGACGCTTCGGCTTCGCCCTGCCGGCCGCTCCGTGACCCGTCCGCCTTCGGCTCCCGCGTAATCCGAATCCCGAACTCCAGATCCCGGCACCTCCATGGCCAAGCGCTGCTACTACGAAGTCCTCTCGGTCGAGCGGACCGTCGACGACGGTGAACTGAAGAAGTCGTTCCGTCGCCTGGCGATGAAGTACCACCCCGACCGCTGTCCGGACGATCCGGCCGCGCAGGAAAAGTTCAAGGAGGCCAAGGAAGCCTACGAAGTCCTCACCGATCCGCAGAAGCGGGCGGCGTATGACCGCCACGGCCATGCGGCGTTCGAGCACGGCATGGGAGGGCGCGGTGGCGGCGGCTTCAACGGCGACGTTGGCGACATCTTCGGCGACATCTTCAGCGACATCTTCGGCATGGGCGGCGCGCGCGGCGGTGGCCGTCCGCGGCGCGGCTCGGATTTGCGCTACCTGCTCGAACTCGACCTCGAGGAAGCGGTGTTCGGCGTCGACCGGCAGATCGAGGTGCCGACCCTGGTCGCCTGCGGCAGCTGCGAAGGCAGCGGTTCCGAAGACGGCAAGACCTCGACCTGTTCGACCTGCCGCGGCCAGGGCCGCGTGCGCATGCAGAACGGCATCTTCTCGGTGCAGCAGACCTGCCCGCACTGCGCCGGCAGCGGCAAGACGGTCGCCAACCCGTGCAAGGCCTGCCAGGGCGAAGGACGCGTGCACGACGAACGCACCCTGCAGGTGAAGATTCCCGCCGGCGTCGATTCCGGCGACCGCATCCGCCTGGCCGGGCAGGGCGAGGCGGGGCCGGCCGGCACCGTGCCGGGCGACCTCTACGTCGAGGTGCGCGTGCGCGAACACGAGATCTTCGTGCGCGAGGGCGACGATCTCTACTGCGAGCTGCCGATCCGCTATGGCCAGGCCGCGCTCGGGGCCGAACTCGCCGTGCCGACGCTCGGTGGCGAGGCCATGGTCACGATTCCGCCGGAGACGCAGACGGGCAAGTTGTTCCGTCTGCGCGGCAAGGGCGTGAAGTCGGTGCGCAGCGGGCGCACGGGCGACCTGATGTGCCGCGTCGTCGTCGAGACGCCGGTCAAGCTGACCGGCGAGCAGCGCGACTTGCTCGAGCGCTTCGAGGCGACCTTCGCCGGCGAGGATGGCCACACCCATTCGCCGCGCAACCGCTCCTGGCTCGACGGGGTCAAGCAGTTCTGGGATCGCGTGACCTCCTGATCCCGCTTGCACCGGTGCGCAGGCAGGGCCGCCGCGCCCGCTTCGACGCCGGCAAAATGGATCGGCCATCCCGTCCCTTGCACACATGCGCGCCAGCGTCGATGCTCGCGGGCAGGCGCTCCCGCCCCGACCGGATCCAGACCTGCATGGCGACGACGACACGCATCCTGCTGTTCGGGGCTGCCGGCCGCATGGGCGAAGCGGTCATGCGCCTCGCCGCGACGAACGAGCGCGCGAGCATCGCCGCCGCGGTCGTGCGCGACGGCTCGGCGCAGCAAGGGCAGGTGGCGGCCAACGCGCCGCAGCTGCGTTACACCGCCACGCCGCCGGCCACGACCGCGGCCGACGTCGTCCTCGATGTCGCCGGTCCGGCCGGTTTCGACGCCGCGCTCGCCGCCGCACTCGCTCGCGGCATCGGTTTCGCCAGTGGCTCGACCGGATTGTCTGCACCGCAACTCGCCGCCCTCGAAGCGGCCTCGCGGCAGGTGCCCGTCCTGCTCGCCGCCAACTTCAGCCTCGGCATTGCGGTACTCGCGCACCTCGTCGCCGAGGCCGCCGGGCGCCTGCGTGAATGGGACATCGAGATCGTCGAGGCGCATCACCGCCAGAAACGCGATGCGCCGTCCGGAACCGCACTGCTGCTCGGCGATGCGGCGCGGCAGGGCCGACAGACTCCCCTGGCAGACGCCGATCCCGCCCGCACGGGCCCGCGCAAGGACGGCGAACTCGGCTATGCGGTCCTGCGGGCCGGCGACATCGTCGGCGAACACACGGTCTGGCTGGCCGGCGAAAGCGAGCGTCTCGAACTCGGCCACCGCGCGAGCGATCGTGACGTCTTCGCACGCGGCGCACTCGCGGCGGCGACGTGGCTCGCCGGCCGCGCTCCCGGCCGTTACGCGATGGGCGACGTGCTCGGCTTCTGAGCCTGCCGCCCGGCGGCGGACTCAATCCACTCGCGTGCGGGGGTCGAAGGGAATCGGGTGCTGGCCGGTACCGCGTCCGCTGGCGCGCATCGCCGGCGCCTGACGATCGGCGGCGAGACGGGTCTGCAAGCCGGGCGGGATCGGATGGAACGGCGTGTCCTGAAAGCGGCCGGCCAGGCTGCGGGTACCGGTGGCGCCGGGATCGAGCCAGTCGCGCAGGCGCGTGCCGGCACTGCTGCCGTCCCATGCGGCCGACATCTTGCCGTAGCAGTCGATGCCGCCGTTGGGTTGGGTCGGGTTGCCCGTGCTGCAGTCCGCGTTTCCGCCGGACAGCATGCCGATCAGGCGCTTGCCGGTGCCGCCGCCTTCACCGGCCGGAATCCACAAGCCGGAACCCGAAGAACCGCCCTCGGTGGTGCCTTGCTGGTAGGGGCCGCTCAGCCAGTGCGTGTTGAAGCTGGTGCCGCCGGTGCCGATGCAGTTGTTGGTGGTGCGCGGGGCCATGTTCGAGGCGGTCACCTTGGCCACGTCGCCGCGCGGATGATGCAGGCCGATGCTCGAACCCGGGGCGATGCCGGTGGCATCCCAGCCGGCGAAAAAGATGCGCCAGGCCGGGTCCGGGGCGGCATTGAGTTCGACCAGGCTGAAGTCGACATCGGCCCGGGTGGCGCGCAGGCTTGCGCCGGTCTGGTTCTGCGCCAGCGACCAGCCGCTGGTCGGCGAGCATTGCGCCGAGCGGTAGTTCCAGTAGACGCGCATGCTGGCCACTTCGCTGGCCGTCGACATGCAGTGCGCAGCGGTCAGCACGTAGGCGCGCGGGGTCGTGGCGGCGCTGTTCAACATCGTGCCGGTGCAGATGTAGCCGATGCCGTTGTCGCCGCGGAACTCATAGTAGGCGAGCGCGCGCTGCTCGTCGGAATACGGCTGGCCGAGCGGGCAGACGACATTGATGTTGCAGGCTCCCGATGATTGCGGTCCGGCCAGCTTGGCCAGGCCGAACAGGTCGCGGAAGCCGGCACCGACCTCGGTGAGGACGAGGTCCAGATCGGCTGGCGTGACACCCGGCGGCAACTGCAGCTCGATGTGCGCCGAGGCACCGGGAATCATCGGCAGCCACAGTGGCTCGCCATCCTGGGCGTCATAGGGTCCCTCGTAATACCCGGTCGCACCGACCACCCACATCCGTGCGCCTTCCGGCAGGCGGTAGCGTTCGAAGCCGAGATGGAGATCGGTCGCTCCGGGGACGTCGACCGCGAACTGCCAGAGCTGGCGGCCGTCGTCGAGTTGCTGCCAGCGACCGTCGACGCGCGGGTCGATCAGGGTCGGCTGGCCGGTCGAGATCGCCAGGCGTTTGTCGATCACCGCCGGGAGGGCGGATTTCTCCACGAAATCGTGGCTGCGGCGCAGCGCCGCGGCGTCGATGCCGGGCAGGACGATCCGCTCGATCCGCGCGTCCGCACGAGCGGGATCGAGAAGGAGCGGACGTTCGCCCTGGCGGGCCATCGCGGCACCGGCGACCAGCAACAGGGGCGCCAGCAACAGCGTCGCGGCACGGGATGCATTCGACACGGACATGGGTCGTTCTCCGTCGGTCAGTCGAGATGGGCCGCGTCGTCCTTGCGACCGGCTCCGAGGCGGCGATCGATGCCGCCGAACAGGCGCTTGAACCAGCGCGACAGGCGTCCGCGTTTCGTCTTGCGCAGCTTTTCTTCCTCGCTGGTCAACCAGGCCACCTGGATGACCCTGCGTTCCCCCTCATACGGAAGATGGCCGTGAAAGGAGTTGTCGGCGCGGCCGAACACGACGAAATTCCCGTACAGCGGACGCACCTCGGGGGCGACGAGATCATCAATGCTGTCCTCGCGGGCGAGGAAACGAAGGCAGCCTTCGCTGGTGTCGGGCCAGTCGGCGTTGAGGTAGAGCAGGGCGGTGGCGATCTTCGATCGGCTGTCGGTGTGGATCGTGCCGTGGCGCCGGTTCAAGGAGCGGCAGATCGTCACCAGGCTCGGGCGCCGGCCGAGGCCCGCGATGCCGAGCTGCGCGCCGATCCACTCGGCGAATGCCGGCTCCGTCAATTCGTCGACCAGCGCATTGACCGCGGCGCCGCAGTCGCGCGACTCATGCGGGAAAAAGCCGGCATTCGGATAGCGGGGAAAATCGCTGTCGAGCGCGGCACGCGCCATCTCGGGCAGCACGCCGCGAGCCACCAGGAACGCAAACGGTTCGCGGCGGACATCGGCGGTGGCCTGGAGTGCGTCGGTGTCGAGGAAGCCCATGCGTGGCGATCAGGCCGGAGAGGGGGCGATTCTAGCCGGTCCCGCCTGGAGGCAAGTCCCGGCGGCGGCGGTTGCCCGGACGCAAGCGGACCGGCACGGCGAATGCGGGGCCTCAGCGGTGCCGGACATCGGCATAGCACCGGCTGCAGCCGGCGCTGCAGGGTGGGCCGCGCTCCCTGAATGAATCGCCGCAGACGCCCGTCGCGCGGTGGACAGCAGGGCGCTCGTTACCTATCATTCCCGCTCGCCTTGACCCCCCATTCACGCCCTCCGCGGACTGGCTGCTGCCGGACCGCGGGTATCGTCGCACCTGCATGGCAGGAACATCCGGCGAGGGCCCCGACCCAGGCGAACGCATGACCATCCCAGCCCTGCTCGCACTCGCCGACGGCAGCCTGTTCGAAGGCCGCTCGATCGGTGCGGCCGGCAGCACGACCGGCGAAGTCGTGTTCAACACGGCGATGACCGGCTACCAGGAGATCCTCACCGATCCCTCGTATGCCCGCCAGATCGTCACCCTGACCTATCCGCACGTCGGCAATACCGGCTGCAATGCCGCCGATGCCGAATCCGATCGCGTGCACGCCGCCGGCCTCGTGATCCGCGACCTGCCGCTGCTGGCCAGCAACTGGCGCAGCGAGATCGCGCTCGACGACTACCTGAAGCAGCATGGCAGGGTCGCCATCGCCGACATCGACACCCGCCGCCTCACGCGCATCCTGCGCGACACCGGCGCGCAGTCGGGCTGCATCGTCGCCGGCGAAGGCGCGTCCGCCGATGCGGCGCTGGCCGCCGCGCGCGCGTTTCCCGGCCTGGCCGGCATGGATCTCGCGAAGGTGGTTTCGACCGCGGAACGCCATGCCTGGACCGAGGGCGGCTTCGACCTCGACCGCAATGCCGCGCGACCCGGCGGCAGCCGCTTCCACGTGGTCGCCTACGACTTCGGCGTCAAGCGCAACATCCTGCGCATCCTGGCCGATCGCGGCTGCCGGATCACCGTGCTGCCGGCGCAGACGCCGGCCAGCGAGGTGTTCGCGCTGGCGCCCGACGGCGTGTTCCTTTCCAACGGCCCCGGCGATCCGCAGCCGTGCGATTACGCGATCGCGGCCATCCGCGAGTTCCTGCGTGCACGCCTGCCGACCTTCGGCATCTGCCTCGGTCACCAGTTGCTCGGGCTTGCCGCCGGCGCACGCACGCTGAAGATGAAGTTCGGCCACCATGGCGCCAACCATCCGGTGATCGACATCGCCAGCGGGCGGGTGATGATCTCCAGCCAGAACCACGGATTCGCGGTCGACGAGTCGAGCCTTCCGGCCACCCTGCGGGCGACCCATCGCTCGTTGTTCGACGGGTCGCTGCAGGGCATCGAATTCGTCGATGCGCCCGCCTTCGGTTTCCAGGGCCACCCGGAAGCCAGCCCCGGTCCGCACGACGTGGCACCGCTGTTCGACCGATTCATCCAACTCATGGAGGCGCGCGCGGCCGCCGCGGCGTGAAAGACATGACGCACATGAAGATTCCCGCACTGCTCCTGCTTCTCCTCCTCGGCATGGCGTTCCCCGCGATGGCCGCAGCGGTCACCCCGGTCACGCCGGCCACTGCGCAGGCACCCGGCAACCAGCGCGAGATCGAGTACGGCGCGCTCGAACGGCACGTCGGCGAGCACATCGTCGTGCACACGACCAATGGCACCGTGCGTTCGGGCACCCTGGTCAAGTTCACCAACGTCAACGTCACCGTGCGGCTCGGGCCCGAATCGGGTTCGATCGACCTGACCTTGCCGCGCAATACCGTGCGCAAGGCCTTCGTCACCATCAAGGCCGCCGATCCGCTGTTCCCCAACGACACGTTCCAGCAGGAAACGAACGCCGGTGCCCAGAAGAACTGATCTCCGCTGCATCCTCATCATCGGCGCCGGCCCGATCGTCATCGGTCAGGCCTGCGAGTTCGACTATTCCGGCGCCCAGGCCTGCAAGGCGCTGCGCGAGGAAGGCTATCGGGTCGTCCTCGTCAATTCGAATCCGGCGACGATCATGACCGACCCCGACACGGCGGACGCGGTCTACATCGAGCCGATCAATGCGGCCACGGTCGAGAAGATCATCGCCAAGGAACGCCCCGACGCGCTGTTGCCGACCATGGGCGGACAGACCGCGCTCAACTGCGCGCTCGACCTCGCCGACCGCGGCGTGCTGGAAAAGTACGGCGTCGAGCTGATCGGCGCCTCGCGCGAAGCGATCCGCATGGCCGAGGACCGCGAACTGTTCCGCGTCGCCATGGGCGAGATCGGCCTCGAGTGTCCGAAGGCCGAAGTCGTGCGCAGCTTCGAACAGGCGCTCGAGGCGCAGGCGCGGGTCGGCTATCCGACCATCATCCGGCCGAGTTTCACCCTCGGCGGCTCGGGCGGCGGCATCGCCTACAACCGCGAGGAGTTCGAGGAAATCGTCAAGCGCGGGCTCGACCTCTCGCCGGTCCACGAGGTGCTGGTCGAGGAATCCGTGCTCGGCTGGAAGGAGTTCGAGATGGAGGTCGTCCGCGACAGCGCGGACAACTGCATCATCGTCTGCTCGATCGAGAACCTCGATCCGATGGGCGTGCATACCGGCGACTCGATCACCGTGGCGCCCGCACAAACCCTGACCGACCGTGAATACCAGCGCCTGCGCGATGCTTCGATCGCCGTGCTGCGCAAGATCGGCGTCGATACCGGCGGTTCCAACGTGCAGTTCGGCATCAACGCCGACAACGGCCGCGTCGTCGTCATCGAGATGAACCCGCGCGTGTCGCGATCCTCGGCGCTGGCCTCGAAGGCGACCGGCTTCCCGATCGCCAAGGTCGCCGCCAAGCTCGCGGTCGGCTACACCCTCGACGAACTGCGCAACGAGATCACCGGTGGCCTCACCCCGGCGTCGTTCGAGCCGGCGATCGACTACGTGGTGACCAAGATCCCGCGCTTTGCCTTCGAGAAGTTCCCGATGGCCGATGCGCGCCTCAGCACGCAGATGAAGTCGGTCGGCGAGGTGATGGCGATCGGCCGTACCTTCCAGGAATCGCTGCAGAAGGCGTTGCGCGGACTCGAGACCGGCAAGAACGGCCTCAGCCCGATCCATCCCGACCTCGCCAGCGAGGAAGGGCTCGCCCTGCTCAAGCGCGAACTGCGCGAACCCGGTCCCGACCGCATTTTCTGGATCGGCGACGCCTTCCGCGCCGGACTCGCCCGCGACGAGGTGTTCGAGCTGACCCATGTCGATCCCTGGTTCCTCGTCCAGATCGAGGACCTGGTCGCCACCGAGGCGGTGATCCGCGCGCAGGGACTGCCCGCCATCGATGCAGGGCGCCTGCGTGCGCTCAAGCGCAAGGGCTTTTCCGATTCGCGCCTGGCCGAACTGCTCGGCACCGACGAGCACGCCGTGCGCCACCTGCGCCGCGCCTTCAACGTGCGCCCGGTGTACAAGCGCGTCGATTCCTGTGCGGCCGAGTTCGCCACCACCACCGCCTACCTCTACTCCACCTACGAGGAGGAGTGCGAGGCCGCGCCGAGCACGCGCGAGAAGATCATGGTGCTCGGCGGCGGGCCCAACCGCATCGGTCAGGGCATCGAGTTCGACTACTGCTGCGTGCATGCCGCGCTCGCCCTGCGCGAGGACGGCTATGAAACGATCATGGTCAACTGCAATCCGGAGACCGTCTCCACCGACTACGACACCTCCGACCGCCTCTATTTCGAGCCGCTGACACTGGAAGACGTGCTCGAGATCATCGATCGGGAGAAGCCTGCCGGCGTGATCGTGCAGTACGGCGGGCAGACACCGCTCAAGCTCGCCCGCGCGCTGGAAGCGGCCGGTGCGCCGATCATCGGCACCACGCCCGATTCGATCGACCTGGCCGAGGACCGCGAGCGCTTCCAGCAGATGATCGTGCGCCTCGGTCTCGAACAGCCGCCGAACCGCACCGCGCGCAATGCCGACGAGGCGATCGCCCTGGCTCGCGAAATCGGCTATCCGCTGGTCGTGCGGCCGAGTTACGTGCTCGGCGGCCGGGCGATGGAAGTGGTCCACGACGACGCCGACCTCGCGCGCTACATCCGCGATGCGGTACGCGTGTCGAACGATTCGCCGGTGCTGCTCGACCGTTTCCTCGACCACGCCACCGAGATCGATGTCGATGTGGTCGCCGATGCCGATGGCAACGTGCTGATCGGCGGCGTCATGGAGCACATCGAGGAGGCCGGCGTGCACTCCGGCGACTCCTCGTGCTCGCTGCCGCCGTACTCGCTGTCCGCGGAACTGCAGGCGCGCCTGCGCGACCAGGTCGCGCGGATGGCCCGCGAGCTGCGCGTGGTCGGCCTGATGAACACCCAGTTCGCCGTCCAGGGCGGGACCATCTACGTGCTCGAGGTCAATCCGCGCGCCTCGCGCACGGTGCCCTTCGTGTCGAAGGCGACCGGGGTGCCGCTGGCCAAGATCGCTGCGCGCTGCATGGTCGGGCGCAGCCTCGCCGACCAGGGCGCGACGCGCGAACTGGTGCCGGACTACTACTCGGTCAAGGAAGCCATCTTCCCGTTCCTCAAGTTCCAGAACGTCGATCCGATCCTCGGGCCGGAAATGCGTTCGACCGGGGAAGTGATGGGCGTCGGACGCAGTTTCGGCGCCGCCTTCGCCCGCGCCCACGAGGCGGCCGGGATCGCCGCACCCGGCGTCGGCAAGGCGTTCCTGTCGGTGCGCGACTCCGACAAGGAACGCCTGGTCCCGATTGCCAGGAATCTCATCGCGCGCGGCTTCGGTCTGGTCGCCACCAGCGGCACCTGCTCCTACCTCAGCGAGCACGGCGTCGCCTGCGAGCGCATCAACAAGGTGCTCGAAGGGAGGCCGCACATCGTCGACCTGATCAAGAACCGTGAGGTCTCGTTCATCGTCAACACCACCGAAGGCAAGCAGGCGATCGCCGATTCGTTCTCGATCCGCCGCCAGGCCCTGCAGCAACGCGTCACCTATTCGACTACCATCTCCGGCGCCAGGGCACTGCTGCACTCGCTCGACTTCCGTGACAGCGGCAGCGTGCACAGCCTGCAGGAACTGCACAGGGAACTGACCGCATGAGTCGAGCACCGATGACCCTCCAGGGCGCCGAGCGCCTGCGCGTCGAGCTGGAGCGCCTGAAGAGCGTCGAGCGCCCGCGCATCATTGCCGCGATTGCCGAGGCACGCGCCCACGGCGATCTCAAGGAGAACGCCGAATACCACGCTGCCCGCGAAATGCAGGGCTTCACCGAAGGCCGCATCAAGGAACTCGAATCCGCCCTCAGCCACGCGGATGTCATCGATGTCTCCCGGCTCAATGCCGGCTCGCGGGTGGTGTTCGGCGCCACCGTCGAACTCGCCGACGAGAACAGCGGCGAGGAGGTCACCTACCAGATCGTCGGCGACCTCGAGGCCGACATCAAGCAGCGCCTGATCTCGGTGTCTTCGCCGTTCGCGCGTGCACTGATCGGCAAGAACGTCGGCGACGTCTTCGAGTTCACCGCGCCGAACGGTTCGCGCAGCTACGAGATCCTCTCCGTCCGTTACGAAGGCTGAGCGCGGCGCGCATCGTGGCCGCGCTGGTCTTCTTCCTGCCGTCATTGGCGCGTTGCCGCGCGATCCGCGGCATGCACGGACAGCTGCTGGAACGCTGGATCGCCCGCGGCGATGCCGGGGCCGGCGCGCCTTCCGGCATCGCCGCGATGTGGCGAGAGGTGTTCGACTGGCCCGGCAGCCGCTGGCCGGTGGCCGCGCTGACCCGCCAGGCCGATGCCGGCGATGCGGCGGAGGCGCACTGGCTGCGAGCCGATCCGGCGCACGTGCGGGCCGACATGATCACCGCGCGCATGCTGGCCTGCGGTGCGCTCGGCCTCGACGCCGCGGAAACCGCGCGCATCGCAGCCGATCTCAAGCCGCTGTTCGGTGACGCCGGGTTCGGGTTCGACGCGCCGACGCCGGAACGCTGGTACCTGCGCTGTGCATCGGGCGCCACGGCATTGCCCGACGGCGGCGATCCCGACGAGGTGATCGGCGATGATCTCAAGCTGCACCTGCCGGCCGGTGCCGCCGGCCGACGCTGGCGCATGCTGTTCAATGAAGCCCAAGTGTTGCTGCATCACCATCCCGTCAATGCCGAACGCGAACGTCGCGGCGCGGTCACGGTCAACAGCCTGTGGTTCTGGGGTGGCGGGAGCCTGCCGGCACGCGTTCACTCACGCTGTGCGGAAGTCCTCACGGCCGACCCCGCATTGCGCACGCTCGCCGGCCTCGCCGGTGCGCGCTGCCTCGATCCAGCCCCGTCGGCCTTCGTCGACCTGCTGGCGACGCGCGGGAATCCTGACCGCCTCGTCGATCTCGGCAACTGCCGCGATGCGACGCTGGAGTCGCACTGGCTCGCATCGGCCGACGCCGCGTTGCGGGATGGACGCATCGAACGCATCGAACTGGCGTTCGCTTGCGGCGAGCGTGTCGGGGTGCGTGCCGCGCACCGCTGGCGCTTCTGGCGGCGCGTGACGCGGACGCCGGCATGAAGGCGTTCGACATCCGTCGCCGCGAAGGTGCTGCCGAAGGGCCCGGCTGGCCCGTCCATGTACATCCGGTACTGCGCCGGGTCTATGCCCAGCGCGGCATCACCGACCCGCGCGAGATCGAGCACCGGCTCGGCGCGCTCGCCGCGCCGGATCTGCTGCAGAACATCGGGACGGCCTGCGATCTGCTCGAGGATGCGATCCTGCGCGAGCGCCACATCACCGTGGTCGGCGACTTCGATTGCGACGGTGCCACCGGCACGGCCGTCGCCGTGCGCGGCCTGCGCATGCTGGGTGCCAGACGGGTCGATTTCCGGGTGCCGAATCGCCTGCTGCATGGCTACGGCCTCGGGCCGGCGCTGGTCGCCTCGCTGGAGCCGGCGCCCGACCTCATCGTCACCGTCGACAACGGCATCGCCAGCCATGCCGGTGTCGCCGCGGCCCGCGAGCGCGGCATCGATGTGCTGATCACCGACCATCACCTGCCGGCGGCGACGTTGCCGCCGGCCCAGGCGATCGTCAATCCGCTGCTGGCCCCCGTTTCCGGTGGTGCGCAAACACCCGCGGCCGGACCATCGCCGCTGCGCCACCTGTGCGGCGTCGGCGTGGTGTTCTGCCTGCTCGTCGCCCTGCGTGCACGCCTGCGCGCGCGTGCCGCGTTCGCTGCCGGCGCCGAACCCGACCTTTCCGCACTGCTGGATCTGGTCGCGCTCGGCACGGTCGCCGACCTCGTTCCGCTCGATTTCAACAACCGCGTGCTGGTCGAGGCCGGACTGCGGCGGATCCGTGCACGGCGCGCCTGTGCCGGCGTGCTGGCCCTGCTCGAGGTGGCGGGTCGCGATCCGGCCGAGGTGGTCGCCGCCGATCTCGGCTACGTGGTCGGCCCGCGCATCAACGCGGCCGGACGCCTCGACGACATGGCGCTCGGGATCGCCTGCCTGCTCAGCGACGATGCCGGAGAGGCGCGCGAGCTGGCCGGCCGCCTGTCGGCGATCAATGCCGAGCGCCGCGACCTGCAGGCGACGATGGTCGAGCAGGGCGAGGCCGCCATCGCCGGATGGATCGAACGCCACGGCGGCGAGGCACTGCCGTTCGGGGTCACCCTGTTCGAAGACGACTGGCATGCCGGCGTGGTCGGGCTGGTGGCCTCGAAACTGAAGGAGCGCCTGCATCGTCCGGTGATCGCCTGTGCACCGGCCGGTGATGGCAGCGACGAGGTGCGCGGCTCGGCGCGCTCGATCCGCGGCATCCATGTGCGCGACCTGCTCGCCGAGGTCGATGCCCGCTGTCCGGGCCTGATCCGCCGTTTCGGCGGGCACGCCATGGCCGCCGGTCTCAGCCTCGGCCGCGCGGATGTGGCCCGCTTCGCCGCGGAGTTCGATGCGGTGGTGCGTGCACGCAGCGCGCGCGAGCTGTTCGATCCGGTCCTGCTCAGTGATGGCGAACTCGAGGCCGGCGATATCGGTCTCGAGTTGGCCCGCCAGTTGCGCACGGCCGGTCCGTGGGGGCAGGGCTTCCCCGAGCCGCTGTTCGACAACGACTTCGAGCTGGATTCGTGGCGCGTGGTCGGCGGCCGTCACTGGCGTCTGGACCTGCGCATGCCGGGTCAGGCCGGCACGATCGAGGCGATCCTGTTCAACGCCGACGCCGGGTCGGCGCCGCCGAAGCGCTTCCGTGCCGCCTACCAGCTCGACATCAACCAGTGGAACGGCCGCGAACGCGTGCAACTCGTGCTGCGCCACCTTTGCCCCTGACTCCGGCCGGAACGGCGCCTGGCACCCCGTCATCTGCCTGCTCCCGGCTGGCGCTATGCTTGCCATCCACCCCGCCCGGAAGGATCGATCATGAACCCGTATCGCCACCTGCTGGCCGCCACCATCGCGGCGATCCTGCTGTCCGCCTGCGGCCGTGCAGGCGATTCCGGCACGCCTGCGCCGGCCGCCGACCCGTCAACCCCTGCTGCGCCGGTTGCGCAGGAAGCGCCGGCCGCCGCGAATGTCGAACCGGCATTGCCGTTCACCGTCACCGAGGTCAGCAGATTCAACTCGCCGTGGGCGATGACGTTCCTGCCCGACGGCCGCCTGCTGGTGACCGAGATGGCCGGCACCCTGCACCTGTACGACGTCGACAAGAATCAGGTCCACAGCATCGGTGGCGTGCCGGCGGTGCGCCATGTGGCCCAGGGCGGCCTGGGTGATGTCGTCCTGCATCCGCAATACGCCGGCAACGGCCTCGTCTACCTCAGCTTCGTCGAAGGTGCCGATGACGGCTTGATGGGGGCCGCGGTCGCGCGCGCCCGGCTCGCCCTCGACGATGCCGGTGGCGGCACGCTGGAAAACCTCGAGGTGATCTGGCGGCAGACCCCGAAGAAGAGCGGCGACGGCCATTTCGGCTACCGCATCGCCTTCGACCGCGAGGGCAAGCTGTGGATCAGTTCCAGCGAACGCAAGGAGTTCGATCCGGCCCAGGATCTCGACACCAACCTCGGCAAGATCGTCCGCCTCAACGACGACGGCACGCCCGCCGACGGCAATCCGTTTGCCGAGCGCGGCGGCGTGGCGGCGCAGATCTGGAGCCTCGGCCACCGCAACATCCTCGGACTCGCCTTCGATGCGGACGGCCGCCTGTGGGCACATGAAATGGGCCCGAAGGGCGGCGACGAGCTCAACCTGATCGTCAAGGGCGGCAACTACGGGTATCCGCTCGTTTCCGACGGCAACCACTACGACGACACGCCGATACCCGACCACGCCACGCGGCCGGACCTGCGGGCTCCGGTGATCAGCTGGACGCCGGTGATCTCGCCGGCGGGGCTGGCGATCTATGACGGCGACCTGTTCCCCGCCTGGAAAGGCAATGCCTTCATCGGCGGCATGTCGTCGATGGCGCTGGTGCGCATCGCCTTCGACGGCGAGCGCGCCAGCGAAGCCGGGCGCTTCGACATGAAGCGGCGCATCCGCGAGGTCGAGCAGGGCCCCGACGGCGCGCTCTGGTTGCTCGAGGACGGCACGCGCTCGGGTTCCGGCTGGCTGCTCAAGCTCACCCCGGCGGCGACACCCGCGGGCTGAGCGTGCGGTCCGGTCCCCGCGGGCACGTGCCCGGCGGGGATCCGGCCGCAAGGCGGTTTGCCGGCGTGGTGCGTCAGGCCGGATCGCGGGCAATGTGCCCGGCTGCGCCGGCGCGCCGGCCGGCCATGCCGAACAGCGGTCGCAGGAAGGGCGTGCGGCGGATCAGCTCGACGCCGGCGAAGCTGAGGGCGAACGTGGCAACGACCAGCAACGGCCCTTCGAGCACCGGCGCGAGGGCGAGCGGCTTGAGGTGGTGGGCCAGCACGACGATGATCGTCTGGTGGAGGATGTAGACCGGGAACACCGCCGCGGACAGGTAGCGCAACAGCGGGCTGTCGACCGGTGACCAGTGCCGCGCATGGCCGAGCATGGCGACGATGACGCTCCACTGCATGACCGCCCAGATCAGGCGCTGGGTCCACAGCAGCGCCGTTGGCGGTGGCGCACCGTCGGCGTGGATGTGGAAATAGGCCCCGATGAAGACGCCGCAGGCGAGGGCGATCGCGCTCGCCACATGGCGCGACGCCTCGATCGCGTCCCACGCCGCGTCCGCGCGGGCGATGGCGAAGCCGGCCACGAACAGGGCCATGTACTGGACATGGTTGTACCAGTCGTCGACCAGGGCATGGGTCGAGTCGAACAGCGGGAACAGGCCGAGGCGGGCGAGGGCGAGGAACAGCACCGGCCAGACCAGCAAGCCGCGCCCGCGCAACGCCTGCCGGATCGCTTCGAGAATGCGCGCACTCGCCTTGGGCGCGAGGCGCAGCCCCAGCCAGAGCACGAACGTGTAGAACCACAGGTAGGCGACGAACCACAGGTGGTTTCAGGTCGGCAGCACCAGGCACTCGCCGTCGCGGCAGAAGCCCGGGTCGGCCCGGAGGTAGCGCAGCCAGAAGGCAAGATAGCCCTCGGAGTAGCCGCCGGGCAGTTTCTCGAGCACCTCGCAGTAGGACTGCGGCGGCACCACCACCAGCATTCCGACCAGCAGCGGCAGCAGCAGCCGCCACGAGCGCCGGCGCAGGAAGCCGTGCTCGCCCTTGCCGAGCAGGAAGGCGGTGGCGGCGCCGGAAACGAGGAACAGCAGGCCGAGCCGCCACGGCGCGCTCAGAACCATGAAGGGTTCGAGCGCGTGGCTCGGCCGGGCGGTGTTCACGTGCCACTCCCAGCTCACGTAATACATGCCGACGTGGTAGGCGACGAGCAGGCAGAAGGCGAGAACCCGGACCCAGTCGAGATCGTGGCGGCGTTGCATGGTCGGAACTCCATCGGCAGGGACGGGCGCCAGCTTCGGCGCCGCGCGGAGCCATGGCCAGCGCCGGGTGACGATCCGCCGGGCGGGCGGGACGAATCAGCGGCAGGCAGTGACGAACGGCGGGCTAGAATCGGTGGCATGACTGCTCCCGTCGGCGCCTTCGAGCGCTACCAGCCATGGCGACGCACGTTCGAGGTCGGCTTCTGGCTCGGCTTCACCGTGCTCAACACGATCATCAACGTGATCGTCGCGCAGACCGACGTGGTGCGCGCCGGGCTCGATCTGGCCCCGTGGAAGCCGGCCTTGTGGGAGATCAGCAGCAGCCTCCTGTGGCTCGGGCTGATTCCGGCCATCGCGGCCTTCTCGCGGCGTTTTCCGCTCCATCGCGAGACCTGGCGGACGAACCTGCCATGGCACCTCTTCGCCACCGTCGTCGTTTGCCTGCTGCATGTCGGCGGCATGATGGCCCTGCGCAAGCTTGCCTACGCGAGCCAGGGCGAGGTCTACTCGATCGGGTCGTGGCCGGCGACGCTCGGTTACGAATACCTCAAGGATCTGCGTTCCTACGCCGCGGTCCTGCTGGTGGTGGAGGCCTACCGCCTTTTCCTGCGCCGCCTGCAGGGCGAGGCGAGCCTGCTCGGAACCGCCGACGAGGCCCCGTCCCTGGAGCCGCCGGATCATCCGGAACGTTTCCTCGTGCGCAAGCTCGGTCGCGAGTTCCTCGTGCTGGCCGCCGACATCGACTGGCTGCAGGCGGCGGGCAACTACGTCAACCTGCACGTGAAGGGCAGGGCCTATCCACTGCGCAGCACGATCGCCGGCATCGAGGCGCGCCTGGATCCGCGCCGCTTCGCCCGCGTGCATCGCAGCTACATCGTCAATCTCGACCGCATTGCCTCCATCGAGCCGCTCGAAGCCGGCGAGGCGCGCCTGCACCTGATCGATGGCAGCGTGCTGCCGTGCAGTCGCCGCCACCGCAGCCAGTTGCGCGAACGGGTCGGTTCCGACGAGGGAAGGGGATCCGTTCCGGCCTGCGAATGAGCGCGAAAACCCGCGGCGAAGCCGCTGGTGCACTGCGGCAAGCTGGTATCATCCGCGGCCGTTCATCCATCACGCACGGAACATCATGGAACTCAATCCCGTCCGCCAGCGCATCGCCGATCTCCGCGAACGGCTGGATTCGCTCAGGGGGTATCTTTGACTACGACGTCAAGGTCGAACGCCTCGAGGAAGTGAACCGGGAGCTCGAGGCTCCCGATGTCTGGAACGATGCCGAGCGCGCCCAGGGCCTCGGCCGCGAGCGCGCCTCGCTCGAGAAGGTCGTTAACGGCATCCGCACGCTCGGCGAGGGCCTGGCCGGTGCGGCCGAACTGCTCGATCTCGCCGAGATGGAGGACGACTCGTCGACCGCCGAAGCGGTGGCCGAGGACGTGGAGAAGTACGCGCGCGACGTCGAGCAGCTGGAGTTCCGCAGGATGTTCTCCGGCAAGATGGATGGCGCGAATGCCTTCGTCGACATCCAGGCCGGGGCCGGCGGCACCGAGGCGCAGGACTGGGCCGAAATGCTCTTGCGCATGTACCTGCGCTGGGCCGAGACCCGCGGCTGGAAGACCGAACTGCTGGAGGCATCGGCAGGGGAAGTCGCCGGCATCAAGAGCGCCACCTTCCGCGTCGAGGGTGACTACGCCTACGGCTGGCTGAAGACCGAGATCGGCGTGCACCGCCTCGTGCGCAAGTCGCCGTTCGACTCGGACAACCGGCGCCACACGAGTTTCACCTCGGTGTTCGTCTCGCCGGAAGTCGACGACGACATCGACATCGACATCAACCCGGCCGACCTCAAGACGGACGTCTACCGTTCCTCCGGTGCCGGTGGCCAGCACGTCAACAAGACCGAATCGGCCGTGCGCATCACCCATGTTCCGAGTGGCGTGGTCGTCGCCTGCCAGACCGAGCGCTCGCAGCACGCCAACCGCGATCGCGCGATGAAGATGCTGCGCGCCAAGCTGTACGAGATCGAGATCCAGAAGCGCAATGCCGAGAAGGATGCGCTGGAGGCGAGCAAGTCGGACATCGGCTGGGGCAGCCAGATCCGCAACTACGTGCTCGACCAGTCGCGCATCAAGGACCTGCGCACCGGCATCGAGCGTAGCGACACGCAAAAGGTGCTCGACGGCGACATTGACGAGTTCATCGAGGCCAGCCTCAAGGCCGGCCTCGAGGCCGGGGCGCGGCGCGTCGACGCGTGACGGCGGGGGCAACGGCCGCGGGAAGGCGCCAACGGCAACGGCATGCGTGCGCAGCGGTGGCCGACGGTGTCGCGGCCCGGCCATGGCGGGGGATTGCGGTGCAGGCGGGAGGCAGATGATGAACAACGGCAAGTCCGGAGCGGAAGCGGCCGCGCAGGTAGCGCACAACACCCCGGCGGCGACGCCCGACGAGAACAGCCTCGTCGTCGAGCGGCGCGCCAAGCTGTCGGCCCTGCGCCGGCAGGGTCAGGCGTTCCCCAACGATTTCCGCCGCGAAACCTGGGCCGGCGACCTGCAGGCGGAATTCGCCGATGCCGAACGCTGGACCGCCGAAGCCCTCGAGGCCAGCGGTCGCGAGGTCCGTGCGGCCGGACGCCTGGTCGCCAAGCGGGTGATGGGCAAGGCCAGTTTCGCCCAGATCCAGGACGAATCGGGGCGCATCCAGCTGTTCCTGCAGGGCAGCCTGCTGGGTGATGCCTACGAGGCCTTCAAGGGCTGGGATGTCGGCGACATCGTCGCCGTGGAAGGCACGCTGACGCGCACGCGCACCGGAGAACTGTCGATTCGTGCCGTCACGCTGCGCCTGCTCGTCAAGTCGCTGCGTCCGCTGCCGGACAAGTGGCACGGCCTGGCCGATGTCGAACAGCGCTACCGCCAGCGCTATGTCGACCTGATCGTCACGCCGGAGGCGCGCGAGGTCTTCGTCAAGCGCTCGAAGATCATCCGTGCAATCCGCTCGTGGCTCGATGCGCGGCGTTTCCTCGAAGTGGAGACGCCGATGATGCATTACATCCCCGGCGGAGCGACCGCGCGCCCCTTCGTCACCCATCACAACGCGCTCGATCTCGAGCTCTACCTGCGCGTCGCTCCCGAGCTGTACCTCAAGCGACTGGTGGTCGGCGGACTCGAGCGCGTCTACGAGATCAACCGGAACTTCCGCAACGAGGGCGTTTCGACCCGCCACAATCCCGAATTCACCATGCTCGAGCTGTACGAGGCCTACGCCACCTACAACGAGATCATGGACCTCACCGAAAACCTCATCCGCGATGCCGCCGGGCAGGTGCTCGGCACCACGCAGATTGTCTGGGAAGGCGCCGACATCGATCTCGGTCCGGCCTTCCGCCGCTGGCGCATGGATGAAGCGGTCCGCCACCACAATCCGCAGTTGTCGGTCGCCGACTGCACCGATCGCGAAGCCCTGCAGCGGCATTGCACGAGCCTCGGCATCCGCTTCAAGCCTTCGTGGGGCTGGGGCAAGCTCCTGCTCGAGGTGTTCGAGTCGACGGTCGAGCGCAGCCTCGTGCAGCCGACCTTCATCACCGACCATCCGGTCGAGGTGTCGCCGCTGGCGCGCGCCAAGGACGACGATCCGGGATATACCGACCGCTTCGAGCTCTTCATCAACGGCAAGGAACTCGCCAACGGCTTCTCCGAACTCAACGATCCGGAGGACCAGGCGGCGCGCTTCCGCGCCCAGGTGGATGCGAAGCAGGGCGGGGACGACGAAGCCATGCATTTCGACGCCGACTACATCCATGCGCTCGAGGTCGGGCTGCCGCCGACCGGCGGTCTCGGCATCGGCATCGATCGCCTCGTCATGCTGCTGACCGGCGCCGACTCGATCCGCGACGTGCTGCTGTTCCCGTACATGCGCCCGCAGGGCTGAAACCCTCCCCGGCAGCCCCTCCGCGATCCCCTGCACGAGGTTGCAAGCGATGCGCTGTACACATGTGCGCGCCGTCGTTACCTTGCCCGCTTGAGCTTGTGCTAGCCTCCTGATCCGGATGACCGGGTGGAGGCAGCGGAGCGGGCGGGGAGCCCGGCTTCGCAGGAGAGCGAGTCGTGAACGTACTGATCGTCGACGATCAACCCTCTGCCCGTACCATGCTGCGGCACGTGATCGAAGGCATCGGTCCGGCCGTGCACGTGTCGGATTTCGGCAATCCGGTCGACGCCCTGCGCTGGTCCGAGAACAACACCGCCGACCTGCTCCTGCTCGACTACCGCATGCCGGAAATGGACGGCCTCGAATTCGCCCGTCGCTTTCGCCGCCCGCTCGCGCGTCGCGATGTGCCGATCGTCCTCATCAGCGTGGTCGGCGACGAACCGGTGCGCCAGGCGGCGCTCGATGCCGGCGTCATCGATTTCCTGGTCAAGCCGGTGCGCCCGCGCGAATTGCGCTCGCGCTGCAAGAACCTGCTGCAGATGCGCCGCCAGGGCGAATCGGTCAAGGAGCGTGCGCGCTCGCTCGAACAGAAGGTGTTCGAGGGCGTGCAGGAGATCGAACAGCGCGAACGCGAGATGCTGTTCCGCCTCGCCAAGGCGATCGAATACCGCGACTTCGGCACGGGCCTGCACCTGCTGCGCATGGCGCGCTACTCGGAACTGATCGCCGAAGAGATCGGCATGAGCGAGGAAGACGTGCGCATCCTCACCATGGCCGCTCCGCTGCATGACATCGGCAAGATCGGCGTGCCCGACTCGATCCTGCTCAAGCGCGGCAGCCTGACCGACGAGGAAATGGCGATCATGCGCAAGCATCCGCTGATCGGCTACGAGATCCTCCGCGACAGCCAGAGCCGCTTCATCCAGATCGGGGCGCAGATCGCCCTGCGCCACCACGAGCGTTGGGACGGCAGCGGATATCCGGACGGTCTGCGCGGCGAGCAGATCCCGCTGACGGCGCGCATCGTCGCCATTGCCGATGTCCTCGACGCCCTCACCTCGGAACGGCCGTACAAGCACGCCTGGAGCAACGAGGAAGCGTTTGCCTACCTCGAGGAACATTCTGGCACGCTTTTTGATCCCTCCTGTGTAAGGGTCCTCCTCGCCAACCAGGCGAGGGTCGCTGAGATCCAGCAGGCCCGACTCGTACCGCCGGCCCTCGGATTCTGAACATCTGACGGGTCGCAGGAGGTGACCGGATGATGCAAGCGATGATCAAGCGGATGCTGTCGCGCTTCGAACGACGGCCCGACAGCGAGCACGGGCAGGCCTTCGTGCGCATCGCGATCACCGCCGTGTGCCTGGTCTACCTGCTCGGCCTTGCCTCGGCGCAGGGCCTGACCGGCAGGATCCTGCCGAGCGCGCTGCTGATCCTGTCGATCGAGACCGCGGTCTGCCTCGGCATCCTCGCGCACATGCTGATCGTCCCCGGGGTCTCCCATGTCCGCCGCTGGGTCGGGATGGTGACCGACTATGCCGCCATGGGTGCAATGATGACACTCGGGCCGGAACTGGCCCCGCTGTATGTCGTCTTCCTCTGGGTCACCATCGGCAACGGTCTGCGCTACGGGCCGCGCTACCTGTTTGCCGCCGTCCTGCTGGCGATGCTGTCCTTCCTCGGGGTGATCCTCGTCACCCCGTACTGGCAGCACAATGCTTCCCTGGCATGGGGCCTGCTGGCCGGCCTGGTCGCCATTCCGGCCTACCTGACCTCGCTGCTGCGCGCGCTGACCCGGGCGACCGAGGAGGCGCGCCGCGCCAACGAGGCGAAGAGCCTGTTCGTGGCCAACATGAGCCACGAGTTCCGCACCCCGCTGAACGGCATCGTCGGCATGTCGGAACTGCTCGTCACCACCCAGCTCACCGCCGAACAGCGCGAATGCGCGGAAGTCATGCAGGCGTCGGCGCGCTCGCTGCTGACCCTGGTCGAGGACGTCCTCGACATTTCGGCGATCGAGGCCGGCAAGCTGCGCCGCCACGAGGTCGATTTCCGCCTCGGCGACCTCATGCGCGGCATCCAGCTGATGCTTCAGCGGATGGCCTCGGACAAGGGACTCGCGTTCCACATCCGCATTGCCGACGGCGTTCCCGACGAACTGCATGGCGACGTCGATCACCTGCGCCAGATCCTCGTCAACCTCGTCTCGAACGCGGTCAAGTTCACCCTGCACGGCACGGTTGCGGTTGAAGTCGCCAGCCTCGGCAACGACAGTGACGGCAAGGTCCGCCTGCGCATGTCGGTGCGCGACACCGGCATCGGCATCCCGCAGGAAGCAAAAGCGCGCATCTTCCAGGCGTTCGAGCAGGCCGATCGCAGTCATGCGCGCCAGTTCGGCGGCACCGGCCTCGGCACGACCATCGCGAAATCGCTGACCGAACTCCTCGGCGGAACGATTGCGTTCACCAGCACGGAAGGCGCCGGTTCGCATTTCTGGATCGACATCGGGTTCGCCCGCGCAACCGTGGCGACGCGACTTCCGCTCGCCGCCACGCCGGCATCCGGGGCGAATGTCATCGCCTTCGACGACCCGTTCGTCCGTCACCGCGCACGGGTCGATCCGCTGCACGTGCTCGTCGCCGACGACCAGCCGGCCAACCTCACCGTGCTGTGCCGCCTGCTCGAGAAGGCCGGGCATCGCGCACGCTCCGTGCATTCCGGCGACGAGGTGCTGGCCGCGATCGAGACCGACTCGTTCGACTGCGTCATCATCGATCTGCACATGCCGGGAATCAGCGGCATCGACACCATCAAGCACGCACGCATGATGCAGAGCGGGCGCGAGCGCACCCCCTTCATCGTGCTCAGCGCCGACGCCACGCCGGCGACCCTGCGCTCGGCGGAACAGGCCGGTGCATTCGCCTACCTCGCCAAGCCGATCGTCGTCGGTCGCCTGCTCGACACGCTGTCGGACATCGCCGCCGGCACGGCCGGCGCCGAACCGATGCGCAAGCCGCTCGATGCGGTCGCGGTCGCCGAGTCGGCGATCGCCACCGACGTGCTCGCCGACCTGCAGGATCTGGAGCTCGGCGACGATTTCATCGCCCTGTTCGTCGACGAATGCCTGCGCGACTCGATGAAGTGCATCGACGATCTCGAAAAGACCGCCCAGGCGTCGCAGTGGGATGCGTTCCGCGACGTCTGCCACGCCCTCAAGGGAGTAGCCGGCAACGTCGGCGCGGTACGGCTCGCTGATTCGGCATCACGATCGATGCGGATGGGCAACGCCGACCTCGCGGCCGGCTGGAGGCGCCAGCTCGGGGAACTGCGCAGCGAACTCGGCAGGGCGCGCACGGCACTCAAGCTGCCGGTGCACAAGGTGCACAGCGAAGCCGAACCGGACCGCCGTTGAGCCGGTTCGGCAGCGCCGTGCAAGGCACTCAACCGACCTGACGGACACCCTCGAGCGCGACGCTTGCCGGCACGGCATTGGCGAGCACGGGGCGCTTTTCCTGTGCACGCACCAGACGTTCCATCGTGCGCAGCGATTTCTCGCCGAGTTGCATGGCCGTGTCGACCCAGATTTCGGTGATTTGCATGAGTTCGGTCAGGCTGACCGGCTGGGCGATCTCGCGCACGCGATTCATCGCACCGCGCGCATGGGCAATGCGCTGGTTGCGCCGGATGACGTCATGCACGGCCTGCACGCCGTCCCCCTTCGGCACCAGCACGTCGACGATGCCGAGGCGGTGCAGTTCCTCGCTGGAGTGGATGGCGCCATCGAGCATCAGTTCCTCGGCGCACTTCGGGCTTACCCGCTTGCAGAGGAACGAGTAGGCGCCCATGCCCGGAAACAGATCGAACAGCACTTCCGGGAACCCCATGCCGACGCCTTCCTCGGCGACGATGGTCTGGCACGACAGCGCCGCCTCGAAACCGCCGCCGAGGGCGTCGCCCTGAACCAGGGCGATCGAATGCGCGTTGCGGTTGAGGTGGGCGTGAAAGGCGTACACGCCTTCCACGCACTGGCGCGCGTAGGCCAGCAGGTGCTCGCGATTGCGTTCGCGGATGAGACGACAGAACAGGTCAAGGTCGCCGCCGAGGTTGAACACGTCGGCATCCGATGCGAGCACGACGTGGGCAAGGCCACTGTCGCCGTTGGCGGCGCTTGCGGTGAGCTTGTCGGCCGCACGTTTCTGGAACTCGCGGATTTCCTTGATCAGCAGCGGCGAGAAGCACGCGCGGTACCCGCGTTCCTTCGGGAATCGCCGCGAATGCATGTAACACCAGTGGGTACCCGACTGGACGTCCTCCTGCGAGCGCAGCAGGTGGAAGTCGTTTTCACGGCGGAGGGATTCGACGGCGGTCATGGTGGCTTCCTCGGAGGAAACGGCACCGCGGAACCGGATCGCGCGATTGGCGCGGCAATTGCATCGGTTTTGCAGGTATCCCGGCGGAATATGCATGCGATCCGCGCCAGTCTAGATCAAATGTCCGGGCCAGCCTGCCGGGCAGGGGGTCTGAAAATGTGAACTGCCGCACAGAAAGAGCGTGAGGCAGAGCACGGCATGCCGGCCGCAATCGCCGGGCGCCGGCGAAGCGGGTATATGTCGGCAATGTTGCGGTGCTTGCGGCGGTCACTGCCGCCGTGGCGGGAGCAGGAAGAATGGGTGATACCACAGGAAACGAACGGACCCGGCATGCGCGCATGCCGATCCGCTCGACGGTACTGATCTGTCGCGGTGCGCTCTCGTGGGCGTCGGAAGTCGAGAACATCTCGGCGACCGGCGTGCTCGTCCTGCGCCCGGACGGCTGGCAAGGCGGTGCCGGCGACGGTTGCGTGCTCGACCTGCTGGTCGGCGAGGACCTGCACATCCATGTCGAGGCGAATGTCGCCCGGCTGACCTCGACCCATGTCGGCTTCGAGTACACGCGCATACCGGAAGAAAAGGAAGCGGCCTTGTGGTCGCTGCTCGGACGCCACGCCGACCACGTCGAGTGAGGCTGCCGTCCCGCGGTCGACTCAGCTTGTGCCCTTCGCCTGCTCGGCTTCGCGCAGTTCGCGACGGAGGATCTTGCCGACATTGGATTTGGGCAGCGATTCCCTGAATTCGATGGATTTCGGCTGCTTGTAGCCGGTCAGCTCGTTGCGGCAATGGGCGCGGATGGCCTCTTCGGTCAACGAGGGGTTCTTCCTGACCACGATCAGCTTGACCGCCTCGCCCGACTTCGCGTCGGGCACGCCGATCGCGGCGACCTCGAGCACGTCCGGCATCAGCGCCACCACGTCCTCGATCTCGTTCGGATAGACGTTGAAACCGGACACGAGGATCATGTCCTTCTTGCGGTCGACGATGTAGAAGAAGCCTTTCTCGTCCATGCGCGCGATGTCGCCGGTGTGCAGCCAGCCCTCGGCATCGATGACCTTCGCCGTCTCTTCCGGACGGTTCCAGTAGCCCTTCATGACCTGCGGACCGCGCACGCACAGCTCGCCGATCTCGCCGACGGGAAGCTGCTTGCCGTCGTCGTCCTGGACACTGACGTCGGTGGATGGCACCGGCAGGCCGATCGATCCGTTGTATTCGCTGAGGTCGAGCGGGTTGATGCAGACCGCCGGAGACGTCTCGGTGAGCCCGTACGCCTCCGCCAGGGTCGAGCCGGTGACCTTTTTCCAGCGCTCGGCGACCGCGCGCTGCACGGCCATGCCGCCGCCGAGGGTCATGCGCAGGGCGGAGAAATCGAGTTGCTCGAAGCCCGGCGTGTTGAGCAGGCCGTTGAACAGCGTGTTGACGCCGGTGAAGCTCGTGTAGCGGACCTTGGCGAGTTCGGCGACGAAGCCCTTCATGTCGCGCGGATTGGTGATCAGGTGGTTGAGTCCGCCGATCTTCATGAAGGTCAGGCAGTTCGCCGTCAAGGCGAAGATGTGATACAGCGGCAGCGCGGTGATGATGACTTCCTCGCCCTCGCGCATGTCGCCGCTGATCCACGCCGATGCCTGCTGCATGTTGGCGATCATGTTGCGATGGGTCAGCATCGCCCCCTTGGCCACGCCGGTGGTGCCGCCGGTGTATTGCAGGAAGGCGATGTCGTCGGCTCCGACGTTCGCCTTCGGCAGGGTTCCCTTCGCGCCGCGACGCAGCGCTTCGCGGAAGCGCACCGTGCCGGGGATCGAGTAGTCGGGGACCAGCTTCTTGACGTGGCGGACGACCAGGTTGGTGATGAGCGACTTCGGGAAGCCGAGCATGTCGCCGATGCCGGTGGTGACGACCTGCTCGACCCGCGTGCCGCCGACGACTCCGGCGGCGACATGGGCGAAGTTGTCGAGAACGAGGAGGACGCGCGCACCGGAATCGTCGAGCTGGTGCTTGAGCTCGCGCGCGGTGTACATCGGATTGGTGTTGACCACGGTGAGCCCGGCGCGCAGCGCGCCGAAGATCGCCACCGGATACTGCAGCACGTTCGGCAGCATCATGGCGACGCGGTCGCCCTTGGCGAGCTTGAGGTCGTTGATCAGCCAGGAGCCGAAATGGCGGCTCAGTTCCTCGAGTTCGCCGTAGCTGATCGTGCGGCCCATGTTCGAATAGGCCGGGCGGTGGCGGAAACGGTCGAACGAGGATTCGAGCAGGCTGACGATCGAGGCGAACTCGCTGAGGTCGATTTCGGCCGGGACCCCCTTCGGGTAATGCTCCAACCACACGCGATCGATACTGCCGGCCATGCTTCCTCCGATTGCGCGCCGGGTTCATGCCACGGGGAGGGCAGGGATCCGTACGGACGCGAACTGGCTCGATTGCAGCACAGCCGCGGAACGCGCAGCAAGGCGCAGCGCAGCGCACCCCTTGCCGGCAACGGGGGCGCATGCCACGGTGCGCGCTCCGCCCGACGGACTTCGACCGCCATGACCGCGTTCGTGCGCTTGCTCCTCTTCGCCTGCTGCCTGTCCGTGCTCGCCGCGTGCGCGCGCACGCCGGACGAGGAACGCATCCGCGCTGCCATGGATGCCATGCAGGAGGCCCTCGAGAACGGCCGCCCCGGCGATTTCATGGAGCACGTCGCCGAGGATTTCACCGGCGCGGAAGGGCGTGCCGACCGGGAGTCCCTGCACAACCTGTTGCGCGCGCAGGTGCTCGGCAATGCGCACATCGGCATCACCCGCGGTCCGGCCGACATCGAGATCAGCGGCGATCGGGCCACGGTGCGGGTGACCGCGACCGTCACCGGCGGCAATGCACGCTGGCTGCCGGAACGCGGCTCGGTGTGGGCGATCACCAGCGGATGGCGCAAGACCGGCGGAACATGGCACTGCTTCAATGCGCAGTGGGAGCGCAGCCTGTAAGGGTCGATGACACAGCCGCCCGCTGCGCGCACGCGCCGACTGAATGGTTCAGCCGGCGCGTCGGCGCCGCAACGCCGTGCCGTCAGGCAGCGGGGCGGGCCAGCTGGCGCAACACGTAGTGCAGCAGTCCGCCGTGGCGGAAGTATTCGGCTTCCTTCGGCGTCAGCAGCATCACGGTCGCCTCGAAGCGGCGTTCGCTGCCGTCGTCCCGCCGCGCCACCACCGTGGCCGTGCGCGCCTGGCCGTCGTCGAGGCCGATGATGTCGAAGGTTTCCGAACCGTCGAGGCCGAGCGACTGCGCGTTCTCGCCTGTGCGGAACTGCAGCGGCAACACGCCCATGCCGACCAGGTTGGCGCGGTGGATGCGCTCGAAACTCTCGGCGATGACGGCCTTCACCCCGAGCAGGAGCGTGCCCTTGGCCGCCCAGTCGCGCGAGGAGCCGGTGCCGTATTCCTTGCCGGCCAGCACCACCAGCGGTACGCCATCGGCCTGGTACTTCATCGCCGCGTCGTAGATCGCGAGTTTCTCCGCCGTGCCGCCGCCGCGCGGCCGGTACAGCGTGTTGCCGCCTTCCTCGCCGCCGAACATGAGGTTCTTGATGCGGATGTTGGCGAAGGTGCCGCGCACCATCACGTCGTCGTTGCCGCGACGGCTGCCGTAGCTGTTGAAGTCCGCCGGCTGCACGCCGCGCCCGATCAGGTAACGCCCGGCCGGGGAATCCTTCTTGATGCTGCCGGCCGGGGAGATGTGGTCGGTGGTGATCGAGTCGCCGAACAAGCCGAGCACGCGCATGCCGTGGATGTCGGCGATGCGACCCACGGCCATCGTCATGCCGTCGAAGTACGGCGGGTTCTTGATGTAGGTCGATGCGGCGTCCCACGTGTAGAGTTCGCTGTCGGGAGACTCGATCGTGTTCCAGCGCGAATCGCCCTTGAACACGTCGGCATAGTTCTGCGCGAACAGTTCGGGACCGATCGTCGCCGCGATCATGTCGCCGATCTCCTTGTTGCTCGGCCAGATGTCGCGCAGGAAGACCGGCGTGCCGTCGGCCGCATGGCCGAGCGGATCGCGGGTGAGGTCGATGTCGACCGTGCCGGCCAGCGCATAGGCCACCACCAGGGGCGGCGAGGCGAGGTAGTTGAGCTTGACTTCGGCGTGGATGCGGCCCTCGAAGTTGCGGTTGCCGGACAGCACCGCGGCGACCGCGAGGTCGTTTTCGGCAATGCCCTTCGACACCGCCTCGGGCAGCGGACCCGAATTGCCGATGCAGGTCGTGCAGCCGTAGCCGACGACGAAGAACCCGAGCTTCTCCAGGTCGTCGAGCAGTCCGGCCTTGTCCAGGTAGTCGGTGACCACGCGCGAACCCGGCCCGAGCGAGGTCTTCACCCACGGCTTCGGCTTGAGCCCGCGCGCCACCGCATTGCGGGCCAGCAGTCCGGCCCCGAGCATCACCGCGGGGTTGGAGGTGTTGGTGCAAGAAGTGATCGCGGCAATCACCACCGAGCCGTCGCCGAGATCGGCATCCTGGTCATGGATGCGGATCCTCGATACCGGCTTGGCTGCCAGTCGTTCGGCCTGTTCCTGGCCGCCTCCTTCGGCGATGAAACGGGCGATCTCGGCGTGGCGCGCCTGCGTGCGCTGGGCGACGAGGTCTTCCAGGCTGGTGTGGAAATTGGCGCGCACGCCACCCAGCAGGACGCGATCCTGCGGACGCTTCGGGCCGGCCAGGGACGGCTGTACGGTGCCCATGTCGAGTTCGAGGCTGGACGAATAGCGCGCTTGCGGCGCACCGGGCGCGTGCCACAGGCCCTGGGCCTTCGCGTAGGCCTCGACCAGGGCGATCTGCGCCTCGCTGCGTCCGGACAGGCGCAGGTACTCGAGCGATTCGGCGTCGATCGGGAAGATGCCGCAGGTGGCCCCGTACTCGGGCGCCATGTTGCCGATCGTGGCACGGTCGGCCAGCGGCAGGTGCTGCAGGCCGTCACCGTGGAACTCGACGAACTTGCCGACCACGCCATGCTTGCGCAGCATTTCGGTGACGGTCAGCACGAGGTCGGTGGCGGTCGATCCTTCCGGCAACTTGCCGCTCAGCTTGAACCCGACCACCTGCGGGATCAGCATCGACGAAGGCTGTCCGAGCATGGCCGCCTCGGCCTCGATGCCGCCGACGCCCCAGCCGAGCACGCCGATGCCGTTGATCATCGTCGTGTGCGAGTCGGTTCCGAACACCGTATCGGGGTAGGCGAGCAGGCCGCCGTCACGCTCGACGGTCATGACCACGCGGGCGAGATTCTCGAGGTTCACCTGGTGGACGATGCCGGTGTTCGGCGGCACCACCTTGAAGTTGTCGAAGGCCTTCTGGCCCCAGCGCAGGAAGCCGTAGCGTTCCTTGTTGCGCTCGAACTCGATGCGTCCGTTGAGATCGAGGGCCTCGGGCTTGCCGAACACGTCGACCTGCACCGAATGGTCGATCACCAGTTCGGAAGGAATCAGCGGATTGATCCGCTCCGCCTTGCCGCCGAGTTTGACCACGGCATCACGCATCGCCGCCAGATCGACGACGCAGGGCACGCCGGTGAAATCCTGCAGCACCACGCGTGCCGGCATGAAGGCGATTTCGGTGTCCGATTCGACGGCCGGGTCCCAGCGTGCCACCGCCTCGATGTGCTGCGGCAGCACGGTCACGCCGTCTTCGCAGCGCAACAGGTTTTCCAGCAGGATCTTCATCGAGAACGGCAGGCGGGCGAAACCGCCCTCTGGATCGAAGCGCTCGGCAAGCGCCGGCAGACTGTAGTAGGCGAGTGACTGGCCGTTCACCTCGAGGGTGCGGCGGGTGGCGAAGGAATCACGCATGGGGCGGCTCCCGTGGCTGTGTGGCTGGACGCATTATCGCGCGACTTGGCTCGTGCCGGCGGTGAACGCAATGGTCGCCGGCGTCGTTACGTCAGGAAACGGTTGCGGAACGTGCGCCGGCTGGCGCTGCGGTAGATGGTGAATTCGGCATCGATGCTGGCGACGTCGTAGCAGTTCAGGCGTTCGCACAGCGCCACCAGCGAAGCGTCGGCGAAGTCGGCCGGCAGGTCGCGGTACTTGTCGAGGATCGCGCCGATCCGCGGCAGGTCGCGACCCGTGCCGTCGTCGATGCGCAGGGCCTGGCTGGCCCAGCTCAGGCAGTCGAGCTGCGCATCGACGGCGAAGTCGAGCACCCAACAGGCTTCGGCCAGCACCGGCGCATTGGTCACGAGCGGCTGGCGAGTGCGGCGGACGAAATCGACCGCGGTGGAATGATGGCGGTCGGAGCCATCGAACAGGGCGATCAGGGGACCGGCGTCGAGGACGATCATCGCAGTGTCAGGTACTGCCGGTTCGCAACCGGGATGAAATGCGAGATCGCGACAACAAAACCGCAAAGGTCACGCCGGAACTCCCGAGTAGAGCGACTGCTGCGCCCAAGGTTGCTGCGACGCCTTCCGCATATCGCCCGAACAGCCAGCGATAGTGCTTCGCCATTCCTTCAAGGACGGGATTGGCTGAAGCGGAAGATGCGAGCAGCCGGTCAAGCGCATACGCGCGGTGCGACACAGCATTGCCCAACCATGGCGGATCCGAAAACAGGGGAAGAGCCGCATGCAAGTCCAAGGGCCGAGATCGCCTGCAAACATGCCAGGACAGCCAATGCGATCCATGCTGCGGAACAGCGCTTCATGATCTCTGGTCCGGCTTGTGCTTCGCATGCAGGCGATCGCGCACACGGGCCTTGCGGTCGACGCTGAGCGTGCTTGCGCCTTCGGTGCTGCTGCGGTGGCGGCCGAACAGGTCGGCGCCTGCCTCGAAGGCACTCTGCTGGCGGTCGTCGAGATAGAGGGTCAACGCCTCGCGCACGACATTCGATGCGCTGAGGTCGTTGGCCTGCGCGTAGCGCTTGAGGCGCAACAGCAGGTGTTCATCCATGCGGATGGAAGCGGCCATGGCGGGCTCCCGGTTGGCAAATGTAGGACAAAAACGTATCACAATCCTGCGGGCCATGCAGCGAGGCCGCCCTGCGTTCGACCCGAACGGACAGGTATGCATGAGAAAGTATGTATAATCGCGCCATACTTTCAGTGCCGGAGGGTGCCATGGAAGCAACCGTTGCCGAGCGTGGCCAGATCACCCTGCCGAAGGCCGTGCGCGATGCGCTCGGGCTGGTCAAGGGCTCGACCCTCAAGGTCGAACTCGAAGGCGGCAGGATCATCCTGCGCAAGAACGTCGACGATGCGATCTCGCGGGCCCGCGGACGCTTCAAGCTGCCGCCCGGGGTGACCTCCGACGACATCATGCGCGAGTTGCGCGGCCGCGCGCCGGGCGATCCGGTCGAGCCATGATCGCGATCGATTCTTCCGTCCTCATCGACCTGCTCGGCGACGATGCCGGCATGGCCGACGCCGCCGAGCAATGCGTGCGCGATGCGCTCGCCAGCGGGCCGGTCGTGCTGTGTGACGTCGTCGTCAGCGAGATCACCGCCGGGCTCGGCCATGGCGCCGACATCATGGACGTGGTCGAGGAGATGGGCATGGGCTACTCGCCGGTCGAGCGCCGTGCCGCCATCCGCGCCGGCGAAATGCAGCGCCGCTACAAGCAGCGCAGGCGCAGCGCCGGTTACGGCGGGCCGCTGCCGCGCACGGTTCCCGATTTCATCGTCGGCGCGCATGCGCTCCTGCAATGCAGTGCACTGATCACCCGCGACGCCAGCTTTTTCCGCGACTACTTCAAGGGCCTGAAGCTGATCGTGCCGAAGCCGCTCGCCGATTCCGCTTGATTGTCCGTTCTTTTCCGGAGATGCCACCCATGTTGGAAGCCTACCGCCACCACGTCGCCGAGCGCGCCACGCTCGGCATCCCGCCGCTGCCGCTGACCGCGCAGCAGACCGCTGCCGTCATCGAGCTGCTGAAGGCGCCACCGGCCGGCGAGGAGGCCTTCCTCGTCGACCTCATCACGAACCGCGTGCCGGCCGGCGTCGACGACGCGGCCAAGGTCAAGGCCTCGTATCTCGCCGCGCTTGCCTACGGCAGCGAGCGGAACGCGCTGATTTCGCGCGCGCGCGCCACCGAACTGCTCGGCACGATGCTCGGCGGCTACAACATCCATCCGCTGGTCGAACTGCTCGACGACGCCGAAGTCGGCAGCGTCGCCGCCGATGCACTCAAGCACACCCTGCTGATGTTCGACGCCTTCCACGACGTGCAGGAGAAGGCGGCGAAAGGCAATGCCAACGCGAAGGCCGTGCTGCAGAGCTGGGCCGACGCCGAGTGGTTCACCTCGCGTCCCGAAGTCCCGCAAAGCCTGACCGTCACCGTATTCAAGGTGCCCGGCGAGACCAACACCGACGACCTCTCGCCGGCGCCGGACGCGACCACGCGCCCGGACATCCCGCTGCACGCACTGGCAATGCTGAAGAACAAGCGCGACACCGCGCCGTTCGTGCCCGAGGAGGACGGCAAGCGCGGGCCGATCCAGGCCATCCTCGACCTCAAGCAGAAGGGCCACCTGGTCGCCTACGTCGGCGACGTCGTCGGCACCGGTTCGTCGCGCAAGTCGGCGACCAACTCGGTGCTGTGGTGGACCGGCGAGGACATTCCCTTCATCCCGAACAAGCGCTTCGGCGGCGTCTGCCTCGGCTCGAAGATCGCGCCGATCTTCTACAACACGATGGAGGACGCCGGCGCGCTGCCGATCGAACTCGACGTCGCGCAGATGAACCAGGGCGACGTCGTCGAACTGCGCCCGTACGAGGGCAAGGCGCTCAAGGACGGCCGGATCATCGCCGAGTTCCAGGTCAAGTCCGAGGTGCTGTTCGACGAGGTGCGTGCCGGCGGCCGCATTCCGCTGATCGTCGGCCGCGGCCTCACGGCGAAGGCGCGCGAGGCGCTCGGCCTCGGGCCGTCGACGCTGTTCCGCCTGCCGCAGAATCCGCTCGACACCGGCAAGGGCTACACGCTCGCGCAGAAGATGGTCGGTCGCGCCTGCGGCCTGCCGGAAGGGCAGGGCGTGCGTCCGGGCACCTACTGCGAACCGAAGATGACCTCGGTCGGATCGCAGGACACCACCGGACCGATGACGCGCGACGAACTCAAGGATCTCGCCTGCCTCGGCTTCAGCGCCGATCTCGTCATGCAGTCGTTCTGCCATACGGCCGCCTATCCGAAGCCGGTCGACGTCAAGACCCACCACACGCTGCCGGATTTCATTTCCACGCGCGGCGGCATCTCGCTGCGCCCGGGTGACGGCATCATCCATTCGTGGCTCAACCGCATGCTGCTGCCCGACACGGTCGGCACCGGCGGCGACTCGCACACGCGCTTCCCGATCGGCATCTCGTTCCCGGCGGGTTCGGGCCTCGTCGCCTTCGCCGCCGCCACCGGCGTGATGCCGCTCGACATGCCCGAATCCGTGCTGGTGCGCTTCAAGGGCAGGATGCAACCCGGCGTGACCCTGCGCGACCTCGTCCACGCGATCCCGCTGTACGCGATCAAGGCCGGTCTGCTGACCGTCGAGAAGCAGGGCAAGAAAAACATCTTCTCGGGCCGCATTCTCGAGATCGAGGGCCTGCCGGAACTCAAGATCGAGCAGGCCTTCGAACTCGCCGACGCCTCGGCCGAGCGTTCGGCGGCCGGCTGCACGGTCCGCCTCGACAAGGCTCCGATCATCGAGTACATCACCTCGAACATCACCCTGCTGAAGTGGATGATCGCCGAGGGTTACAAGGACGCCCGTTCGCTGGCACGGCGAATCCGCAAGATGGAGGAATGGCTGGCCGATCCGCAGCTGCTCGAGCCGGATGCCGATGCCGAGTACGCGGCGGTGATCGAGATCGACCTTGCCGACATCGTCGAACCGATCGTCTGCTGTCCGAACGATCCGGACGATGCCAAGACCCTGTCCGACGTCGCCGGCGCCAAGATCGACGAGGTCTTCATCGGCTCTTGCATGACCAACATCGGCCACTTCCGTGCCGCCGCCAAGCTGCTCGAAGGCAAGCGCGACATTCCCACCCGCCTGTGGGTGGCGCCGCCGACGCGCATGGATGCCGCCCAACTCACCGAGGAAGGCCATTACGGCACCTTCGGCAGCGCCGGCGCGCGCATGGAGATGCCGGGTTGTTCGCTGTGCATGGGCAACCAGGCGCAGATCCGCGAGGGCGCCACGGCGATGAGCACGAGCACGCGCAACTTCCCGAACCGCCTCGGCCGCAACACCAACGTGTATCTGGGATCGGCCGAGCTGGCCGCGATCTGCTCGCGCCTCGGCCGCATCCCGACGCGCGAGGAATACCTGGCCGACATCGGCGTGATCAACCAGAACGGCGAGAAGATCTACCGCTACATGAACTTCGACCAGATCAGCGAGTACAAGGAAGTCGCCGACGGCGTCGAGGCCTGAGCAGGTCCTTGGCCTCTGCCGCGCGGGAGAGGGAAGGGCGCCCGCTCGGCGGGTGGACGAAGTCCGGCCTCGTGCCGGGCTTCGTTGGTCCGGGGAACCGGATTCGGCCCCGATGTGCTCACCAGGCAAGCTTCAGTGCAGCGTGGTCTGCAGTTTCAACAGACCTTGCTGGAACTCCTCCAGATCCTTGCGCAAGTCAGCGGACTCCTCGCGCGCCTCGACCAGCGTGGCCGCCGCATTGCCGAGCCGATCAACGGGCGCCTCGACCCGGTCCAGCAACGGAACGATTTCCGCTGCAAGGGTCCGTGACGATTCCTCCTCGAGTCGGTCGATGCCGCTTTCCGCGTCGCCAGCCGACAAGGCCTTCTGGATCCGCTTGGCAAGCACGAGCCTCTGCCGCAGGCCGTCGGCCGCCTTTGCGGCTCCCTCATCGCCCGCCAGCACCCCGTCGCAACTGCGTTGCATGCTCACGATCAGGAGCTGCTGCCGGCCCACGATGCGGATCAGGTTTCCGCCGACGTCCTGCTCGGCCAGTTCGCGGTTCAGTTCATCCAGTTTCGATGCAATGACAGGCAGCGTCGACGTCACCGTTGCCGCATCGTCGAATGCGTCGAGCACGATCCGTTCCTTTTCGATCAGGCGATCCGCCTTCGTTGCGATCTTCTGCCAGATCCAGCGGACCCGTTGCAGTTGGGCGACACGGGATTGCGCGTCTTCCCCGGGCGTGGCAGGCACTTTCAATGCGTCCATCAAGCGCGACATGGCATCGCGCTGTTCCCGGAGTTCGCCATACCGCTGGTCCGCACTGACGGTCAACGCATGCGCCATGCGCCCCGATTCGATCGCAAGTTGCAACATCTCCTGTTCCTGCGCCGAGACGGTTGCCGACCACAGGCCACAAGCCAGCATGGCGGTGCACAGCCAACGCGGGATCCGCGATGCAAGGGAGCGTTCGATGCGATCGGGGCGGGTGCAAGGCACATGCGGCGAATTCATGATCCGGTCCTCGTCGGGAATGTCGGCGTGCGCTGGCATGGGCACGCGGTCTGCCTTGGCAAGTACGGAAACCGGCGAATTTGCAGGACAGCGGCCCCGGAACGGCGAGGCCCGGCGGAGGACTCCGGGCGTCGAGGTGTCCGCTGTCCCGACCGAGGTGCTATAAGGCGGCATCCGTCGCAACGGGAGCCGTCCATGTCGATGTCGATGTCGATGCGTATCGCGACCATTCTCGGAATCGTCCTCGCCTGGGCTGGTCCGGCCGGGGCGGATGATGCGGGCAACGAACTGCGGGAAATGGCCAGGAGCCTGTTCCAGCCGATCCCCGACGCCCAGACCCTCATCAAGGAGCGCAAGCTCAGCCCGGCGCAGATCGAACTCGGCCGGATGCTGTTTTTCGAGCCGCGCCTGTCGCGCAGCCACATCATCACCTGCAATACCTGCCACGCCATCGGCACCGGCGGAGCCGACAACATCCCGGCCTCGATCGGCCACGGCTGGCAGCATGGCCCGCGCAATTCGCCGACGGTGCTGAACGCGGTGTTCAATGCCGCCCAGTTCTGGGATGGCCGCGCCAGCGATCTGGCCGAGCAGGCCAAGGGGCCGGTCCAGGCCAGTGTCGAGATGAACAGCACGCCCGACCTGGTCGAGGCGACACTGAAAAGCATCCCCGCCTACGTGCAGGCATTCCGCGCGGCATTTCCCGGCGATGACGATCCGGTCAGCTTCGACCACATGAGTCGCGCCATCGAAGCCTTCGAGACCACCCTGGTCACGCCGGATTCGCGCTTCGACCAGTACCTGCGGGGCGCGGATGCGCTCGACAAGAAGGAACTGGCGGGGCTGAGCCTGTTCATCAACAAGGGCTGCATCGCCTGCCATTCCGGCATCAATCTCGGCGGCCAGGCCTATTTCCCGTTCGGGGTCATCAAGCGTCCGGGTGCGGAGATCCTGCCGGCGGCCGACAAGGGGCGCTTCACCGTCACCCAGACCGCTACCGACGAATACGTGTTCCGGGCATCGCCCTTGCGCAACATCGCCCTGACCGCGCCGTACTTCCACAGCGGCGAAGTCTGGAGCCTGGAGGAGGCGGTGGCGACCATGGGCAGCAGTCAGCTCGGTCACGAACTCGAGGATGCCGAAGTGGGCGACATCGTGGCGTTCCTGCGCACGCTCACCGGCGTGCAACCCAAGGTCGAGTATCCGATCCTGCCGCCCAGCACGGCCGACACCCCCAAGCCCTTGCGCTGACGCCCCTTCGGGGCAGGCAAAGCGGCAAGCGGAAATCCGCAGTCGGGTTCGACTTTCCCGCGCCCGACCGCGGCGGTGGAAGTCGCCCCGGCTCCACACCGATCCGCGCGCCTACCAGCTTCCGCTCGATCCACCGCCGCCGCTGCTGCCGCCGCCGCCCGAGTAGCTGCTGCCCGAACCGGATGAGGACGAGGACGACTTGTACGAGGACGACGAGTACGAACCGGATGACCAGCCGCCGCCCGGACTCCCGCCGGTGTTCGTACTGGCCGGCAGGATTTCCCACTGGCGCGCGTGCGCAAAACGCAGGAGTCCCAGCCAGAGGACTCCCGCAGAAATCGCGCAAGCCGCAAGCGGCCATGAGGGATCGTCGCTCACGGCCCAGACGAGCAGGAAGAAGCACGTGCCGAAGATGCATGCCAGTCCGGCGAGGATCGCCCCGAACTGCACGATCACGCGCAAGGGATTCTCCGCGCCGGTGATGGCGGCGATGCCGAACATCGGCAGCGACAACAGGCCGCAAAGCAGGAAGCGGCCGATCGGTACATCCAGCAGGTTCGCGGCGATGGCGCCGACGAAGCCGCCCACGAACATCACCGCAGCGAGGCTCAAGAGTCGCTCCGACAAGCGGTGTCGTCCGACGGTTCCTGCGGCCGGTCTGACCGAAACCGCGATATGCAGGCAGATCGTGAGCGCCAGCGCGCCGACGCCGATGCCGGTCAGGCGCAAGTCCTGCACGCCGATGCCGACGATCACGGCGCCGGCGCCGACCAGGGCGGTGAACAACAGGACTCCAGGCATCACGGCAATCAGGCGCGAGCCAGGGCGCGAGGCGGCCGTGACCGGCGCGCCCGTGACCCGGGCATTGCGCAGGGCGTGCCGTGCAATTGCCTTGGCCGTCCCCGCTTCGGACGTGTCCGCGGTCAACGCAAGCGCCCCGAGCCGCTTGCGCGCAAGCTGCGTGCCGGCAACCGCCCCCAGCGCGGGAATCAGCCAGAACCAGAGCGGCACGCGCAGGGGAAGTGGTCCACGCGGACTTTCCGCCACGGTCCTGCCGGTGCCGATGTAGGCCTCGCCGCGTGCGGCCTCCATCAATTGCCCGACGGCCGCGTCGAGGCCGCCTGCATAGTCGTTGGCCCGGAAGCGCGGGGCCAGATGATCCTCGCGGATGCGCATCGTGCGCAGGTCGGGAATCGCGCCTTCGAGGCCATAGCCGACCTCGAAGCGGACTTTTCGATCCTCGATGAACACGAACAGGCCGACGCCATTGTCCTTGCCGGCCTGACCGATCTGCCAGGCGTTGAAGGCCACGTTGGCGAATTCCTCGAGGGTCGTCTCGGCGGGGACGCGGCGGTCGACGTAGACGAGGATCTGGTTCGAGGTTTCACGCTCGAACTGCGCAAGTCGTTCGTTGAGGGCGGCAAGGCGGGTCGCATCGACGACGCCGGCGCGATCGGTCGCGTAGCGGTCCGGCTTCGGTGGCGGGACATACGCCGCCTGGGCTGTCCCGGTGGCCAGCAGGGCCAGCGCGACGATGCCGAAGATTTGCAGGAGCGCCGCCCGATACCGGATCCCGTCCACTGTCTGCTCCCCGAAAATCCGTCCCCGCGTGCGCCCGGCATGTCCCCCGCCTGGCCGCCGGCAGGGCGCTGGCTGGAAGGTCAAAACGGAGAATGCCGCGGGGAGAGGCCACACGCACGCGGAATCGCCGTTGCCGGCGCTCGGCAGCCTTGCCTTTATACTTGCGCCCACTGGGATGCCCGGCACGCGAAGTGCAGGGAACGGGGAGCGGTCCGTCGCACGGCGGCCGGAGGATTCGAGGTGAGGCAGACGATGACGCACTGCAGCGAGGCCGGGACGTCGCTTCCCTCCCGTCCGCTCGTCTTCGGCCTGCTCGACGTGCGTGACCTCGCGGCGCTCGACGCCTTCGTGGCCAGCGCCGTTCCCGCCGCTTTCGCCGGCACCGGACCGGTCCGCCTGGAATGGTCATCGCGGCCCGACGACCGCGCGAATGCGTCGCCGGCCGTGGCCGAGGCGAGAACCTGCACGGGTGCAGCCCCGCACCTGGCCACGCCGCAGGCGGACCACCACGCGGAAACCCTGGATACCGCAGGCGGTCCCGTCTGCCGCCTGGTTTGCGCGGCAGCACCGCGCGAGGCCGATCGCCCGGCCTGGGACGAGTTCGTCGCATTGCTCGCCGCGCGCGTCCGCGACCTGCTCGATGCCGAGAACTTGCGCCTGGCGGTGCAGCGCTCCGAGCGCGCCAAGCACGTGCAGAGGGCGCTGTTCGCGATCGCCACGATGGCCGCATCCGATCTCGAGATGCCGGAGATGCTGCGCGGCATCCACGAGGTCATCGCCGAGCTGATGTACGCGGAGAACTTCTTCATCACCCTGTACATGCCGGAAACCGAGAGCCTGCGTTTCCTCTATCTGCGCGACTCGGTAGACACCACGCCGACCAATCTCGAAGTCGACCTGCCGGTGAACTCGATCCCGAACAGCCTGACCGTGGCGATGATCCGCAGCGGCGAATCGCAAATGGGACCGTCGGCGGAGATCCGCCGACGCTTCGGTCTCGGCTTCAACCCGGAGCTCGGTCCGGAAAGCGAAGACTGGCTCGGCGTGCCGATGACCGGCAGCGGCGACATCCGCGGCGCGATCGTCATGCAGAGCTACCGCCCGGAGGTCCGCTACACCGAGGAGGATCGCGCCCTGCTGCAGTACGTCGCCCAGCACGTGCTGACCGCTCTCGAGCGCAAGCAGGCACACGACGATCTCGAGCGACGTGTCGAGCAGCGCACGCGCGAACTGGCCGAAGCCAACCGCATCCTCCAGCACGAGATCGGCGAACGTGAACGCGGCGCGCGCCTGCAGTCCGCGCTGTTCCGCATCGCCGAACGCGCCAGCACGGCTGACTCGCTTGACGCGTTCTACGAAGCCGTGCACGGCATCGTGGGCGGGCTGCTCAATGCACGCAACTTCTACATCGCCCTGGTGTCGGCCGACGGTGGATCGCTCGATTTCCCGTACTCGGTCGACGAGGTCGACCCGGTGCGGCCGAGTCGCCGCCTGGGCACCGGCATCACCGAGTACGTGCTGCGCACCGGTCGCGCCCTGCTGGCCGATCGTTCAAGCATCGAGGCGCTGGCCGTCGGCGGCGAGATCGCCAGCTACGGCCCGCCCGCGCGCTCCTGGCTCGGCGTGCCCCTGGTCTGCAACGAGCACACCGTCGGCGTGCTGGCGGTGCAGAGTTACGACGATGCCGTGCGCTTCAGCACCGCCGACCAGGAACTGCTGACCTTTGTCGCCTATCACATCGCCAACGGTCTCGAGCGCAAGCTGGCCCAGGAATCCCTGCGCGTGGCCTATGTGGAACTCGAAGGCCGGGTCGAGGAGCGCACGCGCGAACTCGGCCGGGCGAACCGCGATCTCACCCGCCAGATCGGCGAGCGTGAACGCATCGAAGCCCGCCTCATGCATCAGGCCCTGCACGACACCCTGACCGGCCTGCCGAACCGCGCCCTGTTGCTCGACCGTCTCGGCAATGCGCTCGACCGCTACAACGCGGATCCTTCCCTCCGCTTCGCCGTGCTGTTCCTCGACCTCGACCGCTTCAAGGTCGTCAACGACAGCGTCGGCCACCTGGTCGGCGACGAACTCCTCAAGCAGGTCGCGCAGCGGTTCGCCTCGGTCTGCGGCAATGCCATCGTCGCCCGCCTCGGCGGCGACGAGTTCGCCGTGCTGATCGAGAACCTCGACGATCCCTCGCGGGCGACCGCCCTGGCCGAGAAACTCATCGCCACCCTCGACGAACCCGTGCGGATCGGCGACAAGGAGATGTTCACCTCGGCCAGCATCGGCATTGCCCATGCCGAGCCGCATTACCGGCATGCCGAGGAACTGCTGCGCGACGCCGACGCGGCGATGTACCGGGCCAAGGCGCAGGGGCGACAGCGCCACGAGGTGTTCGACGAACAGTTGCGTACCGAGGCGCTGCGGGCTCTCGACCTGGAGAACCAGTTGCGCCGGGCCATCGCGCGCGAGGAGTTCGAGCCGCATTTCCAGTCGATCGTCTCGCTCGATGACGGTCGCGTGATCGGTTACGAGGCACTGCTGCGCTGGCGTCATCCCCAACGCGGCATCCTGCTTCCGGCGGATTTCCTCGCCGCGGCCGAGGACAACGGCTGCATCGAGCAGATCGACTGGCAGCTGTTCACCCGCGCCTGCGCGCAGGCACGCCGATTGCCGGCCGACACCTACGTTTCGGTGAACGTGTCCGCGCCGCGCCTGCGCACCGCCGGTTTCGACGAACTGGTCCTGCGCGTGGTCGAACAGAGCGGCCTGCCGCCGGCACGACTGCGCTTCGAAATCACCGAGGGTGCCCTGCTGAACGAACCTGAACAGACCCGCCGGGTGCTGCTGCGCCTGCGCTATGCGGGAATCCACGTTCAGCTCGACGATTTCGGCACCGGGTATTCTTCCCTGAGTTACCTGCATCGTCTGCCGATCCATGCCCTCAAGATCGACCGTTCCTTCGTTGCCGACCTCTCCTCGCGCGGAAGCTCGATGGCGGTGATCCGTGCGATCACCGCCCTGGCCGACTCGCTCGGCATCGAGGTGATCGCCGAAGGCGTGGAGACCTCGGCACAGCGGCAGATGCTGATCGAGATCGGCTGTCGCAAGGCGCAGGGATTCCTGTTCTCGCATCCGCAGCCGATCGAGCGGATCGTCGCCTGAGCCATTCGCCCATGTCATCCAGTCCCGAGGGAACCTTCCGATGAGATCTCCCGCGGCGCTGACCGATGACGTGAAAAAACTGCGGCATGCATCGACGACATGCCGGCCCGGGCGTCCCATCGCGTGGCAGGTCCGTACCGGTCTTGCCGTCTGGCTGGGGGCCTCGACCCCCGCGATTGCCGCGATCGACACCAGCGTCAGCCTCGGCTTCAGCGTGACCGCTTCGGCCGATGCGACACCGGTCGCCTTCCTCGACCTCGCCGGCGACACGCGCGCCGGCAAATGGGTGAACTGGCGGCCGACCGCCTCGCTCGGGATCCTCCGCGGCCGCAGCGTGCGTGCCGACCTCGATCGCAACCTCGTCATCGGCGGCGTCGGCGCGCGCCTCGTCGACTGGTGAAAGAACGCCTTCATCGGCCTCGAGGTTGGTTACGCGGACCGCACCACCGCCGCAGTCAGCAGCCACGTCCAGTTCATCTCCTCGCTTGGCTGGCAGGGCGAGCGTCACGTGGTGATGCTGCGCCACATCTCGAATGGCGATCTCGCCGGCGGCAAGAACCTCGGCGAGACGATGGTGCTGCTGGGCGGGACGTTCTGAGCGGGATTGTCGTCGCCCGCGCGACAGATCGTCGGCACGGACGGCGATGATCGGCGGCCATGCCGGCCGCATCCTGTCGGACATTCCGCACAGGAGCCGACCCATGATCATTGCGCGCCCCTCCCGCGAACGTGGCCACGCCAACCATGGCTGGCTGGATTCGCACCACAGCTTCTCGTTCGCCGGCTACCACGATCCCGAACACGTCCACTGGGGCCCGTTGCGCGTCATCAACGAGGACCGGGTCGCGCCGGGCCGCGGCTTTGGCCGCCATGGCCACCGCGACATGGAGATCATCAGCTACGTGCTGTCCGGCGCGCTCGGGCATGCCGACTCGATCGGCAATGCCTCGAGCATCGTGCCGGGCGACGTGCAGCGGATGAGTGCGGGAACCGGCGTCGAACATTCCGAGTACAACCACGACGCGGCGGCGACCACGCACTTCCTGCAGATCTGGATCATCCCGGACCGCGAGGGCATCGAGCCGTCCTACGAGCAGAAGCACTTCGACGAGGCCGCCAAGCGCGGTCGCCTGCGCCTGATCGCCAGCCCCGATGGCACCGACGGCTCGGTCCGCATCCACCAGGATGCGCGCCTTTTCGCCGGCCTGTTCGATGGCACGGAGCACGCGACGCTGGCCCTCGCGCCGGGCCGCCTCGGCTACGTGCATGTCGCCCGCGGCGAGGTCCGGGTGAACGGCCGGGCGCTGGCGGCGGGAGATGCGTTGCTCTACCGCGACGAGCCCTCGATCGACATCGCCGAGGGAAGCGCGGCCGAAGTGCTCGTGTTCGACCTGCCACGCTGACGCCGGCTTGGTGCGGAGCTCGCTCCGCTGCTCCTGCGGGGATGCGGCCAACGCTTCAGCAGAGCAAACCCCGCGCGTCTTATGCCTTTGTAGAGCGGAGCTTGCTCCGCTGCTTTTGCGGCTGCGTTCAACGCTTCAGCCGAGCAAGCTCGGCTCTACAAAAGCCCGCACGATCCAACGCCTTTGTAGAGCGGAGCTTGCTCCGCTGCTCTTGCGGCTTCGGTCAACGCCTCAGCCGGGCAAGCCTGGCTCTACAACTGCCTGCACGCTTCAATACAGCACGCGCGTGCGCAAGGTGCCGGGAATGGCGGCCAGCGCCTCGCGCAGTGCGCTGGCCTGCGCCTCGCTGGTCGATGCGTCGACGACCACGTAGCCGATCGACGGATTGGTCTGCAGGTACTGTCCGTCGATGTTGACGTTTTCCCGCGAGAACACTTCGTTGATCCGCGAGAGCACGCCCGGCACGTTGCGATGGATGTGCAGGATGCGATGGCTGTCCGGGTGCCCGGGCAGGGTCACTTCGGGGAAGTTGACCGCCGACAGGGTCGAGCCGTTGTCGCTGTAGCGCACCAGCTTGGCGGCGACCTCGAGACCGATGTTGTCCTGCGCCTCCAGCGTGCTGCCGGCCACGTGCGGGGTGAGGATGACGTTGTCCATGCCGACCAGCGGCGAGCGGAACATCTCGGCGTTGCCTTTCGGCTCGACCGGGAACACATCCACCGCGGCGCCGGCCAGACGTCCGCAAGCAAGCGCCTGCGCCAGCGCATCGATGTCGACGACGGTACCGCGTGCCGCGTTGATGAACACCGCGCCCGGCTTCATGCGGGCGAATTGCGCCGCGCCGATCATGTGCCGCGTCTGCGCGGTTTCGGGGACGTGCAGGCTGACCACGTCGGCCCGCGCGAGCAGGTCATCCAGGCCCGCGACCGCACGCGCATTGCCGAGGCTCAGCTTGGTCTCGATGTCGTGGAACACGACCTGCATGCCGAGTCCCTCGGCGAGCAGTCCGACCTGGGTGCCGATATGCCCGTAGCCGACGATGCCGAGGGTCTTGCCGCGCACCTCGTAACTGCCGGCCGCCGATTTCGACCATCCGCCCCGATGGCACTCGGCGTTCTTCTGCGGAATCCGCCGCATCAGCAGGATCGCCTCGGCGATGACCAGTTCGGCCACGCTGCGCGTGTTCGAGTAGGGCGCATTGAACACCGGCACGCCGATCGCCTGGGCCGCGTCGAGATCGACCTGGTTGGTGCCGATGCAGAAGCAGCCGACCGCGATCAGCTTGCGGGCATGGCCGAACACGTCGGCACCGAGCTGGCTGCGCGAGCGGATGCCGAGCAGATGGGCCTCGGCGATGCGTCGCTTCAGTTCGTCCTCGGGCAGCGACTTGTCGTGGTACTCGATCTGCGTGTAGCCGGCAGCCTCGAAGGTCTCCACGGCGGTTCGGCTGACTCCCTCGAGCAGCAGCACGCGGATGTCCTGGCGCGGGAACGAGGTCTTCTTCATGGCAGTCAGGGCAGGGCCGGAGCAGGGCTGGGGCGTGGCCCGCGACTATGCCAGAACCGCGGGCGCTTGCGGCATTGCAGCAGTGGACGCTCCGCCGCAAGGCTGTCAGGCTGGCCGGACTTTCCCGTCGCCGCCGCCATGACCACCGCCCTCGCCGAACTCGCAGCGCAGCAACCGCAGCTCATCCTCCGCACCGATCCCGCCGACCTCGATCACTACGGGCGCGACTGGACCCGGCGCTGGGTGCCGGCGCCGCTGGCGGTCGCAATGCCGGCGACGGTGGCCGAAGTGCAGGCGATCGTGCGCTGGGCGGTGGAGCGCGGCGTTGCGATCGTCCCCTCCGGCGGACGCACCGGGCTGTCCGGCGGTGCCGTGGCCGCGCAGGGCGAACTCGTCGTCAGCCTGGAACGGATGAACCGCGTGCTCGCCTTCGATGCCGTCGACCGCACCCTGACCGTCGAGCCCGGACTCGCCCTGGAGGCCCTGCATGCCGCGGCGCGTACGCACGGCCTCGTCTATCCGGTCGACTTCGCGGCGCGCGGTTCCTGTTCGATCGGCGGCAACATCGCCACCAATGCCGGCGGCATCCGCGTGATCCGCTACGGCAACACGCGCGAGTGGATCGCCGGATTGAAGATCGTCGACGGCCGCGGTGAACTGCTCGACCTCAACCGCGGACTCATCAAGAACTCGAGCGGCTACGACCTGCGCCATCTCGTGATCGGCTCGGAAGGCACGCTCGGCCTGGTCGTCGAGGCCACCGTGCGCCTGACCGACCCGCCGCCGCCGTCGAACGTCATGCTGTTCGCGCTGCCGGCAATGGACGCGCTGATGAAGGTGTTCGATGCCTGCCGCCGCCGGCTCACCCTCAGCGCGTTCGAGTTCTTCACCGACCGCGCCCTGCATCACGTGCTTGCCGGTGGCGCGCAGCGGCCGTTCGACGGCGTCTCGCCGTACTACGTGGTCACCGAGTTCGATGCCGCCGACGAGGCCCAGCAGGCCGCCGCGCTCGCGCTGTTCGAGGAATGCGCGGGGCAGGGCTGGGTCGACGACGGCGTCATCAGCCAGAGCGAGGCCCAGGCCGCTGCCCTGTGGCGCCTGCGCGAAGGCATCACCGAGAGCCTCGCCCCGTACAAGCCGTACAAGAACGACATCTCGATGCGGATCAGCGCGATCCCGTCCTTCCTGCACGAGATGGCGGCGATCTTCGCCCGCGAATACCCGCAATTCGATGTCGTCTGGTTCGGCCACATCGGCGACGGCAACCTGCACATCAACGTGCTGCGCCCGCCCGGCCTCGGCGAGGAGGCCTTCATCGCCCAATGCGAACAGGTCACCGGCCTGCTCGGTGAACGCCTGCAGGCGATCGGCGGCAGCATCTCGGCCGAGCACGGCATCGGTCTGGTCAAGAAGCCCTGGCTCGCCAGCACGCGCAGCGCGGCCGAAGTCGAGTGGATGCGCGGCATCCGCCGCGTGCTCGATCCGGCCGGCATCCTCAATCCCGGCAAGCTGTTCGATTGATCCGGGTCGTCGCGAGGCGCAAGTCCCGCAGCACGCGGCCGGCGATCAGTCGACCGCCGCTGCCGGCAGCGTTTCCTGACTGCGCTTGCCGAAGATCTTCTGCACCACCACGAAGAACAGCGGGATGAAGAACACCCCGAGGCCGGTGCCGACGATCATGCCGCCGATCACGCCGGTACCGATCGCGCGCTGCGCGCCGGAACCGGCGCCGCTGGCGATCGCCAGCGGCAGCACGCCGAGGCCGAACGCCAGCGAGGTCATGATGATCGGGCGCAGGCGGTCGCGCACGGCCTGCATCGTCGCCGCGATCAGTTCCATGCCGCTCTCGAGGTTGGCCTTGGCGAACTCGACGATCAGGATGCCGTTCTTGCTGGTCAGGCCGACCGTGGTCAGCATCGCCACCTGGAAGTAGACGTCCCGCTCCATGCCGCGGAAGGTATTGGCGAGCACTGCACCAAGGATGCCGAGCGGTGCGACCAGCAGCACGGCGGTCGGCACCGTCCAGCTTTCGTACAGCGCGGCCAGGCACAGGAACACGATCAGCAGCGACAGCGCATAGAGCAGCGGCGTCTGCGCGCCGGCCTGTCGCTCCTGGTAGGAAACGGCCGTCCATTCGATGCCGAAGCCCTGCGGCAACTGCTCGACCAGGCGCTCGATTTCGAGCATGGCATCGCCCGAGGCGACGCCGGGTGCTGCTTCGCCCTGGATCTCCATCGAGGACACGCCGTTGTAGCGTTCCAGGCGCGGTGAACCGTAATCCCAATCCATGCTGGCGAAAGCGGGGAAGGGCACCATTTCGCCCTGGCTGTTCTTGACCGACCACAGCCTGAAATCCTCGGGATTCATGCGGAACTGCGGAGCGGCCTGCAGGTACACGCGCTTGACCCGGCCGCGGTCGATGAAGTCGTCGATGTACTGGCTGCCCCAGGCGGCCGCCAGGGTGGCGTTGATCATTCCCACCGACAGGCCGAGTGCGCCTGCCTTCGCCTCGTCGATGTCGATCTTCAGCTGCGGCGTGTCCTCCTGGCCGTTCGGACGCACGTTGGCCAGCAACGGGCTCTGCGCGGCAAGGCCGAGCAGCTGGTTGCGGGCTCCGAGCAGCGCCTCGTGGCCGAGTCCGGCGTTGTCCTTGAGGAAGAAGGTGTAGCCGGCGCCGATGCCGAGCTCGGGCATCGCCGGGGGCGGGAACACGAAGATCATCGCATCCTTGATCTGGCTCATCGCCGCCATGCCGCGCGCAGCGACCGCGCCGGCGCCGAGTTCGGGGTCGCCGCGCTCGCTCCAGTCCTTCAGCTTGATGAAGGCCATGCCGGCGTTCTGGCCCATGCCGGCGAAGCTGAAACCCTGCACCGCCATCACCGATTGCACGGCATCGGGTTCGTTCTCGAGGAAGTGGTCCTCCAGCTTGGCCATCGCCTCGAGCGTGCGCTGCTGGGTCGCACCGACCGGCGTCGACACCAGCGCCATCAGCACGCCCTGGTCCTCGTTCGGCAGGAACGCGCTCGGCAGGCGCGCGAACATCACCCCCATCACCACCGCCAGCGCGGCGAAGATGGCCATGAAGCGGGCCGGCCGGGTGACGATGCCGCGCACGCCGCGCTGGTAGTTGCCGCTGGTCCGGTCGAAATTGCGGTTGAACCAGCGAAAAAAGCGCGCGAGCAGGCCATTGCCGCTCTCGTGGTGTTCACCCTTCTTCAGCGGCTTCAGCATGGTCGCGCAGAGCGCCGGCGTCAGCACGATCGCCACCACCACCGACAGCAGCATCGCCGAGACGATCGTCGCCGAGAACTGGCGATAGATGACGCCGGTCGATCCCGACATGAAGGCCATCGGCACGAATACCGCCGACAGCACGAGGCCGATGCCGACCAGTGCGCCGGTGATCTGGTCCATCGACTTGCGCGTCGCCTCCAGCGGCGACAGGCCTTCCTCGGACATGATGCGTTCGACGTTCTCGACCACCACGATGGCATCGTCGACCAGCAGGCCGATCGCCAGCACCATCGCGAACATGGTCAGCATGTTCACCGAGAACCCCAGCGTGGCGAGCACGCCGAAGGTGCCGAGCAGGACCACCGGCACCGCGATCGTCGGGATCAGCGTGGCGCGGAAGTTCTGCAGGAACAGGTACATGACGAGGAACACCAGCGCGATCGCCTCGAGCAGGGTGATGATCACGTTCTTGATCGAGACCTTGACGAAGGGCGTGGTGTCGAACGGGATCACCGCCTTCAATCCGGGCGGGAAATAGGGCTGCAGCGTGGCCAGGGCCTCCTGCACGCCGGCGGCGGTATCCAGCGCGTTGGCGCCGGTCGACAGCGAGATCGCCACGCCGGTGGCGTCCTGGCGATTGAAGCGGCTGACGAAGTCGTAGGTTTCGGCACCCATCTCCACGCGCGCGATGTCGCCGAGACGCAGCACCGATCCGTCGGCTTCCGAGCGCACGATGATGTCGCGGAACTGCTCGGGCGTGCGCAGGCGATCCTGGGCCTTGATCGTGGCATTGATCTCCTGGCCGTCGATCGCCGGCGTGCCGCCGAGCTGGCCGATCGCCACCTGGGCATTCTGGGCCTGGATCGCCGCGGTCACCTCGGCGATCGACAAGCGGTAGGTGTGCAGCTTGTTCGGATCCAGCCAGATGCGCATCGCGTACTTGGAACCGAACACCTGGATGTTGCCGACTCCGGGCACGCGGCTCAGCGGATCGACCACGTTGGCGCCGATGTAGTCGGCGATGTCGTGGCGGTTCATGCTGCCGTCCTCGGACACGAAGCCGATCACCGCCAGGAAGCTCGAGGTGGACTTCGACACGTTGACGCCCTGCCGCTGCACTTCCTGCGGCAGCAGCGGCATCGCCAGCTGCAGCTTGTTCTGCACCTGCACCTGGGCAATGTCCGGATCGGTTCCGCTCTCGAAGCTGAGCCGGATCGAGGCAATGCCGTTGGCGGAGCTGTTGGACGAGAAGTACATGAGTCCGTCGAGGCCCTTCATGTTCTGCTCGATGACCTGGGTCACCGAGTCCTCCAGCACCTGCGCCGAAGCACCCGGATAGATCGCGCGGATTTCCACCGCGGGCGGCGCCACGGTCGGGTACATCGAAATCGGCAGGCTGGTGATCGACAAGCCGCCGGCGAGCATGATGATGATCGCGATGACCCAGGCGAAGATCGGCCGGTCGATGAAGAAGCGTGCCATGCGATCTACTCCCGGCTCGCCGGCGCGGACGCATCCGCGGCATCGGCTGAGCCCTGCGGCTTCGTCGCGGGCTCCGGCTTCGCGGCGGGCGCACGGCCGGCCGCGGGTTCGATCACTTCGGTCACCTCCACCGACGCACCGGGCGCGATCTTCTGCAGCCCCTCGACCACGACGCGATCGCCGGCAATCAGGCCGGACTCGACCAGCCACTGGTCACCGACGGTCTGGCTGACGACGACCGGGCGCTGTTCGATCACGCCGTCGGCATTGACCACCATCGCCGAGGTGTTGCCCTTCGGGTCGCGGGCGATGCCACGCTGCGGCACCAGCACGGCGTCATGGCGCACGCCGGCGCCGAGCACGGCGCGCACGTACATGCCCGGCAGCAGCACGCGGTCGGGATTCGGCACCTCGACGCGCAGCGCCACGCTGCCGGTGGCGGGGTCGACCATGACCTCGGAAAACTTCAGGGTGCCGGCATGGGTGAACTCGCTGCCGTCTTCGAGCAGGATGCGCACCGGCATGGCTTCCTCGCCGCGCTCGATGCGGCCTTCGGCCAGCGAGCGGCGCAATTTCAGCAACTCGGCACTGGACTGGGTGAGGTCGACGTAGATCGGATCGAGCTGTTGCACGATGGCGAGCGCCTGCGCCTGGTTGGCGGTCACCAGGGCGCCCTGGGTGACGCTCGAGCGGCCGATGCGGCCATCGATCGGCGAGGTGATCCGCGCATGCCCGAGGGTCACGTTGGCGGCGTCGAGCGCCGCACGCGCGGCGCCGACATCGGCCTCGGCCTGACCGAGCGCGGCGGTGGCATTGTCATGCGCCTGGCGGCTGACCGCCCCGACTTCGGCCAGTTCGGCGGTGCGCCTGGCGGTGAGTCGTGCCGCGACCACGGTGGCCTCGGCGCGTTTCAGCTGCGCGCGCGCACTGTTGGCCGCTGCCCGATAGGTGGCATCGTCGATCTGGTAGAGCGGCTGGCCGGCCTTGACGATTTCGCCCTCGTCGAACAGGCGGGCGGCGACCAGGCCACCGACCTGGGGACGCACCTCGGCCATCAGCCATGCGCTCGTGCGACCCGGCAGTTCACGACTGAGGGAGACCGTACCGGAGGCGAGGACGGCGACGCTGACCGCGGGTTTCGGCGGTGCGCCGGCCTGTTCGGTGCGACCGCAGGCGACCAGCGCGAAGGTGAGCGCGGCAAGCAGGGGCAGGGTGCAGGACCGGAGGGTTGTCGGCATGGGGAGGGGCCTTGTCGAGAACATGCCATGCCGCCCGGCGGCAACGAAGCTCCGGGCGAACGGCATCGAAATAAGGAGATCGGATCGGTTGCGAACTATACATGCATGAATGTATGCTTGTCAAAACCATATTCAAGTACCGATCGAAACATGGCGCGCAGGACTCGAAAAGAAGCATTGGAAACGCGCGAGGGCATCCTCGACGCGGCCGAGGCGTGTTTCCTCGAACACGGCCCCTCGCGCACCAGCCTCGAGGCCATCGCCAGTCGGGCAGGCTGTACCCGCGGGGCGGTCTACTGGCATTTCAAGAACAAGATCGAGGTGCTGGATGCGGTGCTCGACCGCGTGCAAACGCCAATGCTGATGCGCATGGACGCCGCCATCCGGAAAGATACCGCCACGCCGCTGGCGAACCTGCTGGCGGTCACCCGCGAATCGCTCGCCGAGTTCGGTACCAACCCGCATATCCGCAACGCGATCGAGATCCTCGAGATGCGCTGCGAACTCGTCGAGGAAACCGCCAGCGTGTTCGAGCGCCACCTGCGCGGCCACCAGCGCGCGCGGGCGAACATCGAGACCGCGTTCACCCGCGCCGCCGCCATCGGCAAGCTCAAACCGGGCGTCACCGTCGAGACCTGCACCAACACCCTGATGTGGATCCTGTTCGGAGCCCTGCACACGCACTTCCTCGCCCCGGAGCGACACGACATGGCCGAACGCGTGATGGCGGCGCTGGAAGTCGCGCTGCACGGAATGGTGCGCGAGGACTACCTCGCGCAGATACTGAAAGGAAGCGTTGCCGTACCGGCCTGACCCGGCATCCGCCGCAGTCGCCGGCGTTCGTCCCGCAGTACACGCATGAAGGGCTGGCCCGCAGCCTGCAGACCCGCGTCGCCCCCGAATTCGAGGTGTCCACCATGACGATCAAGACGGTTTACATTCCCGCCGGCGGCGGTTTCGACCACGTCAGCATCGGCAGCACGCAGCCCGTCGAACCGCGCGCGGGCGACATCACCGTCCGGCTGCGCGCCAGTTCGCTCAACTATCACGACTATGGGGTGGTGAGCGGCGTGATGGCGCCCAAGGAGCGTCGCATCCCGATGTCCGACGGTGCCGGGGAAGTGGTTGCGGTCGGCGAGGGCGTGACCGGATTCGCCGTCGGCGACCACGTGGTCAGCACGTTCTTCCCGGACTGGCTGGATGGCGAGCCGCAGGCGGAGGGTTTCGGCCGTGTGCCGGGAGACGGCATCGACGGCTATGCGCGCGAGCAGGTCACCGCGCCGGCGACGGCGTTCACCTTGGCGCCGCGAGGCTGGAGCCACGCCGAGGCCGCCACGCTGACCACCGCCGGCCTGACCGCCTGGCGCGCTCTGTTCGAGCACGGCGCGCTGCAGCCGGGGCAGGATGTCCTGGTACTGGGCACCGGCGGCGTGTCGATCTTCGCGCTGCAGTTCGCGAAGCTGGCCGGCGCGCGGGTCATCGCCACCTCGTCCAGCGACGCCAAGCTCGAGCGCCTGCGCGAACTGGGCGCCGACGAGGTGATCAACCATCGCCAGGATCCGGAGTGGGGCATGACCGTGCGCGGACTCACCGATGGCCGCGGCGTGGACCACGTCATCGAGGTGGGTGGGCCGGAGACACTGCTGCAATCGATGCTGGCCACGCGGGTCGGCGGCCACATTGCGGTGATCGGCGTGCTGAGCGGCTTCGACGGCAAACTGCCGCTGGGCCTGGCACTGGCACGGCATCTGCGGCTGCAGGCGTTCGTCGTCGGCAGCCGCCGCCAGCAGCAGGACATGGTGCGGGCGCTGGAAGCCAGCACACTGCGGCCGGTCATCGACCGCCACTTCGCGCTGGATGAGCTGGTGCCTGCGTTCCGTCACCAGGAGAGCGGGAAGCACGTCGGCAAGATCGTGCTGGAAATTTGAGCCCGAGCTTGATCACGACACGTCCTTGGTTCCGCGAGGGGTCGTGCCGCGTTCCTGGGGATGAAGCAGATTCGGAGTTGCGCAGGAACGAGCGCGAGAACACTTCAGTTCGGACGGCCCACTTGACCACTTCGGCGTGGGCGGGCGTCCCGCGCTGAACCCATCCAATGTGAAGCAGCAAAACAAAACGGGGGCTTGCCTCCGCGCGGCACGAAACTCTCGCCACAGCCCGATATGATGCATAATGCATATTATGTCTAATTCGATATCCGTGCCGAACCCGCGGAATCAGGACACAGCCACTCCCCCGTGATTCGCCAGCCGCAGCTGACTGACCGTGCCGGCACCGGGCGCGGAGGAAAACGTCAGCGTCCAGCCGAGGTGTTCGCACAGGCGTGCGAGCAGGTCGAGGCCGATGCCGTCGCCACTGCGACCGCCGCGGGCGAGCTGCTTGTAGATCCGGCCGATCTCCTCCGGGCTCATGCCATGACCCGGATCCTCGATGGTGACGATTGCGTCGGCGTCGAGGCGCATGCGGATCGTGCCGCGGTCGCTGTTCTCGATGGCGTTGCGCAGCAGGTTGCCGATCGCGGCCTGGACGATGTGCATGGGTGCTTCGACCGTGCACGCGGCGAGGCTGTCGACGACGATCGACAACGCCTTGTCACCCAGCAGGTACTGATGGTCGAGGATGATGTCCGGCAGGAGTTCGTGCAGCAGGATGATTTCACTGCTGCGCGAAAGCCGCGCCGGGTCTTTCGCCAGGGTCAGCAACAACGCCACCAGCTGCTCGACATTGCGCGCGGCATGCAGGGCACGCTGCACCTGCCCTCTCGCCGTCGCCGGCAGCGACGGCTGTTCCAGTGCCAGTTCGAGGGCGCCGGCGATCACCGCGATCGGGGTGCGCAACTCGTGGCTCGCGGTGTTGTTGAATGCGCGTTCGCGCTCGATGAATTCCTCCTGTCGGCGCAGGTAGTCGTTGAGTGCTCCGGCGATGACGTGCAGTTCGGTGCTGGCGTCTTCCGCCAACGGAACACGCTGGCCGCTGCGGTCCGGAACCAGCGCGGTGATGGTCTCGGCCATTTGCGACAGCGGATGCAGGGATCGGCGCAATCCCTGCGTGACCAGCACGCCCATCGCCACCAGCAGGAACACGGCCAGACCCAGCACGACGAGGATCAGCGCGTCCTCCAATACTTCCAGGTCGGTGATGTCGAGCGCGACGACATGATCGATGCCGTCGAGGCGATGCACCAGGACGACGTTTTCCCGGCCGTCGAGCCAGAAGTCGTCGTAGATGCCCTCGGCCAGTCCGTCCACGGCCGGCGGAGGCGGCCGCTCCGGTGCCGTGTAGATGCGCAGCGATCCGGTGTCCTCGTGGACGTGGCCGGGGTCGGCCGCCTTGCGTTCGCGGTATTCCGCGAGTTCCTGCTTGAGCAGGTATTCCCAGACGCGGTCCTCGAGGAATTCATCGGCGAGGAACAGCAGGATCACCGCGCCAAGCACCACGGCATAACCGCGCAGCCAGCGCATGATCTGCGTCTGCAGGCTGCGGCGCGGCTTCATGCGCCCGGGACCTCATGCGGAACCGCCAGACGATAACCGACGCGCGGCAGCGTCTGGATCAGTTTCACCGCGAACGGACCGTCGACGCTGCGGCGAAGCTCGTAGACGTGCGAACGCAGCATGTCGCCATCGGGCGGGTCCTCGCCCCACAGCGCATGCTCGAGTTGCTGGCGGGTGACCGCCGCCGGACTGGCCTGCATCAGCGTTTCCAGCAACTTGCGGCAGGCCGGATAGAGGTGCAGCGGTCGACCCGCGCGGGTCGCTTCGAGGGTGGCGAGATCGAAGTGCAGGTCGTGCACTTCGAGCACGCGGCGCGATGGACGTCCTCTCGCTCGAGCGACCAGCGCCTCCAGGCGCACCTCGAGCTCCGGCAATGCAAACGGCTTGGTCAGGTAGTCGTCGGCACCGGCGCGAAAACCGGCGATCTTGTCGGGCAGCTCGTCGCGGGCGGTCAGCATGATCACCGGCACCGCCGAACCGGCCTCCTCGCGCAGTCGGCGCAACAAGCGGGGTCCGTCCAGGCGCGGCAGCATCCAGTCGAGCACGATCGCATCGTAGGGCTGGGTACGGGCGAGATGCAGGCCGGTCACGCCATCCGGCGCGGCATCCAGCACGTGGCCACGCATCTCGAAGTAATCGAACAGGTTGGCGACCAGGCTCCGGTTGTCTTCGACGATCAACAGCCGCATTGGCGGGTTCTGGCGGCAGCAAGGGGCAGGCGCGCAGCATGACAGAGCCGGTGTCGGAAAGTCGTCGGCATTCCGACGATTCTCCTACGCAGCCGATCCGATGATGGCCGCCCCGCAGGGCCGGCCCCGATTGATGACCTCCACCGCCATCCCCTTCCCTTCCCGCTGGCAGATGCCGTTGCTGCTGGCGCTGATCGTGCTGGCGCTGGCCGCCGGTCTCGGCCTGCGCGAACCCATGCCGGCCGACGAACCGCGCTTCGTGCTGATGGCCCGGACCATGCTGGAAACGGGCGAATGGCTGTTTCCCCGCCGCGGCATCGAGCTCTACGCGGAGAAGCCGCCGGTGTTCCTCTGGCTGCAGGCGGCCAGTTACCGGCTGGTCGGCGATTGGCGGGTGTCCTTCCTGCTGCCATCGCTGCTGGCGGCGCTGGCGAGCCTGTGGCTGGCGGGCGACCTCGCGCGGAGGCTGTGGGGTCGACGGGCGATGCTGTATGCGGTGTTCGGCCTTTTCGTCTGCCTGCAGTTCGGCTTGCAGGCCAAGCGCGCGCAGATCGACATGGTGCTGGTGGCGATGACCACCTTGTCGCTGTGGGCGCTCCTGCGTTACCTGCTGGAACGGCCGGACTGGAGGCTGCTGCTGCTCGGCGGCTTCGCTGCCGGACTCGGCACGGTCACCAAGGGCGTCGGCTTCCTGCCGCTGCTGGTGTTCCTGCCGTGGCTGTGGGTACGTGCGAAGACCCGGCATTCCCTGCCCGCGCCGCGCGCCGCGCATCTGCCGGCGATCGTCGCCGGATTCCTGCTGGGCGCGGGCGTATGGCTGCTGCCGATGTTGCTGGCGGTGATGACCTCCGGCGATCCGGCACTGCACGCCTATGCGCGCGAGTTGCTGCTGAAGCAGACGGCAACGCGCTATGCGGACGCCTGGCATCACGTCAAGCCGGCCTGGTACTACCTGCAGACGATGCTGACCCTGTGGTTGCCGGGCGTGCTGCTGGCACCATGGCTGCTGCCGGCCTGGTGGCGGCGCCTGCGCCGGATCGATCCGCGGTACAGCCTGCTGCTGGGCTGGGCGATGCTCGTGCTGGCGTTCTTCAGCCTCACGCCCGGCAAACGCGAGGTCTACGTCTTTCCGATCCTGCCGGTGCTGTGCGTCGCTGCGGCACCGCTGCTGCCGGTGCTGTTGCGCCGTCGTCGCGTTCGCATCCTGCTGTGGATCTACATCGGTACGCTGGCGGTCGCGGCGCTGGCTGCCGCGGCCTGGCTGCTCGCCGGTCCGCAGGAGCACCTGCACGCACTGATCGAGGATCGCGGCATGGACACCACGGTGGCCCTGCGCATCGCTGTCTCCCTGCTGCTGTTCGGCGCGCTGGCCCTGGGCGTTTTCGTGCTGGCCCTGTGGCGCTCGCCGAAGCGTCCCGGCCCTGCCCTGGTGGTGGTCACCGCGGCGCTGTGGATGACCTTCGGCATCGGCGTGCAGCCGGCGCTGAGTCCCGCGGCGTCTGCGCAGGCCTTGATGGCCGAGGTCGGCCGGACGATCGGTCCGGATGCCGAGTTGGCCCTGCTCGGATGGCGCGAGCAACACCGGCTTCAAGCCGATCGTGCGGTGGTGGATTTCGGGTTCAAGCGACCGTGGAGCGAGCAATGGCCGCTCGCACGCGACTGGCTGCTGGCCGACCCCGACCGTCGCTGGTTGTTCCTGCGCGAGGAAGCCGCGGTCGCCTGCCTTGATCCGGCCCGGCGGATCGCCATCGGCGAATCGAATCGTCGCACCTGGCTGCTCGCACCGGGGCGAGCGTGGATCCCGGGCTGCGAAGTGCCGACGGACGGGCTGCCGGATGCGGACGAGGAATGAGTGCCTCGCGCACCGGCCCGCCCACGACATTTTTCCGACTTTGCCCAACCGACACTCCCGACATCGGAAAAACACCCATGCCGTCACTCTCCGTCGTCATCCCCGTCTTCAACGAGCGCGACAACATTGCCGCGCTGATCCGTGAAACCGCGGCGCACCTGCGCGACCGCATCGCCTTCGACATCCTCTGCGTCGACGACCGTTCCGAAGACGACAGCCGTGACGTGCTGGCCGCCTTGAAGGCCGAGGTCGCCGAGTTGCGCGTGCTCGCGCATCATCGCCGTTGCGGGCAGAGCGCCGCGATCCGCAGCGGCGTGAAGCACGCGCTGTCGCCGTGGATCGCCACGCTCGACGGCGACGGCCAGAACGATCCGGCCGACATCCTGCGCCTGCTCGATGCCCGCGACAGCGCCGACGCCGCGATCCGGCTGTTCGCCGGCTGGCGGACCGAGCGCCGGGATCCGGCCGGGAAGCGTTGGGCCTCGCGCTGGGCCAACCGCATCCGCCAGCGTCTGCTGCACGACGACACCCCCGACACCGGTTGCGGCATCAAGCTGTTCGAGCGCAGCGCCTTCCTCGACTTGCCCTACTTCGACCACATGCATCGGTATCTGCCGGCGCTGATGCAGCGCGCCGGATGGAAAACGCAGAGCGTGCCGGTGGCGCACCGGGCGCGCGCGGCCGGCCGCTCGAAGTACACCAACCTTGGTCGCGCCGTGGTCGGCGTGCGCGACCTGCTCGGCGTGTCGTGGCTGATCCGGCGCAGCCATATTGCCGGCGTCAGCGAAATCGCCGCGGGAACGAGGCATCCGTGATGAACGAGGAAATCCTCATGCTCGGCTGGACCGGCCTGCACGTCACGCCGTGGAAGCTGATCGGACTCGCCGGTGCGGCGATGTTCGGATTGCGCTGGGTGGTGCAGGCGATCGCCTCGCACCGTGCGCGCCGGCCGGTGATCCCGCGCCTGTTCTGGTACATGAGCCTGTGCGGCAGCTTGATGGCGCTCGGCTATTTCCTGTTTTCCGCCAAACAGGATGCGGTCGGCGTGCTGCAGAACCTGCTGCCCGCGTTCACCGCCGCCTACAGCCTCTACCTCGACCTGCGCGGCGGGCGCGCGGCCACCCTGCCGGCGGCGCCGCGCGATGCGCATGCAGCGCGCTGATCCGGCGCGGCGTCCGCCTGCACGCGCGCGCAGCGGTGCAGGCGGAAGGGCGATCGCCTGGTTCAGGCCTTGAAGCGCGCGACCCAATCCAGATAGCGGTCGAGCCAGGCGGAAACGAACTCGCGACTGGCCGCGCCGATGCCGCCATCGGCATCGAACAGGCCGTCCTTCGCATGGATGAATGCCTCCGGCTGGCCGAGCGTCGGCATGTCGAGGTAGGCGAGGATGTTGCGCAGGTGCTGTTGCGCGAGCGAGGTGCCGATGGCGCCGATCGACACGCCGGTCACGCCGGCCGGCTTGCCGGCCCAGGCACTCTGGCCGTACGGCCGCGAGGCATGGTCGATGGCGTTCTTCAACACGCCGGGGATCGAGCGGTTGTACTCGGGGGTGACGAACAGGATGCCGTCGGCGGCGGCAATGGCGGACTTCAGCCGCACCACCGAAGCCGCGGGATCGCCGTCGCGGTCCTGGTCATAGGGCGGCAGGTCGGCGATGCCGATGAAATCGAAGGCGGCGCGCGATCCGGCCAGCCGGGCCAGCGCCTTGGCGAACTTCAGGTTGAACGAATCCTTGCGCAGACTGCCGACAACGGTGCCGATGCGTAGCGTGGCCATGCGGGTACTCCGGTGGAAAGGCCGGAGGATGGTACCGCTTGCGGACCGCGGCGGGGCACGCGTCGCCGTCAGCCGGCGAGACCGCCGAGCGAGCCCATGAACGGCCGGTAGTAGCGCAACTCGGCGATCGAATCGTGCACGTCGCTGAGTGCGGTATGGGCGGATTCCTTGCTGAAGCCCTTGTGCACCTCGGGGGCCCAGCGACGGGCGAGCTCCTTGATCGTGGAGACGTCGAGATTGCGGTAATGGAAGAAGCGTTCCAGCCTCGGCATCAGCCGGTGCAGGAAACGGCGGTCCTGGCAGATCGAGTTGCCGCTCATCGGCGACTTGTTCGGCGGCACCCAGCCGACGAGGAACTCCACGGTCAGCGCCTCGGCCTCGGCGAGACCGACCCGCGATTCGATCACGCGCTTCCACAGTCCCGACTTGCGGTGCTGGGTGCGGTTCCACTCGTCCATCGCCAGCAGACGTTCCTCGGCATGGTGGATGGCGAACTCCGGCCCCTCGGCGAGCACGTTGAGCTCGCGGTCGGTGACCACCGTGGCGATTTCGAGAATCGAATCGTTGTCGGTGTCGAGCCCGGTCATTTCCAGGTCGATCCAGACCAGATGGTCCTCGCCCACGAACGGGGCACGTGCAGCCGGCATGAAGTTCTCCAGGGCAAGGGATGCCGCCGATTATTGCGGGGCCATGACCCCGCGCCAAGCCTCGGCGGCCGGGGCGCGGTGTAGCATGCGGCACCGATCCCCTGTGCAACGGCCCGATGTCCGCGACCACGCTGTTCTGGCACGACTACGAAACCACCGGCGCCGACCCGCGCCGTGACCGCATCGCCCAGTTCGCCGGCCTGCGCACCGATCTCGAGCTCCGCCCGGTCGGCGAACCGGTGATGGCGTACTGCAAGCCCGCGGCGGACATGCTGCCGCATCCCGATGCCTGCCTGATCACCGGCATCACCCCGCAGCAGATGGAACGCGACGGTCTCATCGAGGCCGAGTTTGCCGCCATCGTGCGCGACGAACTCGGCGCTCCCGGCACCTGCGGGGTCGGTTACAACTCGCTGCGCTTCGACGACGAGTTCACCCGCCACCTGCTCTACCGCAACTTCCACGATCCGTACGAACGCGAGTGGAAGGACGGCAATTCGCGCTGGGACCTCATCGACCTCGTGCGCATGTGCCACGCGCTGCGCCCGCAGGGCATCGAATGGCCGCAGCGCGAGGATGGCACGCCGAGCTTCCGCCTCGAGGATCTCGCCCACGCCAACCGGCTCGGCCACGCGCGTGCCCACGACGCGTTGTCCGACGTGGAGGCGACCATCGACCTCGCCCGCCTCGTGCGCGAGCGCCAGCCGAAGCTGTTCGACTATTACTTCGCCCTGCGCCGCAAGCAGCGCGCCTTCGAACTGCTCGACGTCGCAAGGATGACGCCGGTCGTGCACGTTTCGGCGCGCTATCCGGCCAGCCGCGGTTGCCTGGCGGTGATCGTCCCGCTCGCCATGCATGCAACCAATGCCAACGCGGTGATCGCCTTCGACCTCGACGCCGATCCGACCCCGTTGATCGAACTCGATGCCGAAGAGATCGCCGAGCGCGTGTTCGCCCGCCGCGAGGACCTGCCGGAAGGCATCGAACGCATTCCGCTGAAGCTCGTGCACGCGAATCGCTCGCCGGCGCTCGCACCCCTCAACGTGCTGACGAACGTCGACACCGCCCGCATCGGCCTCGATCTCGAACGTGCGCAGACGCATCTGGCCCGGCTGCGCGGCGTCGAGGGACTCACCGCGCGCGTGCAGCGCGTGTTCGCCATCGAGCCTGCGGCGGCCACCCTGGATGCGGAACTGGCGCTCTATGCCGGCTTCATCCCCGATGCCGACCGCCGCCTGCTGCGCGAGGTGCGCGGCGCCTCGCCGGAGCAGCTCGCCAGCGCGCCGCCGCGCTTCCGCGATCCACGCTATGCGGAACTGCTGTTCCGCTACCGCGCCCGCAACTGGCCGCAGTCGCTTTCGCCGGACGAGGAGTCGCGCTGGGCCGACTTCCGCGACACCCGCCTGCATCACGAAACGCCGCTGACCACGCTGACCCTGGAGCGCTACATCGAGACGATCCGCGAACGGCGCGGGTCGGCGACGCCGGCACAGCACGTGCTGCTCGATGCACTCGAGGCCTGGGGCCGGTCTCGATCCGCCGCCTGAGAACCCTGCCCGATGCCCACGCCCTGCTTCACTGCCGCCACGTTCCGCTTCCTGCGCGAACTGGCCGCCAACAACCGCCGTGACTGGTTCGCCGCGAACCGGTCGCGCTACGAGGAGGTCGTGCGCCAGCCGTTCCTGCGCCTGATCGCCGACCTGCAGGCGCCGTTGACCCGGCTGAGCCCGCATTACCTCGCCGACCCGCGCCCGCAGGGCGGTTCGCTGTTCCGCGTCCATCGCGACACCCGCTATGCGCGCGACAAGTCGCCCTACAAGAGCTGGGCCTCGGCGCGGCTGTTCCACGAGCGTGCCCGCAGCACCGAGTCGCCGTCGTTCTACATCCACATCGAGCCGGAGCACTGCTTCGTCGGCGGCGGGCTCTGGCATCCGCAGCCGGCGACCGTCAAGCGCGTCCGTGAATTCCTCGTCGACAACCCGGAAGCCTGGAAGAAGGCCACCCGTTCGAAGAAGTTCGTCGCCGGATTCGCCCTCGGCGGCGAGAGTCTCGTGCGTCCGCCGCGCGGCTTCGACGCCGCACACGAACTCATCGACGACCTCAAGCGCAAGGACTACATCGCCACCTGCGACTTCCCGGAAACGCTCGCCACCTCGGCCGAGCTGATGCCGTTCCTCGTCGGGCGCCTCAACGGACTCGCGCCGATGATCGACTACCTCTGCGCCGCCCTCGACCTCGAATTCTGACGTGGCCGGCGCTGCCCCCATCCCGTTCGGCCGCCTCTCGGGTTTCTACCTCGCCTATTACGCGGCGCTCGGTGCCTTCACGCCGTTCTGGCCGCTGTTCCTGAAGGCACGCGGATTCGACGTGGCGGCAATCAGCGTGCTGATGAGCCTGTGGTACGCCACGCGGATCGTCGCCCCGACCACCTGGGGCTGGCTGGCCGGGCGCTCTGCGCAACCCGTGCGCTGGCTTCGCATCGGTTGCCTGCTGACCCTGCTCAGCTTTGTCGTGTTCCTCGTCCCGCTCGATTTCCTGCCGATGTTGGTCGCGATGTCGGCGTTCTGCTTCTTCTACAACGCGGTCATGCCGCAGTTCGAATCGCTGACGCTGTCCCACCTCGGCGGGCGCAGCGAGCAGTACGGCCGCGTGCGCGTGTGGGGGTCGATCGGCTTCATTGCCCTCGTCCTCCTGCTCGGCGTGCTGCTCGAATACATTCCGGCGCTGTGGTTGCCGGCGCTGATGCTGCCGATCTACGGCGCCCTCCTCGCCAGCGCCTTCGCCAACGACTACGCCGCCGAAGCGAACGTTCCGGCCGCGGCCCGTTCGAGCGGATTCGGCGAGCGCCTGCGCCAGCCGGAAGTGATCGCCTTCTTCGTCGTCGCCCTGCTCATGCAGATGTCGTTCGGGCCGCATTACACCTTCTTCTCGATCTATCTCGAGGAGCACGGCTACCGCGCTTCATCGCTCGGCATCTTCTGGGGCATCGGCGTCGCCACCGAGATCGCGATGTTCTTCGCCTCGGCGCGCCTGCTGCGCCGGTTTGGCGCCCCTGCCCTGCTCGGCGCCTCGCTGCTGGCGGCAAGCCTGCGCTGGACGATGACCGCGCTGTGGCCGCAGCAAGCCGTCCTCCTCGCCCTTGCCCAGGTGCTGCACGCACTCTGCTTCGCCGCCTTCTTCACCGCCTGCATGCAGTACCTCGCCGGGTTCTTCCCCGGCCGCAGCAATGGCCACGCCCAGGGCGTGTTCTACGGTTTTTCCTCCGGAGTCGGCGGCGTGCTCGGCGCGCTCTGCGCGGGGCTGGCCTGGGAGCATGGCGGCGGACGCCTGGCCTTCCTGCTCGCCGCGGCCATCGCCGTGGCGGCGACCGTCATCGCCTTCATCTGGCTGCGGCCACGACGGGTTGCCTGAGGCCGCGCCATCGTCCCCGCGCGCCCCACCGCCCCCGTGCAAGCACCCGCGACGACGGCGGCTCAGGCCTCGTCGAAGGTGAATGCCATCACGTCGCGGATGTCGTCGGTGCCGGCCAGGCACATCAGCAGGCGCTCGATGCCGAGGGCGACTCCGGCGCACGCCGGCAGGCCGCGCTGGAGGGCATCCAGCAGGGCCTCGTCGATCGGCGGTTCAACCTGGCCACGCGCCCGCCGCCGCTCGAGATCGCGCTCGAAACGCGTGCGCTGTTCGACCGCGTCGGTCAGCTCGTGATAGCCGTTGGCCAGTTCATGCACGCCAAGGTAAAGCTCGAAACGCTCGGCGACCGGCGGATCGCCGGGCCGGATCCGCGCCAGTGCGCACTGCGAGGCCGGCCAGTCGTGGACGACGGTGATGCGTCCAGGCGGGAAGCCGGGCTGGATGCGGTGGGTGAACAGCAGGTCGAGCCAGTCGTCGCGCTGCAGGCCGGTCGGGTCGATGCGGGTTCCGGCGAGCGCCGAGCGCAGCTCTTCGATCGGCGCTCGCAGCGGGTCCGGCAGGAGACTGGACTTGAAGAGTTCCTCATAGGACATTGACAAAACAGGATATTCCTTTCCCGCAAGCGCGCCCGCCGCGCGCACCAGCTCGATCGTTTCCGCGGCCAGGCGATGGTGGTCCCAACCGACCCGGTACCACTCCAGCATGGTGAACTCCGGGTTGTGGCGCCGGCCCGCCTCGCCGTTGCGGAACACCCGGCCAAGTTCGTAGCAGTCGCCGAGTCCGGCGGCGAGCAGCCGCTTGAGGGCGTATTCCGGCGAGGTCCGCAACCAGCGCCCGGCCGGCCCGGCCGCCGCCTGCCCCTTGAAGTGGGCGGCAAAGCTCTCGATGTTGGGTTCGGTATTGCCGGCGCGCGAGAGGATCGGGGTCTCGACTTCGAGGACGCCGCGTTGGGCGAAGAATCCGCGGATGCAGGCGTGAAGTTCGGCGCGCAGCCGCACGGCCGGAAATCTGCGGTTCATGGCCGCCACGGAAGGGGCGCCGGGATTTCTGGCCATACGATAGCTTTCATCTATCAAAAGAATCCCATCAATCGATTTTACCAACGTCGGCCCGATCTCTACCATGCCGGTCCGACAACGCCTCCACCTCAACCCACCAAGGAACCACCGATGTCCCTGATCAATACCGCGGTCAAGCCGTTCAAGACCCAGGCTTTCCACAACGGCAAGTTCGTCGAAGTTTCCGACGCCAGCCTGAAGGGCAAGTGGTCGGTCGTCATCTTCATGCCGGCAGCCTTCACCTTCAACTGCCCGACCGAAGTCGAGGACGCGGCGAAGCATTACGCCGAGTTCCAGAAGGCCAATGCCGAGGTCTACATCGTCACCACCGACACGCACTTCTCGCACAAGGTGTGGCACGAGACCTCGCAGGCGGTCGGCCAGGCGAAGTTCCCGCTCGTCGGCGACCCGACCCACCAGCTCACCCGCGCCTTCGACGTGCACATCGACGAGGAAGGTCTGGCCCTGCGCGGCACCTTCATCATCAATCCGGACGGCATCATCAAGACCCTCGAGATCCACGACAACGCGATCGCGCGCGACGTGACCGAGACGCTGCGCAAGCTCAAGGCCGCGCAGTACATCGCCGCCCATCCGGGCGAAGTCTGCCCGGCCAAGTGGAAGGAAGGCGAGAAGACGCTGAAGCCGTCGCTCGACCTCGTCGGCAAGATCTGATCTCCCGCTTCGATCCCCGCAGCCAGCCATCGCCAGCCACGGGGATCCACCGAAACGGATCGGCTGCTCCCGCCGATCCGCCCGCGGCACTCCGGCGCACTCTCCCGTCGGGGTGCCGCCCCTCTTCCCCTCCCTTGCACGGATACCGAGACCATGCTCGATCAGGACCTCAAGGCACAGCTCGCCGCCTACCTCGAACGCGTGACCCAGCCGATCGAGATCGCCGCCGCCTTCGACGGCAGCGAGAAGTCGACCGAGATGCAGTCACTGCTGCAGGACCTGGTTTCGCTGTCCGACAAGATCAGCCTCGTCGAGCGTCCTGAAGACGGGGTGCGCACGCCCTCGTTCACCATCGGACGTCCGGACGGCAGCGTGCATCTGCGCTTTGCCGGCATCCCGATGGGCCACGAGTTCACCTCGCTGGTGCTTGCCCTGCTCCAGGTCGGCGGCCATCCGTCCAAGGAAGCCGAAGACCTGCTGGAGCAGGTGCGCAACCTCGACGGCGATTTCGTTTTCGAGACCTATTACTCACTGTCGTGCCAGAACTGCCCGGACGTCGTGCAGGCGCTCAATCTCATGGCGGTGCTCAATCCGCGCATCCGTCACGTCGCCATCGACGGCGCGCTGTTCCAGGAAGAGGTCGAGACGCGCCAGATCATGTCGGTGCCGACCGTCTTCCTCAACGGCGAACGCTTCGGCCAGGGCCGCATGGAACTCGCCGAGATCGTCAGCAAGATCGATACCGGCGCGGCCAAGCGCGCAGCCGAGAAGATCGCCGCCAAGCCGGCCTTCGACGTGCTCGTCGTCGGCGGTGGTCCGGCCGGTGCCGCTGCGGCGATCTATGCCGCCCGCAAGGGCATCGTCACCGGCGTCGTCGCCGAGCGTTTCGGTGGCCAGGTGCTCGACACCATGGCCATCGAGAACTTCATCTCGGTCCCGGCAACCGAAGGCCCGAAGCTCGCCGCCCAGCTCGAACAGCACGTGCGCGAGTACGAAGTCGACATCATGAACCTGCAGCGCGCGCAGAAGCTCGTCGCCGGCGGCGACCTCATCGAGGTCCAACTCGAAAGCGGTGCCTCGCTGCAGGCGCGTGCCGTGGTGCTGTCGACCGGCGCACGCTGGCGGCAGATGAACGTGCCCGGCGAGAACGAGTACCGCAACAAGGGCGTCGCGTACTGTCCGCATTGCGACGGTCCGTTGTTCAAGGGCAAGCGCGTCGCCGTGATCGGCGGCGGCAACTCCGGCGTCGAAGCCGCGATCGACCTCGCCGGCATCGTCAGCCATGTAACCCTGATCGAGTTCGACCATCAGCTGCGTGCCGATGAGGTCCTGCAGCGCAAGCTGCGCAGCCTGCCGAATGTCCGGATCATCGTCTCGGCGCAGACCAGCGAAGTGCTCGGTGACGGCCAGCGCGTCAACGGCCTCGTCTACAAGGATCGCCCGAGCGGCGAGGAACATCGCCTCGAACTCGAGGGCATCTTCGTGCAGATCGGTCTGCTGCCGAACACCGAATGGTTGAAGGGCACGCTCGCGCTCTCCAGCCGCGGCGAGATCGAAGTGAACGAGCGTGGCGAGACCTCGATCCCCGGCGTGTTTGCCGCCGGCGACTGCACCACGGTGCCGTACAAGCAGATCGTCATCGCCATGGGCGAAGGCTCGAAGGCCGCGCTGAGCGCCTTCGACCACCTGATCCGCACTTCGGCACCGGCGCAGGATGCGACGCGCGCGGCGGCGTAAGTCTCCCGTCGAAGGCCCGGGCCCAGAGCCTTGGCGTTGATTCTTCGCTCTCATTGGGTGGTGTTTTCTCGAGGTTCCGCTCGCCTCGGCGACTCCCATCACCGTCATCCCGGCGAAGGCCTGGATCCAGTTCCTTGCCTTGGTTCTTTGCTCTTTCTTGGTGATGTTGTCTCGAGGTTCCGCTCGCCTCAGCGGCGAGCGCCCTACTTTCCTTTGCTTGCCCAAAGGAAAGTAGGCAAAGGAAAGGGCGCCCCGGCATCCGCGCCAATCGGACTGCGTCCGATCGGTCCCCTGCGGTACTCGCCGCCCACCGGCCGGCGAACAACTCGGCCATCCATGGCCTCAAACAGTTCGCCTTTCCCCGGCGGCCGGCTCCCCTCCTCGGCGCTACTGCAGGGGAGGGAACGTCAAGAGCGAAGCCAGAGCCAAAGACACAGCAGAGCCGAAGCTGGGCTTGAAGCCAGAGAAACAGCCGGAGTGCGTGCGTCATTCTTTTCCGTTCGTCCTGAGGTATCGAAGGATGAACGGCACTCTCGAGCCAACGCCACGGAACAGGTACCGCGCAACCACCGCCGTTCGACACGGATCTGTACGACCCGTGCAGTCCGAGCCATGAAAACGCAGCCAAAGCCAGGCCGAAAGGGCGCCGAGGAAGCGCGGCAGCAACCCGCGATCCTTGCCGACACCGTGCCGGGCGCACGACCATCATCACCCGGCATGGTCGCGCGGTCGCGGCCGTGGTGCCTGTCGCCGATGCCAGGGCCAGCCAACCCGTATCGCTGCAATCGCTGTCCGGCACCGGTCGTGGCCTGTGGGGTCGCGACAGCAGCAAGACCTTGCGCAAGGACTAAGGTCACCCTGGCCGAAGTACTCACCGGCCCGCTCAAGGCCGGCGAAGAAGCACTGGCCAAGCGCTACCGGGCGGCTCTGGAAGCATGGCAGGTCGTGGATTTCACCTGCGACATCGCCGAAAGCGCAGCCCGCCTGCGCGGCAAGTGCGGGCTGAAACTGCCCGATGCCATTCAAGTGGCGAGCGCATTGGCGATCAACGCCGATGCGCTGGTGACACATGACCGCGACTTCCCGAAAGTGCGCGGATTGCGCGTGCTCGCATAGACCCGACCCTCAGGCTCACGCAGAGGCATCCGTGCCCTGCGCAGCGAGAAATGCCAACAGGCGCGCTTCTTCCCAAACCTCCACACCCAGTTCCTGCGCCTTGGCGAGTTTCGAGCCGGCTTCTTCGCCGGCGACGACGAAGTTCGTCTTCTTCGACACGCTGCCGGCGACCTTGGCGCCGAGTTTTTCGAGGCGGTCCCTGGCCTCGTCGCGGGTCATCGACGACAGCGTGCCGGTGAGGACGACGGTCTGACCGTCGAGCGGCAGGGCATCGGCCTCGTCGTCGCCCTGCCCGGCCAGCTCGTCGAGCAGCGCCTGCGTGGCGGTGAGCGAGCGTTGCAGCAGCTCGCGATGGGCGGGTTCGGCGCGCCATTCCAGGAAAGCCGTGGCGGTGGCATCCGGAATGCCGAGCGCCACGAGGGCTTCGGCGTCGAGGGTGAGTGCCGCCGACGCACCGTCGGGGCCGGCGACGAGTTGTGCGGCGCGGATCGCGGTGAGTTTCGGGATGTCGAGTGCGGCGAGGACGGCCGCGGGTTCGAGGCGCGCGCGCAGTTTCGCTGACGGCGCGTGGGTGTCGGCGATGCGCACGCCGCCGGCCAGCAGGGCGTCGATCACGGCCTGGTTGCCGTCCTGGTCGAGGAAGTGGCCGATCGCGCGGGCGACTTCGCCGCCGATGTCGGGAACGACGGTCAACAGCGGCCACGGCAGGTGGCGGATGCGTTCGAGGCTGCCGAACCAGTTCGCCAGTGCCTTGGCCGTGCTCTCGCCGACGTGTTCGATGCCGAGTGCGTAGAGGAAGCGTTCGAGCGTGGTCGCGCGGCTGTGGTCGATCGCTTCGACGAGGTTGTCGGCCCACTTCGTCGCGACTTTGCCGGCCTTGACCGTTTCCGGCGTGGTGCCGTCGCGCTCGTCGGCCTGACGGCGCATCTCGACGAAGTCGGCGACGGTCAGCGCATAAAGGTCGGCCGGCGACTTCACGAAACCGAGGGCGACGAGGTCTTCGATCAAGCGTTCGCCGAGGCCTTCGATGTCCATCGCGCGGCGGCTGGCGAAGTGGAAGATCGACTGCACGCGCTGGGCCGGGCAGACCAGTTCACCCGAGCAGCGTGCCACCACTTCGCCGTCCTCGCGCACGATCTCGGAGCCGCAGATCGGGCAGTGCGCCGGCATGGCCCACGACTGCGTGCCGTCGGGACGCAGCTCGGGCACCACGCGCACGACTTCGGGAATGACGTCGCCGGCTCGGCGCACGATGACGGTGTCGCCGACGCGTACGTCGAGGCGGGCGACCTGGTCGGCATTGTGCAGGGTCGCATTGGTGACGGTGACGCCGCCGACGTGCACCGGCACGAGCACGGCTGCCGGCGTGGCCGCACCGGTGCGGCCGATGTTGACGATGATCGCCTCGACCGTGGTCTGCTGTTCCTGTGCCGGGAACTTGTGCGCGATCGCCCAGCGCGGCGTGCGGCCGACGAAGCCGAGTTCACGCTGGCCGGCGAGGTCGTCGAGCTTGTAGACGACGCCGTCGATGTCGAACGGCAGCGTGTCGCGTTCGGCGCCGATGCGCCGGTAGTAGTCGAGGCAGCCCTGCACGCCGCGCGCGGTGGCGGCCAGCGTGGTCACCGGGAAGCCCCATTCGCGCAGGCGGCGCATGACGCCGGCATGCGATGCCGGCAACACGGCGCCTTCGACGACGCCTACCGCATAGGCATAGAACGCCAGCGGTCGCGCCGCAGTGATGCGCGGATCGAGCTGGCGCAGCGAACCGGCCGCGCCGTTGCGCGGGTTGGCCAGCACCTTGCCGCCCTCGGCGCGCGCTTTCGCGTTCCAGGACTCGAACGCGGCGCGCGGCATGTAGACCTCGCCACGCACTTCGAGCAGGCGCGGCCAGCCTTCGCCGCGCAGGCGCAGCGGCACCGTCTTGACGGTGCGCAGGTTGGCGGTCACGTCCTCGCCGGTTTCGCCATCGCCGCGCGTCGCGCCCTGCACGAACCGGCCGTCCTCATAGCGCAGGCTGATGGCGAGGCCGTCGAACTTCGGCTCGACCGCGAACAGCGGATCACCGCTGTCGAGCTGATCGCCGATGCGGCGCACGAACTCGGCGACCTCCTCGTCGCTGAAGGCGTTGGCCAGCGACAGCATGCGCATCGCATGGCGGACCTCGGCGAACTCGCGCGAAGGTGCGGCACCGACGCGAGCGGTCGGCGAAGCCGCATCGGCCAGCTCCGGGTGCGCGGCTTCGAGGGCTTCGAGTTCGCGCATCAGGCGGTCGTACTCGCTGTCGGCGATGGTCGGCTCGTCGAGCACGTGGTAGCGGTAGTTGGCTTCGTCGACGAGCGCACGCAACTCTGCGGCGCGGGCGGCCGGATCGGCGGATGGCTGGGCGGGGCTCATGCAGCGAGTGTAGCGGCTTGCCGGCCGCGGCCGGCGCGTGCACGATGCCGCCATCATCGTGCACGGTCACGCAAGGGGATCACCATGGCGAAGAAGGGTTGGGCGGCATTTCCGCATGCGGACAAGGCGTACGACCTCGCCGGTGACAAGCTCGCCAAGGCCTGGCCGAAGCTGCACGCCGGCGATCAGGAGCCGTTTCCGGACGACAAGCAGGTCGCCGGCCTGCTCAAGGCGCACCCGAAGCTCGGCAAGGACGCGGCCCAAGTTGCCGCGGAACTGCAGGACGCCTGGCGCGCGTTTCACCGCGGCGATTTCCAGCAGGCCTTCGAGACCGGAGTCGCCCTCGGCCCGCTCGGCCATTCGGTGGCGATCAAGGCCGGCGGCATCCACGGCAGCCATCTCCTCGACGACGAGGCGGCGAAGACGAAACGCTACGAGGATCTCGTGCGCCTCGCCGACGAGGCCGTCGCCGCCCTGCCCGGCCTCGCCAACAGCCACTACCGGCGCGCCTTCGCGATCGGCCGCCTGAGCCAGTCGATCTCGATCACCAAAGCGCTGGCCCAGGGCCTCGCCGGCAAGGTGCGCGAATCGCTCGAGCAGGCGTTGAAGCTGGCGCCGAAGCATGCCGAGGCGCGCACCGCGCTCGGCCTCTACCACGCCGAGATCGTCGGCAAGGTCGGCGGCATGCTGGCCAAACTGACCTACGGCGCCAGCGCCAGCGAGGCCGAGAAGAATCTCGAACAGGCGCTCAAGCTGACCGCGGAGGCGCCGATCGCCTGGATCGAGTACGGCAACGCCCTGTTGCTGCTGCACGGTGAAAAACGCGAGGACGATGTCGCCGAGGCCTGGGACAAGGCCGCCAGACTCAAGCCGCGCGATGCGATGGAAGCGCTCGATGTCGCCTGGGCGCGCGAGCAGCTCGAATAGACCGGCAAGGTGCAGCAGGCGCGCCGTACTTCAGTCCGGGACGATCAGGCTGATCGGCTGCGTGCCGGCGTCCAGCCGGGCCGAAACGAGCCGGGCGCGGCCGGCGTGGAACACGCTGAACTCGTAGATGCCCGGCACGTCGACGGGCAGGCTTATGCGGCCGTCGACGTCGGTCATCATGCCGATGTCCGCGACCTCCGCCGGCGCGCCGGCGACTGCGACGATCGCGTCGTGGATGGGACGACCATCGGCATCCCTGAAGACGATGTCGCGCATGGCTCATGACCTCCGCAGGGGTTGTCGGGCTGGCCGCATCGTCGGGCGGGTCGCGCCCTCCGATGCGGCCGTCTGGCACGCCCGGCTTACAGGCCCAGGTTCTTCCAGCTCAACAGGTTGTTGAAGACGTTGCTCTCGATGCGCGTGGCCGAGTTGCCGCTGCTGCTGCCGTTGGTGTGGATGCCGACGGCGTAGCGCGCGCCGTTCTGCAGGATCCACACCGGCGAGCCGCTCTGCCCGCCCATGGTGTCGATGTTGTAGGTGATCACGCGGCTCGACACCGACTTCGTCTTCTGCGCCATGAACCACTGCTGGTTGCCCCCCTTCTCGCCCGGATAGCCGCTGAGGTTGAGCGCGGCCGCCTTGAGGAAGCTGTCGCTGCGGGTGGCGAAACCGAATGTGCCGACCGTTGCTCCCGGCCGCGCATTGGCCGGCAGGATGATCGCGCCGTAGTCGTTCTGGCGCTTCTTGCCCGAGGTCCAGCCGGTCACGCTGCGCAGCGCGGTGCCGGTGAAGCGGCCGTAGGGCTGCGAACCGTCGTTGAGCCCGGCGATCACCTCGACCGAGCGCACCCAGCCGCCCTCGTTGTGCATGTACACGCAGTGGCCGGCGGTGATGACCGTACGCGCGCTGACCAGCCAGCCCGTGCCGATGAAGCGCTTGCCGTTGGCGGCCGTGATGCGCAGGGCGCAGATCGCCCGCCACGGATAGCTCGTGGTCGCCTGCACGCGGATGCGGTCGTCGCTGCCGATGATGACTTCGGCGACGTGGCGGTCGGCCAGTTCCGGATAGCTGCCGAGAATGGCGTCGGGCAGTTCCTCGTCGGCCAGCGTCTCGAACGACTCGCCGCCGAACGTACCGGCTTCGAACGATCCTTCGCCGGTTTCCTGGCCGGCCTGGTTGGACGATTCGGCGTCCCCGTCGTCGATGTTCGGGTTGATCCCGTCGAGTTCCTCGTAGCGGGTGTCGGCCGCGCCGTCGTTTTCGGCTGCGGCGCTGCGTGCGTGGTCGATCAGGTCGGCGACCTTCGCCTGCGTGGCGGGGGACTCGTATTCGGACTCGCTGGTTTTCAGTACCTTGGGCATGGGATTCTCCGTGGGTGCGCTGCAACTCCGTGTTGCCCCGGAAAATACGCGGGAATGGTCCCTTGCCTGACACGCAAACCCCGCCGGGCGTCCTCGGGCGTTTCCCTGTCGTCCATGCCGATCACGCCCGATGTCGATTGCCAGCGCCCTTGCGGAATGGCTCGAAGCATCCTTACCCTCGCCCGCATGGGGGCCGAACGAACGGACGAAGAACTGATGCTCGCGTATGCCGGGGGCGATACGGTCGCCTTCGAAATACTCTACCGGCGCCACCGTGGCACGTTGTACCGTTTCCTGCTGCGCTCCCTGCGCCAGCGCGCCGATGCCGACGAGGTGTTCCAGGAAACCTGGAGCCGCGCGATTGCCGCGCGCGCACGCTATCGGCCGGAGGCGAAGTTCACCACCTGGCTGCTGCAGATCGCCCACAACCTCGTCATCGACCGCTTTCGCCGGGCACGGCCGCAAGCCGGCGAGGAGGAGACCGAAGCCGTCTTCCGCAACCTCGACGCCGCCGAGGACGAGCGCCCCGAGCGCGTGCTGAGCGAGTTCGAACAGCGTCGACGACTGCAGATCGCACTCGAGGAATTACCTGAAGAACAGCGCGTAACCTTCTTGTTGCGCATGGAAAATGGTCTCGGACTTGAAGCGATTTCCGAGATCACCGGAGCCGGCCGCGAGACGGTGAAATCCCGCCTGCGTTATGCCCTGGCGCGCATCCGTGCGAGGTTCGAGACATGAGTGGGCGCAGGCAAGACGATCTCGAGCGCCTGCTCGACGCCGATCGCGGCGAGTTCGGCGCAATCTATGACCGCCTCGCGCGGGCCGAGCCACCGCGCCGGCTCGACCGCGCCATCCTTGCCGAAGCGTCGCGCGTCGCACTCGGCCCGCGTGCACCGCGCGCGCAGCGCTGGCTGCTCGGCCTCGGCTCGGCCGCCGGGCTCGTGCTTGCCGCCGGCATCGCCTGGCAGGTCGGTCGAAACACCGGACAGGATCCGGCCCTCGATTCGCGGGCGGCGCCGCAGCCCGCCGCGCGTTCGGTCGTTCCGGTGCAGCCGATCGCCGCTCCCTCGGCCCCGGCCGAACCCGAACCGCCGCCGGCGATTGTGCCGCCCGAGCGGGCGCAGGCGTCCGATCGCGAAGCGGAAACCAGGTCGTTGGAATCCCGGCGCCAGCGCCAGCCTCCCCGGGCCGAAGCCGCGCGCACCGCAGCGCCTCCGCCGCCGGCAGCACCACCGGCGCCGGCGCCCGCGCCGTGGCCGCTCGAGGAAGCCAGGCCCGAGGCGGCAGCGGGCCCCAATGTCGAGAGGCTGAAGGCGGCACCGACCTTCGAAGCGCCCCGCGCCGACCGCGCCGACGCGGCAGCGGGGGCAGCGGGGGCAGCGGCGGCCAGCGGGATGCGCGAGCCGGCTGCGGCGCGCGAAAGCCGGCCGGGCACTCCGTCGGCCTCGCAGCAATTGCGCAGCAACATGCGCCTGGCTCCGGCCGACTGGATCGCCGAGATCCGCCGGCTGGTCGAGACCGGGCGCCAGCAGCAGGCGGTCGAGAACCTGCGCCTGTTCCGTCGCCTGCATCCGGACTGGCCGCTCGACGCGGATCTGCGCCGCCTCGACGAATGAGCGCGACGCACACGCTCGCTGCGCCCTGCACGCACGTCGAGGAAGTCCGCAAGAGCCGCTTCGTGGTCCACGCCGCCGCGGTCGACGACCCGGTTGCGGCGCTGAGCTTCGTTGCCGCGGTCAGCGATGCGACCGCCACCCACAACTGCTGGGCCTACCGCATCGGCCAGGAATACCGCTTCAATGACGATGGCGAACCGGGCGGCACCGCCGGGCGGCCGATCCTGCAGGCAATCGACGGCCAGCAGCTCGATCGTGTCGTCGTCGTGGTGACGCGCTGGTTCGGCGGCATCAAGCTCGGCGCCGGTGGCCTCGTGCGCGCCTACGGCGGCTGTGCCGCCGAGTGCCTGCGCCTGGCGGAACGCCGGCCGATCATCGAACGCATCGCCGTACGCGTGCGTTGCGATTTTTCCGCCCTGCCCGTGCTGCAGGCACGCCTGGCCGATTTCGCGGCCGACATCCGGACCACGCAGTTCGATGCGGACGGCGTCGAAATCGCACTGGGCGTGCCGCGCGAGCAGCTCGAGCGCCTGCACGCGTTCGTGCGCGACCTCACCCGCGGCCGCGGAAACGTCGAGGAAATCCCCGTCGCGCCTTGAAATCGCCGCCCTGCGCATCCATGCGCATCGGACCCCTTCGCCGCGAGTCCCCATGTCGGAACCGAATCCCGTGCCGCCGCGGCTTGCCGCCTACCGACGCCTGCTGCCGATGCTGCGCGAGCAGCGCGCACTGATCGCCGGCTGGCTGTTCTTCCTCGCCCTGTCCTCGGCCGCCACCCTCGCCTTGCCGGCAGCGGCGCGCTTCATGATCGACCGCGGCTTCGGCCAGACCGACCCGGCCCTGCTCAACGCGGGATTCATCGGATTGTTCGCGGTCGCCGTGGTGATGGCCTTTGCCGGCGCCGCCCGCTACTTCTGCGTGACCCTGCTCGGCGAGCGCATCGCCGCGAACCTGCGCACGCGCCTGTACCGGCATCTGCTGACACTCGACCAGGCCTTCTTCGAACGCACCCGCACCGGCGAGCTCGTCTCGCGCCTCGCCGCCGACACCGAACTCGTGCAGACCGTGGTCGGCTCGACCCTGTCGCTGTCGCTGCGCAGCGTGGTCATGCTGATCGGCTCGACGGTGATGCTGATCATCACCAGTCCGCGCCTGGCCGGCCTCACCGCCCTGGTCATCCCGGCGGTGATCCTGCCGATCGTCTTCCTCGGCCGGCGGGTGGAGAAGCTCTCGCGCGAGAGCCAGGACCGCATCGCCGATTCCTCGGCGATCGCCTCCGAGTCGCTGGTGGCGATCCATGCCGTGCAGGCCTACACGCGCGAGCCGCACGAAGGCAACCGCTATGCGGGTGCGGTCGATCGTGCGCTGTCGACCGCACGCCAGCGCATCCGCACGACCGCCACGCTGACGGCGCTGGTCATCCTGCTCGGCTTCGGCGCCATCACCCTCGTGCTGTGGGCCGGTGCGCATGCGGTGATCGCCGGCGAGATGAATGCCGGCGTGCTCGCCCAGTTCGTCCTCTATGCCGTCGTCGCCGCCGGTTCGGTCGGCGGCCTGACCGAGGTCTGGGGCGAACTGCTGCGCTGCGCGGGCGCGCTGGGCCGCATCGGCGAACTGCTCGACACGCCGGCGGCAATCACCGCGCCGGCCCGCCCACGGGTACTGCCGACGCCGGTGCGCGGCGTGCTGCAGCTCGACGCGGTGTCGTTCCACTACCCGTCACGACCGGATCGCCCCTCCCTGGATGCGATCGACCTCGCCATCGCGCCGGGCGAAACGGTTGCCCTGGTCGGACCGTCCGGTGCCGGCAAGACCACGGTCTTCCAGCTGCTGCAACGCTTCCACGACCCGCAGCAGGGCCGCATCGCGCTCGACGGGATCGATTTGCGCGAGCTCGATCCGGCCGAGTTGCGCCGCCATTTCGCCCTCGTGCCGCAGGATCCGGTGCTGTTCGGCGCGAGCATCGCCGACAACATCCGCTTCGGCCGCCTCGACGCCGGCATGGCGGAGGTCGAGGCCGCCGCCCGCGCCGCCGAGGCGCACGAGTTCATCGCGCAATTGCCGCAGGGCTACGACACCTACATCGGCGAGCGCGGCGTGCGCCTTTCCGGTGGCCAGCAGCAGCGCATCGCCATCGCCCGTGCACTCCTGCGCGACTCCCCGGTGCTGCTGCTCGACGAAGCCACCTCGAGCCTCGATGCGCAATCCGAACGCAGCGTGCAGCTCGCCCTCGAGAAACTCATGCAGGGACGCACGACGCTGGTCATCGCCCATCGCCTCGCCACCGTGCAGAAGGCCGACCGCATCATCGTCCTCGAGCAAGGCCGCATCATCGCCGAGGGCACCCACGCCAGCCTGCTCGCGGCCAACGGCCTGTACGCCGAACTCGCGCGCCTGCAATTCACTGCCTGAAGGAAGATCCAAAGCGCAGAAGCCTGAAACACGAAGGACACGAAGGGAAAGAAAATTCCGTAAAAGAGCTTTCTCCGTGTGCTCCGTGTGCTCCGTGTTTCAATCTTTCGCCTTCGCTCCGCAAAGCCTGAAACACGGAGCACACGGAGCACACGGAGGAGAAGCAGGCACTGAAGAGCTTTTCCATTGCGATCTTCGTGTCTTCAAGGCTCCAGGCTTCGCGTTGCCACGCAAGTCAGGCCAGCAGCTCGGCGATGATCGGCGGCAGCTGCGCGGTGGCGTGTTCGAGATTGGCGAAGATCTCGGCGAGCGAGATTTCCGCGGCATCGCCGCAACCGGCAGCCCAGTTCGCCACCAGCGAGAGGCTGGCGTATTCGAGGCCGATCTCGCGCGCCAGCGCCGCCTCCGGCATGCCGGTCATGCCGACGAGATCGCAACCGTCGCGACGCATGCGCGCGATCTCGGCGCGCGTCTCCAGCCGCGGTCCCTGGGTCGCACCGTAGCAACCGCCATCGACCACCGCGATTCCGGCACGGGCCGCGGCATCGAGCACGGCCTTGCGCATCGACGCGGAATACGGCTCGCTGAAATCGATGTGCTCGACCTTGACGCCTTCGGCGTCCGAAAAGCTGGAGATGCGGTCGTGGGTGTAGTCGATGATCTGGTCGGGCACGACGACCGCACGCGGCCCCATGTCGTCGCGGATGCCGCCGACCGCATTGACGCCGAGGATGTTGCGCGCCCCGAGCGAATGCAGCGCCCACAGGTTGGCCCGGTAATTGACCCGGTGCGGAGCGATCGAATGGGCGCTGCCATGGCGGGCGAGGAATGCCAGGGTGCGCTCGCCGACGCGACCGCGGACGATCGGATCGGATGGCGCGCCATACGGCGTGTCGACTTCGAGGCGCCTGGCATCCGCCAGGCCCGGGAAGTGGTAGAGGCCGGTGCCGCCGATCAGGGCAAGGTCGATGCTCATGCCGTTCCCGAGGTCAGAGTGCGTAGATGGCCGGCAGGTTGCGGCCCTGCTCGTGGAAATCCATGCCATAGCCGAACACGTAGCGATCCGGCACGACGACGCCGCAGAAATCCGCCACCAGGCCCGGCACGGTGCGTCCATGCCGCTTTTCGCACAGCACCACGAGCAGCACGCGCGCGGCGCCCATCGCCAGCACGTGGTCGCGGATGGCCTTCAGCGTGTGGCCCTCGTCGAGGATGTCGTCGACCAGCAGCACGGTGCGCCCGTTCATCGCCACCGCAGGATGACGCAACCACTGCAACTCGCCGCCCTCGGTGCCGCCGCGGAAACGCGAGGCGTGGACATAGTCGAACAGCAAGGGCGCGTCGATGCGGGTGGCCAGTTCACCGGCAAACGGCAGCGCGCCCTGCATGACGGTGAGGAACACGGCCGGCTGGCCGGCGAGTGCCTGCGTGATTTCGGCACCGATGCGGGCGATGGCCGCACGCAGGGTGGCTTCGTCGTGCACGATGTCGGCATCGCGCAGCGCCAGGGAAAGGTCGTGGCTGGTCATGTCAGGCCTGCAAGGTGATGCAATGTTCGGCAAGGCGGCGGGCGAACTCGCCGCGCTTGGGGTCCTCGGCGAGCGACTCCCAGGTCGGTGCGACCGCACCGCGCAGGCTTTCGACCCGTGCGGCGGCACAGGCCGGCAGGTGGGTGCTCGCGCCGACCGCTTCCTCGACGATGTTCGGACTGCAGGCGAGGATGAGGTCGCAGCCTGCGGCGCGGTGCGCCTCGATGCGCTCGGCAATGCTGCCGATCGCCTCCGCCGCCGCCATGCCGATGTCGTCGCCGATGACGAGGCCGCCGAAGCCGAGATCCTTGCGCAGGATGTCGGTGATCCAGGTCGGCGAGTAGCCTGCGGCGAAGGTGTCGATCTCCGGGTAGGTCACGTGGGCGAGCATGACCGCTTCGGCGCCGGTGGCGAAGCCGTCGATGAACGGCACCAGGTCGGCCGCGCGCAGTTCGGCCAGCGTGCGCGGATCGGTGGCGACGTCGAAATGGGTGTCGGCGACGACCGAACCATGGCCGGGGAAATGCTTGAGCGTGACCGCCATGCCGGCGAGATGCATGCCGCGCGCGTAGGCCTGCACGAGTTCGGACACGACCACCGGATCGGCATGGAAGGCGCGTTCGCCGATCGCGAGGTTGCCGCGCGCAAGATCGGCCACCGGCGCGAAGCTGAGATCGACATCGATCGCGCGCATCTCGCTCGCCATCAGCCAGGCATGTTCCTCGGCGAGGGCGATGGCGAGGCGGGGATCGCGATCGAAGATCTCGCCGAGGCGGGCCAGCGCCGGCAGGCGGGTGAAGCCTTCACGGAAACGCTGGACCGGACCGCCCTCCTGGTCGACACAGATCAGGAACGGATCGTCTGGACGCTCCATGCGGATGTCGTCGATGAGGTCGGTCACCTGGTCGCGGTTGGCGAAGTTGCGCGTGAACAGGATGACACCGCTGACCTGCGGCGACGACAGCCAGATGCGGTCGTCGTCGTTCAGCGTCTTGCCGTGGATGCCGATGATCAGCATGCGTGGATCGCCTCGTCTGCTCTGGCCAAACGGATACGGGAACGCCGCCATCCTGCCATGACCGGATGCCTGCGCGCCATGCGCCGATCAGCGCACGAACAAGGCGATCGATTCGACGTGGGCGGTGTGCGGAAACATGTCCATCACGCCGGCCTTGACCAGTTCGAAGCCGTGCCGCTCGACGAGGATGCCGGCATCGCGGGCGAGCGAGCCGGGATGGCAGGACACGTAGACCACGCGGTCGGTTCCCTTGCGCGGCAGGTGGTCGAGCACGGCGGCGGCACCCGAGCGCGGCGGGTCGAGCAACAACTTGTTCCACGCCGCGCGTGCCCACGGCGCATGCGCGTTGTCGGCCGCGAGGTCGGCGGCATGGAACTCGGCATTGCCGAGCCCGTTGCGCCGCGCGTTGGCTTCGGCGCGGGCCACCAGGCCGGCCTCGCCTTCGACCCCGGCCACGGCGGCCACGCGGCGCGCGATCGGCAGGGTGAAATTGCCGAGTCCGCAGAACAGGTCGAGCACGCGATCGCCCGGCTGCGGATCGAGCAGATCGAGTGCGCGCGCGATCATGCGCTGGTTCATGCCGGCGTTGACCTGGACGAAATCGAGCGGCTCGAACGCGAGCTCGAGCTGTCCCTCGTCGAGGCGGAAGGCCAGCTCGACCTTTTCCGGCCACAGCACGTGCACGCTGTCGGGACCCTTCGGTTGCAGCAGGATCGCCAGTGCGTGCGCCCGGCCGAAGGCGACGAGCCGTTCGCGGTCGGCCTCGCCGAGCACCACGAGGGTGCGCAACACCAGCGCCACGGTGGCGTCGCCGGCGGCGATCTCGATCTGCGCGATGTCACCGCGGGCATCGAGCGAGCCGACCAGTTGCGAGAGTGCCTCGATGCGCAGGCCGACTTCGGGCAGCAGGGTGTGGCAGACGGACAGGTCGGCGACGAAGCGCGGGTTGTCCTCGCGGAAGCCGACCACGGCCTTGTTCTTCTTGTCGACCCACTTCACCGAAAGGCGGCCCTTGCGGCGGTAGCCCCAGGGCTGGTCGGTCAGCGGCGCCAGCCATTCGCGCGGAGCCACTTTGCCGATGCGGGCGAAGTTCTCGGCGAGCACGCGCTGCTTGGCCTCGATCTGGCGTTCCGTCGGCAGGTGCTGCAGGGCGCAACCGCCGCAACCGCCGAAGTGCGGGCAGCGCGGCTCGATGCGTTGCGGGGAGCGGGTCAGCAGTTCCTCGACCTTGCCCTCGTCGTAGTGGCGATGGCGGGCGGTCAGACGCACGCGCACGCGCTCGCCGGGGAGGCCGCCGGCAACGAACACCGCCTTGCCGTCATGGCGGGCGACGCCGCGGCCGTCGTGGCCGAGGTCGCCGATGTCGACTTCGATGAAGGTCTGCTTTGCGCGCATCGCGCCTGATTCCGACCGCGTCCGCGGGGCGCGCATCGTACCAGCCCGCGACGATTGACCGTGATCGGCGCAGCCCGCATGCTTGCGCGTGCAGCGCCAACGGATTCCACACCATCAGGGAGGACGGCCATGCCGAAGCTGCTTGTCGTCGACGACAACCTGCTGGCCCTGCGCTTCTTCAGCGAAGCCCTCGCCACGCTCGGCATCGATTGCGTGACGGCGGTCGACGCGCGCTCGGCGCTCGCGGCCAGCGCAGCCGCCGCCTTCGACCTGCTGCTGATCGATGCCCGGCTTCCCGACCAGCCCGGCACGGCGGTTCTCGCCGCCATCCGCAACGGCAACGGTCCGTCGCGGACGGCCCCGGCGCTCGCCACCACGGCCGCCGGAGACAGTGCCGGCGCGGCATTGCTTGCGGCCGGGTTCGCCGCGGTGATCACCAAGCCGGTGCACATCGAGACCCTCCGCGCCGCACTCGCCGCGCACGCCATCCTCCCCGCCACAACCGGCTTGCTCGACGACCGCCAGGCGATCGCCGGCGAACCGGCGATCCTCACCGCCTTGCGCGGCCTGTTCGCCGCCGAACTCGATGCCCTGCCCGGCGAACTCGATGCGCTGGTTCGCGCGGGCGACCGCGACGGCCTGCGCGAACGCCTGCACCGGCTCGCTGCATCGGCGGGATTTTGCGGCGCCGTCCCCCTCGGCGCGGCCATCACCGAACTGCAACGCGCACTCGCGATGGACGCTGCCGATCGGGCGGCCGCCGTGGGCGAGATCCTGGCCGTCGTCCGGGCGACGCGCCGCGCCCTCGCCGGGCCGGCGAGCTGATCGCCGGCGTCCGCTCCGCCCGCACGCGCTCAGCGCGCGGGCTCGACCAGCGCCCAGGCATTGAGCGCACGGCCGCCGAGCAGGTGCAGGATCATGGCGCGACTGAGCCGGCGCAACTCACCGAGTGCCGCGGCGTCGGGCAGGCGATCCGCGGCGAGCGCCTGCAGGGCGGCACCGCCGATCCGCACCGCGTCGCGCTGGCCTTGCCAGCGAACCGCGCCGCTGTCGGGGAAATAGGCGTAATCGCCGGCCGCGGCGATCGGCGTGACGTGGTCGTGTTCGGTGGCCAGCACCAGCGCATAGCCGAGTTCGGCGAACAGGTCGCGCTCGAAACGGCGCAGCGTCCAGGCGGCCGGTTCGCCGGCGCCAAGCCGGTGCAGGCAAAGAGCATAGTGCGCATGCAGGGCCGGCTGGGCATCGCCGCGATCGGTCAGGCGCAGGACCAGTTCATTGAGATAGATCGCCGCGTACAGGCGCTCGGCAGCGAGCATGACCGGCGGCCCCGCCGATTCCGCCGCGGTCAGCGTGCCGAGTTCGCCGCGACCGGTCCAGGCCAGCAGCAGGGGTTGCAGGGGTTGCAGCAATCCGCGCGGCAGACGCGTGCGTTCGCGCCGCACGCCGCGCGCAACGAGGCCGATGCGGCCATGTTCGAGGGTCAGGCAATCGAGCAGCAGGGACGACTCGCGCCAGGCCCGTGCGTGCAGGATCCAGGCGTGCTGACCTTCGATACGGACGGCCATCGCCGCCGCATCACTCGCTGTAGCCGAACTGGCGAAGTGCCGACTCGTCGTCGGACCAGTTTTCGCGCACCTTGACCCACAGCTCGAGGAACACGCGGGTATCGAACAGGGTTTCCATGCGCCGGCGCGCCGCGCTGCCGATGGCCTTCAACTGGGCGCCGCCGGCGCCGACGACGATGCCTTTCTGCCCTTCGCGCTCGACCCAGATCGCCGCAGCGATCCGCGCAAGCCCGCCATCCTGCTCGAACTTCTCGATCTCGACCGAGGTGGCGTACGGCAACTCGGCATCCAGCCGCAGCATCAGCTGTTCGCGGATCATCTCGGCGGCGAGGAAGCGTTCGCTGCGATCGGTCAGCTCGTCGTCCTCGTATCGTGGCGCCCCTTCCGGCAGGCGCGCGACGAGGTCGCGCAGCAAGGCCTCGTTGCCGTCGCCGCGGTTGGCGCGCAGATAGTGCACGCCGTCATACGAACGCGTGGCCGTGATGCCGGCGACGAACGGCAGCAGCGCCGAGCGCTCGCGGAAGCGGTCGATCTTGTTGACCGCGAGCAGGCACGGGATGCGCTGGCGCGAAACGAGCTGCCATACCTCCTCGTCTTCCTCGGTCCAGCGCGGTGCGGCGATGACGTGGACGAGCACGTCGGCCTCCTCGGGCACCTGGCGGGCGACGCGGTTCATGCGCCGGTTGATCGCGCGCTTGCCGCCGAGGTGCAGGCCCGGCGTGTCGAGGAAGGCGATCTGCGCATCCTCGAAGGTGGCGATGCCGAGGATGCGATGGCGCGTCGTCTGCGGCTTCGGCGAGACGATGCTGAGCGGCGAACCGACCAGGCTGTTGAGCAGGGTCGACTTGCCGACGTTGGGCCGCCCGAGCAGGGCCACCTGGCCGAAGCGATGCACCTTCCCGCCATTCAAGGGTTGCGTCCCGTCTTGCGGCATTCCAGCATCGGCGCGGCATCCGCCAGCACGCGCTCGGCTGCCGCCTGTTCCGCCGCGCGGCGGCTGAGGCCGCTGCCGCGGTCACTGAGGCCGAGGCTCTCGACCGTGCAGGAAACCTCGAACACCTTGGCATGGTCATCGCCGGAGCTGCTGACCAGCTGGTAGTTCGGCAGTCCGATGGCATGCGCCTGCAGCAGTTCCTGCAGGCTCGTCTTCGGATCCTTGCCGACACCGCCCTCGCCGGCAGCGACGCGCGCGCCGAACTGGCGGCGCACGCACTCGCGGCATGCCTGCCAGCCGCCGTCGAGATAGATCGCCGCGACCACCGCCTCGTAGGCATCGGCGAGGATCGAATCACGGCGGAAGCCGCCGCTTTTCAGTTCGCCCGGACCGAGCCGGACAACCTCGCCGAATTCCTCGGCGCGTGCCAGCTCGGCGAGTGCGGTGCCGCTGACCAGCGAGGCGCGCAGGCGGGTCATCTCGCCCTCGCTGGCCCGCGGCCAGGTCTCGTAGACGAGTTCGGCGACGAACAGGTTGAGCAGTGCATCGCCGAGGAACTCGAGGCGCTCGTTGTTGCGTCGACCGGCACTGCGATGCGTCAGCGCCTGCTCGAGCAGCTGCGCGTCGGCGAATGCGTGGCCGAGCAGCACGCGATCAGTCGCCCGCGGCGCCCGACAGGTTCACCGACTTGTCGAAGCTGGCCAGCAGGTCGACGTTGTAGGCAAACGGAATGCGGCGCTCGTAGCGGATGCGCAGCACCTGGGCATTGCCTTCGCGCACCACCTGGATGGCCTGCGGCGGGATGGCGTTGTCGGCGACGTACTGGGTGTCGAACTTGAGGCTCAGCGAGCGGCGGATCTGCTCGGGAGAGGCCTGGGCCGAACCGGCTTCGTTCTTGACCTGCTCCATTGCCTTGACCACGTTCATGTACTCGAGATACGCCGGCACCAGCCGCATCGCGAGATAGACGAAGAAGCCGACGACGACGAGCAGGATGAGGAACCCGATCAGGGTGATGCCACGCGTGCGGTGGTGCAGCGACATGTGATGCCCTCCGTTCACTTGATGACCGTGCCGATGCGGCTGAAATCGATGCCTTCGGTGCAGAAACTGCCCGCGCAACTCAACCACACCACGAATGCGCGCCCGACCAGGTTCTCTTCCGGCACCATGCCCCAGAAGCGGCTGTCGAGACTCGAATCGCGGTTGTCGCCCATCGCGAAATAATGGCCTTCGGGAACCAGCCAGGTGCCCTCCGGACCGCCCAGCACGGACGGCAGCGTCATCATACGATGTTCGGCTTCGCCGAGCTTCTCGTCATGCACCCTGGCGCCGGCGAGGTTGCGGCCCGGCTCGGAGGGACCGGTATACGGCCCGACATAGGTCTGCGCGACCTCGACGCCGTTCACGTACAGGGTCTTGTTTCGGTAGCTGACCTCGTCGCCGGGCAGGCCGATGACGCGCTTGATGTAGTCCTGGCGGGGTGCCGGCACGAACGGCTGGAAGCACGGGTTGCCGCTGCGCACGATCTTGCCGTCACGCTCGCACTGGTAACCCGGATAGCGGAACACGAAGACGTCGCCGCGTTCCGGGCTGCCGAGATCGAGGATGCGGGTGTTCAGCACCGGCAGGCGCAGGCCGTAGGAGAACTTGTTGACGAGGATGAAATCGCCGACCAGCAGGGTCGGCATCATCGAACCGGAGGGGATCTTGAACGGTTCGGCGATGAACGAACGGAAGATCAGGATCAGCACCAGCACCGGGAAGAACGAACGCGCGTACTCGGTGACCACCGGCTCGCGCAACGCCTCGTGCATGCGCGCCTTGCGTTCCGCCTCGGTCAGTGCCGCGGTGGCCTCGATCTCGCCGGCCCGGCGCGCACGCGCCGGCGCAAAGGCGAGCTTGTCGATCAGCCAGATCACGCCGCTGACGGCACACAACACCACGAGCAGCAGGGCCAGGTCGAAATTCATGCAATCCCCTTCATCGGATGCATCGCGCGGATGCGCTCAGCATGGTCACTTGTCGGTCTGCAGCACCGCGAGGAACGCTTCCTGCGGGATGTCGACGCTGCCGACCTGCTTCATGCGCTTCTTGCCTTCCTTCTGCTTCTCGAGCAGCTTGCGCTTGCGCGAGACGTCGCCGCCGTAGCACTTGGCGAGCACGTTCTTGCGCAGCGCCTTCACCGTCGAGCGGGCGATGATCTGCGCGCCGATCGCGCCCTGGATGGCGACGTCGAACTGCTGGCGCGGGATCAGGTCCTTCATGCGCTCGACCAGTTCGCGGCCTTTGCGGTCGGCAGCCGAGCGGTGCAGGATCAGGCTCAGCGCATCGACGCGCTCGCCGTTGATCAGCACGTCGAGGCGGACCAGCGGGCCGGCCTGGAAACGGTCGAACTGGTAGTCCATCGAGGCGTAGCCGCGCGAAACCGACTTCAGCTTGTCGAAGAAGTCGAGCACGACCTCGGCCAGCGGCAGTTCGTAGCTGATCTGCACCTGGGTGGCCAGGTAGTTGATCGAGCGCTGCACGCCGCGCTTCTCCTCGCACAGCTTGATCACCGCGCCGATGTGGTCGGGCGGGGTCAGGATGTTGGCGACGATGATCGGCTCGCGGATTTCCTCGATGGTCTGCAACGGCGGCAGGCGCGCGGGATTGTCCAGCGAGATCACCTCGCCGTCGGTCTTGACCACTTCGTAGATCACCGTCGGCGCGGTCGAGATGAGGTCGAGGTCGTATTCGCGCTCGAGCCGCTCCTGGATGATGTCCATGTGCAGCAGGCCGAGGAAGCCGCAGCGGAAACCGAAGCCCATCGCCTCGGAGCTTTCCGGCTCGAAATTGAGCGCGGCGTCGTTCAGGCGCAGTTTTTCCAGCGCCTCGCGCAGCGACGGGTAATCGTCGGCGGACACCGGGAACAGGCCCGAAAACACCCGCGATTGCACCTTCTGGAAACCCGGCAGCGCATGCGGCGCCGGGTCGGCATTGAGGGTCAGGGTGTCGCCGACCGGCGCGCCGTGCACGTCCTTGATCGACGCCGTGACCCAGCCGACCTCGCCGCCGCAAAGGCGGTTGCGCACCACCCGCTTGGGCGTGAACACACCCACCTGGTCGACCTCGTGCCAGCGTCCGGTCGACATGACGAGGATCTTGTCCTTCGGCTTGATCTCGCCCTGCATCACCCGCACCAGCGAGACGACGCCGAGATAGTTGTCGAACCAGGAATCGATGATCAGCGCCTGCAGCTTGGCGGTATCGCGCGGCTTCGGCGGCGGGATGCGCGCGACGATCGCCTCGAGCACCTCGACGACGCCCTGCCCGGTCTTGGCGCTGATCGGCACGGCATCGGCGGCATCGATGCCGATGACCGCCTCGATCTCCTCCTTCGCGCGGTCGATGTCGGCGGTCGGCAGGTCGATCTTGTTCAGCACCGGAACCACTTCCAGGCCCTGCTCGACCGCGGTGTAGCAGTTCGCCACCGACTGCGCCTCGACGCCCTGGGCGGCATCGACCACCAGCAGCGCACCCTCGCAGGCAGCCAGCGAGCGGCTCACCTCGTAGGAGAAGTCGACATGGCCCGGCGTGTCGATGAAATTCAGCTGGTAGGTCTGGCCATCACGTGCCTTGTACGGCAGCGAGACGCTTTGCGCCTTGATGGTGATGCCGCGCTCGCGCTCGATCGGATTCGAGTCGAGCACTTGCGCTTCCATCTCGCGCACCTGCAGGCCGCCGCAGATCTGGATGATGCGGTCGGCCAGGGTCGACTTGCCGTGGTCGACATGGGCAATGATCGAAAAATTGCGGATGAGGTCCATCGGATCCCGGGAGGCAGGCGCTCTGCTCCCGTGGTCCGGGGCTTCGCAAAACGCGGATTATCACAGATTGCCGGTCCGTTTGGCTGCACCGCAGCACGGGAGATCGCCGAAGCGGCCGTCCGCGGGGCCGCGGCGACGGCGCACCACAGGCCGCTATCGTCCCCGACAACGGCCGCAGCGCCGGATGACGGGCGCTGCGGTCCGTGCGCGGCGGCAGGCTGCGGCCTGCCGCCGCCGCCCCCGGATCAGTCGCCGTCGGCGCGCGGCACGCTGAGGGCGATGAAGCTGGTGACGTCGTTGCGGCGGACCAGCAGCATGACCGAATCCCCCGGCTTGAGGTCCTTGACCGCGGTCTGGAAGCCGGCGGCCGACTTCACCGGCGTGCGCCCGACCATCAGCACGATGTCGCCGCGCTGCAGGGCGGCGCGGCGCGCGGCCACCCCGCTGATGCCGGTGACGACCACGCCTTCGTCCTTGAGGCCGAGCTGCTTGCGCTGCTCGCCGGTGAGGTCTTCCACGGTGATGCCGAGCGGGTTGACCGGCTGCGCCCGCGAGCCGCCAACCGATGCGGTTGCGCTGGCATCGCGCGGCAGCTCGCCGACGGTGACCGGCAGCGCCAGGGTCTTGCCGTCACGGAAGATGCTGAGCTCCGCCTTCGTGCCGGGCGGGGTCAGGCCGACCATCGGCGGCAGGTCGGACGAACTGACCAGCTCGCGTCCGTTGAAGGCAAGGATCACGTCGCCGACCTTGACGCCCGCCTTTTCCGCAGCACCGCCGGTGGTCACGTCGTTGACCAGCGCGCCGCCGCTGCGTGGCAGGCCGAGCGACTTGGCCATGTCGCGGTCGACGTTCTGGATCTGCACGCCGATCATGCCGCGCGAGACGTGGCCCTTCTCCTTGAGCTGGCTGACCGTGTTCATCGCCACGCTCATCGGGATCGCGAAAGACACGCCCATGTAGCCGCCGGTATTGGAGAAGATCTGCGAGTTGATGCCGACGACCTCGCCGTCGAGATTGAACAGCGGACCGCCCGAGTTGCCGGGATTGATCGGCACATCGGTCTGGATGAACGGCACGTACTGCTGGCTGCGGTCATAGCCGCGGCCGAGGGCACTGACGATGCCGTGGGTCACCGAATGGTCCATGCCGAACGGTGAGCCCATGGCCACCACCCACTGGCCGGGCTTGAGCTTGGTCGAGTCGCCGATGCTGACCACCGGCAGGCCGCTGGCCTCGATCTTCAGCAGGGCGATGTCGGTCTGCTCGTCGGTGCCGATGACGGTCGCATCGAGCTCGCGGCGATCGGACAGGCGCACCACGACCTGGTCGGCGTCGCCGACCACGTGGTTGTTGGTCAGCACGTAGCCGTCGGCGGAGATGATGAAACCCGAGCCGGCCGAGCGGCGTTCGCCGCCCTGCTGCGGGCCGCGCGGAAACGGGCCCGGGCCGAAGAAGCGGCGGAAGATTTCCGGCACGTCCGCATCGGCATCGGGGAGCGGGTTGCTGGCGCTGGCCCGCGGGGACACGGTCGCCTGCACGTTGACGACGGCGGCACCGTTGCGCTCGACGAGGGCGACGAAATCGGGCAGTTCGGCGGCGCTGGCGGGAAGTGCAGCGGCGGCGTTGACGGCGACGGCGCCGGCAATCGCGAATGCGGCAGCCAGGACGCGGTTCTTGGTGATTCTCATGGTCTGCAATCCTCGGATGGTCAGGCAGGATGAAAACGGGAGACGGGACGGGTCCCGGCAGGCCTCGCTTGGATGGATCCGCCCTCGCGAAGTTCCGTGCCGGCAGCGGGCCGCGCGGATCCGGCGCAGGCTTCAGTCGCGGCGGAGGTTCTGGCCGATGGCCTGCACGGTCGCCAGCGGCACCTCGCCGAGCACGGTGATGCGCCAGGTGTCTTCGACCCGGCTGAACACGTTGACGGTGCCGCGCCCGGCCAGGGTATCGAAACCCGGCGCGCTGTCGCCGCGCGGCTCCACGTAGATCGACACCGTGGCAAGGCCATCCGAGTAGACGAGATGTTCCGCCCCCTCGGGGCCCAGCCGCGGCCGCCGCGCGGAGACGAAGCCGAAGCCGTCCGGCGCATCGACGACGCGCCAGTGCGGCTTTCCGCGCACCGGCAACTCGGTCGCGGGGCTCGCCGAGGTCGTCGTCGATTCGCTGCGTTGCGGGACGAGGTCGGCCTCGAGCGGGGCGCGGCCGATGTCGAGCGAGACGAACATCAACTGCTCGAGCGGCCGCCGCTCGGCGTCGGTGACGATCGAGCGCAGCAGCAGGCGTGACCCCTGGTCGATCCACAGGCGGTAGCCGTAGCGGAAGCGGTCGCGCGGGGCGATGTCGATGATGTCGGCGCGATAGCCGGCCACGCGGTCGTTGCCTGCGTGGCGGATGTCGTACTGCGCATCGAGCGCGCGACCGCCGGTTTCCGGCACCAGGGGAACCAGACCCCGGCCGCTGCTGATCGAGTAGACGACCGCCGAGCCGTCGGCCTGGATGCAGGTGACTTCGGTGCCGTTGCGCACGATCTCGCTGCGTGGCCCGTTGAGGCTGACGAGCCGCTCGCGTTCGATCGGCGCACCGGCGTGGAAGATGCGCAGGGTGTCGACGCGACCGGCGTGCTGATAGGTGAACGAGCCCTGGTAGTCGAGTGCGCGCATCGCATCCGACATCGCCGCGAGCAGGGCGCGGGCATCCACCGCCTCGCTGCGCGCATCGGCGCGTCCCGTGCCGGGCAGCACCGCCAGCAGCAGGCAAAGCAGACTTCCGGCGAGCGAATGGACTCCTTGCAGCGGCCGCATCGGACTTACTGCCGCGACTCCGCTCGCGCGTCGGGCGTCACCGGCGCCGTGGCCTGTGGCTGCGACGGCACCACCAGCAGGACATACGGCATCAGCGCCGACTGGCCGGCCGCACCCGCGGCATCGTAATGGCGGATCAGGTACGACTGCAGGCGCGGATCCATCGGCGTGCCGGGAGCATTGAAGCCGGCCGTGGCGGCGGAAACCGGCTGCGCCGGCAACGGCTGGGCGAGCATCGGCGGGCGGAAATCCGACGGCGTGCCGGTGGTGAGCGGCTGCGCTGCCGGAACCGTGGCGACCGCACGGTCGGCCGGGGCACGCGGCGTGGTCGGGGTGGTCAGCATCAGCGCGGCCACCGCGACCGAGGCGGCGACGGCACCGCCGGAAGCCCAGCGCAGCCACGGGGTTCCCGCTCCCGCGCGTGTGCGCGTCGGCAGCGCCTCGGATTCGACGAGCGTCCGCACGACCTCGGCGAAATCCGCGCGCAGCGGCAGGATTTCCTGACGCCGCAGCGACTGGCGGACCAGGTGGAAGCGGCTCCAGTCGGCGGCGATGCCCGGATCGTGGCCGGCGCGGCGCAGGAGGAACAGGGTTTCCTCGCGCGTCAGTTCGCCATCCATCAGGGCGGAGAGCTGTTCCTGGATCTGCTGGCTCATGACCTCGGGTCCTCGTCTTCCGACAACAACGGTCGGAGTTTCTGGTCGATCGCCTCGCGCGCGCGGAAGATGCGCGAGCGCACGGTTCCGATCGGGCAATTCATCGCTTCGGCGATCTCCTCGTAACTGAGCCCGTCGACCTCGCGCAGCGTGATCGCGGTCCGCAGTTCCTCGGGCAGTGCTTCGACCGTGTCGGCCACGGTTTGTTCAATTTCCTGGCGAAGAAGTTCGCGCTCCGGGGTGGCCCGGTCGCGCAGCTGGGAGGCGCCGTCGAGCTGCACGGCATCCTCGATCGCGATGTCGCCGATCGGCGGGCGCCGCCCCCTGGAAACGAGGTGGTTCTTCGCCGTGTTGATGGCGATGCGGTAGATCCACGTGTAGAAGGCGCTGTCGCCGCGGAACGCGCCGATCGCCCGGTAGGCGCGGATGAAGGCCTCCTGGGCGACGTCCTGCGCCTCGCTCCAGTCGGACACGTAACGGGTGACGACACTGACGATCTTGTGCTGGTACTTGCGCACCAGCAGGTCGAACGCCCGCGTGTCGCCTGCCTGCACGCGCTCGACAAGCGCCTGGTCCAACTCGGTTTCGCCCATGCGGGCCCATCTCCTTGCCGACAGCCGCGGGTCCAGGTCAAGCAGGGACCACCGCGGATGCAAATGGTTTCATGGGTGCCGGCGGCGACATGCCGCAGGCACCGCTCAGGCCGCGCCGTCCGACGCCACCAGGCCGCGCATCAGGCGCTCGCGCTCGACCAGCAGGTTCTCGAGGCTGGCCGCCGGCAGCGGGCGGCAGAACAGGTAGCCCTGCAGCACTTCGCAACCCAGCGCGCGCAGGAAATCGAGGTGGGCTTCGATCTCGACCCCTTCGGCGACGACCGCACGATTGAGATTGTGCGCCATTCCGATGGTCGCCTGCACGATCGCCTCGTCGTCGGGGTCGACGCCGATGTTGCGCACGAAGGCCTGGTCGATCTTGATGCGGTCGGCCGGGAAGCGCTTGATGTAGTCGAGCGAGGACTGGCCGGTGCCGAAATCGTCGATCGAGATCTGGCAGCCGAGCTCGCGCAGCGCCTGCAGGGTCTCCAGCAGGTTCGGGATCGACTTCACGCTGATGCTCTCGGTCACCTCGAGGTCGAGCAGGTGCGGCGGCACCCCGGTTTCCTCGAGCACGGCCGCAACCAGGCCGACCAGGTTGGGCTGGCGCAGCTGCAGGGGCGACAGGTTCACGCTGATCCGCAGCGGCAGCGAGAAGCGGGTCTGCCAGCGGCGCGCGTCCACGCAGGCTGCACGCAGCACCCATTCGCCGATCGGGATGATGAGCCCGGTTTCCTCCGCCAGCGGGATGAAGAAGCCCGGGCTGATCATGCCGAGTTCGGGATGTTCCCAGCGGATCAGCGCCTCCATGCCGACGATGTCCTCGGTACGGGTGTCGACCTGCGGCTGGTAGAACACGCGCAGTTCGCCGTTGCGCTCGGCCTGGCGCAGCTTGGCTTCCAGGGCGAGGCGTTGCTGGTGGGAATCCTCCGGCACCGCGACATAGGCCTGGTAGTTGTTCCGCCCCATGCCCTTGGCGGTGTACATCGCCACGTCGGCCTGCTTGAGCAGGCGCTCGGCAGTGGTGGCATCGTCCGGATAGAAGCTGAGGCCGAGGCTCGCGGTGATCTGCAGTTCGAGGCCGCCCGGCAGGGTCAGCGGCGCCTCCATCACGCGCACGATCTTGTCGGCGATGCGCATGACGTCCTCGCGCTGGACGATGTGGCGCAGGATCATGGTGAACTCGTCGCCGGCATAGCGCGCGACCGTGTCGGAGGCGCGCACGCTCGCACGCAGTCGCCGGGCGACCGCGACCAGCACATGGTCGCCGACGTTGTGGCCGAGCGAGTCGTTGATGTTCTTGAAGCGGTCGAGGTCGACGAACAGCACCGCGAACATCTCGCCGGTGCGGTGCGCTTCCTGGATCACCGATTCCAGGCGGTCGTTGAACAGCAGGCGGTTCGGCAGTCCGGTCAGCGAATCCTGCAGGCCGCGCACGCGCCCCTGCTCGCGGGTGCGGCGCAGTTCCAGTTCCAGGGCCATGCGCTGGCCGACCACCCGCAGGGTGTCGATCGCCGGCGAGAGGACGCCGAGCGGCTCGCGTCGCGCGACCACCAGGGCGCCGAGCGCGACGCGGCGCTCGTCGCACAGCGGAATGCCGACCACGCATTCGAAACGGCGTTCGCGCACGAAGCCGTCGTCCGGGCAAAGCCGCCAGGCATCGGCCGCATACAGGACCTCGTCGCCGTCGAGGACGTGGCGGAAGGTCGGCTGGCGCAGCGGATCGGGGGTTTCGTCGTCGGGACTGAAGCGGTGGTAGACCACCAGCGGCTGCATGTCGCCGGCCTGGTCGGGACGTGCCGAGACGAGGGCGACGAAATCCAGCGAGAGCCAGTCGATCAGGCTGCGCATCGCCGCATTGAGGCCTTCGTCGCCGCCCCCGGCCTGGTTGAGACCGGCCACCAGGGCGAACGCCTGCTGATAGCGCCCGAGTTCACCGAGGTCGCGGAAGGTGTAGAAATGCACCAGCCGGCCATCCTGCACGGACAGCTGCACGTGCACGTCGACCGGGTAGGTGCTGCCGTCGGCGCGCGGCTTGGCGGCGCGGAACTGGATGCTGCCCTCGCGGACGAGGCGCAGGCCGAATTCGCTGCGCTGCTCCGGCGCCAGCAGGGCGTCGAAGGCATCGATGCGCCCGCCGAGCAGTTGCGCGCGGGCAAAGCCGCTGCGCCGGACGAAGGGCGGGTTGACGTCGAGCACGCGCCCGTTCTTCGGATCGACCAGGGCGAGTTCGTCGAGGCTGCCGTCGAAGGCGAACTGGTAGCGGCCACCGCCGCCCTCGGCGGCCCCGGCCTCGCGACCGGAGTGGCGCCCGAGCAGGGTGGTCACGCGCTGCAATGCTTCGGCCGGATCGATCGGGCTGGCCAGCCACTCGATCACCCCGGCCGGCGCCGTCGGCAGGGCGGCGTCGGCGGGGCGACGGATGCCGATCACCGGCACCTCTTCCGGCGCGCGATAGCGGCGCAGTTCCGAGCAGAAGGCGACCGAATCGGTGGCAGCGCCGATGAACTCGAGCAGGACGAGGTCGATGTGCGGCTCCTGTTCGAGCAGGGCACGCGCCTGGCCGATGTCCTTGGCGGTATAGATGGCATCGAATTCCTGGGCGTCGAGCGCATCGAACAGCACGCGGCGATCGTCGCGGTCGGTGGCGACGATCAGCACGGCGCCGTTGCCGGCATCGACGTTCATGCGGTCACCCAGCGGCCGTCGCGCAGGCGCGGGCGCAGCGCGTTCTCGCCGACCTGGTTCATGCGCTCGACGAGCGCGTCGATGCCCTGCGGGAACGCCAGTTTGGAAGCGAGGAACACCAGCTTGCGCTGGTTGTCGGTGCGGATGCGGGCAATGCGCTGCAGCAGGGCGGTGTTCGGCGGGCGCACGTGCGACTCGTAGTCGCGCAGCAGGTAGACGCCGAACTGCATGCTCTGCAGGATGAAGCGCAATGCATCGGGGAAGCGCTTGGAGCCCGGCACGCGCATCTCGCTCTCGCGCAGCGCGGCAATGCCGTTGTCGGGATCCCACAGGTACACCGACTGGCCACTGCGGATGGCCAGCTGGCGGAATTGCGCAATGGTGTCGTCGACGTTCGGCGTCTCGATGCCGACGAGGTTGCCCTCGGCCTTGACGATCTGCTCGAACAGCTTCGGCGTCACCAGCAGTTCGGAGGGTTCGTGCACGACGGAAAACGCCTTGTGGCGGGCCTGATCCGCGCACATTAGCCGTACACAGGCGCATTGACCAGAGCCGCAGCTTGCCGGGATCATGCACGTTCCCGCGCCTGCGAGCGCCGCGTTGCCGAGGTCCCCACCATGTTCGAAGGCCTGCGCTTCAAGCACTGGAGCAGCGAACGGGATGCCGAAGGCATCGTCGTGCTCGCCCTCGACCGCGCCGGCAGCTCGGTCAACACCTTCGCCCGCGAGGTCCTCGATGAACTCGACGAGATCCTCGAACGCCTGTCGTTCGAGCCGCCGAAGGGCCTGGTGATCCGTTCCGCCAAGGCGGCCGGCTTCATCGCCGGCGCCGACATCCGCGAGTTCGCCGACTACGGCCGCTCCGGCCGCGTTCTCGACGCCATCACCCATGGCCAGCGCGTGCTCGACCGCATCGCCCGCCTGCGCTGTCCGACCGTCGCGGCGATCCATGGCCATTGCATGGGCGGCGGCACCGAACTGGCCCTGGCCTGCCGCTACCGCGTGGCCAGCCGCGATCCGTCCACCCGCATCGGCCTGCCCGAGGTCAAGCTCGGCATCTTTCCCGGCTGGGGCGGCAGCGCCCGCCTGCCCTATCTGGTCGGCGCGCCGAAGGCACTCGAGTTCATGCTGAGCGGGCGCACCGCCTCGGCGGAGAACGCCCGTGCGATGGGTCTGGTCGACGCGGTCACCTCGCCCGAGCTGCTGGTCGAGCGCGCCCGCGAGCTGATCCGGCGCCCGCCGCAACGAGCGCTCGCGCAGCGCCTGACGGCGTGGGCGACCAATACCTGGCCGGCACGCCAGATCCTCGCCCCGCTCGTGCGCAAGCAGACCGCGGCCAAGGCGCGCCGCGAGCACTACCCTGCCCCGTTCGCCCTCATCGACACCTGGCGCAAGGGCGGCTCCATCGGCACGCGCCTGCGCAACGAGGCACGCGCCGTGGCCCGCCTCGCGGAGACCGCGACCGCACGCAACCTGATCCGCGTGTTCTTCCTGCAGGAGCGCCTGAAGGGACTCGGCAGCGGCGTCGAACACGCCATCCGCCATGTCCACGTGATCGGTGCCGGCGTCATGGGCGGCGACATCGCCGCCTGGTCGGCCCTGCGCGGCTTCGAGGTGACCTTGCAGGATCGCGAGTTCAAGTACGTGCAGCCGGCGCTCGAACGTGCGCGCGAACTGTTCGCCAAACGCCTGAAGAGCGCCGACCGCATCGAACCGGCACTGGCGCGCCTGAAGGCCGATGTCGAAGGCAAGGGCGTGGCGGCTGCCGATCTCGTCATCGAGGCGATCTTCGAGAACGCCGAGGCCAAGGAGGCCCTCTACCGCGCCACCGAACCCGGCATGAAGGACGAGGCCCTGCTGGCCAGCAACACCTCGAGCATCCCGCTCGACGAGCTGCGCGGCGCCGTGGCCAGGCCAGGGCGTTTCCTCGGCCTGCACTATTTCAATCCGGTTGCGCTGATGCCGCTGGTCGAGATCGTGCGCCACGATGCGCTGGACGCGGCTGCGGAGAAGCGCGCCTTCGCCTTCTGCAAGGCGATCGACAAGCTGCCGGTGCCGGTCAAGGGCACGCCGGGCTTCCTCGTCAACCGCATCCTGATGCCGTACATGCTCGAAGCCGTGCGCCTGTACGGCGAAGGCGTACCGGGCCCCGTGCTCGACCGGGCGGCGAAGAAATTCGGCATGCCGATGGGTCCGATCGAGCTTGCCGACACCGTTGGCCTCGATGTCGCCGCCTCGGTCGGTCGCGAGCTCGGCGAGTTCCTCGGCCTGGACATCCCCGCCGGCATGGAGTCGCTGCTCGCCTCCGGCAAGCGCGGCAAGAAGGACGGGGAAGGTTTCTACCGCTGGGTCGAAGGCAAGCCGGTCAAACCGGAAGTCGACCCGGACTACAAGGCGCCTTCCGACATCGAGGACCGCATGATCCTGCCGATGCTCAATGAAGCGGTCGCCTGCCTGCACGACGGCGTGGTCGACGATGCCGACCTGCTCGATGCCGGCGTCATTTTCGGAACCGGCTTCGCTCCGTTCCGCGGTGGCCCCGTCCAGCACATCCGCGACAGCGATGCCGACGCGCTCAAGGCACGTCTCGAACTGCTCGCCCAGCGCCACGGCGAACGCTTCACGCCGCGTCCGGGCTGGGACAGTCCGGCCTTGCGACAGCCTTGACCCGACAAGGCCTGAAACACGGAGCACACCGAGGAAAAGCCGTTCGATGAAAAACTCGGCTTTCGTGCCATTCGTGCTCCCTTCTTTTGTTCCGTTCGAGGAAGAAGCGGAAGCATGAACCACGAAAGACACGAAAGACACGAAGCACAAGCCGATCGTCGGATGGTCTTCTCCGTGTGCTCCGTGTGCTCCGTGTTTCAATCAATCTTCTGCTGCAGCGCCCGGTTTCAATCTCGCGCCTGGCCATCGAAGCCATCGGCAAACAGCGGCTCCTCCGCAAGGTCGACGATCAGCGCATCGGGAAACTGCACGAGCGATTGCACCAGGTCGGCGCTGCTGATCGCCCCATCGCCGTCGATGTCGAGATAAAGCGATACCCACAACGCGTAGTTTCCGGGCGGGGTTCCCGCTGGCACCACGAAATCGCGCGTGGCGATTCCGGTGCCTGCCGCCAGTTCCGCCGGCTGGTCGTTCGCCGGATCGGAAATCCAGGGATCGCTGCCGCGCCGGATGCTCGCGCCTACGAGTACCGCCTGGTGGCTTTGCGCAGCGCGGTTCAGCGTCTGAAGCGCGATATCGAAGCTCGCGCCCGGCACGACCACGGCAGGTTCTGCGACGGCACCGAGGATCTCCAGCACGCGTGTCATCGTGGCGGTGCGCATGCCGCTGCCGGTCCCGCCGGCGTTGTAGTAATGGTTGACGATCCAGGGCCAGCGCTGCAGGTGCGGAGAACCCGCCCAGCGCTGCGTACCCCACTGGCTCATGCCGCGGCCATGGCCGAAGCAGTCGCGGTCGAGGCCCACCGCGTCCTGCAGGCAGGGCCAGCCGCTGGCCGGCGAGCCGTTGTAGCCGTTGCCGCAGGAAAGATCGTTGTTGCTGCACGACAGCGTGCCGAGCCGGCAGTTGTTCTCCGCGGAATACTCCGCGCGGAACACCGCATCGTTGCGCTTGAGCATCAATCCGGCGGTGGCGCGCGCGGCCTGCGTGCCGGCGGCGATCACGTTCGGTCCGTTGACCTGGCAGCAGGCCGAAGAGCAGATGTCGTAGGGCCGCGATGCCGGCGGATTGAGCGCATGCCAGGCGCCGTAACTGCGATAGGCCAGCGAGCCGGCGCGCAGCGAATGTTGCGCCCACGAGCCGATCCATTCGTAGGTGATGCCGCGACGGACATAGGTTTCCAGGTCGAACACGCAGACATTCGAGCAACTGCCGGTGCAGCAGACCTTGGTGCACGAAGCATCGTTGAAGCCGACGCGCACCGACAACGGCGGCTGGTCGGGTCCGCTGGTGCCCGCGGGTGCATGCCGGTCGCCGGGATCGGCGGACTGCATCGCCAGCAACGGCGGCAATTGCTGGCGATGCAAGGCCGGCTCGCCGGCGCCGAGATCGACGATCCGCCAGACGCTCCCTGCGACCCTCGGGATCGCGCGGTCGAGCAACCGCGGATGCCCCGCTGCGCGCACTTCAAGTTGCAGGAAGCCGGTGTCCGCCGGCGTCTCCGCCAGCGGCATTGCCAGGGTGAAGCTGCCATCCGCCGCACTGAGGGCCATGCCGTCGCCCGGCAACAGGCGCACTTCGGCACCGGCAACCGGCTGCAGCGAAGCGGCATCGCGCACCATGCCGGTCAGGCGCAGGACATCCCCGTTGTCGTCCGCATCCGCCGCACGGGTCTCCTGCGGCGACAGCCACAGCGTCCAGCCCTGCGCACCGGGCTGGAGCAGCACGGCGAGCGGCGCATGGCCCGGCGACTGCGCCAGCAGCAGGGTCGGCCCGTCGACGGGCAGCCGCGCCCGCCCCTGCTGCGCGAACACGGTCGAGGCGGCCGGCGAGGAGATCGCCGCCGCCACCGATTCCCGCGTCGCCGCCTGCGCCTGCGCCAACGGATACAGCGACAGCGTCGCCTCCAGTGGCGCGCCGCTTTGCGCATCGCGCAGCAGCAGTTCCATTTCATCGGCCGCGAACAGGCCCGACGGCAGCAGCAGCATCGACAGCCGCAAGGCCAGGCGTGCGGCATTGGCGAACGAGTGGTTCATTCCATGTCCCCGGTCGGTGTCCGCCGCCATGCTAAGCGCCGCGCCGGCGCAGGGCCAGAATCACCCCGGATGGGCGGCGAGTGCGCGTTCGTGCACGCGCAGGTGCGTGCAGGCGGCAGCCAGCAGGGGCGCATCGACGTCATGGGCCCGTGCGCGCGCGAGCAGATCACCGAGGATGTGTTCGGCTTCCGTGTGCGCACCGCGTTCGAGGTCACGCAGCATCGAGGCCTTGAGCGGCGAGCCGGCTGCCGTAAGTGCCGCCAGCGCCTCGGCGACGAGTTCCGCCGAAAGCGGATGGCCACTGCGTCGCGCGATCTCCGCACATTCGCCATGCAGTCGACCGGCAAGCGCGGCACCGTCGGGGGTCGCCGCGATCTCGCCGACGCTGCCGCGGAACAGGCAGGTGCTGCCGGCAAGTGCGGCGATGAAGGCGAACTTGCCCCACATCGCGTCGAGAATGCGCGCGTTTTCCGCCACTCCCACCCGCATCGACAGCAGGCCTTCGCGTACGGCGGCCGGGATCGCCATGCCGCCTTCGCGGCGACCGAACTGGAGGCGGTCGAGGCTGCCGAACCGGCGGATCGAACCGTCGGCCTCAAGGACGACCGAAATGTGGCAGAGGCCGCCGAGAACACGCTCGCGGCCGAAGGCGGCATCGAGCACGTCGAGATGGCGCAGGCCATTGAGCAAGGGCAGGACGAGGGTGGCCGGTCCGACCGCCGGGGCGATCGCCGCGATCGCGCTGTCGAGGTCCCGGGCCTTGCACGAAAGCACGACCAGATCGAAGCCTGCGTCCGCCTCGAGGGCGGTCCGCAGCGTGACCGGGATCGTGGCGCTGCCGCTCGCTGAATGCACGCGCAGGCCGTCGCCGGCGAGTTGCGCGGCGCGTGGCGGGCGCACGAGGAATTGCACGTCCTGGCCGGCTTCGACGAGGCGGCTGCCGAAATAGCCGCCGGTGGCGCCGGCGCCGAGGACCAGCGTGCGCATCACATCGTGTGGGTGGGACGCTCCTGGCCGAGGATGCCGGCGAGGATGGTCTCGATCTTCGTGCGCGCGGCCTCGCCGTCGCTCGACTCGTTGAACTGGACGCCGATGCCGGCGGTGCGGTTGCCTTGCGCGCCGGGCGGGGTGATCCAGACCACCTTGCCGGCCACCGGCAGGCGATCGGCCTCGTCCATCAGCGAAAGCAGGATGAAAACCTCGTCGCCGGGGTTGTAGCGCTTGGTGGTCGGGACGAACAGGCCACCGCCCTTGATGAACGGCATGTAGGCGTTGTACAGCGCGCCCTTGTCCTTGATGGCCAGCGACAGGATGCCCTGACGCGGCATGCCACCCATCGGTGTCGACATATCAGGTTCTCCGTGGCGACGGCCAGCCGTGCAGCAGGTCGAGCATGACCAGCTCGCTGCGCAACGGCGTATCGAGTTGCTCGCGCGCCCGGTTGGCCGCGGCGAACCACGCCGCTAGCTTCGGGATTTCGCCGGGATCGGTCAAGCCGAGCGGGCCGCGCACCCCGCGCGAGAGCTGGCAGGCCTCGTCGCGCACGATCACCGCCGCGTGCCAGAGGCGTTCGGCCGGCCGGTCGGCGACCCAGGCGTCGGCAGTGGCGAGGGCGCGGCCGCCGCGGCGCAATTCGATCAGGTCGCGCGTGCACGCCGCGCGCAGCTCGAGGGCGTCGCCGCTGGCGGCCTCGAGGGCCTTGCCGGGATTGCCGAGCATGGCGGTCAGTGCCGCCTCGGCCTTCGCCGGGGCAAGCCCCTGCTGCTGCAGCCAGGCAGCCGCCTGCGCCCGCGGCGGCGTCTGCACGTCGATGCGCTGGCAACGGCTGCGGATCGTTGCCGGCAAGCGCGAAGGCCGGTCGGCGACGAGGAGGATCAACGTGCTCGCGGTCGGTTCCTCGAGCGTCTTCAGCAGCGCGTTGGCGGTGCTCGTGTTCATCGCGTCGGCGGGGTCGATGACGGCGACCTGACGGCCGCCGAACTGGCTGGACAGGGCCAGCCGTTGCGACAGCGCGCGGATCTGCTCGACGACGATCTCGCTGCGCAACTTGCCGTCGTCACGCGCCTCGAGGCCGACCGTGATGCGGTCCGGATGCGAACCGGCGGCCAGCAGGCGGCACGCCCGGCACTGTCCGCAGGCTTGCTCGCCGGCGCTTCGTGTCGTGCACAGCAACGCGCGGGCGAAGGCGTCGACGAGGCTGCGCTTGCCGAGCCCGGCGGCGCCGCTGACCAGCAGGGCATGCGGCAGGCGTCCGCCCGCGAGGCGCGCGGCCAGCGGGTTCCAGGCCTCGGCGAGCCACGGCGCAAGGTTCATTGGCCGGCCCGCCAGGCAGCGACGAAAGCGGCGACCGCGGCGACCGCATCCTTGCGCACGCTGTCGACGTCGCGACTGGCATCGATGACGCGGAAACGCGCCGGCTCGGCCGCCGCACGCGCCCGATAGCTGGCACGCACGCGTTCGAAGAAGCCCGCCTGCTCGGCTTCGATGCGGTCGGGCCCGCCGCGCATGCGCGTGCGCGCGAGACCCTGTTCGACCGGCACGTCGAGCAGCAGGGTCAGGTCGGGACGGATTCCGGCCGCCCATGCCTCGAGGGCGGCAATGCGCGCCTCCGGCTGGCCGCGGCCACCGCCCTGGTAGGTAAAGCTGGCGTCGCTGAAGCGGTCGGACAACACCCAGTCGCCGCGGGCAAGCGCGGGCTCGATGCGCTCGCGCACGAGCTGGGCACGCGCGGCGAACATCAGCAGCAGCTCGCTTTCCGCACAGAGGTTCTGCTGGGCCGGGTCGAGGACGAGCGCCCGCAGCGCCTCGCCGAGCACGGTGCCACCCGGCTCGCGGGTGCGCTCGACGGCAAGGCCGCTGGCCAGCAGGCAATCGCCGACCGCCGCCAGCACCGTGCTCTTGCCGGCGCCTTCGCCGCCCTCGAGAGTGATCAGTGCACCGCGCCTCATCGGCGGATCCGCCGCAGGTACTCGCCGACCGCACGGTTGTGCTCGGCCAGCGTGGTCGAAAAGACATGGCGCCCGCTGCCATCGCCGACGGCGACGAAATACAGCGCATTGCCGGCAGCCGGATGCAAGGCGGCCTCGATTGCCGGTGCGCCGGCCAGGGCGATCGGCGTCGGCGGCAGGCCGGCGCGGGTGTAGGTGTTGTAGGGCGTGTCGGTATCGAGGTCGCGGCGACGGATGTTGCCGTCCCAGCCTTCACCCAGGCCGTAGACGACGGTGGGGTCGGTCTGCAGGCGCATGCCGAGACGCAGGCGGCGGGCAAACACGCCGGCGATCTCGGCGCGTTCCTCGGCAATTCCGGTTTCCTTCTCGATGATCGAGGCGAGGATCAGCGCCTCGTAGGGCGTCGCCAGCGGCACCCCGGGATCGCGCCCCGGCCACAGGGCATCGAGGGTCGCACGCGTCGCCGCATGCGCGCGACGCAGCACGTCGATGTCGGCCTCGCCCTTCACCCAGGCGTAGGTTTCGGGCAGGAACCAGCCCTCCGGCGAGCCGTCGATGCCGAGGCGTCCGGCGATGGTGGCATCGTCGAGCCCCGGCAGGCTCTGTGCGAGGCCGCTCTCGCCGGCGAGGGCGATACGCAGCTGGCGGAACGTCCAGCCGTCGACGATGGTGAAGGCGTGCTGGACGACGCGGCCGGCAGCCATCGCGGCGAGCAACTCGCGCGGCGTCATCGCCGGCAGCAGCGCGTATTCGCCGGCCTGCAGTTTCGGGGCCACGCCCATCTCGCGGGCGAGCAGGCGCCAGTAAAACGGCGAACCGTCGCTGATGCCTTCGCGGCGCAACTGGCGCACGAGTTCCCGGTAGGGCGTACCGCGGGCGAAGTCGATCGAGCGCGCGCCGTCCAGCGCGAGCGGCGCATCGGCGAAGCGCTGGTAGTCACGCCAGGCGACCACCGCGGCGGCGGCGCCGGCGGCGAGCAGGACCAGCAACAGCAGCAGCCAGAAGCGCACGCCACCGCGGGAAATCGACAAGGCCATCAGCGGACCGGATCCGGAATCGAATCCGCGCAGCGTAGCAGCAACGGCAACCCCGCCGCCCGCCTCATCCGTCGATCCCGAACGCACGCAGCAGGCCGCGCGCCTTGGCCCGCGTCTCGGCCAGCTCTGCCTCGGCCACCGAGTCGACGACGATGCCGGCGCCGGCGCGGAAATGGATGCGCCCTTCGATCTGGGTCAGCGTGCGGATGAGGATGTTGAGGTCAAGGTCACCGCTGCGGTCGAGATAGCCGAGCGAACCGGTGTAGGCGCCGCGCGACGCGTGCTCGAGTTCGGCGATGATTTCCATGCAGCGCACCTTCGGACAGCCGGTGATGGTGCCGCCGGGGAATGTCGCGCGGATGACCTGCCCCGGAGTGACGCCTTCGCGCAGGCGCCCGCGCACGTTGGAAACGATGTGGTGCACATGGGCGTAACTCTCGACGCCCATCAGCTCGTCGACCACCACGCTGCCGGGCTCGCAGACGCGGCCGAGGTCGTTGCGCTCGAGGTCGATCAGCATGACATGCTCGGCCCGTTCCTTCGGGTGATCGACCAGTTCGCGGATGCGCGCCGCGGCATCGTCGTCGGGCAGGCGTGCGCGGGTGCCGGCAATCGGCCGGGTCTGCACCTCGCGGCCACGCACCTCGACCAGGCGCTCCGGCGAGGAACTGGAGATGGCGAAGCCGCCATGCTGGAGGAATCCGGCGAACGGGGAAGGATTGGCACGGCGCAAGGCGGCATGGACATCGACCGGCCGTGTACCGGCGGCGACCCGCAGGCGCCACTCGCGCGACAGGTTGACCTGGAACACGTCGCCGGCACGCAGGTAGTCGTGGGTGCGTGCGACCGCATCGAGAAAACCGGCGTCCGCGTCCTCCTCGACCGCTTCGACGCGCGGCGCCACGGGTTGCCATGCGCCATGACCGGCGAGATCGGCTGCCATCGTCTCGATGAGTGCGGCCTGACCTGCCTCGGCCAGCAATACGGTGCGATCGAGCCGATGGTCGTGGAGGATGGCGGCCGGGCAGCGCAGGGCAAGCGCGACCGGCAGTGGCGCGGGGGGCGGGCGCAGCCGCGGCTGCAGGCGCGGTTCGATCGCGCCGGCGAGTTCGTAGCCGAGGTAGAGCAGCCAGCCGCCGCGGAACGGCCATTGCGGATCGACATCCACGCGAGCGCCCTGCCCGACCCATGCCGCATCGAGCGCATCGAGGAATCCGCCATCGAGCACCGCCCCGTCGCCGCCGCGGGTGCGGCCATCGGCATCGAGGCGGATGGATTCCTGCGGAAACGCGAACAGGATGTCCCAGCGCGCCTGCGGCGTGCCGGAGGCGACGCTTTCGAGCAGGCCCGGATAGCGTTGCGGGCAGACGGCGGCGAGCGCGGCGAGGTCATGCCGTCCGCCGACGATGCGGACCTCCACGGGAGCACCGCCCGTCATCGGCATGCGATGCCGGGAATCAGACGCGACGGAACACGAGGGTGCCGTTGGTGCCGCCGAAGCCGAAACCGTTCGACACGGCGACATCGATCTTCCTCTCGCGGGCGACATTCGGCACGTAATCGAGGTCGCAGCCCTCGCCGGGTTCATCGAGGTTGATCGTCGGCGGGATGATGCCGTGGTGGAGGGCGAGGATGGTGAAGATCGCCTCGACGCCGCCGGCTGCGCCGAGCAGGTGGCCGGTCATCGACTTAGTCGAGCTGACCATCGTCCGGTAGGCGTGATCACCGAGCGCGCGCTTCAGCGCAAGCGTCTCGGCGACGTCGCCGAGCGGCGTGGAGGTGCCGTGGGCATTGAGGTATCCGACCTGCTCCGGGTTGATGCCGGCGTCCTTCATTGCCGCGGCCATGCAGCGTGCCGGGCCCTCGCCGCTTTCGCTCGGCGCGGTCATGTGGAAGGCGTCGCTGCTGCTGCCGCTGCCGGCCAGTTCGCAGTAGATGCGCGCGCCGCGCTTCTTCGCCGCTTCGAACTCCTCGAGCACGAGGATTCCGGCGCCGTCACCGAGCACGAAACCGTCGCGGTCCTTGTCCCACGGCCGGCTCGCGCGCTGCGCATCGTCGTTGCGTGTCGACATCGCCTTCATCGAGCAGAAGCCGCCGACCGCGGTCGGCACGGTCGCATACTCGGCGCCGCCGGCGACCATGATGTCGGCATCGCCGTACTGGATCAGGCGCATGGCCATGCCGATGCTGTGGTTGGAGGTCGCGCAGGCCGAGACCGCGGAGAAGTTCGGACCCTTGATGCCGGTCATGATGGAAAGGTGCCCGGCGACCATGTTGATGATCGTCGAGGGGACGTAGAACGGCGAGATCTTGCGCGGGCCGCCCTCGTGCCAGGCCACCGTGGTCTTCTCGATGCCGGCGATGCCGCCGATGCCGGAGCCGATCAGCGCGCCGGCGCGTTCGGCATTGGACTCGTCGATCACGAGACCGGCGTCCTGCATCGCCATCAGGGCCGCGGCGACACCGTAATGGATGAAGGAGTCCATCTTCTTGACGTCCTTGGGCGGAATCCATTGCGCCGGGTCGAAGTCGCGCACCTCGCCGGCAATGCGGGTCGGGAACGCGGAAACGTCGAAGTTGGTGATCGGGCCGATGCCGCTGCGGCCGGCGACGATGTTGCCCCAGGCGGTGGCCAGGTCATTGCCGACGGGACTGACGATGCCGAGGCCGGTGATGACGACGCGACGCTTGCTCATGCTCGGGGGTCCACATGCGGGGAAACGCAGCGCCTACATACGCCGGCGTAGCGTTTCCGGTTCACAAAATGAAAGCTGCGCCTCGAGGGCGCAGCTTGGCGGAACATCCTGACCCGCTGGCGGATTCCGCAGGCATCCGGCGCGTGCCGCCGGAAAACGGGGAAACGACGCCGGCACCGCCGCGAGTCGCCCTCGCGCGCGGCGCGCATTCGTGCTTCAGGACTTGACGTGCGCCTTGACGTAGTCGACGGCCTGCTGGACGGTCGTGATCTTCTCGGCTTCCTCGTCGGGGATTTCGCACTCGAACTCCTCCTCCAGCGCCATCACCAGCTCGACGGTGTCGAGCGAGTCGGCGCCGAGATCGTCGACGAACGACGCGCTCGGCGTGACCTCGTCTTCCTTCACGCCCAGCTGTTCGATGACGATTTTCTTGACGCGTTCTTCGATCGTGCTCATGAGTGAGATGTCTCCCGATGGGATGCTTGTTTCGAATTCGTCCGCGCGGGCCGGTCGACCGGCCTGCCACGCGGGGCGGGGCATTGTAGAGGAAGCCGCCAGAGCAAGCCAGCAAACCCGGCCGGGCCTCAGGCCATGTGCATGCCACCGTTCACGTGCAGGGTTTCACCGGTGATGTAGGCGGCCGCCGGCGAGGCGAGGAAGGCCACCGCCTCGGCAATGTCCTCGGCCGTGCCGAGGCGCTGCAGGGCGATCTGTCCGACCAGCGAGTTGCGCTGTTCCTCGGGCAACGCGCGCGTCATGTCGGTGTCGATGAAACCCGGCGCGACCACGTTGACGGTGATGCCGCGCGAGCCGATCTCGCGCGCCAGCGACTTGGAGAATCCGACGATGCCGGCCTTGGCCGCCGCGTAATTGGCCTGGCCGGCGTTGCCGATCGAGCCGATCACCGAGGCGATGCTGATGATGCGGCCCTTGCGCGCCTTCATCATGCCGCGCAACACCGCCTTCGAGGCGCGAAAGACCGAACTCAGGTTGGTGTCGAGGATGGCCTGCCAGTCGTCGTCCTTCATGCGCATCAGCAACTGGTCGCGGGTGATGCCGGCGTTGTTGACGAGGATCGTCAGCGCGCCGAACTCCTTGCCGAGGTCTTCGACCAGCGCCTCGACCGCAGCGCCGTCGCGCACGTCGAGCACGCGCCCTGCCCCGCCGTGCGCGGCGAGGCGTTCGCCGATCGCGGCGGCGCCGCTTTCGCTGGTGGCGGTACCGATCACGGTGGCACCGCGAGCGGTCAGCGCGGCCGCGATCGCCGCGCCGATGCCGCGGCTGGCGCCGGTGACGAGGGCCACTTCACCCTGCAGCTTGTCGTTCATGCACGTTCTCCGCGTTCGGTGCGCTCAGGCCCAGGCCGTGCGCGCGTCTTGCTGTTCGGCCGGCGTGCCGAGGGCACGCATGTCGAGATTCCTGTCGATCCGCCGCACCAGGCCCACCAGCACCTTGCCGGGGCCGCATTCGCCGATGCGCGTGATGCCGGCAGTGGCGAGCGCCTGCACGCAACCGGTCCAGCGCACCGGCAGGTAGAGCTGGCGCACGAGGGCGTCGCGGATCGCCTCGACGCCGTTCTCGATGCGCGCATCGACGTTCTGCACCACCGGAACCTGCGGCGCCTTCCAGGCGTAGGCCGACATCGCCTCGGCCAGGCGGTTGGCCGCCTCGCGCATCAGCGGCGTGTGCGAGGGCACGCTGACGGCAAGCTTCACCGCCTTGCGCACGCCATGCTCGGCGAGCCGGGCGATGGCCTTGTCGACGGCGAGCGCATGGCCGCCGATGACGATCTGGCCCGGCGAGTTGTAGTTGGCCGGCACCACGACATGGTCGTCGGATACCTCCTCGCAGACGCTGGCGACGAGCGCGTCGTCGGCGCCGAGCACCGCCGCCATCGCGCCGAGCCCGGCCGGTGCGGCGGCCTGCATGGCCTGGCCGCGGATGCGCACGAGGTGGGCGGCATCGCGCAGTTCCAGGCTGCCGGCGGCAACCAGGGCGGTGTATTCGCCGAGGCTGTGCCCGGCCAGTTGTTGCGGCCGCGGCCCGCCGTCGGCCAGCCAGGCCCGCCAAGCGGCGATGCCGGCGGCGAGCAGGGCCGGCTGGGTGTATTCGGTGCGGTTGAGCATTTCCTCGGGGCCGGCCTGCGACAGCGTCCACAGGTCGGCACCGGCCCCTTCCGAGGCTTCGGCGAAGGTCTCGCGCACGAGCGCATGGCGGTCGGCGAGATCGGCGAGCATGCCGACCGATTGCGAGCCCTGGCCGGGAAACACGAAGGCGAGAGGGGCGGCGCTCATGCATGGACTCCTGCTGCGTCGATCGGGCGCGCGGCGGCGTCGCCCGGAGTGGTTCGGGAATCGGCGGTACCGACTGTGCGGCGCCGTCCGGTGCCGCCAACGAGCATGCCGCCGCTCAGTACCTGAGCAGGGCGGAAGCCCAGGTGAAGCCGCCACCGAAGGCTTCCAGCAGCACGGTCTGGCCGCGCTGCACGCGCCCGGAGCGCACCGCTTCGTCGAGGGCCAGCGGCACCGAGCCCGACGAGGTGTTGCCGTGGCGGTCGACCGTCACGATGACCCGCTCCATCGGCAGCTTCAGGCGTCTTGCGGTGGCTTCGATGATGCGCAGGTTGGCCTGGTGCGGAATCAGCCAGTCGACTTCGGACTCGTGCACGCCGGCGGCTTCCAGCGTCTCGCCGACGATGCGGTCGAGCGTCTTCACCGCCACCTTGAACACTTCGTTGCCGGTCATCATCACGCGCACGCCGTGGTTCGGTTCGTCGCGGAAGCCGGCGGAGACACCGACCGGGTTGTACAGCAGGTGCTTGTAGCCACCGTCCGCATGCAGCTTGGTGGTCAGGATGCCGGGCTCTTCCGAAGCCTCGAGGACGACCGCGCCCGCTCCGTCGCCGAACAGCACGCAGGTGCTGCGATCGCTCCAGTCGAGCATGCGCGTCAGCGTTTCGGCGCCGACCACCAGCGCCTTCTTCGCCTGGCCGCTGCGGATGAAGGCATTGGCGACGCCGAGTGCGTAGACGAAGCCGGAACAGGCCGCGTTGACGTCGAACGCGGCGCAGCCGTTGGCACCGAGGCGGTGCTGCAGCAGGCAGGCGGTCGACGGGAAGATGATGTCCGGAGTGGTCGTGCCGAGCACGATCAGGTCGAGTTCGGCCGCCGCCACGCCGGCCGCTTCCAGGGCGCGCGTGGCGGCATGGAAGGCGAGATCGCAAGTGGTTTCGCCTTCGGCGGCGACGCGGCGCTCGCGGATGCCGGTGCGCGAACGGATCCACTCGTCACTGGTCTCGACGCGCTGTTCGAGATCCTGGTTGGTGACGATGTTGGCCGGCAGGTAGCTGCCGGTGCCTGCGATGCGTGAATACAAGACGGCCGTCCCTCAGGTGGCGAGGAAGGCGGCCGCCGGGAAGGAGGCCGCCGCGCAGGTCCGGGCGAAGACTCAGTCTTCGTCGTGGACGACGGCGCCCTTGGTCTCGATGACCTTCTTGCCGCGGTAGTAGCCGTCCTTGGTCACGTGGTGACGCAGGTGGACCTCGCCCGAAGTCGGGTCGGTCGACAACTGCTTCGCGGTCAGGGCATCGTGCGAACGGCGCATGCCGCGGCGGGACGGGGTTTTGCGACTCTTGGCAACAGCCATGGTGGATCTCCAGGTGAATCGATGCTTGCGGACAAGCGTGGGGTTGGAAAAACGATGCAGGGTCCGCCGGACCCGTGCGGCGCCGTCAGTGGCGCGGAAGCTTCAAATCGGCGAGGGCCGCAAACGGTCGTTCCGCGGCCGCCTCGTCGGCCGGCAGGTTCGCCAGCGGCAAGTCCTCGATCGGCGCCCCCGGTCTCGTCGCGACGACCGGCAGCGCAAGTATCAGTTCGTCCTCGATGACATCCTTCGGGGCCAGCGCGCCGTCGCCGACGAACAAGGCCTCATAGGGAAACGGCAAGGCCGCCTCGTCCGCTTCGTTGGCAACGAGGCCGAGCGACTGGTCGACCACGACCGGCCACTCGAAGACCTCGAGGGTACGCTGGCAGACCAGGGAAAGACCGGCTTCCACCTTCAGACGCAGGTAGGCGGTGCCGAACTCGTCCTTGCCGAACTCCATCATGTAACCGACTTCGCCCTGTCCATTGGCGAGCGCCCCGCACAGTCGCGGCATCGACGAGACTGCCAGCCGGCCCTCGAAGACCCGGCGCGCCTGCACCATGCGCCACGGGTCGACACTTTCGGGCAGGGCAGCGGACATGGGCGCGCGATGGTAGGTTCGACCCTTGTCGATGTCAACCTGAACGCGGCGAAATCGCTGTGCTGGCGATGGCTTGCAGCACCCTGCCGCGACCCTCGCGAAGGTCCCTGCGAGGCCCGCCGCAGCCGCCCCGACGAGCGAATTGCCGGCGGCCGGAGCATTCGGCAGACTGCGGCGATGCTCGAAGTCTTTGCCATCGCCGTCATCCTCGCCGTGGCCGCCCTCGCCTTCTGGTGGCGCGAGCGGCGCTCGCTCGCGCGCACGCGCACGTTGCGCACGATCCTTGACGAGGCCGACGCGCTCGAACGCGAACTGCAGGATTGCCGCGCCCGCCTGCGCGAGATCCCGGCGCTCGTGCACGGCCTGCCCCCGGGAACCGCGCTCTCTGCACACGCTACGCTGACCGCCGAGCCGCAGGTCCAGCAGGCCCTGCACGACCTCCTGCAGCACCGGCTGTGGCTGCGCGACCATGCCAGCGACGCCGGCCTGCCCGCCCTCGAGGCCGCCTCGAAGGCGCTCAGCGAATCGCGGCGCCGGCTCGCCGTCCAGCTCGCCCGCCTGGCCGAAGTGCGCGAGGAACTGGCCAGTGCGCGGGCAACTTTCAGTTCCGGAGCGTCCTGAACGCCGCGCAAGGGGCTCTTCAGGCGCGCGCGCCCGGCTTGCGCAGGACGACCATGCCGCCGCGCCGGTGCTTGGCGGCGAGCATGAGCCAGCCCATGCCGCCCCAGCGCACCAGGTCCGACAGCCAGTCCGGCAGGCGCGCGAGCCGGGGAAGCTCGTACTGGATCATCGCCAGCATCTTCGGCGTCGGATAGACGCGGGCCGCGGTGAATCCGGCGGCACGGCCGAGGCGGACGATATCGCGCGGCGGCATGTCGCGTTCGGTCACCCCGAAGGTCTCGACGGCGATGCGCGACGCTTCGGCTTCGGCATGGCCGACGCCGGGTTCGATCGTCACCAGCACGCCGCCCGGCTTGAGCGCGCGATGCACGCTGGCCAGCGCCAGCGCCGGATCCTCGGCATGGTGGAGTGCGTCGTAAAACACCGCGGCGTCGAATTCGGCGTCGAAACCGAGCCCTTCGTAGTCGCATACGCGGAAATCGAGGTTGTCGAGCCCGGCCTCGGCGCGGTTGCGCTCGGCCAGCGCGATCATGTCGGGAGCGATGTCCTGGCCGGTCACGTGGTAACCGCGGCGGGCGAAGAACACGCTGGTCCAGCCGCTGCCGCAGCCGAGGTCGAGCAGGCGCGCCGGCGCCGGCGGCAGCACCATGAAGAGGCCGCCGAGGTCGGCGAGCAGGCGGCCGCAGTCCGGCGCGCTGAACGGCTTGCCGCGCGCGTGGTCCGCGCCGACCTCGCCGATCCTTGCCACATAGTCGATTTCGCCCTGCTTGGCCATGACGGTCAGCCGCGCTGCGCGTACTTGCGGGCGACATAGTCCTCGACGATGCCGACGAACTCGCGGGCGATGTCGTCGCCGCGCAGGGTCATCGCCTTCTGGCCGTCGATGAACACCGGCGCCGCCGGCGCCTCGCCGGTGCCGGGAAGCGAGATGCCGATGTCGGAATGCTTCGACTCGCCGGGACCGTTGACGACACAGCCCATGACGGCCAGGGTGAGGTTCTCCACGCCGTCATACTTGATGCGCCACTCCGGCATCTTCGCGCGCACGTGTTCCTGCACGGTCCGCGCCAGTTCCTGGAACAACGTGCTGGTGGTGCGGCCGCAACCCGGGCACGCGGTCACCAGCGGCGTGAACGCGCGCAGGCCCATCGTCTGCAGCAGTTCCTGGGCGACGATCACCTCGCGCGTGCGCGATTCCCCGGGCTCCGGCGTCAACGAGATGCGGATCGTGTCGCCGATGCCTTCCTGCAGCAGCACGGCCAGTGCCGCGCTCGAGGCGACGATGCCCTTCGAGCCCATGCCGGCCTCGGTGAGACCGAGGTGCAGGGCGTGATCGCTGCGCGCGGCAAGGTCGCGGTAGACGGCGATCAGCTCCTGCACGCCGGACACCTTGCAGGAAAGGATGATGCGGTCGCGGCGCAGGCCGAGTTCCTCGGCGCGGGCGGCCGAGTCGAGCGCCGAGCGGATCAGCGCCTCGCGTGCCACCCGCGCGGCATCCCACGGCACCGCGCGCGCATGGTTCTCGTCCATCAGGGTGGCCACCATCGCCTGGTCGAGCGAGCCCCAGTTGGCGCCGATCCGCACCGGCTTGTCGTGGCGCAGCGCCGTCTCGATGATCGCGGCGAACTGGGAGTCCTTCTTGCGCCCGAAGCCGACGTTGCCGGGATTGATGCGGTACTTGCCGAGCGCCACGGCGGCCGCCGGCTCGGCGGCCAGCAACTGGTGGCCGTTGTAGTGGAAGTCGCCGATCAACGGCACCGCCACGCCCATCATGTCGAGGCGCTCGCGGATGCGCGGCACCGCGGCCGCGGATTCGGCGTTGTTGACGGTGATGCGCACGAGCTCGGAGCCGGCCCGGGCCAGCTCGGCGACCTGTTTCGTGGTGGCGATGACGTCGGCGGTATCGGTGTTCGTCATCGACTGGACGACGATCGGGGCAGCGCCACCGACGACATGGCTGCCGATGCGGACGCCGACGCTCGGGCGGCGGGGATGGCCGCGCTCGGATGGATCGATCATGCGGAATCTTCGGCGCCGGGGCGCGGAATGAGGGCGGATCGGAACGGCGTCCGCGGAAGGTGAAGGATACTCAAGCCGGGCCGGCGCCCGCCAGCGCGGGACGACGGCCGCCGACCGCCCCGTCGTCATCGCCGTCGATGCCGTCCTCGGGCAGGTCCAGTGGCGGCAGCGCGAACAACAGATAGGAACCCGTCGAGTCCATCGCTCCGGCGCCCTGCACGCGCAGCACGCTCGGCGCCGACGGCCAGCGGTGCGGGTCGGCCGGGAGAGTCAGTTCGATCCCGGCCGGCTCGCGTTCGAACAGGCCGGGGGTCAGCAGGCTGCCGTAAACGGCCGTCTCTTCGGCGCGCAGCGGTTGCAGGAGGATGCCGCGCATGTCGGGATGCGCATTGCCGGCGGCGTCCAGCGCGCGCACGCCGATCGCCAGCGCGCGCCGCGCCAGCAGTTCCACCCCGGCATCGACGCGGCCGTCGTCACCGATGCGCATCCAGCGCACGGTGCCGGCCATCCAGTCGGGCGCGCCGTTGCCGCCCTCGGCCACCGCCAGGCCGACCAGTTCGCCGACCTTGGCGCGCACGTTCTCGCCGCCGGATCCGCGTTCCCACAGCAGGCGGTAGCCACCGAGCCCCTGGTCGACGATGCGTGCCGGCATGCGCTGGGTGCGCATCTGCTCGCTCGAGCCGATCGCCCAGGCAGCCGCGGTGTCGCGTTCGGAGAGACTGATGGTGGTGCCGCGCACGCGCCTGAGGAAACTGTCGAAATCCTCGTTGCCGGCGAGCACGAAATGCAGGTCGTGCAGGCCGATCACCGTCTGCAGCGTGTATCCGCCGGCCAGCCGCCGGTGCCCGCGCGTGCCATCGGACGTCCAGCCATCGACGATGCGCCGGGCCAGCTCGACGTCGATCTGCATCGGCGCGGCTGCGCGCGCGCGCAGGGTCAGCAGCTGGATGCCGGGCGGCAGCGCGGCGACCTGTTCCTCGATGAAGGCCAGCACCGGGGCGAGGTCGAGTTCGAGCACGCCGTCATCGACCGAGGTGCGCTCTTCGGGTAGGTAGCCGGGGCCCCGGTCGGCATCCACCTCGATCGGATGGGCCGCCTTGCCGCCGGCCACGCGGCGCAGTTCGCCGTACGGCGCCAGCACGCGCGTGAAGGCGATCGCGTCGAGCAGTTCGCGCTGGGTGAACCGGTACGGATTGGCCAGCGCCAGCAGGACCGCGTGCGCATAGATCTGCCGCGGCGTGGCCGCGCCGGCCGCGGCATCGTCGACCGTCCTGCTCTCGAGGCCGAGCGAGGCGGTGAAACGGTACACGTCATGCAGCGATTGCCAGCTGCCCTTCGGCGGGGTGCGATAAAGAAGATAGGCCTTGTGCAGGCGCGCGCCGGCGTGGACGAGTGCGCGCGCCGCGGCCAGTCCGACCGCCTTGCCCTTCAGCAGCGGCACGTTGCCGTTCGGCGCGCAGTAGTCGTGCAGCGCCATGCGGTAACCGAGCGCGAGTTCCGACTGGAACTCCTGCGCAAGGGTGCCGAGCTCGGCCCGTTGCGGCGGCAACGGGAAGCTGGCGCCGACGATCTGCTTGTCGACCAGCGCGGCGAGCTGGTTGACCGGACCGCGCATGATCTCGAGCGCATCGATGCGCTCGCCCGGACTGATGCGCAGGGCATTCATCGCGCGCAGCCCGTTCACCAGCATGTGCGCGCTGGCGAGGAAATTCGCCATCGGCAAGGCGGCAACCCAGCTGCGCATGGCGCGCGTCTCGGTGGCGAAATCGCCCGCCTTCGGCGCACGGCGTTCCGGCACGTCACGCAACAGCCGCCGATGCAGTTCGCTCATGGCCCGTACTCCGTGCTTGCGCTTCCAGTCTAGCCCGGATTTCCCGCACCGCAGCGGCCGCGGCGACGATCGTCGATGCCGCCGGCGCTGGCGCGGGGTCTGCCCGACCGGGTTATGATCGGCCCCGGATGGGGGAGTTGCGATGAGCGAGCGTTTCAAGATCGCGATCGTCGGATCGGGTCCGGGCGGCCTGTCGGCCGCCGCGCGTGCGGCCGAACGCGGCGAATCGCACGTGCTGCTCGAAGCCGAGCCGCACCTGTCGAACACGATCTACCGCTACCAGAAAGGCAAGTACGTCATGGACGAGCCCGGCATCCTGCCGCTGCGCTCGCCGGTGCCGTTCACGGCCGGACTGCGCGAGACGATCCTCGGCGCCTGGGACGAATCCGCCGCGCGCCTGAAGATCAACGTCCGCCACCGCCACGAAGTCTCCTCGATCAAGCGCCGTGCCGACGGCATGTTCGACCTCGCCTGCACGAATGGCGCGAAGTTCGAGGCCGAGGCCGTGGTCCTCGGCATCGGCCTGCAGGGCAACCTGCGCAAGCTCGGGGTGGCCGGCGAGGACCTGCCGTTCGTGCAGTACCAGCTCGACGACCCGGAGGCCTACGAGGGCGAGACCATCGTCGTCGTCGGTGCCGGCGATGCCGCGATCGAGAACGCGCTGGCCCTCGCCCGGCAGAACAACGTCGTCCTGGTCAACCGCAAGGACGAGTTCTCGCGCGCCAAGAAGGGCAACGAACAGGCGGTCCTCAAGGCCATCGAGGACGGCGTCATCGAGTGCTATTACAACTCCTCGCCCGAGCGCGTCGAGGCCCTCTCCGCCGGGCGCAAGCCGGGGCGCATGATCCTCGCCACCGACAAGGGCCGCGCCCAGGTGCTGCTCGACCGGGTCATCGCCCGGCTCGGCGCAACCGCGCCGCGCGGCTTCGTCGAGGCCTGCGGCATCGAGTTCCCGAACAAGGATCCGGCGTCGGTCCCGGCGATCAGCGCGCAGTACGAATCCAACGTCAAGGGCCTCTACATCGTCGGCGCGCTCGGTGGCTATCCGCTCATCAAGCAGGCGATGAACCAGGGCTACGAGGTCGTCGAATACATCTGCGGCAGCGCGGTGGAACCGGCCGACACGCCGCTGCTGCAGGCCAAGTTTGCCGGCATCACCGGCTTCCGCAGCGTCGACGAGGCACTCGCCCGGATCCAGAAGAACGTGCCGGTCCTTTCCCACATCACGCCGCTGCAGATGCGCGAGTTCATGCTCGACTCCGACATCCGCACGCCGGCCGATGGCGAGGTGATCTTCGAGCGCAACGACTACACCAACAGCTTCTATTCGATCGTCGAAGGCGAGGTGCGCATTCCGATCCCCGGCCAGGCCGCGCCGGTGGTCCTGCGTCGCGGCGAGTTCTTCGGCGAGATGGGCCTCATCTCCGGCCGCCGCCGCACCGCCACCGTGGTGGCCGGACCGAACTGCATCCTGGTGGAGACGCCGCGGCGCTCGATGAACCGCCTGATCGCCTCGGTCGAGGCGGTACGCCGCGAAATCGACCGCGTCTTCATCGTGCGCGCGATCCAGTCGCGGTTTGCTCCCGAAGCCAGCATCGAGCAGCTCAACGAGATGTCCGCCGGCGCCACCCTGCAGCGCTACAAGGCCGGCGACAGCGTGTTCCAGGAAGGCGAAGTCGGCGATTGCCTGCACCTCGTGCGGGTCGGCTCGCTGACGATCTCGCGCACCATCGGCGGCAAGGACGTCGTGCTGACCTATGTCGCCGCCGGCAACTACGTCGGCGAGATGGCCCTGATGGGCGAGACCCAGCGCTCGGCCACCGCACGAGCGGCGATCGCCACCGAGACGATCCGCCTCGACGGCGACGTCTTCAAGCGCATGATCGACCGCATCCCGGCGCTGCGCCTGCGCCTGCAGAAGGAATACCGCCAGCGCACCGCCGCCAACGTGGCCATGCAATCGGCGCCCGAGGGCGGCGACATCATTTCCTTCCTGATGGCGCAGGGTGCCGGCGAGGCGACCGACATCCTGCTGATCGACGAATCGCTGTGCGTGCGCTGCGACAACTGCGAGAAGGCCTGCGCGGAAACCCACGGCGGCACCTCGCGGCTCGACCGCGAAGCCGGACCGACCTTCGCCAACGTGCACGTGCCGACCTCGTGCCGGCATTGCGAGCACCCGCACTGCATGAAGGACTGTCCGCCGGACGCCCTGCGGCGCGCACCGAACGGCGAGGTCTTCATTGCCGACAACTGCATCGGCTGCGGCAACTGCGAGCGCAACTGCCCGTATGGCGTGATCCACATGGCCAGCAAGCCGCCGAAGAAACCCGGCCTGCTGCAGTGGCTGCTGTTCGGCCGCGGTCCGGGGCCCGGCGAGGCGCCCTACGACCCGACCGCGAAGAAGGACGCAGAGGCCAAGAAGGCGGTCAAGTGCGACATGTGCAAGGACCAGGCAGGCGGCGCCGCCTGCGTGCGCGCCTGCCCGACCGGCGCAGCCATCCGCATCAGTCCCGAGGAGTTCCCGGCGTATGCGCAGTCACGCCGCTGAAGCGATGCCCGCACCGGCGGGAGCGGCTTCAGCCGCGACGGTGACGCGTTCGTCGTCGTACCGTCGTGACGGCGGAAGCCGGCATCCGGTTCCCGGCTTTGGTTGTTCGTTCTTTCCTGGATGCGTTTCACAGGTTCCGCTCGCCTCGGCGGCGCCCCGACACCGTCATCCCGACGAAGGCCGGAATCCATCTCCTTGCCTTGGCACTTCCCTCTCTCTGGCTGACGTGCGCTCGACGTTCCGCTCGCCTCGACGGCGAGCGTGTTGCATCTCTTTGCTTGCCCACTGCGCCGCAGGAGCGGTGCAAACGGCGCAGCCGGCCCCGAAGGGGCGGAGCGCAGGATGCGCGGAGTCAAGAGAAGTAACCAAGAGAAAGGGCACCCCGATGCCGCGGTCTCCGGGCATCCTGCCCTGCGACTTCGCGAGGGGGCTCCGGGGTTCGCCGACAGTGCATCCCTGCACTGACGTCGAACGGGCCGGCTTCCAGCCGCCCCCCCTGCGGGCTGATCCTGCGCCCCCTCTCCGCGCCATAGGGGTCCCGGTCAGCGCGCATCCTGCGCGCCCAGGACGAAGCAGACTTCGCTACCGCTTTGTCTCGAGATTGCCGTTCGTCCTTCGATACCTCAGGACGAACGGAAAAGAGGGGCGCACCCGCTCTGGCTGTGTCTTCGGCTCTGGCTCTGGCTCTGGCTCTTGCGCTTGCTCTGCTCTTGACGTGCCCACCCCTGCAGCAGCGCCGAGGAGCGGAGCCGGCCGCCGGGGAAAGGCGAACTGTCCGAGGCCAGGGATGGCCGAGTTGTTCGCCGGCCGGTGGCTGGCGAGCACCGCAGGGGACCGGGCGGACGCAGTCCGTCCGGCGCGACTGCCGGGGTCGTCTTTCCTTTGGTTACTTTCCTTTGACGAGACAAAGGAAAGTAACCCGCTCGCCGCCGAGGCGAGCGGAACTTCGAGACAACATCATCAAGTGAGAGTGAAGTACCAAAGCCAGGAGCTGGATGACTCGCTGCGCTCGCCCCTTCGGAGCCATCCTTCGGATGTTCTGCGCGCTGCGCGCTTGTCCGGCCTTCGCCGGGATGACGGTGTTAGGCACCAGCACACAAACACGACACCCCCACAGGAGCCCCCCCGTGCATGAGTCGATCCTGACCCACGCCCGCTCACGCTACCTGTGGATCGCCATCGCCCTTTGCGTGCTGTCGATCGGGCTGTATGTCTGGCACGAGCCGGATCCGGTGCCGAACGGCGGCACCTGGCTCGGCTACACCCTCGGCACGATCAGCGCGCTGCTGATCGTCTGGCTGCTGCTGTTCGGCGTGCGCAAGCGCAGCTACTCGAACTCGCTCGGTTCGACCCGCGGATGGCTGTCGGCACACATCTACCTCGGCACCGCGCTGATCCTCCTCACCCTGCTCCATTGCGGCTTCCAGTTCGGCTGGAACCTGCACACGCTGGCCCTCGTGCTGATGCTGGTGGTGATCTTCAGCGGCTTCTTCGGCGTCTACGCCTACCTGCGCTATCCCGCGCTGATGACGCGCAACCGCGAGAACGCCACCCGCGATGCCATGCTCGAGGAGATCGCCGAGATCGACCAGAACGCGCTCTCGCTGGCCGACGGCATCGCCCCGGAGATCCATGCGGTGGTGCTGCGTTCGATCGAGAACACCCGCCTCGGCGGCGGCGTGTGGACGCAACTGCGCGCGCGCGACGGCTCCGATCTCGCGATCGCGCGCATCCGCAGCGCGATCGCCGAACGCAGCACGCAGATCGGCGCTCCGCCGCCGGCCTTGAAGGCCGGGCAGACCATCATCGCGATGGTCGATTTCCTCGCCGGCGGTGCCGATGACCGCCAGACCGAGGCGCTGCGCAAGCTCATCGACATGCTCTCGCGCAAGCGCGCACTGGCCACGCGGGTCGCGCGCGACATCCAGTACCAGGCGATCATGGAAATCTGGCTCTACATCCACGTGCCGCTGTCGGTGACCCTGCTCGCCGCCCTCATCGGACACATCGTTTCCGTGTTCTTCTACTGGTAGGAGATCCGGCAAGCCATGAGCCAACCACGCAGCGGAAACGCGTCGCCAGGAACCGGAGCGCAAGCGTGATCGCCTGTACTCCTGCTAACGACGCCGGCCATCGACGAGGAACCCGCGCATGCGCTGGTTGATCCGACGCGTCCTCAAGAAGGGCAAGAGTTCGGTTTCGTACGAAGAGGACATCCACTTCGGCGAAGTGCTGACCATCGGCCGCGCCGCCGACCAGGCGATCTTCCTGCCGGACCTGCGCGCGGCCCTCAACCACGCGCGCGTGACCTCGCTCGGCAACGGGCAGTACCGGGTCGAATCGCTGATCGTTGCCGGCATCCGCGTCGACGGCAAGATCACCTACGCGACGACGGTCGGCGCCGGCGCGGTGATCGAACTCGGTTCGACCCGCATCACCCTGCTCGACACGCGTGGCGACTATGACGCCGCGGTCGAGGTCGCCACGATCGACAAGAGCGAGCAGGCCGAACTGCTGGCCAGCCGCGGCAAGCCGACCACGCTGGCGCAGACCTGGCTCGGCAAGCGCTGGCCGTCGTGGCTCGGTTTCCTGCTCGTGCTCGGCCTGTTCCTCGCCCTGCCGATCGCCGGGCATTTCATGCCGCCGCTCGGCAGCCTGCTGGCGCACTCGCCGCTGCCCGGCGTCGGCGCCTGGAATCCCGGCGACCTCGACGCCGCCCACCGCCACTTCGGCGACGACTGCCGCAGCTGCCACCAGCATGCCTTCCTGATGGTGCGCGACACCGCCTGCACGACCTGTCACGCGCGTACCCGGGCACATGCCGATCCGCTGCGCTTCAACCTGCCGGAACTCGGCGAGACGCGCTGCGCGGCCTGCCACAAGGACCACAACGGCAACCGCGGCATGATCAGCAACGACCAGGCACTGTGTGCGGACTGCCACGACGACCTCAAGGCGCATACCGGCGGCGCCAGCTCGATCGCCGACATCGCCGACTTCGGCAAGGCCCATCCGGAATTCCACGTCAACCTGCCCGGTTGGGATGCGGCCGGCAACTTCCTGCCGAAGTCGATGCCGTGGTCGGCCGGACTCAAGGAAAATTCCGGCCTCAAGTTCGACCATTCCGTGCATCTGGATCCCGACGGCCTCAACACGCCGGGCGGACGCAAGGTGCTGGCCTGCGCGAACTGCCACCTGCCGGAACCCGGCGGCGCGGCGATGCAGCCGATCGCCTTCGAAACGATGTGCCGCGATTGCCACGCACTCGGCTTCGACACGCTCGCTCCCGAGCGCGAGGTCCCGCACGCCGACGTGCCGGCGGTGGTCTACACGCTCGACGAGTTCTACGCCCGGCGCGCGCTCGAAGGCGGCTACGCCGATGCGCGCGCGCCGACCATCGTGCAGGAACGCCGTCGGCCCGGCTCGCCGCCGCTGTCGCGCCAGGAAACCGTCGAGGCACTGGCATGGGCGCGCGACCGCTCGCGCGAAGCGGCGCGCACGCTGTTCACCGGCAAGGCCTGCATCACCTGCCACACGATCGCCGCGCCCGGCCCGAGCAGCCCGGACTGGCGGGTGGCGCCGGTGCGCGTGGCCGGGTTGTGGTACGTCGATGCGAAGTTCAGCCATCTGCGCCACCAGACGATGACCTGCGCCGATTGCCATGCCGATGCCGAAATCTCGAAGGCCTCGAACGACCTGCTGATTCCCGGCATCGACAACTGCCGGCAGTGCCATGCCGGCGCCCGCGCAAGCGGCAAGGTCGAGAGCACCTGCATCGTCTGCCACGACTATCACCGCCTGCCCGACCTCACCCTCGACACGCCCCCGGCAGCGAGCGGAATGCGATAGGCGGCCGCGGCCGGGTGAGCTATGATCGGACGGAGGGCTGCGCCGGACGAATGTCGGTGGCGCAGGTTGCCGGGGAACCGCCAGCCAGCTGATTGCTCGCTACGGGAGGACGGATGGGGATCGCCAGATTCGGCTCGCTGCTGATCGGCCTGTCGTTGCTCGCTGCCTGTGGCGGCGGCAGCAATTCCACCAGCGACACGGGGACTACACCACCGGATGATTCCGGATCCGGCGGCCCCGGCTGCTCCGGCTCGTGTGCCAGCGCCACTTCGTTCCTCAGCGAGGACGACGTCCGCAAGGTCATCGCCCAGGCGGCCAACGAAGCCCAGGCACAGGCGCGTCCGGCGGTCATCGCGGTGACCGACCGCGTCGGCAACGTGCTCGGCGTCTATCGCATGGCCGGCGCGCCGGTGACGGTCCGCATCGGCTCCGGGCGTGGCGTCGTCGGCGGCGTCGAAGGTCTCGACGTGCCGTCCGAACTCGCCGCCATCGCCAAGGCGGTCACCGGCGCCTACCTTTCCTCCGAGGGCAACGCCTTTTCCACGCGGACGGCGAGCCAGATCGTGCAGGATCATTTCAATCCCGGCGAGCGCAACACGCCGGGTGGTCCGCTGTCGGGCGTGCAGTTCTCGCAACTGCCCTGCTCGGATCTTTCCACCCGCCTGCGCGCCGACTTCGCCGTCGACGGCGGTCCGCACCGTTCGCCACTCGGACTGTCGGCGGATCCCGGCGGATTCCCCCTGTACCGGAATGGCGTGCCGGTCGGCGGCATCGGCGTCGCCGCCGACCCGGACTACACGCTCGATCCGAACATCCTCGACCGCGACCGCGACATCGACGAGTTCATCGCCTGGGCCGGCAGTTTCGACTTCGGCGCCCCGGTCAACCGTCGCGCCGACCGCATCACCGTGGAAGGCAAGACCCTGCGCTTCACCGATGTCGAGTTCAGCCAGCTCGCGCGAAATCCGGCCAGCGCGCCGGCGTTCGCCAGCCTCGGCACGCTCGGCTCGGTGATCGCGGTTCCGGGTTATTTCGGCGGCAGCATCCGTGCCGGCACGGCGCATGGCCAGGTCGCATCCGGCGTGCGTCCGGAACCGGCCACCTATCCCGGCGTCGATGCCTTCGTGCTCGACGACGGCACCGGCAACAACCGCTTCGCCCCGCGCGCGGGCACCGATGGCGCCAGCGCGCTCTCCGCCACCGAGGTCAACACGCTCGTCGCCGAGGCCCTCGCGGTCGCCAATCGCGCGCGCGCCCAGATCCGCCAGCCGCTCGGCACCTCGGCCCGGGTGACCGTGTCGGTGGTCGACACCAACGGCGCCATTCTCGGCATCGCCTCCACCCGCGATGCGCCGGTGTTCGGCATCGACGTCTCGCTGCAGAAGGCGCGCACGGCGATGTTCATGACTTCGCCGGCGGCGGCCGGCGAGATCCTCGCCCGCGACACCGTGCGCTTCTTCAATGCCGCGCTGAACCTCGACGCCGGCCGCGTGGCGCTGTCGACGACGCGCATGCGCGAACCCGGCGAGTACGTCACCCGCCTGCGCGCCTTCCTCGGTCTGCCCGGCGCCCTCGGCGACGGCGCCATCGCCTTCGGTGCGCGCTCGGTCGGCAACCTCGCCCGGCCGTTCTACCCGGACGGCATCGAGAACGCACCGCCGGGTCCGTTCAGTCCCGCCTTCGCCGACTGGAGCCCGTTCACCACCGGCCTGCAGCTCGACCTCGTCTACACCACGGTGGCCCTGCACGTGGCGTTCTACCTGCAGCAGCTCGGCCTGGCGGTCAACATCGACGGCGGCGCCGACCTGCCGGCCCTGGACGATTCCCCGTTCGGCTGCGGCATCCCGGCGGTGGCCAACGGCATCCAGATCTTCGCCGGCGGCGTGCCGGTCTACCGCGGCAACACCCTCGTCGGCGGCATCGGCATTTCCGGCGACGGCATCGAGCAGGACGACATGATCGCCTTCCTCGGCCTGCACAACGCCGGCGCGCGCCTCGGCGGCGCGATCGGCAACGCACCGCAATCGATCCGCGCCGACGTGCTGTCGCCGCAGGGCGCGCGCCTGCGCTATGTCCAGTGTCCGCAGGCGCCGTTCCTCGACTCCAACGAGACCCAGGTCTGCGAGGGCAAGTGAGATGAAGCGAACCTCCCTCGCCGTCGCTGCCCTGTTCGCCCTTGGCCAGGCGCAGGCCGGCTCTGCCCCGGCCATGATGTCCGGCTGGCTGGACCTGATCGGTGTGCTGCCCGCGCCGGTCTACGACCCGGAGGCCTCGCAGATCCCGCGGCGCCGGCCCGGCCATCCGTGGAGCCCGCGCGTCATCGCGCCGCCGCAGAATCCCGATGCCCTCGATCCGGCGCCGGTCGACCTCGCCGGCGCGTTCATCCCGGTGCCCGACCGCTGGCGGATCGTCGAATCGATCGGCCTCAAGCACCCGTGGCACGACCCCTACAACCACAACGTGCTCAAGGCCGACCGGCCGTTCCGCAACGGCGACGAGTTCTTCAACCTCAGCCTGATCTCCGACACCATCGTCGAGCCGCGCTCGATTCCGACCCCGGTCGGCCCGCAGGCCACGTCCGATCCCGGCGCGCTCGATGTGCAGGGCGACATCGACCAGGTCATCTTCGCGCAGACGCTGATCGGCAACGTCGTCTATTACATCGGCGACACCACGTTCAAGCCACCCGACCACGAGTTCCGCGCCACCCTGGCGTTCAACTACAACCACGTCCGCACGGAAGAAGCGCGCGCGCTGCTGATCGACCCGCGGCGCGGACGCACCCGCACCGACCGTTTCGTCGGCGTGCAGGAACTCTGGTACGACAAGCACCTGCGCGACGTCAGCGCGCGCTACGACTTCGACTCGCTGCGCATCGGCATCCAGCCGTTCAACAGCGATTTCCGCGGTTTCCTCTATCAGGACAGCCAGCCCGGCATCCGCCTGTTCGGCAACCGCAACGACAACCGCCTGCAATACAACCTCGCCTGGTTCCGCCGTCTCGACAAGGACATCAATTCCGGCCTGAACGACGTCGGCGAGAAGCCGCGCAAGGACGACATCCTGCTGGCCAACGTGTATCGCCAGGACTGGCCGATGCTCGGCTTCACCTCGCAGTTGACCCTGGTCTACAACCGCAACCGCGAGGACGAGGTCCGTTACGACTCCAACGGCTTCATCCAGCGTCCGGCCTCGCTCGGCGGCGAATACCTGCGCACCTACGACGTCGGCTACATCGGCTACAACGGCGATGGCCACCTCGGCCGGGTCAATCTCACCGTGTCCGCGTATGCCGCCATCGGCCACCAGACCCCGGGCGTGTTCATCGACGATCGCAGCGACATCCGCGCCGGCTTCCTCGCCGCCGAGGCCTCGGTCGATTTCGACTGGATCCGCGTGCGCGGCTCGCTGGCCTGGGCCAGCGGCGACGACGATCCCTACGACACGCGCTCGAACGGCTTCGATTCGATCTTCGAGAACCCGGTGTTCGCCGGCGCCGACACCAGCTACTGGGTGCGCCAGAACATTCCGCTGATCGGCGGCGGCGGCGTTGCCCTCGCCCAGCGCAACTCGCTGCTCGCGAGCCTGCGTTCGTCGCGCGAGCTCGGCCAGAGCAACTTCGACAATCCCGGCCTGCGCCTGATCGGGCTCGGTGCGGACTTCGACCTGACTCCGGAATCCCGCGTCAGCGCGAACATCAACGAGCTCTGGTTCGACAAGACCGAAGTGCTCGAGGCCGCGCGTGCCCAGGCCGGCATCGGCAAGCGCATCGGCACCGACGTCTCGGTGGCGTGGATCTGGCGTCCGTTCATGAGCCAGAACATCGTGTTGCGCCTTTCCGGCGCGGCGCTGCTGCCCGGCAGCGGCTTCAAGGAACTCTACGGGACCAACGACTCGAGCTACTACACCGTGCTCGGCAATCTGATTCTGGCCTACTGAGGACGACGACGTGCCCGGCAGACCAACGCGCGAACCGACCACCCGCCTCGCGGCCCTCCTCGCCGGCACCGTCCTGGCGTGCTGGACCTGCGTCGCCACCGCCGCCGAACACGCCACGAGCGTCGAGCGCGACTACGTCACCGCGCCCGACGCGCCGGCCTTCCAGTCGCTCGAACAGGCCGATGCGAAATCCTCCGGTTGCGTGACCTGCCATGCCGAGTCCGACCGCAAGACGATGCACGCCAATCCCGCGGTCGTGCTCGGCTGCACCGACTGCCATGGCGGCAATGCCGCGGTCTCGGCACCGGCCGGTGAAGAAGGCACGCCCGCCGGCAGTGGCTGGTCGGTGCAGTATCTCGAGCGCCTGCAGCAGGCGCACGTGTTGCCGCGCTATCCCGATCGCTGGCCGTCGAGTGCGAATCCGGAACGCAGCTACACCTGGCTGTTGCAGGAATCGCCGGAGTTCGTGCGTTTCGTCAATCCGGGCGACCTGCGCATCGCCCGCGAGGCCTGCGGCTCCTGCCACCTGCCGATCATCCAGCAGGCCGAGAAAAGCCTGATGGCGAATGCGGCGATGTTCTGGGGCGCGGCCGCCTACAACAACGGCATCCTCCCGTACAAGCATTCGATCCTCGGCGAGGCCTACACGCGCGAAGGCCTGCCGGCCTCGGTCAAGAACGGTGTCGACAACGACGAGACGATGAACCGTCTCGGCGTGCTGCCGTCGATCGCGCCGATGCCGGCCTGGGAATCGATGCCGCCGGCCGACGTGTTCCGCGTGTTCGAACGCGGTGGCCGCAACATCCTCAACCTCTTCCCCGAGATCGGCCTGCCGAACGAACTCGGCCAGATCCAGCGCCTCGAGGAACCGGGACGGCCGGACCTCAAGCAGTCCAATCGCGGTCCGGCGACCGGATCGCGCGTCGCCATTCCGGTACTCAACATCCACAAGACCCGGCTCAACGACCCGTTCACCTGGTTCCTCGGCACCAACGACAATCCCGGCGACTTCCGCTCCTCGGGCTGTTCGGCCTGCCACGTGATCTACGCCAACGACCGCGATCCGCGCCACTCGGCGATCTACGCGAAGTTCGGCAACATGGGCACCAGCCAGCAGGCCGACCCGACCATCCCGAAGAACGTGCCGGGCCATCCGCTCAAGCACGAGTTCACCCGCGCGGTGCCGACAAGCCAGTGCATGATCTGCCACATGCACCAGCCGAACATGTTCATCAACACGATGCTCGGCTACACCATGTGGGACTACGAGTCCGACGCTCCGTTCATGTGGCCGGAGCAGCAGCAGTACCCCGATGCGGAAACGATGCGCAAGGTGCTCGACCGCAACCCCGAAGGGGCCGCACCGCGCGGCAAGTGGGCCGACGTCGACTTCCTCAAGGACGTGTCGCTGCTGAATCCGCAGCTCAAGGACACCCAGTTCGCCGACTACCACGGCCACGGCTGGAACTTCCGCGGCGTGTTCAAGCGCGACCGCAAGGGCAACCTGCTCGACGCCGCCGGCGAGCGCATCGCCGACGACGACCCCGACAAGTGGAACAAGGGCGTGCACCTGTCGTCGATCCACGTCGACGTCGGCATGCAGTGCGTCGACTGCCACTTCGCCCAGGACAACCACGGCAACGGTTATCTCAAGGCCGAGGTCATGGGCGCGGTGGAGATCCAGTGCCAGGATTGCCATGGCACGGTCGATGCGCCGCCGACCCTGAAGACCTCGGGCCCCGCGGCACCGAAGTACGGCACCAACCTGCTGCTGATCCGCAATCCGGATGGCAAGAAGCGCTTCGAATGGGTCGGCGACAAGCTGGTCCAGCGCTCGGCGGTCACGCCGGGGCTCGAGTGGACGATGAGCCTGGTGAAGGACAGCGTCGACCCGCTGTCGGGCGAGTACAACCCGAAGGCCACCCGCGCCCACACCATGGCCCGCGGCACCGACGAACTGCGCTGGGGGAAGGACGTGCCGCTCGACGAGCGCGCCCACGGCGAAGACAAGATGCTCTGCTATTCCTGCCACACCTCCTGGACCACCAGCTGCGGCGGCTGCCACCTGCCGATCGAGGCCAACTGGAAGACCGAGAAGCACAAGTACGAGGGCGGCTTCACCCGCAACTACGCCACCTACAACCCGCAGGTCGCCCGCGACGAGATGTTCTTCCTCGGCAAGCACGGCGGCATCAAGGACGGCAAGATCGCCCCGGTGCGCTCGTCTTCGGCGCTGGTGCTTTCCTCGACCAACATCAACCGCGAGAAGATCTACATCCAGCAGCCGCCGATTGCCTCCTCGGGCTACAGCTCGCAGGCCTTCGCCCCGCATTACCCGCACACCGAGCGCAAGACCGAGACCAAGGATTGCGAGGATTGCCACCTGTCGAGGAACAACGACAACAACGCGATCATGGCCCAGCTGCTGCTGCTCGGCACCAAGTACATCGATTTCGTCGGCTACAACGCCTGGGTCGGCGGCGACGGTGAAGTCAGTGCCGTGCGCGTGACCGAATGGGACGAGCCACAGGCGGTGATCGGCAGCTACCTGCAGAAATACGCCTATCCGGACTGGTACGCCGAACACCGGCAGCGGGATCTGCGTCTGCCCGACGTCACCCGCCACGGTGCCGGCACCGCCAGCTGCCTGCAGTTGCGCGGCGAATACCTCTACGTCGCCGAAGGTGCGCGCGGCATGCGCGTCTACGACGTCGCCAGCGTCGCCAACAAGGGCTTCTCGCAGAAGGTCATCAGCGCGCCGTTCTCGCCGCTCGGCCAGGATGCCGCGGTTCCCTCGCGCAACGCCACCTGCATTTCCCTGTCGACCACCCAGCCGGTCGCGCCGCAACGCAACGACGGCGAGCTGATGCGCGGTGCCAACGCCGAGCAGCCGATGCATCCGCTGTACAAGTACGCCTTCCTCACCGATGCGGAGGAAGGCCTCATCGCGGTCGACATCGAAACCTTCGCCGATGGCGATCCGCGCAACAACCAGCTCGAGCGCGCAGTGACCTGGAACGAGGGCGGCGTGCTGGATGGCGCACGTCACCTGACCGTTGCCGGCACCACGGTGTATGTCGCCGGCGACCGCGGCATCGTCGTCCTCGACCTCGACGATCCGCTCGCGCCGCGCCACCTGAAGACGATCCCGATCGCCGGCGCGCGCGCAAGCCAGGTGCAGTTCCGTTACCTGTTCGTGACGGCCAGCGACGGCCTGCACGTGATCGACGTCACCCGCCCGGAAAATGCCTTCGAGGTGGAATCGGCCCGGCTGCCGTTGCGCGACGCCCGCAAGCTGCACGTCGCCCGCACCTATGCCTACATCGCCAACGGTGCCGACGGCCTCGCCATCGTCGACGTCACCAACCCCGAACAGCCGAAGCTCCACGAGATGTACAACGCCGACGGCAAGCTCGACGATGCGCAGGATGTCGTCGTCGGCACCACCAACGCTTCGCTGTTCGCCTATGTTGCAGACGGCCGCAACGGCCTCAAGGTCATCCAGCTGACCTCGCCGGAATCGCAGCCGAAGTTCTACGGCTTCGCCCCCGACCCGAAACCGCAGTTGGTGGCCTGGCACGTCACCGGCAAGCCGGCGCTGTCTCTGTCGCGCGGCCTCGAACGCGATCGCGCCGTCGACGAGAGCGGTCACCAGGTCGCGGTGTTCGGCCGCATCGGGGCGCGTCCGTTCACCCTCGAGGAGATGCGCCGCCTGTTCCTCAAGGACGACGGCACGCCGTGGTACGTCAGCAACCAGGTCGATGACCACGGCACCACGCTCGCGCCGGCATCGCCGGCGGCGAAGCCGGCAAAGGCATCGACGGTCGCGCCGCTGCCGTGATCCCGGCAGCGGCAGTCGACGAACGCCGGTCGCCGTCGCCGCGACCGCGCGCTCGCTGATCCTGTGGCAACGCCGCCCGCCAACGTCGTCGAACGCCTGCATGCGGCGTTCGCCCGCCGCGATGGTGCGGCCATGGCCGCCTGCTACCACGCCGATGCCGAGTTCGCCGATCCGGTGTTCACCCTGCGCGGCAGCGAGGTCGGTGCGATGTGGCGCATGCTCTGTGCGCGCGCCGGCGACCTGCGCGTCGAAACGGGCGGCATCGTCGCCGATGCCGCAACCGGCCGCGCCGACTGGCAGGCCTGGTACACCTTCTCGGCCAGCGGCCGGCCGGTCCACAACCGCGTCCATTCGCAGTTCCATCTGCGTGATGACCGGATCGTCGCCCAGGTCGACCGTTTCGCCTTCTGGCGCTGGTCGCGGCAGGCGCTCGGGCCGGCCGGCCTGCTGCTCGGCTGGAGCCCGTTCCTGCGCAACCAGGTGCGCGCCAACGCCCGCCTCGCCCTCGACCGCTTCATCGCGTCTGAACGCCAGCCTGCCTGAGTCGCCATCGCAGGCACCCGCGCGTGTGCGCCCGGCTACACTGCCGGGCATGTCCGCCCTCCCCTCGCACGCGCGCGCCATGGCGTCGAACGCATCGATGCGCCTGATCGCCGCCCAGGCCTTCAGTCGTGCCGCCGGCGCGCCGCTGGTCGCCGGCAATGCCATCGACCTCCTGATCGACGGACGTGCCAATTACGATGCCTGGCTGGCGGCCATTTCCAGCGCCCGCTCGACGATCTGCTTCGAGAATTACATCTTCCGCAACGACGCACTCGCGCGCAGTTTCCTCGACGCCCTCGTCGAGCGCGCCCGTGCCGGTGTCCGCGTGCACGTCGTGCGCGACTGGCTCGGTTGCCTCGGCCAGTCGCGCCCCGGCTTCTGGGGGCCGCTGGTTGCCGCCGGTGGCGAGGTGCGCACGTTCAATCCGCCGCGCCTCTCCAGCCCGTTCGGATGGCTGTCGCGCGACCACCGCAAGCTGCTCGTCGTCGATGGCCGCGAGGGGTTCCTCTCCGGCATCTGCGTCAGCGCGAAATGGCTCGGCAACCCGGCGAAGGGCATCGAGCCGTGGCGCGATACCGGCGTCGCCGTGCGCGGTCCCGCGGTGGCGGAGCTGGCCAATGCCTTTGCCGACACCTGGTCACGCCTCGGTGCGCCGCTCGAGGACGACACCGGAGTGCCCGAGGTCGCCGGCGATGTCGACCTGCGCGTGATCGGCACCGTGCCGAACACCGCCGGGCTCTACCGTCTCGACCAGATGATTGCGGCCATGGCACAGGATCGGGTCTGGTTGACCGACGCCTACTTCGTCGGCGTCGCCCCGTACGTGCAGGCGCTCGCCGCGGCCGCACGCGATGGGGTCGACGTGCGCCTGCTGGTCCCGGGAACCAGCGACCTCCCTGCCGTCGGCGCCATGTCACGCGCCGGCTATCGCCCGCTGCTCGAAGCCGGCGTGCGCGTCTACGAGTGGAACGGCTCGATGCTGCATGCCAAGACTTCCGTCGCCGACGGTCGCTGGGCCCGCGTCGGCTCCAGCAACCTGAACCTGGCCAGCTGGATCGGCAACTGCGAGATCGATGTCGCGGTGGAGGACCGCGCGTTCGCCGAACGCATGGAAGCGCAGTACGAAGCCGATCTCGACAACGCCACCGAGATCGTCCTCAGGGAACGGATTCGCCGCCGCTCGCGCAAGGGCACCGGCAACGGCGGGCAACGCCGTGGCGGCAGTTCCGGACGCGCCGCGGCCGGCGCACTGCGCCTGGCCAACACGGTGGGCGCGGCGATCACCAACCGGCGCGTGCTCGGCCCCTCGGAATCGGCGACGCTCGGCATCAGCGCCATCCTGCTGGTGGCGCTGGCCGCAGTGGCCGCGCTGTGGCCGCGCGTGCTGGCGTGGCCGATCGCGCTGGTCTCGGCCTGGCTCGGTCTGGCCCTGTTCGCGCGCTGGATCGTCAGGAACCGCAAGCCCCCCGATCCTTGAGCCAAGGGGGCGGGGAGCGGACGTTCATCCCCGGCTTCGGCTCCCGTGGCCGCCCGCGGTGGCGGCGATCACTCCTTCGGCGGCAGCACGACGATGGTCAGCCAGAAGTCCTCGATGCTGCGCACCACGTCGATAAACTCCTCGAACGCCACCGGCTTGCTGATGAAGCAGTTCGCGTGCAGGTCGTAGGCGCGCAGCAGGTCCTGTTCTGCGCGTGAATTGGTCAGCACGACGACCGGAATCTGCTTGAGTTCCGGGTCGCCCTTGATCTCGGCCAGAACCTCGCGGCCGTCGAGGCGCGGCAGGTTGAGATCGAGCAGGATCAGGTCGGGGCGCGGCGCACCGGCATGTCCGCCCTGGCGGCGCAGGTAGGCCAGCGCCTGCTCGCCGTCGTTGACGACATTGAGGCGGTTGCGGATGCGTCCCTCGTTGAGCGCCTCGCGGGTCAGGCGCACGTCGCCATCGTTGTCCTCGATCAGCAGGATTTCCACGAGATGGCTGGTTTTCTCTGCGCTCATGCAGGTTTCTCGCTGGCCGGAACGGTGAAATGGAAGGTGCTGCCGCGGCCAGGTTCCGACTCGACCCGGATGCTGCCACCGAAACCCTCGACGATCTTGCGGCAGATCGCAAGTCCGATGCCGGTACCCGGATACTCGCGGCGCGTGTGCAGGCGCTGGAAGATGGCGAACACCCGCTCGCGATGCTGCGGCTCGATGCCGATGCCGTTGTCGGCGACCCGCACTTCCCAGAAAGCGCCGTCGCGCCGCGCGTCGATCCGGATCTCGGGGTGCGCGTCGCCGCGGAACTTGATCGCGTTGGCGACGAGATTCTGGAACAACTGGGTCAGCTGGCTCGGCACGGCCAGGGCGATGCCGTCGGCGACGATCTCCACCCGCGCCCCGCTTTCGACGATGCCTTCCTGCAGCGCCGCGCAGGCCGACTGCGCGCAATGGCCGATATGCACGGGAATCGGCTGCTTGCCCGAGCGCCCGACCCGCGCGTAGGCGAGCAGATCCTGGATCAGCTGCTGCATGCGCGTGGCACCGTCCACCGCGAAACCGATGAACTCGTCGGCATCCGCGTCGAGACGCCCGCGATAGCGGCGTGCGAGCAGCTGGACGTAACTCGCCACCATCCGCAGCGGCTCCTGCAGGTCGTGCGAGGCGACGTAGGCGAACTGCTCGAGTTCGGCATTGGAACGCTCCAGCTCGCGCGTCTTCTGCAACAGCATCTGCTCCTGGCGCTTGCGCTCGGAAATGTCGCGGAGGAAGCCGGTGAAGTAGGCTTGGCCGTCGCTCGACCAGGCCGAGGCAAGGATTTCGATCGGGAACTCGCTGCCGTCGGCATGCAGGCCGATGGTTTCGATGGAGCGTCCGATGATGTTGGGCGACTCCCCCCTGGCGGCGCGTTCGATGCCGAGCCGGTGCTGCTCGCGGTAGCGCTCGGGCACGAGGTCGGTCAGCCCCAGGCCGGGCATCGCTTCGGGTGCGTAGCCGAAGATTTCCGCCACCGCCGGGTTGGCGTAGATGATGCGCCCGTCGTCATCGGTGGTGACGATGCCGGCATTGGCGGTATGGGCGATGGCCTGCTGTTCGCGCTGGCTGCGCCTGAGTTCCGCGGTCATCCGCGACGCGAGGTCGAGTGCGCGCGCGCGATGGCCGGCGAGGACCCAGGTGATGGCGAACAGGGCCAGTGCGGCGAGCGAACCGCCGGCCACGACCAGCGCGGCCATCCGCGAATCCGCATCGCCGGTCGCCGCTGCGCGCGGCAAGGCGTCGATCTGCCAGCGTCGGCCACCGGGCTCGATCATCGTCGACAGGAACGTGCCCTCGCCCCTGAAGTCGGTCGATGCGTGCAGCAGGTCGGCGCCCTCGTCGGCGTCGAGGTCGCGGATGCGCAGGCTGAACGAAGTCCCCGCATCCTTGAGGGCAAGTTCGACGATCGCAGCCATGTCGACCATCGCGTAGACGAAACCGCCGGCGGTGCCGTCGCCGCCGGTCACGCTGCGGACCACGGCGAAACCGGTGCGTCCGAGCGGATCGCCGTGGCGGGCGAAGGCCACCGGGGCGGAAACCGCGCCAGTGTCGCCGCCGCGGGCGACTTCGAGGACATCGCGGTAGTCGGGCTCGGCGGCGATGTCGATGCCGATCAGGCGACGCATGATCGCGGTGTCGGGCGAGACATAGGAAACCACGACATGGCGATCGCGCCGGCCGGCGGGGCGGATCGCGTAGGCCACGCCGTCGACATCGATCGTCGGCGACTCGCCTGCGGCCATGTCCGGCAACCATTCGCGCGCGTACAGCACGGCGACCGACCCGGGGCGCCGCCCCTGGTCATGCAGGTGATGCAGGTAGGCGCTCCACTCCGCCGCACTGAGGCTGTGCGAAGCGGCGAACAAACCGCGCAGGCCGTCGAGCAGCGGACCGACCGCGAGCGCGCGCCCCTGCAAGGCTTCGGCAAACCGCTGCAGTGCCTGCTCGCTGCGCATCATCTCGCGGGAGTGGTCCTGCATCTTGGTCTCGCGCCAGACCAGGCCGGTAGCGCCGAGGGTGATGAACAGCATCGCCAGGCCCGCGGCCAGACCGGTTCGGTCCCGCACGTTTCCGGGATGGATGCCGGCAGCGCCCGCCGTTTCGATCGACGCTCCGCGCAGGCGTGCACCGGCCAGCAGGGCCACACCGCCGAACAGCAGGACCAGCGCACTCGGCAGGCGCATGCTGACCGGAATGTCGACGCTGGCAAGGCCGAGGTCGCGACGCAAGCCGACGAACTCGAGCAGACCGAACACGCCCATGCCGGCGACGACCGCGCCGATCAGGCCGAACACGAGATGCCGGCCCCAGCGCGCCGGCAACACGCCATCGAGGATGATCGCCGCCCCCAGGCAGAACAGGCCGGCAGCGAAGGTCTGTCCGACCGCACGCCCGTCCGCGGCGACGGCGTCGACCGGACCGCCGACGAGGAACCAGAACAGCTGCAGGCCGCACAGGCCGGCGACGAGGATGCCGATCAGCATCTTCGGGCCGCGCGATCCGCCGCGTGCGCGCAGCAACAAGCCGAGTGACAGCAGCAGGCTCAGCACCGCGCTGAGCGGTCGGATGCGCAGCAGTTCGTTGTCGATCCACGGGCGCGCGACGAGGAATCCGAGCGCGACCGCGACGACGGCCAGGGCACAGCCCAGATGGACGGGATCGCGGGAGAGCCGCGGCGGCATCAATCGGCCCCGCCAGCCACCATGCCGTGCGCGCCGGCTTCGATCCGCTCGGCGAACGCGCCTGCGTCGACCGGCCGCCCGAGCAGATAACCCTGCATCTTGTCGCAGCCGACCTTGCGCAGGAACTCGAGCTGGGCCTCGACCTCGACGCCTTCGGCGACCACCGTGAGGGCGAAGTTGCGCGCCATCGCGATGATCGTGCGCACGATCGCCGCATCGCGCTCGTCGGTGGCCACATGGGCGAGGAATATGCGGTCGATCTTGACGATGTCGACCGGAAAGCGCCGCAGGTAGGCCAGCGAACTGAAGCCGGTGCCGAAGTCGTCGATGGCGACATTCACCCCGCGCGAACGCAGCTTCTGCAGGGTGAAACGCGAGGTCTCCGCCTGCATCATGCTCTCGGTCAGCTCGAGCACCAGCGATGCAGGATGCAGGCCGCTGCCGGCCAGCGCGGCATCGACGACGTCGCCGAACTCGCTGGCGACCAGCTGGCGGGCCGAGACATTCACCGCAACCTGCAGCGGTATGCCGCCGACCGGCGGCCAGCCGGCGGCAATCCGGCAGGCCTCCTGCACCACCCAGGCGCCGATCTCGAGAATCATCCCGCTCTGCTCGGCGACCTCGAGGAACGACTCCGGTGCGAGCATGCCGCGCGACGGATGACGCCAGCGCAGCAAGGCCTCGGCACCGACCAGGCTGCCGTCGTGCACCTCGAACAACGGCTGGAAGTACAGTTCGAACTCGCGGTTGCCGATCGCGTTGCGCAGGTCGTGCTCGATCGCCAGGCGCTCCAGCGCCGCGGTGTTCATCTGCGCGGAATAGAAGCGGAACGAATCCGGGCCGACGCTGCGCGCCTGGTAGAGCGCGGTCTCCGCGCACTTCAGCAGGGTCGCGGCGGTATCGGCATCGATCGAGAACAGGCTCATGCCGACGTTGGCGCCGAGCCGGTACTGCTGCTCGCCGATCTGGCCGGGCTGGCCGACCGCGGCGATCAGCTGCTCGGCGAGATGCGGCGTATCCATGATCGCCTGGGTATCGGTGAGGATGATCGAGAACTCGGCACTGCCGGTGCAGGCGATGCGCGCGCCCGCCGGCAGCGCCTTGCGGATGCGCTCGACCGCGTCGCCGATGACGAGGTCGCCGAAATCGTGTCCGTGCAGCTGGTTGACGCGCGACATGCCCGACAAGGCCACCATCATCACCGCCGCGTCGTGGCCACGCGAATGGCAATGCTCGATCGCTCGGCCGAGTTCATCCATGAACACCTGCCGGTTCGGCAGCCCGCTCACCCCGTCATGGGTGGCCAGGTAATCGAGGCGCTCCTGCACGAGCTTGCGCTCGATCGCATAGCGCAATGCACGCGTCAGCGTCTCGCCGTCGAGGCGCCCCTTGACCACGTAGTCCTGGGCGCCGAGCTGGATCGCGCGCAGGGCGAGCCCCTCGTCGTCGGCACCGCTCAGCACGACCACCGGCAGCAGCGGCGCCGCGCGCAGCAGCGCACCGATGGTGTCGATGCCCGACGAATCGGGCAGGCCGGGATCGACCAGGGCAACGGTGAACACCTCGTCACGCACGCGCTCGACGGCATCGGCGAGGTGCTCGACATGCTCGATGGCGAGTTCGGGGGCATCGAGCATCTCGCGCACCAGGCGCGCATCACCGGGATTGTCTTCGACCAGCAGCACGCGCCAGCGTCCGGGGCGGCCGCGGCGGCCGGCCTGCGGCAGGCTGACCACCGACAGCCAGAAGTTGCCGACCGTCTGCATGACGCTGAGCAACTGGTCGAGGTCGACCGGCTTGCGGATGTAGCAGTTCGCGTGCGAGGCATAGGCCCGCACGATGTCCTCCTGGGCCACCGAGCCGGTGAGGACGATGACCGGGATGCGTGCCGATTCGGCATCCGCCTTGAGCACGCGCAGCAGCTCGTGACCGGACAGTCCCGGCAGGTTGAGGTCGAGCAGGATCAGGTCGGGACGCAGGCGATGTGCATGCGGACCCTCGCGGCGCAGGATCGCCAGTGCCTCGGTACCGCTCGAGGCGATGTTGAGGTGGTGCAGCAGTCGCCCCTGGCGGAGGGCTTCGACGACGAGTCGCACGTCACCCGGGTTGTCCTCGATGAGGAGGATCTCGAGTGGACGCGAACTGGCCCCCGTCAGGTCGAAACCGTTGTCACCCACATTCCGCCCTCCCCCTTGCGCCACGATCCGGCGACAGCACTGTCGTGCCAACGGTCCACAATGTACAACGATACAGGCGCGCGGGCGCAGCGGGCGGATCCGGCGGCGCCGGAACACGCGAATTCACGACCTGTGACACTTGCCAGGCGCTGCCCGGCATGCGAAACAGCACGATGGTAACCGCTGCAGCTGCCCGGCAATGAACCCGCTGTCCGACTCCGCGGACGCCACGACCCGCACGGTCCTGACGCCCTCGTCGCTCAACCGGCTTGCACGCGACCTCATCGAGGCGGCGCTGCCGCTGGTGTGGATCGAGGGCGAACTGTCGAATGTCTCGCGCCCGGCATCCGGTCATCTCTACTTCACCCTCAAGGACAACGCCGCACAGGTACGCTGCGCGATGTTCAAGCCGCGCAGCAGCTGGCTCCCGTTCAAGCCCGCCGACGGCATGCAGGTGCTTGCCCGCGCCCGCGTGAGCCTCTACGAGGCACGCGGCGAATTCCAGTTGATCGCCGAGCACCTCGAGCCCTCGGGCGAAGGCGCGCTGCGCCGCGAATTCGAACAACGCAAGGCCAGCCTTGCCGCGGAAGGCCTGTTCGATCCGGCACGCAAGCGCGCGCTGCCGACCCGGCCACGACGCATCGGGGTCATCACCTCGGCCACCGGCGCAGCCGTGCGCGACGTGCTCAACGTGCTCGGCCGACGCTTTCCCCTCGTCGCGGTCGACGTGCTGCCGGTGCCGGTCCAGGGCAAGGACGCCGCACCGGCGATTGCCGCCATGTTGCGGGCAGCCGCCAAGACGGCGCGCCACGACGTCCTGCTGCTGACCCGCGGCGGTGGTTCCCTCGAGGACCTGTGGGCGTTCAACGACGAGGACGTCGCCCGCGCGATCGCCGCCAGCCCGATCCCGGTGGTCGCCGCGATCGGTCACGAAACCGATGTCTCGATCGCCGATTTTGTCGCCGACCTGCGCGCTCCGACGCCGTCCGCGGCGGCGGAACTGATCGTTCCCGACCAGGCCGAAGTACGGCGTGCCCTGCAACGCCTGCGCGATCGCCTCGCCGTGCGCCAGCAGCATCTTCTGCAGACCCTGGCGCAACGCCTCGATCACGGGCATGCGCGCCTGCAGGCCATGCGTCCGGGCGAACGCCTTGCCCGCGGCCACGAACGCCTTGCCGGCCTGCGCGCGCGGCTCGCCCGGGTCGCCCGCCACGAGCACGAACGCCGCCATGCACGCGTCAGCGGCGCGCGTACCGTCCTGCTCTCGCGCAATCCGCGCCTGCGCGTGCAGCGCGCCGGTGAACGTCTGGCCGCGCTCGAGGCACGCCTGCACGGCAGCCTCGCCCGCGCCGGCGAACGCCGCCGCCTGCATCTGGAAGCACTCGGCCGCGCCTTGCATGCCACCAGCCCGCTGGCCACGCTCGCTCGCGGCTATTCGATCCTGTTCGACGCCCCCAGCGGCCGCGTGGTGCGCTCGGTGACCGATGTCGAAGCAGGCGCAGCGCTGCGCGCACGCGTGGCGGACGGTGAAATCCCGCTGCGCGTCGAGGCAGAAGGAAACGGGGACTGATCGCCAGGCCCTCCGTTCGTCAAACGCACGCTTGGCCGCAACCTTGTGTCGAGAGAGCCGTTCATCCTTCGATACCTCAGGACGAACGGAAAAGAATGACGTCCCCGCTCTGGCTGTTGTTCTGGCTTCGGCTCCGGCTTCGGCTCTGGCCGTGTCTTTGGCTCTGGCTTCGCCCTTGACCTTCCCCCCTGCAGCAGCGCCGAGGAGCGCAGCCGCCCAGCGGGGAAAGGCGAACTGTCTGAGGCTGGGAGCCTGCACGGCAGAAACGTTCGAGGCGAGAAGCCTGATGCGCGAGGACAGTTCTTCGACGCTTCGCCGGCCCGTGGTGGTTCCACGGGCCAAGAAGCGGCGGAGAAATGGACCGCGTAGCGGGCTTCGCAGCCCGGACGGATTCTGCCGTGCAGGCTCCCTGCGATGGCCGAGTTGTTCGCCGGCCGCTGGGCGGCGAGCACCGCAGGGAACCGATCGGGCAACGCCCGATCGGCGCGGATGCCGGGAACGCGTTTCTCTTGGTTACTTCTCTTTTCGCCAAAAGAGAAGTAACCCGCTCGCCGCCGAGGCGAGCGGAACCGAGGTTCGACACACCCAAGAGAATGCGAAGAGCCAAGGCATAGGAGCTGGATCCCGGCCTTCGCCGGGATGACGGCGAGAGTTGCCGAGGCGAGCGGAACCGAGGTTCGACACACCCAAGAGAATGCGAAGAGCCAAGGCATAGGAGATGCCGGTCTCCACCAGCATGACGGCGCAAGGGCGCCGCCGAGGCGAGCGGAACCCGAGGCTCACCTCAGCCCATGGAATACGAAGAAGCGAGGCAAACAGGTCGATTCCGAGTGACCCCGGCACGCGCTCGCCGCCGAGGCAAACGGATCCGTGATTCGATACGCCCCTACCCCTCCAGCGCGTGCAACCGCCCCCCACGCAACTCGAGCATCCGGTCCATGCGCGCAGCCAGCCCGCGGTCATGGGTGACCAGCACCAGCGCGGTGCCGATCTCGCGATTGAGTTCGAGCATGAGCTCATAGACCTGCGCGGCATTGCGCTCGTCGAGGTTGCCGGTCGGCTCGTCGCCGAGCACGCAGGCCGGGCGGGTGACGAGGGCGCGGGCGACCGCGGCGCGCTGGCGTTCGCCGCCGCTGAGTTCACCGGGCTTGTGTTCGAGCCGCGCGGCGAGGCCGACGCGGCCGAGCAGGTCGCTGGCGCGCGTGCGCGCCTCGTCGATCGGCGTGCCGCGGATCAGCAGCGGCATGCAGACGTTCTCGAGCGCAGTGAACTCCGGCAGCAGGTGATGGAACTGGTAGACGAAACCGAGTGCACGATTGCGCAGCACGCCGCGTGCGCGATCCGACAGGCTCGACATGAGCTGGCCGGCCACGGTGACCTCGCCGGAGGTTGCCGTGTCGAGGCCGCCGAGGATGTGCAGCAGGGTGCTCTTGCCGCTGCCCGAGGCGCCGACGATGGCCACCGTTTCCCCGGCCTCCACGTGGAAGCTGACGTCGTGCAGGACGTCGGTGCGCAGGCTGCCCTCGGCATAGATCTTGGCGACCTTGTCGGCGCTGAGCGCAACCGGCGTCGTCATGACGGATTCCTTCGGCTCATTCATGGCGCAATGCCGCGGCCGGTTCGATGCGTGCCGCGCGCCATGCCGGGTACAGGGTGGCGAAGATGCAGAACACGAACGCCGTCAGGGTGATCCAGCCGACGTCGCCCCAGTGCAGGTCCGACGGCAGTTCGCTGATGTAGTAGACATCCGGGGACAGGAAGGCGATGCCGAACGTCGTCTCCACCCACTTGACGATGACCTCGAGGTTGAGCGCGAGCAGCACCCCGAACAGCACGCCCAGCGCGATGCCGAGCGCGCCGACCAGCACGCCCTGGACCATGAACACGCCCATCACGCTGGCCGGCGTCTGCCCGAGCGTGCGCAGGATGGCGATGTCGGCCTGCTTGTCGGTGACCAGCATGACGAGGGTGGAGACGAGATTGAATGCCGCCACCGCGACGATCAGCGAAAGGATCAGGAACATGACCTTCTTCTCCATGGCGATGGCCTTGAAGAAGTTGCTGTGGCCCTGCATCCAGTCGGTGACCCGGTAGGCCTGCCCCAGCTGCCCGGACACGTCGCGGGCGACCGCATAGGCGCGGAACAGGTCGTCGAGGCGCAGGCGGATGCCGGTCGGGCCCGCCAGGCGGTACAGCGCCTGGGCATCCTCCATGTGCACGACCGCCAGTCCGCCGTCGTACTCCTGCATGCCGATCTCGAACAGGCCGCTGACGTGGAAGCGTTTGAAACGCGGCTGCACGCCGACCGGCGAGGTGCTGACTTCGGGGGTGATGACGGTGACCGTGTCGCCGACGCCGACGCCGAGCTGCATCGCCAGTTCGCGGCCGAGCACGATGTTGAAGCGCCCCTTGACCAGGTCATCGAGCGAGCCCTGGAGCATGCGGCGGTCAACCTCGGAGACGCGCGGTTCGTAGTCGGGCAGGACGCCACGCACGATCGCGCCGGAGACGCGCTCGCCCTGCAGCATCGCCTCGCGTTCGACATACGGCGCGGCACCCTGCACATGCGGATTGGCCTCCGCACGCGCGAGCGCCTGCGGCCAGTCGCGCACGCTCTCGTCGATGCCGGACACGGTGGCATGGGCGACCATGCCGAGGATGCGCTCCTTGAGTTCCTTGTCGAAGCCGTTCATCACCGAAATGACCGTGATCAGCGCACTCACGCCGACGGCGATGCCGAGGATCGACACCAGCGATATGAACGAGATGAAGTGGTTGCGGCGCTTGGCGCGCGTGTAGCGCAGGCCGATGAAGACTTCGAGCGGTCGGAACATCCGGAGTCCTGAACCCTGTCGCGGGCGCACCGCCCGCGATGGCAGACAATGCAAGGCGCGAAGAGTGCCGCAAGCCGGCGCACGGCGGCAAGCCACGAGCCGGCAGCGGGGACGCGCGCGTGGCGGGCGCGCTAAGCTTCGCCCATGCCGACGCCCGTCCTGCTGCACAACCTGATCGATGGCCGTGCCTGTCCGGCCATCGGCGGCGCCACCCTCGACGTCCACGAACCGGCCACCGGCGAGGTGTTCGCGCAGTGCCCGGCTTCGGCGGCCGCCGACGTCGATGCCGCCGTGGCCGCCGCGCGCCGTGCGGCTGCGGGCTGGGCGGCCACGCCGATCAGCGAGCGAGCCCGCTGCCTGCAGCGCCTCGCCGACCTCGTCGAAGCCGACCTCGACGCCTTTGCGGACCTCGAATCGCGGGACAGCGGCAAGCCGGTCGCACTGGCCCGCCGCGTCGACATCCCGCGCGCGGTCAGCAACCTGCGTTTCTTCGCCGCGGCGATCAGCCAGTGGTCGACCGAAGCGCATGCCGGAGATGCCGGGTTCAACTTCACCCTGCGCCAGCCGCTCGGCACGGTCGCCTGCATCTCGCCGTGGAACCTGCCGCTGTACCTGTTCACCTGGAAGGTCGCCCCGGCGCTTGCAGCCGGCAACAGCGTGGTCGCCAAGCCCTCGGAAGTGACCCCGTGCACGGCCGCCCGCCTCGGCGAACTCTGCGCCGAGGCCGGTTTTCCGCCTGGCGTGCTGAACATCGTGCACGGCAGCGGCGCCGAGGTCGGTGCGGCCCTGGTCGCCCACGACGGCATCCGGGCGGTCTCGTTCACCGGCAGCACGCGGACCGGCGCGGCCATCGCCGCCGCTGCGGCACCGAAGTTCCGCAAGCTCTCGCTCGAGATGGGTGGCAAGAACCCGGCGATCGTGTTCGACGACTTCGACTTCAGCGACGCCAACCTCGACGAGATCGTCCGTTCGGGCTTCGCCAACCAGGGCGAGATCTGCCTGTGCGGTTCGCGCCTGCTCGTGCAGCGCTCGATCCTCGCGAGGTTCCGCGAGCGCTACCTCGAGCGCGTGCGCGCGCTGCGCGTCGGCGATCCGCGCGATGCCGGCAGCGATCTCGGCGCACTGGTGTCGAAGGCGCATTTCGACAAGGTCGTCGGCGCGATCGAACGCGCCAAGACCGAAGGCGGAACGATCGCCTGCGGTGGCGCCGCCGTCCGGCTTCCGGGACGCTGTGCCGGCGGCTGGTTCGTCGAACCGACCGTCATCGAAGGCCTGCCGCCGCACTGTGCGAGCAACCAGGAAGAGATCTTCGGGCCGGTGGTCAGCCTGATCCCGTTCGACGACGAGGCCGAAGCGCTGGCGATCGCCAACGGCACCGCCTACGGTCTCGCCGCTTCGCTGTGGACGCGCGACCTCGGCCGCGCCCAGCGCATGGCCGCGGGCCTCGAGTTCGGCATCGTCTGGATCAACTGCTGGATGCAGCGCGACCTGCGTACGCCCTTCGGCGGCAGCAAGCACTCCGGCCTCGGCCGCGAAGGTGGCGTCGACGCGCTGCGCTTCTTCACCGAGACCAAGAACGTATGCATCGCCTCGCCGGCCTGATCCTTGCGCTGGTCGCCGGCGCAGCCGACGCGGCGCCACCGATGCGCTGCGCCAGTGCGGGCCCGCCGACCTACGCCTCGCTGCACGAATGCACCAGGGCGATGGCGCAACCGCTGCAGCGTCGCGAAGCCCTGCTCGCCATCGATGCCGCCGACATCGAAGCCTCGCGCGCGGCCCACGGGCAGATGCTCGCCTTCATCGAGGCCGAACTCGGGCGCTACGACGAAGCCCTGGCGGCCTATCCTTTCTCGCCGAAGGCCAATCCTCCGCAACCGCCTCCGGCTCCGGCCACGCATGTCGCGGTCGCCGCGGCACCGGCCATCGCCGCGCTCGCCAGCGAACGCCGCATCGTGCTCGTCAACGAAGCCCACCACGATGCCGCCACGCGCCAGCTCACCCTCGAGTTGCTGCCGCTGCTGCGCAATGTCGGCTTCACCCATTTCGCCGCCGAAACCCTCGACGCTGCCGACCGCGGACTTGCCCGGCGCCGCTACCCGACCGCGGCCAGCGGCGGCTACACCGACGAACCGCTGTACGCCGAGATCGTGCGCGAAGCCCTGCGCCTCGGCTATGTGCTGGTCGCCTACGAGGCGGCCGGATCGGGCAACGACCCGCAGGCACGAGAAGATGGCCAGGCCGGCAACCTCAAGGCGCGCGTGTTCGATGTCGATCCCGCTGCGCGCCTGTTCGTCCACGCCGGGTACGCCCATGTCGACAAGTCCGCTTCACCGCGCCTGTTCGGCGTCGACACCATGGCCGTGCGCCTGAAGGCGCTCACCGGCTTCGATCCGCTGTCGATCGACCAGACCCTGCTGCGCTCCTGGGGCGCGGCCCGCGAATCGCCGACCACGACGACCCTGATCGACACTTTCGCGCCCATCGGGCCGAGCGTGCTCGTCGAGCGCGACAGCGGGATGCCCTGGAGCGCGGCGCCGCAATGGCACGACATCAGCGTGCTGCTGCCGCGCCCCACCTGCGACAGCGTCCGTCCGCATTGGCTCCGCCTCGGCGGCGCGCGCAAGGCGTGGACGATTCCGCGCCGGCTATGCGGCAGCACCCTGCCGTGCAGCGTCGAGGCGCGCCATCACGGGGAGCCCGACGAAGCCATCCCGGCAGACCGTCACGCCTTCGTCGAGGCCGGCAGGCGTGCCGCCTTGTACCTGCGCCCGGGACGCTACCGCGTGCAGGCCTTCGATCGCGACGGTGCGGCGTTGGTCCGTCCACGCACGATCCACATCCACTGAGCCGCACCGGCATGGCGTCCCCGCGGCCTCCCGCAATGTCGACCTCGCAGCCGCCCTGCCAGGGGCTACCATCGGCGCGTCCCCACCGCCAGGGAATGACCATGCGCGCATTCCACCGTCCTGCCGTGCCGGCCCTGTTCGGCAGCCTCGCCCTCGCCGCTTCCGCCGCATCGGCCCAGGGCGACATCACCCTGCCGAACGGCTTCGCGATCACCCAGCAGCGCGCGGCGGTCGAGAAATCCGAGCGCGTCATGGCCGAGGCACTCAAGCAGCCCGGCCTGCTGGCCAGCTACCGCTACATGCGCGAAGCCCACACCACCGACACCAGCGTGCCGTTCCGGGTCATCTTCAACCAGTACCTCAGCTGGTTCCAGACCTGGGTCGGCGACTACGTCGGGGCGCGCGCCATGTTCTCGATCGAACAACCGCCGGCGCGCGACGACGCACCGTCGCCGCTCGCCGACGGCCACACCGCGGCACCGGCCAGCCAGGTCATCGCCGAACTGGCGAAGGGTCGCCAGGCGGTGTTCTTCAACGAGAACCACAGCCATGCGCTCACCCGCACGCTGACCGTGCAGATGCTGGCCACGCTGCGCGCCGAAGGCTTCGACACCTTTGCCGCGGAGACGCTCTACGAAGACGACGTCGAAGGGGCCTTGAAGACCCGCGGCTATCCGAATGCGGACACCGGCTTCTATACCGAGGAGCCGATTCACGGCGAAATGGTGCGCGCGGCGATCCGCCTCGGCTACCGCATCGTCGCCTACGAGGCGTTGTCCGACGCCACCGGCGATGCCCGCGAAGCCGAGCAGGCGCGCAACCTCAAGCGTGCCGTGTTCAAGGACCATCCCGAGGCCCGACTCGTGCTCAATGCCGGCTACGCGCATATCCAGGAATCGGGGCGCTATTTCAGCGGTGTCGCCATGGCCCAGCATTTCCGCCGGCTCACCGGCATCGATCCGCTGACCATCGAGCAGACCATGATGGTCCCGCACGACGATCCGGCCGGCGACCATCCGTACTATCCGGCGATCATTGCCGCGCATGCCCCGAATGAGCCGATCGTGCTGCGTGACGCCGACGGCACGCCGTGGTCGCTGAAGAAGGGCGCCTACGACCTCAGCGTGGTGTTCCCGCCGGAAACCCTGCGTCGCGGGCGACCGACCTGGGCGTCGATCGGCGGCATGCGCCAGCCGTACCAGGTCACCGGGGCATTCTGCGGCGACGCATATCCCTGCCTGGTCGAGGCCCGCTACGAGGACGAAGGCGATGACGCCATTCCGGCCGACCGCGTGCTGATCGAATGGATGGGGCGGCACGCGATTCCCGCCGATGTCGTGCGCGAAAGCAGCGACAACATTCCCCTCGCCGAGCTTTACCTGAAGCCGGGGCGCTATCGCGTGGTGGCGCGCGACCTCAATGACCAGAAGCGTTCACGGCGCACGATCACCGTGCGCGAACCGCGGAGCACGCCATGACCAGCCACGTTTCCACCGACCGCGCCCCGGCCCCGGTCGGCGCCTATCCACACGCGCGGCGGGTCGGCAACCTGCTGTTCCTGTCCGGCGTGGGGCCGCGCGAGCCCGGCAGCAACCGCATCCCCGGCAATGTCCACGATGGCGACGGCAAGCTCGTCGGCTACGACATCGAGGCGCAATGCCGCCAGGTGTTCAGCAATGTCCGCGCGGTGCTCGAAGCCAGCGGCGCGCGCTGGCAGGACCTCGTCGACGTGACCGTGTTCCTGACCGACATGCAGCGCGATTTCGCCGCCTACAACCGCCTCTACGCCGAATATTTCGCGGACGCGCAACCCTGCCGCACCACGCTCGGCATCAGCGCCTTGCCGACCCCGATCGCGATCGAGCTGAAATGCATCGCCGTGCTGCCCGAAGGCCGCTGAGGACCGCTTGCCGACACCCGGCTTCGCGCCGGACGCCACGTCGCCGCCCGATCGGCGCGCATCGAAGCGGCGCCGATCGGCTAGCATCGCGCCATCCATTCGCCGCCGGACCCGCCCCATGCTGACGCCTGCCTTCAACCTCCAGCAGTGGATCGACGAGCACCGCCACCTGCTCAAGCCGCCGGTCGGCAACAAGTGCATCGTCGACGGTGATTTCATCGTCATGGTGGTCGGCGGACCGAACGCGCGCACCGACTACCACTGGGACGAGGGTCCCGAGTTCTTCCACCAGCTGGAAGGCGAGATGGTGCTGAAGATCCAGGAGGACGGGCAGGTACGCGACATCCCGATCCGCGCCGGCGAGATGTTCTACCTGCCGCCGCGCGTGCCACATTCGCCACAGCGTGGTCCCGATTCGATCGGCCTCGTCATCGAGCGCAGGCGCCTGGCCGGCGAACTCGATGGCCTGCTCTGGTACTGCGAACGCTGCAACACGAAGCTGTACGAGGAGTACTTCCCGCTGGTCGACATCGAGAAGGACTTTCCGGCCGTGTTCGAGCGCTTCTATCGCTCGCGCGAGGCCCGCACCTGCAAGGGCTGCGGTCACCTCAATGCCGCGCCGGCACGCTATGCCGCGGATCCGGACTGAACCACCGCCGCGATGCCGCACCCGCCGCAGCGGGTCCTCCTGAAGGCGCCGCTTCGATGTTGAACGGCCTGTTCGAGCTCAAGCCCCGCGACGTGCCGTGGCGGGTGGGTCTGCGCAACACCCTCGCGGTGGTCGCACCGCTCGCCATCGGCATCGCCAGCGACCATCCCGGTGCCGGCGTGGCGATCGCCACCGGCGCCCTCAACACGATGTTCTCCGACCAGCCGGGACCCTACCGGCAGCGCGCGCAGCGCATGGCACTGACCGCGCTCGGTGCCGGCCTGTCGGCGTTTGCCGGGGCCGTGCTTGGCGCCCACGACCTGGCGATCCTGGTCGCCGCCCTGGTCTGGGGCATGGGCGGCGGACTGCTCGTCGCACTCGGCGCGGAGATCGGCCGGGTCGGCCAGACATCGATGGTCCTGCTCGTGGTGATGTCGGCGCGTCCGGCGCCATGGCCGGAGGCCCTCGCGGTCGCCGCGCTGGTCCTCGCCGGTGGTCTCCTGCAGACCCTGGTGGCGCTGGCCGCCTGGCCCTTGCAACGCTACCGGCCCGAGCGCCATGCCCTGGCCGAGGTGTTCGGCCAGCTCGCCACGATGGCGCGAGCACGCCACGACCCGACCGCCGCGCCGCCGACCACCGAGGCGCTGCAGTTCGCCCAGCACCTCCTGCATGGCGTGCACCGTTCGCGCAGTCTTGCCGTGCAGTCGTTTCGCGTGCTGGCCGAAGTCGGCGAGCGCACGCGGGTCGGCCTGCTTGCCCTGGCCGACCTGCGCGGCAACTTCAGCGACCCGCGCTCGGGGCTGGCGGTCGGCGACATGCTGCTCGGTGCCGGACGCGTGCTCGACGGCATCGCCAGGGCGCTGCTCGATGGTGCCCCGCCCGCCGCCGCGAGCGCCCTGGCGGAGGAACTCGACCCGCTGGTCGCGGCAATCGGGCAACTGCGCGAGACCCATCCCGAACGATCCGAACGCCGTCTGTTGCGCATCGCCCAGACGCGTGCGGCCGGACTGGCCGGCCAGTTGCGCTCGGCGGTGCGCAACGCCGCGTCCGCCGGCAGTCGTGGCGAGGCCGGTACCCAGGCGGTCGAGGCACGTCTGCCGGCAGCGCTGCGTCCGCAGGGCGCCCTCGCCATCCTGCGCGCCAACCTCGTGCCGTCCTCGGCCGCCTTCCGCCATGCGGTGCGCTGCGCCGTCTGCCTCGCCCTCGCCGTCGCCGTGGAGCGCGGCCTCGACCTGCCGCACGGTTTCTGGATCCCGATGACCACGGCGATCGTGCTGAAGCCGGATTTTGCCGGCACCTTCCGTTTCGGCGTGCTGCGCGTGGCCGGCACCCTGGTCGGCCTGCTGCTGGCCTCGGCGCTCGTCCACTTCGCCTTCGAGGATGCCGGCGCGCGCATCGGCGTGTTCGCTGCGCTCTGTCTCGCCTTCCGCCTGCTGGCGACGGTGAACTATGCGCTCGGCACGGCCGCGCTCACCGGCATGATCGTTCTCCTCATGTCGTTCAACGGCGAGCCGCCCGGCGACGCCATGGGGCCGCGCGCACTGCACACGATGGCCGGCAGTGCCCTCGCCCTCATCGCCTATGCGCTGTGGCCGACCCGCGAGAAGCTGCGCCTGCGGCCGACCCTGGCCGCGATGATCGACGCCTATCGCGCCTATCTCGTGGCGGTGCTCGGCGGTGCCAGCGAGCACTGCACCGACACCCGCGCGGTGGCGCGCGCTGCGCGCACGAATGCGCAGGCCTCGCTCGACCGCCTGGCGGCGGAACCGCGCCCCGATCGCGCCCTGATCGATCTTGCCGAGGGCGTGTTCGCCAATGGCAACCGGCTCGCCCGCGCGGCAATGGCACTCGAGGCCGCGCGCATCGATTGCGGCCGCTTTGCCGAGCCGGAAGCCGTCGAGGCCTTCGCCACGCGCGCGGATGCCGCCCTGCGCGCGATCGCCACCAGCCTGAGGGAACGCACCCCGCTCGCCTTCGCCGCCCTGCGTCCGATCGAGCGCGAACTCGCCGCCCGCCTCGATGCCGCCACCCCGCCCGGCAGCGCGGAGCGCGCGTTCGCCGTTGCCGTCATGCACGCCTGCGACCGCGCCACCGACGCGATCGACACCCTCGCCCATCGGGTTGCCCACGGCGCTCGCGCCGAACCGGTGCGCACCTGAACCCGCGCCGCGGGCCGCCGGTCGATCGCAGCGAATGCACGGTGGAAGCTGCCATCCGGTCTGCGCCGCGCGCTGGCATTCGCCAGCGCGGGCAAGGTGCGAACCGCGTCCGCACCGGAGGCCGCAGCCTGCGCGTTACAATCCGGCCATGCTGAAGATCGATACCCACGCCCACATCCTCCCCGAGCAATGGCCGGATCTCGCCACGAAGTACGGCGACGACCGCTTCCCGGTGATGGTCAACGCCGAGGGCCGCCGGCGCATCTACAAGGACGGCAAGTTCTTCCGCGAGGTCTGGGCGAATGCCTTCGATGCCGAGCTGCGCATCGCCGACTACGCGAAGTTCGGCGTCGACGTGCAGGTGGTCTCGACGGTGCCCGTGCTGTTCTCGTACTGGGCCAAGCCGAGCCAGGCGCTCGAACTGCACCGCTTCCTCAACGACCACACCGCCGAGCTCTGCCGCCGCCATCCGCGCCACTACGCCGGCATCGGCACGGTGCCGTTGCAGTCGCCGACGCTGGCGATCCGCGAACTCGAACGCTGCGTCGACCAGCTCGGCCTGCAGGGCGTGCAGATCGGTTCGCACATCGAGGGCTGGAATCTCGACGCGCCGGAGCTGTTCCCGTTCTTCGAGGCTGCCGCCGACCTCGGCGCCGCGGTCCTCGTGCATCCCTGGGACATGATGGGCCGCGAGTCGATGCCGAAGTACTGGCTGCCCTGGCTGGTCGGCATGCCGGCCGAGCAGTCGCGCGCAGCCTGCTGCCTGATCTTCGGCGGCGTGCTCGAGCGCCTGCCGAAGCTGCGCGTCTGCCTCGCCCACGGCGGCGGCTCGTTTCCCTACTCGATCGGGCGCATCGAGCACGGCTTCCGCATGCGCCCGGACCTCGTCGCCACCGACAACGCGCGCAATCCGCGCGAGTACTTCGGCCGCATCTATTTCGACTCCTGCGTGCATGACGATGCCGCCCTGCGCTACCTCATCGAGGTGGCCGGCGCCGACACCGTCATGCTCGGCACCGACTACCCGTTTCCGCTCGGCGAGCAGGAGCCCGGCAGCGGCATCCGTGCGCTCGGTCTCGATGCCGCGGACGAGGCGCGACTGTTTCACGGCACCGCGCTGGAATGGCTCAACCTGCCCCTTGCCCGATTCGCATCCGCCCCGGAGTGACCCGATGAGATTCCTGCTCCTGCTGCTGCTCGCCTGCACCGGCGTCGTCCTCGCCCAGGCCGACAACGACTTCAGCCTCAACGACGGCAAGATCCGCTTCCGCGTGCCGGCGGCGTGGACGGCGATCATGGAGAAGTCCGACGGCAATCCGCAGGCGATCGTGTTCCAGGTGCCCGATCCGGCCGCGAGCGGCACCGAGGACACCGCCACCATCACCGTGAAGACGCGCCAGCTGAACTCGCCGGCCGATTTCGCCGAGGCCATGCAGAACGAACTGCTGCTGTCGAAGGCGCAGAGCGGCTATGAATCCGTGACCGCTGACGGCAACGTGCACCGCTATTTCGTCCTTCGCGGCAAGACCCGCTACGAGGTGCGCGACCGCTTCGTGCTGATCGGCACGATCGCCGCCCAGGTGCGATGCCAGCGTCCGCTGCTCGCCGCCACGTCGAAGGAATGGACGAGCACCTGGGACAGCGGTTGCAGCCGCGTTTCCGCCTCCGTCCAATGAGCACGACGGCATCGTTGGCCGCACTCGAAGCGCAGGCGCTGGCCGCCGACGCGGCCGATCCGCTGGCCGGTTTCCGCGAGCGCTTCCTCATCCCGCGCCACGGCGACGACGAGATTGCCTATTTCTGCGGCAACTCGCTCGGCCTGCAGCCGCGCGACACGCGTCAGGCACTCGCCGACGAACTCGACGACTGGGCCACGCTCGCCGTGGAAGGCCACTTCCGCGGACGCCTGCCGTGGATGGACTACCACGAGTTCGTCCGCGACGACCTCGCCGCGGTGGTCGGCGCGCTGCCGTCCGAAGTGGTGGCGATGAACTCGCTGAGCGTCAACCTGCACCTGCTGATGGTCAGCTTCTACCGACCGACCGCGGAGCGCCCGGCGATCCTGATCGAGAAAGGCGCGTTTCCCTCGGACCGCTACGCGGTCGAATCGCAGATCCGCTTCCACGGCTTCGACCCGGCGACGGCGCTGATCGAACTCGCAGGCGACCAGGCCGACGGCACGATCTCCGACGCGGCGATCGCGCGCGCCCTCGACGAGCACGGCGCGCGCATCGCCCTCGTCCTGCTGCCGGGCGTGCAGTACCTGAGCGGCCAGGCTTTCGATCTGCGCGCGATCAGCGAACGCGCGCACCGCCACGGCTGCGTGGTCGGCTTCGACCTCGCCCATGCCGCCGGCAACCTCGACCTCGCCCTGCATGACAGCGGTTGCGATTTTGCCGTGTGGTGCAGCTACAAGTACCTCAATGCCGGTCCCGGCGCGGTGGGCGGCGCCTTCGTCCACGAACGCCACGCGCAGAGCTCGCGGCCGCGCTTCGCCGGCTGGTGGGGCCACGACAAGTCGACCCGCTTCCGCATGGGCCCCGAATTCGTGCCGACACCGGGCGCCGACGGCTGGCAGTTGTCGAATCCGCCGATCCTCGCCCTGGCCCCGCTGCGCGTCTCGCTCGCCCTGTTCCGCGAGGCCGGCATGGCACGCCTGCGGGCGAAATCACGGCAGCTGACCGGCTACCTCGAAGGTCTGTTGCGCGAACACGCCGGCAACGTCATCGACATCGCCACACCGGCCGACGCCGAACGCCGCGGCTGCCAGCTTTCCCTGCGCGTGAAAGGTCCGCGCGAGGCCGGTCGCTCGCTGTTCGAACGCCTGCAGTCCGCCGGCATCGTCGTCGACTGGCGCGAACCGGACGTCATCCGTGCCGCACCGACCCCGCTGTACAACCGTCATGTCGACTGCCTGCGCCTGGTCGAGGCGATCGTCGCCTGGAGCCGCGCCTGCCGATGAAGGCCGACATCACGATCGTCGGCGCCGGCCTGGTCGGCGCCCTGCTCGCCACCCTGCTGGCCCGGCGTGGCTTCGCCGTGCAGGTGTTCGAACGACGCCCCGATCCGCGACGGGTCGGCTTCCTCGGCGGTCGCTCGATCAACCTCGCCCTCGCCGAGCGCGGCTGGCACGGCCTGCGCGTGGCCGGCCTCGCCGCCCGCATGCAGCCGCTGGCGGTGATGATGCGCGGTCGCATGGTCCACGACCTCGACGGCCGCACCAACCTGCAGCGTTACGGCCGCGACGATTCCGAGGTGATCTGGTCGGTCAATCGCGGCGCCCTCAACATGCTCCTGCTCGATGCCGCCGAGGCCGCCGGCGCGCACATCGCCTTCGACCGCCGTCTCGACGGCGTCGACTGGGAGCACTCGATCCTGCATCTGGCCGGCGAAGACGGCAGCACGCAGACCCATGCCGCGGCCTGCGTGATCGGTGCCGACGGCGCCGGCTCGGCGCTGCGCACGGCGATGGCGCGCGTCGCCGATCTCGGCGAACGCTTCGATCCGCTCGGCCACGGCTACAAGGAACTGGAGATCCCGGCGCTTTCCGCGTTCCCGCCGGACCGCCTGCCGCCGGCACTGGCCGACGCGGCGGCACGCGGCGAACGCTTCGCGATCGAGCCGAATGCCCTGCACATCTGGCCACGCGGCAACTACATGTGCATCGCCCTGCCGAATGCCGAAGGCAGCTTCACCGTGACCCTGTTCCTGCCGAACGAGGGTTCTCCGAGTTTCACCGACATCGACAGCGGCCGCGCCGCGCGCGCGCTGTTCGCACGCGACTTCGCCGATGCCTCGGCGCTGATCCCCGACCTCGAAGCGGACTTCGACGGCAACCCGACCGGCCTGCTCGGCACGCTCCATCTCGAGCACTGGCATCTCGACGGCCGCGCCGTGCTGGTCGGCGATGCCGCCCACGCGATCGTTCCGTTCCACGGCCAGGGCATGAATGCCGGCTTCGAGGATGCGGTGGAACTGGCCGACCTGCTCGCCGCCACGCCGGCCGACCGCGCCGCCGCGTTCGCCGAATTCGTGCGCCGGCGCAAGCCGGACTGCGATGCGATCGCGGCGATGGCGCTGGAGAACTACATCGAGATGCGCGACCGCGTCGACGACAGCGACTACCTGCTGATGCGGGCGCTCGAGGCGCGACTGGTCGAACGCCATCCCGGGCGCTGGATGCCGCGCTACGCCATGGTCACCTTCACCCGCATGCCCTACGCGACCGCGCGCGCGCGCGGCGAACTGCAGGCGTCGATCCTGCGCGCGGCAGTCAGCGGGCGCGAGAACCTCGACGGCATCGATTTCGCGGCGCTGGATGCAGAGGTCCGGGAGCGACTCCCGCCCATTCCGGACGAAGCCTGAGCGCATCGCCGGGGACGTGCGGCGCCACACCCGGCGATCCGCCAGTCAGCCGCTGTCGCGACGCACGCGCTCCACGCGCTGGCGATACGCACGCCCGTTCTCGCCGGCGATGCGCGATTCGCGCGTGCCCTTGATGTCGCCGACCTTGCCGTCGGAGCCGGTCACCGGCTGCGCCACCACCCGCGTTTCGCGTTCGAACGCGTGCGACTTGTCGGTGTTGCGGTAGTACCGGTACAGCGCCCAGTACAGCGCGGTGGCCCCGGCAGGACCGAGGGCGAGAAGCCAGAGTCCGCTGTCGTCGCTCATGAGGAATTCGCCAGGATCGTCAGCACGATGCCTTCGATGAAGGTTCCCGTGGTGAGCGCGGCGAGCAGCAGCTTCCATTGCTGCACCGGCACGCTGCCCATGGTCTCGCCGGTGCGGCCGTTCACCGCGATGTAGTGCAGCATGCCGCCGTTGCTGCCGGGCTGGTGATACGAGTACAGCCACACCGGCAGGTACATCGATACCCAGCGCGAGCCGTGGACGTCGAGCTGTTCCTGCTCCCAGCGCACGCCGCGATCGTAGCGGCGCACCGAATCCTCCACCTGGGCGCGGGCGATCGACAGCAGCTGGTCCTCGAGGCGCGGATGCAGATGGGCGACATCGCGGTTGCGCTTCTCCGAGCTGTATCCGGCGAGGTAGGAGGCGTTCCACTTCACCGCGTTCCTGGTGTCGAACGGCAGGATCGTGTTGATGATGTTGTTGGTATTGGCCCGGGTGTCGAGATTGCCGCGCTCGCTGGACGATTCCAGCGGCAGGTCGTCGACGGTGAAGTCGACGTGCCGTTCGACCCGGTAGACGTCGGCGTCGTAGTAGGTCGTCTTGTTGTTGCCGCTGCCCCTCTGGTACTCGCGCGTCTTGATCTCGCCCTTGCCGGCGACGTCGGCGCTGGCGTTGGCATCGACGATCATGTACGGCAGGTAGACGCCGACGACGTTCTCCGGCGTGAACTGTTCCTTGAATTCCTTCAGCGCGAACAAGCGCCGCTTGCCGACAAACTGGCGGATGCGCGCGACGGCGTCGTCCTTCCTGATGTGGAACGGCAGCACCGCGTCGGGTACCGCGCCATTGGCGACCTGCTCGTTGATGCCGAACACGTGGCGGCACCAGTGGCAGCGCGCGGTCATGGCGTTTTCGGTGTTGACGGTGACCTCGGCACCGCAGCCGGTGCACTTGAAGCTCATCAGGCTGGCGGCATCCTCGGCGATGTCGCGTGCGCCGGAGGCAACCACGGTGCCGCGCAGCTGGTCGTGGCCCTCGCCAAGACCGAACGCCTCCTCGACCCGTGCACCGTCCCATTCGTTGCGGCAATAGAGGCAAACCAGCAGGTCGCTGCCGGGTTTGTGGCGGATGTCGGTCGCGCCGCATTTCGGGCAATGGTTGAGCCCGTCCCTGAGCTCCTTGGCGGCGGTGTCGATGGCGACCGGATCCGGCGCCAGCAACTCGTCACGGATCGGAGCCGGCAGGGATTCCGGATCGATCGGGAAACTTCCCGGAGGCGGCGGCACCTCCTGCGGCGAGCCGGGGCCGCTGACGGGCGGCACCGGCGGCGGCGGCGGCGGTCCTGGATTCGACATGGGCGCGTGCGCGGTCCGTCCTACAGGCCGAGCGCCTTGGTCTTCAGCGCGTCGTAGTCGGCCTGGGTGATCAGACCGAGCTCGAGCATCTCCTTGGCCTTCTTCAGCTTCTCGACCGGATCCTCGGCAGCCGGCGCGGCCGGGGTTGCCGGCTGCTGCAGGGCACCGATGCCGCCCATCATGCCGGAGGCCATGCCGATCCCCATCATGCCGGCGGCACCGCCGTTCTCGCCGGCGGCCTGCATGCCGGCGGCGACGCTGGCCTGCAGGTTGGAGTTGCCGCGCGAGCCGGCCAGCGCGTCGGCGCGCTGCACGGTCTTCAGCAGTTCGCGCGTGTTGGCGTCGTACTCGATCGACACGATCGCGGTCTTGACGATGGCGAGGCCGCGATCGGAGCGCCACTGGTAGGCATTCTCGACCGCATCGGACAGGCTGCGGGCAAAGCCGATCGAATCCTGCTGCAACTTCGTGATGCGGTTGCCCTTGCCGGGATCGTTGCTGTACAGGCTGAAGGCCGGTGCGAGCGAGCCGACCACCTCGTTGAAGAGCTGGCTGGCGACGGCGTTGTCCATGTCGGTGAAATCGAACACCGGCCCGCCCGGCTGGATGAACGCGGCCGGCACGAAGTTCTTCACGAACAGGATCGGATCGACGATCTTCAGCGTGTACGAGCCGCGCGTGACCGCGCCGACCTGCGCATTGAGATAGGCGTCGTCCCAGTAGATCTCCGACTGCGTGCCGAAGCGGTTGTCGGGCAGTTCCTTCAGCGAGACGAAGAAGGCCGCCTGCTGCGAGCCCGGCTGGCCGCCGAACTTGAAGCGCTCCCAGCTCTGCATGATGAGCGGGCTGACCAGGCCGTCACCGGCGAAGATCGACTTCGAGTGGATGTCGTCGGAGCGCCATTCGTAGCCGCCCGGCTCGGCGGCGAAGCCGGTGATCTTGCCGTCCTGGAACAGCAGCAGGCCGTAGCCTTCCGGCACGACGATCTTCGAACCGTTGGTGATGATGTTCGACGAGCCCTTGGTGTTGGAACCGCGCCCGGCATTGCTGCCCTGCGGCACCGCCGCGAACAGCGCCGCGGTGGCCGGCACGCCGGCGGGAACCGTGTAGAAGTCCTTCCACTGGTCGGCCAGCATGCCACCGACCGCACCCACCACTGCCTGCACAAGACCCATTGTCGATTCCTCGCGATTCGCGGCGGGACACCATACCCGCCTTGCCGGCGAACTATACCGAATGCGCGGCCCGGTTCACGCGCGCGCCGCTGACGTCGGCATACGCGCGGCACGCACGGATACGGGGTGCAGGCACGCACCCTGCGGCGGCATGTCGTCGCTGCAACAACTTCCGCAGTATCCCTTGCCGCGTTGCTCCGATAGCATCGCCGGTTCGATGCAGACCTCTCCCGACCACGACCCGATCCCGCTGCTCGAGGCCCGTGGCCTCGCCTTCGCGCGCAACGACGAGCCGGTGTTCGGGCCGCTCGACTTTCGCCTGTTCGCCGGCGAGGTGGTGCTGGTCGAGGGCGACAACGGGGCCGGCAAGACGACCTTGCTGAAGGTGCTGTCCGGCCTGCTCGAGCCCGGCGAAGGCTCGATCGAACTCAATGGCGAGGCGCTGACCCTGGCGCGGCTGTCGCACCAGGTCGCCCTGCTCGGCCACCTGCCGGGACTGAAGGGCGACCTCACCGCGCTGGAGAACCTGCGCTTCGCCACCGGTCTCGGCGGCATCCGAGCCGGCATCACGCCGACCCTCGCCCTCGGCTCGGTCGGCCTCGAGGGCTACGAGGACGTTCCGGTGCGCCAGCTGTCGGCAGGCCAGCGCAAGCGCGTGGCGCTGGCGCGCCTGCTGCTCGTGCCGGCCGCGCTGTGGCTGCTCGACGAACCCTACGCCAACCTCGACCGCGGCGGCATCGACCTCGCCAACCGCCTGCTCGACGACCATGCGCGCCGCGGTGGCGCCGCCCTGGTCACCTCGCACGGCGCCTATGCCTTCACCTCCGGCACGCCCCGGCGCCTGCCGATCCGGAGGCCGGCATGAAACCCGGCAGCACCGGCGCGGCCTGCATGGCGGTGATCCGCCGCGACCTCACCCTGTGCTGGCGGCGGCGCGGCGACGCCCTCAATCCGGTGCTGTTCGCCCTCATCGTCGTCACCCTGTTCCCGTTTGCACTCGGCCCCGAACCGAACCAGCTCTCGCGGATCGCCGCCGGTGTCGTGCTGGTCGCCATCCTCATCGCCGGCGTGCTGGCGCTCGACGCATTGTTCCGCTCCGACCACGACGATGGCGCGCTCGAACAGCTCGTGCTGTCGCCGCATCCTCTGCCGTTGCTGCTGGCCTGCAAGACCCTCGTGCACTGGCTGACCACCGCCCTGCCGCTGATCGTCGCCGCACCGCTGCTGGCCGGCATGCTGCGTCTCGACCCGGGCGTGCTGCCGGTCCTGCTCGGCGCACTGGCGCTGGCGACGCCGTTGCTGAGCCTGCTCGGCGCGGTCTGCGTGGCACTGACGGTCGGCATGCGCCGGTCTGGTATGCTGCTGGCCCTGCTCGTGCTGCCCTTGTACGTCCCCGTGCTGATCTTCGCTGCTGGCGCCTGTGACGCCGCCCAGGCGGGCCTGCCGTACCTCGCGCCACTGCTCTGGCTCGGCGCGGCGCTCGTGCTGGCCCTGGTCCTCGCCCCGCTGGCCTGCGCCGCCGCGCTGCGCATCTCGATCACATGAACACGCTGACGCTCTGGTTCCACAAGTTCGGTTCGCCGCCGGTGTTCCACCGCATCGCCGGCCGGCTCGCGCCATGGCTCTACGCCGGCGCCCTGCTGGGCATGCTGATCGGCCTCTACGGCGGCCTCGTGCTGGCCCCGCCCGACTACCAGCAGAGCGACGCCTACCGGATCATCTTCATCCACGTGCCATGTGCCTGGATGAGCCTGTTCATCTACTTCTTCATGGCGGCGAACGCCTTCGTCGCCCTGGTCTGGCGCATCAAGATCTCCGAGATTCTCGCCATGGCCAGCGCGCCGATCGGCGCCGCCTTCACCGCCATCACGCTCGCCACCGGCTCGCTGTGGGGCAAGCCGATGTGGGGCACCTGGTGGACCTGGGACGCACGGCTGACCTCGGAGCTCGTGCTGCTGTTCCTCTACCTCGGCGTGATCGGCCTCAACCACGCCATCGAGGACCGCCGCCAGGCGGCACGCGCGGCCGGCTTCCTCGCCCTGGTCGGTGTCGTCAACGTGCCGATCGTGCATTTCTCGGTGAACTGGTGGAACACCCTGCACCAGGGATCGACCGTGCGCCTGATCGGCCCGTCGGCAATCGACGCCAGCATGCTCTGGCCGTTGCTGGTGATGGCGCTGGCGACCAAGCTGTGGTTCTTCGCCAGCCTGTTCGTCCGCGCCCGCAACGATCTGCTCGAGCTCGAGGCCGGCAAGGAGTGGGCGCGCGCCGAGGTGCTGCGTGAAGGAGGTACGCCATGAGCAGCTTCCTCGACATGGGCGGCTACGGCTTCTACGTGTGGGCGTCCTACGCCGTGTTCTTCATCCTGCTCGCCATCGATTTCATCGCCCCGCGCCTGCGCCGCCGGCGCGTGCTCGCCGAGCTGCGCGGCCGCCTGCGCCGCCAGCAGCGCAAGAACCAGGAGTCGCCAACCGCATGACCCCCACGCGCAAACGCCGGCTGATCGCCGTCGCCCTCGTCCTCGGCGCCGTCGTGCTCGCCACCGTGCTGACCGTGTTCGCCCTGCAGCAGAACATGACCTACCTGTTCACGCCGAGCGAGATCATCGCCGGCAAGGTTCCGCCCGGCGCGCGCTTCCGCATCGGCGGCATGGTCAAGGAACACTCGATCGAGCGCGGCCAGTCGCTGACCGTCGCCTTCACCGTCACCGACGGCGACGGCGACATGCGCGTGGAGTACGACGGCATCCTGCCCGACCTGTTCCGCGAGATGCAGTCGGTGGTCGCCACCGGCTCCATGCAGGGCGACCGCTTCGTCGCCACCGAAGTGCTCGCCAAGCACGACGAGAACTACGTGCCGCGCGACGTCGCCGAGGCGATGGAGAAGGCGCATGCGAAGCACGTGAAGCCTGTGGAATAGGGGCTAGGGACTAGGGACTAGGGGCGAGGGGCGAGGGCGCGATGACCTGGCCTCGATGCATACCGGTTCGCCGTACAGCCAATCCCTTTAGCACCACCCGGAAACTTGTCCAGTCCTTCATTGTCGAGCCCTAGCCCCTAGCCCCTAGCCCCTAGCCCCCTAGCCCCCTAGCCCCCTAGCCCCCTAGCCCCCTAGCCCCCTAGCCCCTAGCCCCTAGCCCCTCGCCCCAATCCCAGCCCCTAGAACGCCATGCTCCCCGAACTCGGTCAATTCGCGCTGATCCTCGCCCTGCTGCTGGCTGCCGTGCAGTGCATCCTGCCGATCGTCGGTGCGCAATCCGGCAACCGGGCCCTGATCGGGACGGCGCGGCCGCTGGCATTCGGCCAGTTCGTGTTCGTCGCCCTGGCTTTCATCCTGCTGACCCACGCGTTCATCGTGCAGGACTTCTCGGTGGCCTATGTCGCCCAGCATTCGAACCTGGCGCTGCCGTGGTACTACCGCTTTTCGGCGGTATGGGGCGGCCACGAAGGCTCGTTGCTGCTGTGGGTGTTCATCCTGTCGATCTGGACTGTCGCCGTGGCCGCTCTCAGCCGCCACCTGCCCGACGAGTTCATCGCCCGCGTGCTCGGCGTGCTCGGCTTCGTCAGCCTCGGCTTCCTGCTGTTCACCGTGCTGACCTCGAATCCGTTCGACCGCCACGTTCCGGCACTGGCCGACGGCAACGATCTCAACCCGCTGCTGCAGGACTTCGGCCTGATCGTGCATCCGCCGATGCTCTACATGGGTTACGTCGGCTTCTCGGTGGCGTTCTCCTTCGCCATCGCCGCCCTGCTCGGCGGTTCGCTCGACCTCGCCTGGGTGCGCTGGTCGCGGCCGTGGACCAATGTCGCCTGGGCCTTCCTGACTCTCGGCATCGCGCTCGGCAGCTGGTGGGCCTACTACGAACTCGGCTGGGGCGGCTGGTGGTTCTGGGATCCGGTCGAGAATGCCTCGTTCATGCCGTGGCTGGTCGGCACCGCCCTGATCCACTCGCAGGCGGTCACCGAAAAGCGCGGCAGCTTCCGCGCCTGGACCCTGCTGCTGGCGATCTTCGCCTTCTCGCTGTCCCTGCTCGGCACCTTCCTGGTGCGTTCCGGCGTGCTGACCTCGGTCCATTCCTTCGCCAGCGACCCCGAGCGCGGCATGTTCATCCTCGCCTTCCTCGCCGTCACCATCGGCGGTTCGCTGCTGATCTACGCCCTGCGTGCACCGAAGGTCGCCGGCGGCGAAGCGTTCGCCGGCGTCTCGCGCGAGACCCTGCTGCTGATCAACAACCTGCTGTTCACCGTCGCCGCCGCGATGGTCCTGATCGGCACGCTGTATCCGCTGATCGGCGAGGCCTTCGATCTCGGCCGCATTTCGGTCGGACCGCCGTACTTCGGCCTGATGTTCGTCCTGCTGATGGCTCCGGTGGTGATGCTGATGCCGTTCGGACCGTTCATCCCGTGGCGGCGCGGCGACGCGGCCAAGGCGCTGCGATCGCTGCAGAAGGCCATCGCCCTGGCGGTGGCCGCCACCGCTGCCGCCTGGCTGATCACGCGCGGACTGCCGCTGAAGGCACTGGTCGGCGTCGCCGCCTCGGTCTGGGTCGGCGTCGGCATCGTCCTCTACGCGCTCGCGCGCTGGCGCCATGCACCGGTCGGCCGGCGCTTCTCGCCGGAAATCCTCGGCATGATCCTCGCCCACTTCGGCGTCGCCGTGTTCGTCGCCGGCGTGCTCGTCACCGAGGCGACCAGCGTGGAGAAGGACCTGCGCCTGGACCGCGCCGAGTCCGCCGAAATCGGTGCCTACACCTTCCGCTTCGACGGCGTCGCCCACACCGAAGGCCCGAACTACCGCGCCGACCAGGGCACGATCACGGTCAGCCGCGACGGACGGGAGGTCGCCGTGCTGCATCCGCAGAAGCGCCAGTACGGCCGCAACACGCAGATCCAGACCGAATCGGCGATCGATCCCGGCTTCACCCGCGACCTCTACGTCGCCCTCGGCGAACCGCTCGGCAATGACGGCGCATGGTCGCTGCGCATCTACCACAAGCCGCTGATCCGCTGGATCTGGCTCGGTGCACTGCTGATGATGCTCGGCGGCTTCGTCGCCGCTGCCGACCGCCGCTTCCGCGCCCGCGGCAGCCACGGCGAGAGTGCCGGCGGACGCAAGCCCGATCGCGCAGCGGCGGCATCCGCCCATTCCGGCGCTGGTCCGGCATGAACGCGCGCCTGTTGCCGCTGGCCGGTTTCCTGCTGCTGGTCGCCCTGCTCGGCTTCGGCATCGTGCTGATGGGAAGCCGCACGATGAACGAGGTGCCTTCGCCGCTGATCGACAAGCCGGCGCCGGCCTTCGACCTGCCGCTGCTGGCCGATCCGGCGCGCAGCTTCGGTTCGCGCGAGCTCGCCGGCACGCCCTACCTGCTCAACGTGTTCGCCAGCTGGTGCTTCGCCTGCCTCGACGAACATCCGCTGCTGATGACCGAGGCGAAGAAGCTCGGCGTGCCGCTGGTCGGCTTCAACTACAAGGACGATGCCGACGACGCCAAGCGCTGGCTGGCCCGTTTCGGCGATCCGTACACGATCGTGATCACCGACCGCGACGGCCGCGTGGCGATCGATTTCGGCGTCTACGGCGCACCGGAATCCTTCCTGGTCGACGGCAACGGCATCATCCGCTACAAGCGCATCGGCGCCATCACGCCGGCAGTCCTTGCCAACGAGATCAAGCCGCGCCTCGAGGCGATGGCGAAGGAGTCCCGATGAAGCCCGTGCTGGCGCGATTCGCCACCCTGCTGTTCGCCCTGGCCTTGCCGCTGGCAGCGATGGCGATCGAGGCATTGCCGTTCGCCGACCGCGCCGAGGAACTGCGTTTCCAGAACCTCGCCCGCCAGCTGCGCTGCCTGGTCTGCCAGAACGAAAGCCTGGCCGACTCGAGCGCCGATCTCGCCAGCGACCTGCGCCAGGAAGTGTTCGAGCAGATGCGCAGCGGCAAGAGCGATGACGAGATCAAGCGCTACCTGACCGAACGCTACAGCGATTTCGTCCTGTACGACCCGCCCCTGCACGGCGGCACCGCCGTGCTCTGGTTCGGTCCGCTGGCGGTGCTGGTGGTCGGCGCCCTGGTCATCACCGCGATCGTGCGGCGGCGCGCGCGCGCCGCCGCCGGCGTCACCGATTCCCCCGCCGAGGACGAGTGGTCATGACCGCCTTCATGCTGCTTGCCCTGCTGTTGATCGCGCTGGCACTGGCCTTCGCCCTGCTGCCGTTGCGCGGCGGTGGCGGCCGCCCGGGCGATCGTCGTCTGAAGGCGCTCGACGACGCCCTCGCCGCCGGCGTCATCGATGCCGGCGAACACGCGAGCAAGCGTGCCGCCCTCGCTGCCGCCGACGCCTCCGCCGCCCCTGGCGATGGCGGCGTGCAACGCGGCACGCGCCTCGCGGCCGTGCTCGTTGCCGTGCTGCTGCCGGCGGCGGCCGTATTGCTCTACCGCGCGGTCGGCGAACCGGCCGCGTTCGATCCGGCGCGCATGGCGGCGACCACGCCGGCCGGCCCCGAGGGGCACGGGGTCGACATGGATCAGGCCATCCGCGGCCTGGTCGCCAAACTCGAAGCCGAACCCGGCAACGCCGAGGGCTGGGCCCTGCTCGGCCGGGCCTATCAGTCGATGGGACGTTTCGCCGAATCGCGCGATGCGCTCCAGCACGCGCATGACCTGCTGCCGGACAACCCCGACGTCACCGTCGAGTACGCCCAGGCCGCCGCGCTCGCCAGCGAAGGCCGGCGCATCAGCGGCGAGCCGCGCGCGCTGATCGAGGGCGTGCTCGCCGTCGACCCCGACCACCAGCGCGCACTCTGGCTGATCGGCATCAGCGACTACCAGCAAGGCCAATTCGCTGCCGCGATCGACGCCTGGAACCGCCTGTTGCCGAACCTGCCGGCGGACTCCGACATCGCCCGCAGCGTGCGCGCGCAGATCGAAGACGCCCAGGCACAACTCGGCCAGGCCCCGGCCGAGCCGGCGCTGCCCGCCGCAACTGCACCACCGGCCGCGCCTGCGGACGCCGCGGCGGCCCCGCAAGCCGGCACGCAGGCGCGCCTGACCGTGCACGTCCGTCTCGATCCGAAGCTGGCCGACCGCCTCGACCCCGGTGCGACCCTGTTCGTGTTCGCCCGCGCCGCCGAAGGCCCGCCGATGCCACTGGCGATCCACCGTGCGCGCGCCGGCGAGTTGCCGCTGACGGTGACCCTCGATGATTCGACCGGCATGATGCCGACCATGAAGCTGTCGATGTTCCCCCAGGTCGTGATCGGCGCGCGCATCTCCGCGCGGGGCGATGCGAGCGCGCAAAGCGGCGACCTGCAGGGTCTGTCGATGCCGCTCGATTCGACCCGGCGCGAGCCGCTGGAACTCGTCATCGACCGCGTGGTGCCGTGAGGGGCGGCCGATGAGCGCGGGCGATGCACGCCGCTGGTTCGACCTGCCCTCGCCGTTCGCGATGAAGCGCGGCGGCGTGCTCGCCGGCGCCCGCCTCGCCTACGAGACCTGGGGCGAACTCTCGCCCGCACGTGACAATGCCCTGCTGATCCTCACCGGCCTGTCGCCGAGTGCGCACGCGGCCTCGAATGCCGAGGACCCGGCACCGGGCTGGTGGGAAGACATGGTCGGTCCCGGCAAGCCGATCGACAGCCGGCGCTGGTTCGTCGTCTGCGTCAACACCCTCGGCAGCTGCAAGGGCTCCACCGGGCCCGCCTCGATCGATCCGGCCCGCGGCGTCGCCTACCGGCTCGACTTCCCCGAGCTCACCCTCGAGGATGCCGCCAATGCCGCCCACGCGCTGGTCGGCAGCCTCGGCATCGAGCGGCTCGCCTGCCTGGTCGGCAATTCGATGGGCGGCATGACCGCGCTGGCCTACCTGGCCCAGCATCCCGGCAGCGCGCGCACCCACATCAGCGTCTCCACCGCGCCGCAGGCGCAGCCCTTCGCGATCGCCATCCGTTCGCTGCAGCGCGAGGCCATCCGGCTCGACCCGAACTGGAACGAGGGCCGCTACGACGATGCCGGCTGGCCGGTCGCCGGCATGAGCATCGCCCGCAAGCTCGGCGTCATCACCTACCGCTCGGCGATGGAGTGGGTCGGCCGCTTCGCCCGCATCCGCCTCGACGCCGACGACCGCGACGACGATCCGTTCGCCGTCGAGTTCGCCGTGGAGTCGTACCTGCAGAAGCATGCGGACCGCTTCATCCGCTCGTTCGACCCGAATTCCTACCTGTACCTGTCGCGCGCGAGCGACTGGTTCGACCTCGCCGAACACGGCGGGGGCAGCGTCGCCCGCGCCCTGGGCCGCCTCGAGCTGGAACGGGCGCTGGTGCTCGGCGTCAGCACCGACATCCTGTTTCCGCTGTCGCAGCAGGAGGAGATCGCCGAGGGCCTGCGCGCGGGCGGTACCGATGTGGAATTCGTCGCCCTCGACAGCCCGCAGGGCCACGACGCCTTCCTCGTCGACATCGAGCGCTTCGGGGCGGCGATCGCCGCTTTCCTGGCCGCGCGCTAGAATCCCGGCAATCCAGTCTCCCGGGAGCACGCATGCTCGCCCTCGAATTCCCCGGTTGCCGCCGCCTCGTCGAGGAGATCGATGCCGCCGTGCGGCTCGATTGTCCCGAGAAGATCACCGATGCGCTGCGCGCAAGCCTGTGCCGGCTGATCCGCGATCCCGAAGTGCGCCTGCCGGCCTGCGTGTTCGAGGCCGTCTCCGACCACTACGCACGCCGCGAGATCTACCGCAGCGACGAACTCGGCTACAGCGTCATCGCCATGACCTGGGGGCCTGGCCAGGGCACGGCGATCCACGACCACGCCGGCATGTGGTGCGTCGAGGGGGTCTGGCACGGCCAGATCGAGGTGACGCCATACGAGTTGGTCGAGTCGAGCGGCCAGCGCTACCGCTTCGAGGCGCGCGGCACGACCCTCGCCGGCCCGGGCTCCGCCGGCAGCCTGATTCCGCCGCACGAGTACCACACGATCCGCAACCCGAGCAGCGACGACGTCGCCGTCTCCGTGCACATCTACCGCGGCTCGATGACCTGCTGCTCGGTGTTCAAGCCGGCCGGCGACAACTGGTACGACCGCGACGAGCGCCAGCTCGCGCTCGACCGCACGCACTAGTCCGCTATACTCCGCGACCCACGCCGAAGTGGTGGAATGGTAGACGCGACGGACTCAAAAACAGTTTCAAAAACCTCCGTTTATCCTTCGTTCACCGTTGTAACATCGCGTCACACTAAGGATTTCTGACGTGCAAGGGCTTGGCATCAAGGCGCCGCCGGTTCGGCTAGGAGCCAACTAGGAGCCAGTCGAAGGCGAACGATCGACAAGCGCTGAGTACCGCATCGTTGAAGTAACATCGCGTCATGCCCGAGTGGTGGAATTGGTAGACGCAGAGGACTCAGACAATTTGAGCCCTCCGGGGGAAACTCCAGAGGTGAAGCCCGTCAAACTCGGTGAAGGCCCTGGACGCAAGTCCGAGCTGATGCCGAGCCAAGCCCGCGAGCCGAAAGGTCCGGGGGAAGGTGTAGAGAGCAGACGGCGGGCACCTACGGCCGAAAGGCTAAGGTGAAGGCGTGCTCCAGACCACGAACGCCCTGCCCCGCGCAGGTCGGCGGCGAAAGCCGAAGTGGGAAGAAAATCCTCCGCCGCAAGGCTTGTCGGTTCGAGTCCGACCTCGGGCACCAATTCGGAGCCGTCCCTGCTTAGGCAGGGGCGGCTTTTTCGTTTCCGCCTATCGTCGCTACCGGATGCCAAAGTCCGGGGACTCGGCAGGCGTGCATCATGCTAGCGCTACGGGACTGGGGTCGGTCCGATCACTTGGAGAGAGCATGGATGAGATCCGAGAGGCTGCATGGTTTCATGGCACGAACATGCCTCGGTTTTCATCTTGGCTCGTTCCTCCACCACCTGTACCCGGTGAAGAGCTGCGCGTCCCGCATACCGCGATCTTCTTCACCAAAGACCCGAATGATGCTCGGGAAGTTGGACCCAACATCTGTTCGGTACACCTCACGGATCGGGCAAATATCCTCGATGCCACGCAGGCATCGCGGGATTCAGAGTCACTTCGCCAACTTCTGATTGAGAACGAGCTTGCGCGAATGTGCCTTTATACGCGCAACAAGGAAATCTGGACGAACGCCTGGCGGTCTGGCGAGGTCTTACGATATGCATCAGAAGACCCGAGATTCCTGCTGCGCATTGCGAGAAATGCCGCCGACCTAGCTAGCAAGCTCAAGATAAGTGAGAAAGTGATGCTTGAGATTGCGCAGTACAACTGGACGCGTGGTTGGATCGAACACATTGTCACGTCGGCGGCAAAGCTCGGTTTCAATGCACTTCATGGTTTTGAAATTGACCGTCATTCCGGTGGTCCGCATCACGCCGTCTCGTGGCTTGCAGTTACGGATGCCAAGGCGGTTACGCCTCCCTCGGGTTCACCCCCGTTTTCACGGACACTTACGAGAAGGCCGATTCAGGCCATGAGGAGTGTTCATGTCGAAGCGACGG
>CAKSZY010000002.1 GCA_934526015.1 uncultured Dokdonella sp.
AAGAAGAAGCTTGAAAGCGCCCCTCATCCGCGGCTGCCGCCGCACCTTCTCCCCGTCGCAACGGGGAGAAGGGACAGCTGGCGTTTTCTCTGAAACGCAACTTGCATTCTTGCGACAGCGATTGCCTTCCTTCGCCCCGCGCAGCGGGGAGAAGGTGGTGCGGCAGCACCGGATGAGGGGCCGTGGGAGGTGGGGTGCGATCGCCGATGCAGCCGTGCGCAAGCGCCGTTTCATCGGCCCAACCGGTGAAGCAAAGAAGCGCCCCTCATCCGCGGCTGCCGCCGCACCCCGGATCGAGTCCGGGGCAGGCTCTTCTCCCCGTCGCAACGGGGAGAAGGGACAGGCATGCGCGTTCACCAGAGTGCAGCCTTGCATTCCTGCGACAGTGCCAGTCTTCCTTCGCCCCGCACAGCGGGGAGAAGGGATTGCATGCGCCAACGCCTGCTTTCACCGCCCCATTCCAATGCATTTCTGGAGCTTGCTCCGCTGCCCTTGCGACTCCGGTCAGCTCCTCTTCCGAGCAAGCCCGGCTCTGTGAAGTCCGGCGCCTACCCGCGCGCCTCGGCGACGAGGCGGAAATCGATCTTGCGGTCCTCGAGGCTGGCGCGCAGCACCTGCACGCGCACGGCATCGCCGAGGCGGAACTTCATGCCGCGGCGTTCACCGGTGAGCAGGTGTCGCAGCGGGTCAAAGTGGTAGTAGTCGTTCGGCAACTGGGTGATGTGGACGAGGCCGGTGATCTTCGAGTCGGTCAGCTCGACGAACAGGCCGAACGAGGCGACTCCGGAGACGACGCCGTCGAACTCGCTGCCGACGTGCTTTTCCATCCACGCGCACTTGTAGCGCTCGTCGACGTCGCGCTCGGCTTCCTGCGCGCGCCGCTCGTTGTGCGAGCAATGCACCGCCATCGAGGCCATCCGCGTCGGCGAATAGGCATGCGTCGCCGGCTTGCCGCCGCTGATCGCGTGGCGGATCGCCCGATGCACGAGGAGATCCGGATAGCGACGGATCGGCGAGGTGAAATGCGTGTAGGCCTCCAGCGCGAGACCGAAGTGGCCGGTGTTTTCCGGCTGGTAGACCGCCAGGCTCTGCGAGCGCAGCAGCACCGACTCGATCAGGCCGACGTCGGCACGATTGCGGATCTTCTTCAGCAGTGCGGCGAAATCGGCCGGTCGCACTTCGCCGGCCGGCGGCAGGCCCAGCTTGAATTCGCGCAGGAACTCCAGCAGGTCGTCGTACTTGGATGCCGGCGGCGGTTCGTGCACGCGGAAGGGCGCGGGAATGCGCTTGCGGATCAGGAACTTCGCCGCCTCGACGTTGGCCGCGATCATGCACTCCTCGATCAGCTTGTGGGCATCGTTGCGCGGCTCGCTGTCGAGCTGGATCACCTCGCCGGCGGCGCCGAGGCGGAACTTGACCTCGCTCGACTCGAAATCGATTGAACCGCGCTTCTGCCGTGCCTTGGCAAGCAGCTTGTAGAGCTGGTGGAGATGTTCGACGTGCGGCAGCAAGGCGCCGAGTTCGTCGCGTGCATCGGCATCCCTTTCGCCGATCGCCTGCCACACGCGCGTGTAGGTCAGGCGCGCGTGCGAGCGCATGACGGCTTCGTGGAAAGTCGATCGGGTGACCTCGCCGTTGCGGTCGACCTGCATGTCGCAGACCATGCAGAGGCGGTCGACGCGCGGATTCAGCGAACAGATGCCATTGGAAAGCGCCTCCGGCAGCATCGGCACGACGAAGCCGGGGAAATACACCGAGGTGGCGCGGTTGAACGCCTCTTCGTCGAGCGCGCTGTCGACGCGCACGTACTGCGACACGTCGGCGATCGCCACCACGAGGCGGAACCCGTGCGCGTTCGGCTCGGCGTAGACGGCATCGTCGAAGTCGCGCGCGTCCTCGCCGTCGATGGTCACCAGCGGCAAACCGCGCAGGTCGGTGCGACCGGCGCTGGCGGCCGGCGAAACGCTCGGCTCGACTTCGGCGGCTTCGCGCAGCGCGGCTTGCGGCCATTCGTGCGGCAGGCCGTGGCTGGCAATCGCCATCTCGACGAGGATGGACGGCGTCAGGCGCTCGCCGAGCACGGCGAGGATCTTTCCCATCGGGCCGCGATACGCGGTCGGCGGATCGCTGATTTCGGCGATGACGATCTGGCCGGCGCGCGCGCCCTGCGACTCGCCGGGCCGGATCAGCACGTCCTGGTGCAGGCGGCGGTCATCGGGAGCGACCAGGGTCAGGCCGTTCTCGACGATCACGCGCCCGACCAAGCGCGGCGAACGCCGTTCGAGCACCTCGACGATCGCGCCCTGGCGACGCCCGCGGCGATCGACGCCGATGACGCTGCCGAGCACGCGGTCACCGTGCAGCACCGGCCGCATCTGCGCCGGCGACAGGTAGAGATCCTCGCCGCCGCTGTCGGGGCGCAGGAAGCCGTAGCCTTCCGCATTGGCCAGGACGACGCCGGCGATGAGGTCGAGCTTCTCGGCGACGCCGTAGCCGCCGCGGCGGTTCTGCAGCAACTGGCCGTCGCGCACCATCGCGGCCAGGCGCTTGCTGAGCGCCTCGACGTCCTGTTCGCTGGAAAGTCCCAGCGCGCGCGCCAGCACTTCGGTCTTCATCAGCGAGCCCTGTTCGCCGAGCAGGGCGAGGATCGCCTCGCGGCTCGGAATCGGACGCGCGTAGCGCTGCGCCTCGCGTTCGGCGAACGGATCGCGCATCGACGTGCTGCGCGCCGGCGCGGCCTGCGTCTTGTCGCGCGACTTCGTGCCGGCGGTACGCGGATCGTCCGTCCAGGTCTTGGCTGCACGCGCCGGCTTCGCGCCGCGCGGCGCGGATGACCCGGCCTTCGCCGCCGGGCGGGCGCCGCCCGCCTTGCCCTTTGCAGGCTCGAACACCGGCGGCAGCCAAGGTGCCGGCTTGGCCTTCGATTTCTTCGCCGCCGCCTTGGCCGCCGGCTTGCCGCGCGCGGCGGACGTGGCCGCGCCTTTCGGCGTTTTGCCTTTCGCTGCACGCGACGTGTTGTTCGTGGTTTTCTTGGTCACGTGTTCTGGAACTCCTTTTCGCGCGGATCGACGATCGACGCGCATGGATGTGATTGACAGGCATCGGGCCCGCCCAGTATCGTTCGCGCCCCCGAATGGCACGCGCCACGCGGGGAATGCCCAGGTGGCGGAATTGGTAGACGCACTAGCTTCAGGTGCTAGCGGGGCGACCCGTGGAGGTTCGAGTCCTCTCCTGGGCACCATATAACAGTCCGCGGCGAGCCGCATAGTACCGCCGGACACCACAAAAACCCCGCGAAAGCGGGGTTTTTTGTTCCGCCCCCGTCCGCTGCCATCCGCTTGAATCCTGCCCCCTGTAGGGATACGGTTTGGGATACCGCCCCGAACCCCGTAGGGATACCGATGCCTCGCCAGGCCATCGCGCTGACCGAGCTGAAAATCCGCAACACGAAACCCGGAGACCGCGAGCAGCGACTCTACGATGGCGGCGGGCTCTACCTGAGCATCGCGCCATCGGGCGCGCGGTGGTGGCGCCTGAAATACATCGTAGCAGGTAAGGAGCGACGCACCGGACTCGGGGCATATCCCGAGGTCTCGCTACAGCAGGCGCGCCTGGCGCGTGACAAGGTGCGGGCGCAACTGCGCGAGGGCAAGGATCCGATCGACCAGCGTCGTGATGCCCGCGCGGCGAAGCAGCGTGAGACCGATGGCGCGTTCGAGAAGGTCGCCGAGCGCTGGCTCGCCAGAAAGGCCAGCGGCGCCAAGGGCAAGGGCTGGGCGCCCGAGACGCACCGCAAGGCGAAATTCGTGGTGCAGACCTATCTCAACCCTGCTCTCGCCGGCCACCCGATCGCCACGCTTGCCACGCCGCAAGCCGCCAAGGTGATCGAGCAGATCGCCTCACATGCCCCGAACCTCGCCGCGAAAGCACGGCAATACCTCGGCGGCATCGTCGACTTCGCCATCAAGGAGGGCCTGCGCGAGGACGGTCGCCTGCTTTCGCTGCGCGGCACGGTTCCGCACTACGAGAAGGGCCACATCCCCGCCGCGATCGAACCCGCCGACATCCGCGACGTTGCGTGCGCCATCGATGCCCATGGGTCGCCGGTAGTGCGCGCCGCCCTCACCCTCGCCATGCTCACCGCGATGCGTCCCGGCATCGTCGCCTCGGCGCGGTGGTGCGAGATCGACCTGGAAGCGAAGGAATGGCGGGTCGCCGCCGATCGGATGAAGATGGGATTCGCGCACATCGTTCCCCTGCCCGACCAGGCAGTCGAGGTGCTCAAGGCCATGCAGGCGTTCAGCGCCGGCGGCGAGTACGTGTTCCCCCCGCTCGCGCGCCAGAAGTCGCCGCACCTCAACCGCGACAGTTTGTCGAAGGCGCTGCGCGACATGGGCTTCCAGGGCCGGCACGCCACACACGGCTTCCGCGGCATGCTGCGCACCGCCGGGCGCGAGCGCCTGGGCTTCGACATCGACGTGCTCGAGGCGCAGCTGGCGCACGCCAAGCGTGGCGACGTGCAGAAGGCCTACGATCGCACGACCTTCGGCGACGAGCGCCGCGAGGCCATGCAGAAGTGGGCGGACTACCTCGATGCGCTGCGCGCGAGTGCGAGCGTGTTGCCGATGAAGCGGAGGGCATGAGGTGGCCTACTTGACAGGCATCGTCGACACGGTGGGGCTGGTCACGGCCGATGTCCGTGCGGGTGCGATCCGGTTTGAGGATAGAGGGATATCACCCACCTGGGTTCCTTCGATCCACATATTCGCTCGGGCCGTCGACGTCCCCGACGAGTTCGTGGATCTCACGACCGAAGCATGGGGCAGCGAGTGGACTGGCGTGTTGAAGCACACCGTCATCCTCCTTTGGCCAGAACCGCCGCGATGCGTCAAGGGCATGGATGATGAGGCTGTAGTCGGCGAACTCAGGATGATGGCCGCGCACTTCGCATACCTACAACACTTCGGATCTGCGCTGGAACGTGTCGCACTGGCGTGGCTTGAATCCGAGCACGATCGATGGGTTTATCGCCCACGGCTGGCCGCTGACAGAGCCCGGAAGGTCGGCAAGAACGGAGCGCACACACAAGCTCGGAAACACGCCGCCACAGCCCAAGCGGTGCGCAGGCTGTGGGCTGAATATGAGAAGAGGGGCGTCGCCGAACACAACCGTTCCGCGATGATCGCGAAGAAGCTCCAACTGGGGCGCACGACCGTAAATCGCTGCATTGCCGCCGCATCACTAAGAAATCCGCCCACACGCTAGGCACTGGTTAGTCTGGCATCGCATCGTGTGCCACGTTGCCGCACGCCGCCGCCCTGAACCGGGGCGACCGTGTCGGCGGGAGACGTGGCCGTGCATCAATCGACTGTTCCCGCGCCCGCGATTGCGCCGGGCGATCGCTTCCTTCGCTTGCCCCATGTTCTCGACCTGGTCGGCATCGGCCGCACGGCCTGGACCGACTATGTCCGCGTCGGACGCGCACCCTCGAGCTTCAAGGTTGGAGCCGCGACGTGCTGGCTCGAATCCGAGGTTCGGGCATGGATGGCAGCGCGCATCGCCGAATCGCGGCGCGTTGCGTGATGGCGACCGTCCGCCCAATCGCTCCGGCCGGCTTGACGCCACTGCTCCGTTCGTGGCAGGCTGGTTCAACGGAGCGTAGAAACTCCACCTGTAGCGGCATCCGCACCCGTAAGCGCGGTTTTTTTGTGCCCGACGTTTCCGTCGGGAGGGCGGCAGTCATACAACAGCGCCTCGGCGCGAAAGCTGCCCGCCGTCTACAGGCGGTTTCTACCCTCCCGACACCCACGGGAGCGGTGCATTCAATCATCTCCCCGTGGTCATCCGACCCATCCGGAGACGCCACCATGCACTTGCTCCCTCGCGTGCCCGCCGCACGCTCGCACGCTTCATCCGATACCCGCGAAACGTTCGCCCTCACCCTCGGCGCCCTCATCGCGCACGTCGCCTGGCTTGCCGTGCTCACGGCCGGGGGTGCGGCATGAACCCGCTGCTCCGCGCCACCCGGCAAGCCGACAACCTCATCGACGTGCTCACGCGCGGCGAGAACGTCGGAGATGCGACGCTCGTCGAAGAGCTTCGCTCGCTGCGCACCAACCTCGACGACGCAGCCACCCTGATTCGATCCGCCCCCGACGATGAGGCCGGGTCAGGTGCCGCCGAAGGATGTGTCGCAACCATGCCCCTCGCCGAGAACGCGACTCTGAAGCTCAAGCAAGGGAGCGGCCAGGTCCCTGGCGAGTTCGACGACATGGAGCGCGCAGAGCACGCCGAACGTGAAGTGCATGCGCTGCTCGTGATGGCAACGGATGCCTGCCTCGGCGACGAGGCGTTGGACGAGAAGGTGCTGTTCGAATACCTCCACTTGATGCTGCGCCTGTTCAAAGAGGCCCGCGCAGCTCGCGATGCGTCACGCGAGAAACTGCTCGCCGCGCTCGGGGAGGCCCGGTCATGACCTACTCGATCCCCGGCGCCATCGCCGCCATCGAAACGGCGCTCCGCGACAAACCGGATGCCGCCGCCCTCTTCGAGATCCTCGCCACCGACTACCGCTCCGCAGATGCGGCGCGCGACAGCTACGATGCCAAGTTTCAGCTCCTTGAATCCGTCGGCATCGACACCGTCGCGCTTCTCGAGTGCATCGAGCGCGGTAGCGTCACGAGCGCCGCGGAAGGTTCTGCATGAGCGCGTCCGCCTCGAAACCCCTGTCGTCAACCCTCCGCGGGAATCTCGCGGAGGTGTCGCGTGCGCAGCGCGAGCTTCGGCGTGCGCTCAAGGCTTGCCGGAACTGCGGCGGCGTGTCGGAGTTCGAGTGGGCGGCGGCTGTTGCCACGTCGCTCGCGGCTGCATCGGGCGCGATTCGCGTCGAGTGCAGGCGCCATTCCGATGCAATCGGCGCCCAGGCGGGTATGCCGGCGGGGCTGCCATGAGCGCCCGCGCGCGCCGCGCCGCGCGGCCGGCGTCGGACGTGGCCACGCTGCGGCGTATTGAACGCCTTATCGTTGCCGCGCGGTCGCAAGTCATTTCGATCGGATGCGATCCCGAAGACGACCCGCGGTTGCTGGCGGGAGCAGAGGGCGATCTCATCATGGCGCGCGAACTGATCCGCCGGCTGCTCACACAGGCAGGCGGATGATGCGCCGGCCACCTTACGGGCAGCGAGTGGAGGCCTGGGCCCTGCGCCCCGGCCACAAGCTGTTGGTGTTTGCCGGCCCGAAAGCCTGGGATGCCGCGCTCTGGTATCTCGGCCGCGATGCCGACGGCGAGCACCGCGCCGCGCACGTGCTGGTGCTGCCGCCCGACGCGACGGCACGCGCCGCGTCATTCGCCTGGCCGGTGCGTCGACGGCCGGTGGTGGTGGTGTCGACCTGCGAGAACGACGCGGTACTCGTGCCGCTGTTCGGTGCCCTGCAGCGCGATGGTGCGTGGTCGGTCGAACTGTACGCGGCCGATGCCTCGATCGGCGCTGTCGAGCTCGAATGGCAGTTGCTGTGCGTGCACTGGGGTCATCCATTCACGGACCCCGCACCGCGCATGCGTGAGGCCACGGCAGCATGACGACCGGACGCGCACGCAAGCACCTGTCGATTGCGCCGGCGCCGGCGCCCGAAGATGCGTGGCGAGGCGACCTCGTCATCAGCAAGGCGGGCGAGTGCCGGGCCACGCCGCACAACATCTCGCTCGTGCTCGACAACGATCCGGAGATGACGGGCCTGTTCCGACTGGACGAGTTCGCCGGCCGCATCGTGTTGTCGCGTGATCCGCCGTGGTCCGGTGGCGTGAGCCGAGAGTTCACGGAACAGGATGCATTCGAGTTGGCGGCATGGCTCGGACGGCCGGACACCTACAGCATGGCGTGCAAGGCCGCGCAAGTCGCCGAGGCTGTCGAAGCGGTCGCGCGGCGGCATCGTTTCCACGCCGTCCGCGACTACCTCGACTCGCTCGAACACGATGGCGAAGAGCGCATCGCGCGCCTGTTTACCACCTACTTCGGCGCCGAGCATTGCGACTACCTCGAAGGCGTCGCCGCGGTGTTCATGCTGGGTGCGGTCGCCCGAATCTACGAACCTGGCTGCAAGGTCGACCACATGCTCGTGCTTGAGGGCAAGCAGGGTGGCGGCAAGACCAGCGCGGTGCGTGCGCTGTTCGGCGGCGACGAGTGGTATGTCGACGCGCAGCGCAGCCCGGCCGACAAGGACTTCTATCAGGACATCGTCGGGAAGTGGGTGGCCGAGATCGGCGAGATGACGAGCTTCTCGAAAGCCGACTACAACAAGGTCAAGCAGACCTTGTCCGCGCAGGCCGACACTTACCGACCGAGCTATGGCCGCTACAGCCGGACGTTCAAGCGCCAGTGCATCTTCGTCGGCACGACCAACGAAGATGCCTGGCAGCGCGACCCCACGGGTGGGCGGCGATATCTGCCGGTACGCGTCAGCGCAGTGGACGTCGTCGCGGTCACGCGCGATCGCGACCAGTTGTGGGCCGAGGCGGTCATGCGCTACCAGCGCGGCGACTCGTGGTGGAATGCGCCCGCCAACGCGGAGGACGAGCAGGACGATCGCTATTGCGATGACCCGTGGGCTGAGGCCGTGGTGCGGTGGATCCTCGGGCATGCCAAGGATCGCGACTACGACGCCATCGACATGCGTGCCCGGGACGGGGAAGGGCGCGTAATCGAGTGCAGCGTCGCCGAGGTTTTGGCAAACGCTCTTCACCTCGAAGTCGAGAAGCACGACCTACGCCCGCAACAGCGGGTTGGGGTCATCATGAGTCGCCTAGGATGGAAAAAGTACCGGCGCGACCGCGGCAAGGACATCAAGGTCGGGCGCGTCTGGTACTGGTACGCGCCAAGTGATTGGAGATGGCCCAATGCATGACCGTGTCCAACTCGCAGGTTGGACACGGCCAACCGCGCGTCCAACCTCGAAAGCAAGGCGGGACGCGGCCTGTCCAATCTGTCCAACCTGCTTCCGCATGCGCACACGTGTGCGCGCGCACGCGCACGCTCGTCGATATGCCTGTGCAGGTTGGACAGGTTGGACAGGTTGGACGGAGTCAGCCACGGCGCGGGTTTTCAGCGTCCAGCCTCCGCGCCGGCGTCCAACCTCGGGTTGGTCGCGGGTCCTCCCCGAGGGTCCGCCGATGCGGGCAGGGGGCTCGCAAAAACCCTCTAGCGTCGGCGGTTTCCCTTTGGTTGTCAGTGGGTTGCAATCATCTGTGGTGACGGGATGAGCGAGAAACCCGCCCTTCCCGAGCGCTGCAGCCAGGCCGAATACGCGCGTCTGCGCGGCTGGTCGACCGCGTACGTGTCGAAGCTGCGCGGCCAGGGCCGCCTCGTGCTCGACGACAGGGGCCTCGTGATCGTGAAGAGCACGAACGTCTTGGTCGACGCGATGCGCCACCCGACGCGCGGCGGCGACCGCACCGGCAAGCATGCGCGCGCCGCGGCGGCGGCGGCTGAAAACGGCACGCCGTCTCCGGCTGGCGCCGGGCCCGCGTCGCCGGTGGCGGGCGAAGCCCTGAGCCTGACCGAGCTCACCCGCCTCGAACGCATCGAGCGCATCCGCAAGTTCCGCCTCGAAAGCGCCGAAGCCGCTGGCCAACTCGTGCGCCGCGATGCGGTCGAGGCCGAAACCTTCAAGCGAACGCGCCAGGCGCAGGAAGCGCTCATGGCGCTCAAGGATCGCCTGGTGCCGCTGCTCGCGCTGGAGGCCGACGAGCACGCCATCGACCTGCTGCTCGACGGCGAATTCCGCCACGTCATCGCCGCGCTCGCCGGCAACACCGACACGGCCCTGCTCGAGGAAGCCGCATGACGCGCGACGACTGGCCCGCCGGCGAGAATCTCACCGATGCCGAATTGGCCGACCTGCCGCTGGTCGACGGGGCAGCCGTGGTCGCCGATGCGTGGGCGCGCGGCTGGGCTATCCCGCCGGCGCTCGGCCTGGCCGAGTGGGCGGACCGCTATCGCGTGATCTCGCGTGCCGCCGCCGCCGAGCCCGGCCCGTGGCGCACGTCGCGATTCCCGTTCCTTGCCGAGGTCATGGACTGTCTGTCGACGCACTCGCCGGTGCGCGAGGTGGTGCTGATGAAGTCGACGCAGGTCGGCGGCACCGAAGTGCTGAACAACTTCGTCGGCTACATCATCGACCACGCGCCCGGGCCAGCGATGGTGCTGATGCCGACCGTCGACATGGCCGAGCGGTGGAGCAAGCAACGTCTCGCGCCGATGATCGCCGAAATGCAATGCCTGGCTGACAAGGTGGCACCGGCGCGCTCACGCGATTCCGGCAACACCACCCTGCTGAAGGAGTTCCCGGCCGGCGTGCTCGCCGCAGTCGGCGCCAACTCGTCGAGCGGCCTGCGCTCGATGCCGGTTAAGTACCTCGCGATGGACGAGATCGACGAGTACGACGACGACCTCAATGATCAGGGCAGCGCGATCGAGCTTGCCGAGCGACGCACCTCGACCTTCACGCGGCGCAAGGTGCTCAAGATCAGCACGCCCACCGTGAAGGGCGCGAGCGCGATCGAAGCGGCATACGAGGCCGGCGACCAGCGCCGCTACCACGTGCCCTGCCCCGAGTGCGGCACGCTGCAGCCGCTCGTCATCGACCAACTCACCGATGACGGCCAGTACGTGTGCGTTGCCAGGGGCTGCCTCATCGCTGCGCACCACAAGACCGCGATGCTCGCGGCGGGGCGCTGGGAAGCCACGCATCCCGATCGCGACGTGCGCAGCTACCACCTCAATGCGCTCTACTCGCCGCATGGCGTTGGCTACTCTTGGGCCGAGATCGCGGCGATGCGCGCGCAGGCTCGCAAGAATCCCGAACTCGCCGTCACCTTCACCAACACGATCCTCGGCCTGCCCTACGAAAGCGACGTGCAGCGCGTCGAGGTGAACGAAATGGCCGAGCGCGCCGAGGACTGGCAGCGTCGCACCATTCCACAGGGCTGCCTCATCCTTACGCTCGGCATCGACGTGCAGCACAACCGCTGGGCCGTGCGCATCGAAGGCTGGGGGCGTGACGATCAGAGCTGGTGCATCGACTACATCGAGATTCCGGGCGATCCGACGCGCGAGGACGACTGGGCCGACCTTGATGCAGTCGTGTTCGCGCCGATCGCCAACCGCTTCGGCGTCGCGATGCGCGCGAGCATGGTCGCGATCGATTCCGGCAACTGGACGCACGAGGTCTACTCCTGGGTGCGCCGGCATCAGGGCAAGAACGTCATCGCGGTGAAGGGCTCGAACCAGCCGAACAAGCCGGTGATTGGCCGGCCCACACAGCAGGACGTGAACTGGCGCGGACGCACCGTGCGCAACGGCGTCAATCTCTGGAACGTCGGCGTGAACACCGCGAAGGACACGCTGTTCGCCCGCCTCGTCGGCGACCTCGGCCGCGACGCCCCCGATCGGCGCTGCCACTTCCCCGCCGACCTTCCTGCCGAGTTCTACGAGCAGCACGGCGCCGAGCGCTACGACCCGCAGCGCAAGCGCTGGCTCAAGAAGCCCGGCGCGCGCAATGAGGCGTGGGACTGCTGGGTCTATGCCTACGCCGCAGCCTGCCATCCGCTCGTGCGCGTGTACGCGCTGCGCGATGCGGATTGGACCGCGCTCGAATCCAAGATCGAGCCGGTCTCCGATGACATGTTCGCCGCGCGGCATGCGGGCAACGCGCCACAGCCTCAAACCGAACCCGGGACCAGTGCCGTGCCGCTCCGCTGGGCCGACGAACGAACCAGCACTTTCTCGAGGAGATGGTGATGTCCACACCAACCAAAGCTCCACCGAAGCCGATGACAAGCCGCGAGAGTCGCTATGCGTTCGCCAAACGCATGGCTGCGGAACAGCGCGCTAATCGGGCCCGTATCCTGGGGCGTTGCGCCCCCGCCGGTAACCTCCCGAGCCAGACGGCCAAGCCGTGCGAAGACCGCGATCCGGTCCGCACTGAACGGCGCCGGCGCGCTCTGGCCGCTGACCCCGACCTGGCTGAGCTCCTGCGTATCAAGCAGCCGAGCACGCGGCGCGCGGGCGGACACTTGATCGTGAACCGTGGTGACGCCCCTAGCCTCATCGCGGTCAAGCGCGCCCTGCGCGAGCACTTGGGAATCCTCGATAGCTCCGACAACGGGCGTATCGCCAGCGATCCATGGGTGATGCGCCTTGGAACGCGCGTGTATTCGAGCAAGGTGGTCCTGTGACACCTCCCGATGCCGCCACCTTGTGGGCCGAATTTCCGATGCTCGCCCGCGCATACGGCGATTTCCAGGACTTCGAGGAAAACCTGCGCGCCTCGCACTCGTGCAGCATGTCTCATGCGGTTAAAGCGCTCGTCCAGAGGCTGGCAACTGCGCGCCTTGAATTCGCGCACGCGCAGGAACGCGTGGCAATCGCTACGCGACCGCTGAGCGCCAACGATCGCCCGGCCTCGATGAGCGCTCGCCGCGGAAATCGGCTTATCCTCTGGCTGTACGGTCCGACCTGGTTCTCCGGCGAGCCGCTTCTCGCCGCGCTCGCGGCAAATGAAGACGCCGCCGGCATTCTGCTTCGCGTGGACAGCTCTGGCGGCGGCCTTGGAGCCGGGATCGATCTCGCCAACGCGCTGCGGAATCACCGAGCCCGCAAGCTCGCCGTAATCGACCGCTCATGCTGGTCGGCGGCGGTGCTCCCCACGCTCGCATGCGATCGGGTGTACATGCGCAGCAACGCAACGATGCTCATCCATCGCTGCTCGCGTTGGGCCACAGGGAACGCCGACGCATTCGCTGAAGCACTTCGTGCGTGCCGGCAGGACGATGATCTTGTCGCCCGCGCGATTGTCGGTTCAAGGAAGCGCATTCGACCGCCCAACGGCTTCGCCGCTCTGCAAGGCAGCGAATACTTCATGTCGGCAGATGAAGCCCTCCGATGGGGCTTTGTCGACCGCGTCATCGCAGACCTTTTGCCAGTCACGGTGTCTGCGGAACAGCCCTCTACCGGCCTCGACGAGGCCATCCCACCCGCGGCCTGACACTGGCCAACCCTACGAGGCTCACCATGTTCGAAAAATCCCCCTTCCACGCTGCGATGCGCGATCTCGAGAAAGCGGAAAAGGAACTCGATCGCCAGCGTTCGAAGCTCCCCGAGGTCGATGCCGTCATTGCTGGAAATGTCGCCAAGCGCGACGCGCTCTCCCGGAAGCTCGAAGAGCTCCACGCGGAGGATGGCCCCCTGGATTCGATCGTCGATGCGCTCGCGGAACTCGGGCGCGAGCGGGATGCTCTCAACAGGCTCATTGCCGACTCTATCCGCTTCAAGGAGATTCGCATTCGCAGGGTCGCCGAGGCAACGGTTGCCGTGCTGGCCGCGGAGGCGAACGCGCACACCGCACAGGCCAAGCACTACGCGGAGCAGGAGAGCGAGGCGATCGCGCGCGCCCTTGCGCACTGCCTCCCGTTCATTCGCGAACTGCAAGCGGCCGCCTCCGCCGCCGAGTATCACCGCAACCTCTCTCGGGGCGATTCGTACGCGCGTGGCGAAGCCTATGCGGTCGACGGCGTGACGCTGCTCGTCAACGAGATCGGAAAGCTCGAACAGGGCAACAGGGAAGCCTTCGACATCGAGAAGCCGAAGAAGGGCTCGCCGCCGATCCTTGCTGTCCAGTCGCGGTTCGTGGTGGACGAGGATCGTCGCATCGCCGAAAAACTCATCGAGGCCGGCCAGCTTGATCGGGAAGGTAACGCGCTTCTCGCCGCACAGCGGGAAGCCGCCAAGGTCACGCCGATGCCGCGCGAGAAGGTCGACATGAACCAAGCCGACATGGCGATGTTCAATCTTCGGCAGTCCATCGAGCGCCTTGAGATGGAGATTGTGGCGGAAAGGACAAGGGAGCTCCCGATCGGGATGGGTTACGGGAACCCCGAAAACGCCCGCCGGCGCAATCTGGAAAGAATGCAGAAGGCGCTCGAGCGGGACCGTGAGGCGCTTGCCAACTGGGAGTCGAAGATCAAGGCGGCTGCTGCTTGATGGACAAGGGCCTCGCAATCGCCTTCGATCTCGGCAGGCGCTGGGGCGCGATCGAGAATCGATTGCGTGCCGTACCGGCGCAGGTGGCCGCGGAGATCGCTGCGGCCACCTGCGCCACCGAGGTCGCGCGCCTGCTTCAGCAGGCGCTCGCTCCCGTGCTCGAGGACGTCGCCCGCTTTGAGCGCGACGCAAGGGCCATGCATTCCCACCCCTAGGAAACGCACTGACATGTCCCGCAACTACTCCGTTACCGTCGACGTGCGCGCCCTGCGAAGCCTGCGCGCACGCCTCGACAAGCTCTCGCCAGCGAGTATGGCGCGTGTGCAGAAGCGCGCCATCGGCACCGTGCGCCGGCGCGTGGGCCCCGTGGCCGCGCAGCTTCTAGGCGAGGACCTCAACTTGCCGAAATCGAAGATCCGCAACCGCCTCCGCGTCGACGGCGGGCCCGACTACGTCGCCATCCACGGCAGTTCGGTCGGCATCCCGCTCGCCGAGTTCGGCGCGACCTGGGGCGGACCGAAGTCGCGCGGCGTCGTGGCCAAGGTGTTCCGTGATGCCGCGCCACGCACCTATGCCGGCAGCTTCATTGCGCGCACCTCGGGAAAGAAGGCCGCCGTGTACGAACGCGCCTGGCGCGGCGGCCGACGCACAGGTAAGCGCTACGGTCGATTGCCGGTGCAGCACGTCCGCGGCCCGAACGTCGGTTCGCTGCTCATCGCCACCGGCCCGCACCAGGTGGCCGGCCGGCTCATCGCGTTCGCTTCGCAGGTTCTCGCGTCAGAACTGTCGCGCCTGCTCGACATCGAGGAAAGGTGACCATGGCCACACGTGAAGACACCCTCAAGCTCGGCCTGGAAATCACCGGCGCCGAGGATGCGAAGAAGCTCACCTCGGCCATCGACGCGCTTGAAAAGGAGTTCGCCGACGCCGGCCCCGAAGCCAAGGCCATGATCGACGAGCTGCGCAAGCTCGGCGAGCTGGCCTCGCAGGCGTCCGGGTTCACCAAGCTCAAGGCGCAGATCCACGACACCGGCGACGCGCTCGCCCTGGCGAAGATGCGCGCGGCCGAACTGCAACGCGAGATCGACGGGACCGATGAGCCCACCGCCCGCCTCACGCGCGAGTTCGAACGCGCGAAGAAGGCCGTTGCCGACCTTGCCGCCACGCAGAACCGTCAGACTGCCGAGCTGCAACGCTCGTCGAACGCGATCGCCGCCGCCGGCTTGTCCACCGCGAAGCTCGCCGAGGCGCAGCGTGACATCAACCAGCGCATGCAGGACACTGCCGCGGGCATGCAGCGCTTCGCTTCGTCGGCGGAATCGGCCGGCAAGTCGAGCACGTCGCTCGGCTCGTCGCTGTCGAGCCTGCGCGGCATCCTGGCGGGCCTCGGCGTCTACCTGAGCTTCCAGACCGCCATCCAGGGTGTGCGCAACATCCTCGAAGTCGGCGACGCGGCCGAGCGCGCGCGCCTGCAACTGGCGCAGCTCTACGGGTCCGCCGAGGCAGGCAATGCCGCCTTCGAGCGCCTGCGCGACCTGGCGCGCGAGAACGGCCAGTCTTTCGCCAGCGTGCTCGATGCCGCCCGCCGCCTCAAGGCCGTTGGCCTCGATCCGCTCGATGGCACCCTGCAGGCGCTCATCGATCAGACCGCCCTGCTCGGCGGCTCGCAGGAAACCTTGACCAGCATCGGCCTCGCGCTCGGGCAGATGTGGGCGAAGCAGAAGCTCCAGACCGAGGAAATCCTGCAGCTCGTCGAGCGAGGTGTTCCAGCCTTCGATCTGCTTGCCAAGGTCACCGGCAAGTCCGGCGCCGAACTGAGCAAGCTCATCGAGAGCGGCAAGCTCGGGCGCAAGGAAATCAAGGCGCTGATCGACGAGATTGCGCGCAGCGCCGAAGGTGCCGCCGCGCAGAACCTCAATACCCTGTCCGGCCTGGTTCTGCAGTTGCGCGAGCGATTCAACGAATTCCTCGAAACCATCGCCGATTCCGGCGCGATGGACTACTTCAAGGGCAAGCTCATCGAGCTGCGCGACACCATCACGACGATGGCCGAGAACGGCGACCTCGAGCAATGGGCCAAGGACATCGCCACCGGCATCACGTCGACGGGACAGGTGCTGACCGGCTTTGCGAACTCCGTCGCCCTGGTGTTCAACGGCTTCATGACCGCGGTCCACGGCGCGGCTGCTGGCATCGCCACGGCGATCGGTGCCGTCGTGAAGGCCATCGCCTACATGAAGGAACTCGACTTCGGCGACAAGCTCAATGCTTCGTTTGCCGGCGTGCGTTCCGAAGCCGAGCAACTGCATGCCGTGGCCGATGCTCTGTTCGAATCGGCCAAGTCGAACTATGACAGTACCGGCGCTGCGGCTGCCGCGCTGGCGAAGAACTTCGAGGCCCTGGCCGGCGCCACCGAGGCGGCTGGCAGCTCGGCGACGGACACCGCGCCGAAGATCGGCGACCTCGCCGGAGGCGTCAAGCTCACCGACGAGCAACTCAAGGCCGCCCGCGCACAATTCGAATCCCTGCCGCTGTGGCTGCAGCGCATGGTCGGGCCGGCGCTCGAGGCCAAGGGCGTCATGACGGGCCTGAGCGAGTCGACGCGGAACTCGGCCGCCGCCTTCCGCGAACAGCAGGAGGCCCTTGTCGCCGCACGTGAGCGCGTGGAGGCGGCGCGCGCGGCGCTCGTCGCCCTGGCGCAATCGGGCGATGCGAACGCCGACGCCTTCACCAAGGCCAACGCGGAGTTGCAGGCCGCCGAGGCGAACCTGCGCCGGCTGTCGGCGCAGTCGAACACCACCGCAGCCGACACCGCGAAGCTCGCCGACGCCCTGCAGGCGCTCGGCATCAAGTCGCAGGCGGAACTCGACGCGCTGACGCAGAAGCATCGCGAGGCGATGGAAGTCGTGCGCGCAGCCTACCTTGCCGGCCAGGCAACCATCGAGGACGTCACGCGCGCCTTCGAGAGGTACGCGCAGACCGCCCGCGCAGCCGTCGCCGACAGCTCGGCGGCGATGAAACAGCAGGTCGAGCAGCAACTCGCTGCCGAAGCCGCTGCGAACAACCTGACAATTGCTCTGGAACGCACCGGCGAGGCAGGCAAGCAGGCCTCCGCGGCCGTGGCTGATGGCTTCGACACCGCGGCCGACCGTATCGAGAATGCAGCCGATAGCGCTGAGAAGCTTAGTGAGGCCGCGGATGGCGCGGCGGACAGTCTCGACCGCATGCAGGGGAGCGCGGATGGCGCAGCGGTCGCCATCGTCGGTGCGGGCGCTGGTCTTGGTTACATGACAGAGGAAGCGCGGCAGGCCGTTGCCGCCGCACAGGGGTTCGATGGAATTCGTCTGGCGATGCTGCGGTATCAGGATCAGATCTTCGCCACGCGCGAAGAACTCGACGAGTTCACCCGGTCGCAACAGGAAGCGGCGGAAGCCGCCACCAAGGCAGCGGAAGAAATCGACGCGCTGATCGAGCGCCTTGAAGATGAGCGCGCGCAAGCGACACTCGGCAAGGAGGAGCTTGAGAACCGGCGCTTCCAGAAGGAACTCGAACGCATCCGCGAACTCGAGGAAGCTAGCAACTACAGCGCAACGGCCCAGGCGGCGCGACTGCGCGCGCTCGCGGAAGCAGAGCACCGGCGGCGGCTCGAAGAGATCGCCGAGGAGGAACGCGCGCGCAATGGGCACAGCGGAGGGAGCAGCTCGTCATCCTCGGGGGCGTCAAATACGCGGCCCGAAGGTTCCGGGCGCCCTTCCAGCACCGGCGGCGCGAGCGTCACCGTCAATATCACGGGGGGCTTGTTCTTTGGTGAAGACGGGCCCCGAGCAAGTCAGGCGCTTGCACGCATGGTGAAAACCGAGCTCGATCGCATGGCGCGACTGAGCGGATAGGAGAAATGATGATGGATGTGCGAAAGAGCGCCGAACACCTGGCGACCGCCCACAACGCCATGCAGCAGATCAGTGCCATGCTGACCTTGCATGCCCTGGCGCTTGCCGAGGGGCGCGTCAACGTCGCCTGCGACCTATTGGCGCAGATCCACCTGACGCTGTTGAAAGGTCAGGCAGCCTTGCTCGACGGCATGGTCAGCGGCGATGCCATGGTGGCGCTGGCGTTCAAGCAGGCCCTGAAGACCTGCCACCCCACCGGTCGCCCGGCCGGAGCTACCGCGCCGCTACATGCCGGGCGCGTCCATTGAGGAAATGCCGCCCACCTGTCTGGTCAAGGTACCGCTCATCATCCGGCACTTGCGTTCCTCGGCTTCGCCCGTATATACAGAATAGCCAACATATTGTTGCCAGATTGTTTTTCCGTATATACACTGCGCGGCTCTCAGGAATCTCCATATGGCCGTTGTGATTTCCGCCAAGATCCTAGAGAAGCTCGCCGAGAAGCATGGCGTGGCTGAACGGGAGGTATCGCAGGCCTTTCAGAATCGCACCGGTCATCTTCTCAAGGATTCGAGGGAAGAGCACCAGACCGACCCGCCAACGATGTGGTTCATCGCGCCAACGAACCGTCGTCGACTACTCAAGGTTTGTTTCGTGCAGCGATATGGCAACTCCTTCGTTCGAACGGCTTACGAACCCAATCAGGACGAGCTTCGAGTCTATCGAAGCTACGGCGCTCCGACTGACTTCTAGATTATTCAAAACCAAGAGCCGGGGAAGATCATGAACAACACGCCTGAAACCCACAACTCCGCAGATTGCGCATGGGACGATGGAGTTCTGGGCCGTAGCGCCGAGCATGTCGTGGTGGCGTCGGCCGCAGAGTGCAAGGAAGTGGATGAATCGCTAGGCTTGCAGCCGATCTCCATCCGCCTCCAGAAGACGTTGATCTCCAACTTGAAGCTGATCGCGCAATACCACGGCATTGCGTACCAGCCCATGATTCGTGACCTGTTGAACCGATTCGCTGCGTCCGAGATCACACAGATTGCCCGGCAACTGGCCGAGGAAGCCGACAAGCAGAAAGATGAAGCTGGCGGCGAGAGCGGCCCGGTCAGCGAGTTCTTGGAACGCGAGCGCAAGCGTGCCTAGGGATACGCGTCATCCAAGCGCATGAGCTTAGGCACGCATCGCGCCGCGCCGAGCGCTATGCGTTGGGATACCGGAAGTGATACGAGTTCCGCCCCGAGGCAAGAAGGACATGGAAAACAGTATGTTATGGGACGTATCGAGTCCTCTCCTGGCACCATATGACAGTCCGCGGCGCTCTCCGGAGCGCCGCCGGAATCCACAAAGACCCCGCGAAAGCGGGGTTTTTGTTTCTGCACGGTCCGCATCCATCGCGCGCGGCAATGGCACCCGGCGTGCATCGTAGCAGGCAAGGCGGCGCACCTGCGCCGGTTCCGGTGTTTCGCCCCGGAAACACGCCTCCCGCGCGCCAGGACGCGGATTCGATCGGGCAATGGCGTGAACCCTCGACGCGGGGTCTCGCCCTCTTCTGCACGCAGCGGGCCATTCCCGACAGGCCGCCCATCGATTCGCTCCAGCGGCCCGGCTTGTTCGGGCTGATCCCGCACAGGCCCTTCGTGCAAGCGGCGAAAACATGTGGCACGGGTATTGCGTTACCTCCATGACGGGCCTCCGCCAAAGTTGTGCGCAGAACGCGACGGACGGGCGAGATTCATCATCCTGCGGGATGAATGGATTCGTCCACGGCACGGCGACGGCACGTCGCAGCGCAATGGCGTCCGTCCTCGATTTCGAGAGCCTGGCAGCCGTTCCCTCCGGCATGCCGGCAGCAGCTCCCCTTGTCACGAGTACGTCCAATGCCGCACCGAGTCCATCCCGCAAGCCGCATGCATCGATTGCTCGCCCTCCTGCTCGCAGCATGCCCCTGCATCGCCGGCGCCGAGGCAACATGCAGCTCGATCGAGGAACTCGGCCTGGAGATCGCCGCCGCCCGCGACTCGAACCCCGCCGACGGTGTCGCGCGCGGCGAGAACGCGCTCGAGGAAGCCGAGGCGATGCAACCTCCGTGTCCTGTCGGCGCCGCCATGCTGCACGGGGCCATCGCGTCGAACCTCAATATCCTCGGGCGCAACGCCGAAGCGATTGCGCGTTATGAAAAAGCACTGGAGACGCTCGGCAACGCAGGCAGCCCCTCCCAGGTCGCATTCCTGCACCGCGGGCTCGGCGTGGCCCTGGTGGAGGTCGAATCCTATCCCCAGGCGCTCGAACACTATCTGACCGCCCTTGCCGCAAGCGACGATGCCGGCGATGCCGTCGAATCGGCAAAGACCGCCGGCAATATCGGCATCCTCTACACGTCCACCGGCGAATTCGCGAAGGCCCGCGACTACCACACGCGATCGTTGGCGGGATTCGAGGCGGCGGGCTTCAAGCCCGGTATCGCCGGCGCATTGGTCAATCTCGGTGCGGTCGCCGCCAAGTTCGGCCAGCAGGCCACCCACGCGGGCGACGTCGCAAGCGCGGAGCGCGAACACCGCACGCTGCAGGAATTGAATGAACGCGCCCTGTCCCTGTTCTCCGAGATGGGCAACCAGCGCGGCGTGGCCTACGCGGCGAGCAATATCGGCCTCGCCCTGGATCGGCTCGGCAAACCCCTGCAGGCCTTGCCGCAGCATCAGCGCTCCCTCGCCCTGCGCAACGAAATCGGCGACGTGTTCGGCACGATCAATTCGCTGCTCGGCATTGCAAGGACGCTGACGAACCTGAATCGCTACGAGGACGCCACGGTCGCCCTGGCGGATGCGGAAATGCGCCTGCCTGCGGAAAGTTTCAACCTGCAGAAGGAAGTGGCCGAGCATCGCGTCGTGCTGGCGGAGGCGCAGGGCGACCATCGTGCGGCGCTTGCCGCCCAGCGCGAGGTGACGCGTCTCGGCATGCTGATCGCGAGCGCCGACCAGAGCAGCCAGCTGGCGGCGCTGCAGGATCGCTTCGACGCCGACCGTGCGGCCAAGCAGATCGCCCTGCTGCGCAGCGAGGCGCAAATCGGCGAGCTGCAATTGCAGCGCCAGCGCCTCGTCGCACGCCTCAGCGTGCTCATCGCCATGCTCGCCATCGGATTGTTCCTGGTCCTTTTGAGCCGCCACCGGATTGGCGTGCGCAGCGCACGCGAGCTGGAGATTGCCGCGAGAACCGACCCCTTGACCGGCCTGCCCAACCGCCGCCACCTGCTCGAACTCATGCATTACGAGGTGACGCGGCTGGCGCGGGACGGCCGCCCGTTCTGCCTGCTCATGGCCGATCTCGACGACTTCAAGGAGATCAACGACCGCCATGGCCATGATGCGGGAGACAGCGTGCTGCGCGAAGTGGCGCGGCGCCTGCGCGAGGCCGTGCGCAAGCAGGACACCGTGGCCCGCTGGGGAGGCGAGGAATTCCTCCTGCTGCTGCCCGATTCCACCGAGAGCGGCGCCATGGTGCTGGCGAACAAGCTGCGCGAACACGTGTCCGGCGAACCGTTCCCGATCGGGCGGGATCGCGCTCCGGTCGAGGTGACGCTGACCATCGGCTTCAGCGAGTGCCGCCAGGGCACTTCGCTGGACGACTGCATCCGTGCCGCCGACCAGGCGCTCTATCGCGGCAAGCGCGACGGGAAAAACCGCGCCGCCTTCGCGACGCGGCCAAGCGATGCCGACTCCGGCGAGGGCGATTGAGTCGGCGGGGCTGTGCGCTCGTCCCGCGCGCATTCCGCGCGCGACGCCGGATGGACCGCCCGCTGCGGCAGGCTCCCGTCGACGGTCGCTGCAGGACCGTCAGGACCGACTCAGGCGAACGGGTCGCGCAGCACGATGGTGTCGTCGCGGTCGGCACCGGTGGCGACGAGGGCGAGGTGGCAGCCGGAAAGTTCCTCGACCGCGCGCAGGTAGGCACGCGCGGCAGGCGGCAGGCGGTTCCACTCGCGCACGCCCGAGGTCGGCTCTTCCCAGCCCGGGAACTCGAGATAGACCGGCTTGCACTCGTCCCAGCCGTCGGCATCGAGCGGAGCCAGTTCGCGGCGCTTGCCGCGATATTCGTAGGCGATGCAGACCTTGATCGTCGGCAGGCCGTCGAGCACGTCGAGCTTGGTGATGGCGAGGCCGTTGATGGCGTTGATCTGGGTGGCGCGCTTCAGCGCGACGAGGTCGATCCAGCCGCAACGGCGCGGGCGACCGGTGCTGGCGCCGAACTCGTTGCCGACCTTGCGCAGGCGCTCGCCCATGTCGTCGTGCAGTTCGGTCGGGAACGGACCGCTGCCGACGCGGGTGGCGTAGGCCTTGCAGATGCCGAGCACGTAGTCGATGTCGCTGGCGCCGACGCCGGTACCGGCAAGCGCGCCGCCGACGGTCGTGTTCGACGAGGTCACGTACGGATAGGTGCCGTGGTCGATGTCGAGCAAGGCGCCCTGGGCGCCTTCGAAGAGGATGTTCTCGCCGTTGCGGCGGGCGTCGTGGAGCAGGGTCGAGACGTCATCGATCATCGGCCGCAGGTATTCGGCGAAGGCGAGCGCGTCGTCGAGCGTCTTGCGGTAATCGACGCCGTCGGCCTTGAGCCACTGGGTGAGGATGAAGTTGTGGTAGTCGACCGCCGCCTGCACCTTGTCCGGCAGTTCGGACGGGTACATGAGGTCGGCGACGCGGATGCTGCGACGGGCCACCTTGTCCTCGTAGGCCGGGCCGATGCCGCGACCGGTGGTGCCGATCGCCTTCGCACCCGATGCCTTCTCGCGCGCCTGATCGACGGCGATGTGGTACGGCATGATCAGAGGCGTGGCCGGACTGATCTTCAGTCGTGAACGCACTTCGACGCCCTGCCCCTCGAGTTCGGCGATCTCGTGCATGAGCGCCGCCGGCGACAGCACCACGCCATTGCCGATCAGGCAGGCCACCCCCTCGCGCAGGATGCCCGACGGAATCAGGTGCAGGACGGTCTTCTTGCCGCCGATGACGAGCGTGTGGCCGGCATTGTGGCCGCCCTGGAAGCGTGCCACGGCACCGACGCGCTCGGTCAGCAGGTCGACGATCTTGCCCTTGCCTTCGTCGCCCCATTGAGCGCCGAGGATCACCACTGACTTGCCCATGTCTGTTGCCCGGTCGATGTGTCCGCGCGAAAGGCGGTGTGGATGCGGCGGGAATGCCGCGAGGGAGTCTAAGCGATGCGCCGCGTCAACGGACGAACTGCAGGAAGACGAGGCCGATCACGACGAGGATGCCGCCGAGCGTGCGCAGGCGGCGTTCGTCGATCTGCTGCAGTTGCTCGGCCATGCGCTTCCATGCCCCCGGCGCGGCAAACAGCAGCAGTCCTTCGATCACCAGCACGAGGCACAGCGCGGCCGCGAGGTCGGCAGGCACGGTCCCTGCCTACTTGCTGTCGCGCAGGTAGCGCAGGAACTCCGCGTCGGGATCGAGCATGAGCACGCCGTTGCCGCCCTGCAGCGACTCGCGGTAGGCCTCGAGGCTGCGGTAGAAGGCGTAGAACTCGGTGTCCTTGCCATAGGCACCGGCGTACACCTCGGCGGCCTTGGCATCGCCCTCGCCGCGCGTCTTCTGCGCGTCGCGATAGGCGTCGGCACGGATCACCTGCACCTGGCGGTCGGCGTCGGCCTGGATCCGCTCGGCGGCCTCGTTGCCTTCCGCACGCAGCGAATCGGCGACCTGCTTGCGCTCCGAGCGCATGCGTTCGTAGACCGAGCGCAGCACCGAGCTCTCCTGCGGCAGGTCGACGCGGCGGATGCGCACGTCGACGATCTCGATGCCGAGGTTCTGGGTGGCGACGTTGGCGGTGCGCACCAGGGTCTGGGTGAGGTCGGCACGCGCGCTGGAGACGACTTCCTGCAGCGTGCGGCTGTTGATCGCGGTGCGCATGCCGTCGCGCACGATCGAGGCCAGGCGGGCCTGGGCGCGCACTTCCTCGCCGCCGACCGCGGTGTAGAACTTCGCCGAATCGGCGATCTTCCACTTCACCACGAAGTCGACGATGACGTCCTTCTTCTCCGAGGTCAGGTAGTTCTCCGGCGCCGAGTCGAGGGTCTGCAGGCGGCGGTCGAAACGCACCGCCTGCTGCATCAGCGGCAGCTTGAAGTGGAGGCCGGGCGCATAGCCCGACTTCACGATGCGGCCGAACTGGGTGAGGATCGCGGTCTGGCTCTCGTTGACGACGAACAGGCTGCTGCCGCCGACCAGGATGACCACGGCGACGATGATGCCGGCTATCGAGCGCATCTCAGCGACCTCCCCGCACGGATTCGGCACGCGCCGGCGGTGCCGGCTCGGGCAGTACGGCCTGCGGCGGCGCCGGCGGCGGCGTCGCCGTTCCGGGAGTCGGCAGGTACAGGACGTTCTTGCCATCGGTCATGTCGACGACCTTGGCGTTGCGGTTGACCACCTGCTGCATGGTCTCCAGGTAGAGGCGCTTGCGGGTGACTTCCGGCGCGGCGCGATATTCCGCCACGATCAGGCCGAAGCGCTCGGCATCGCCCTCGGCACGGGCAATGCGTTCGGCCTTGTAGCCCTCGGCCTCGGCGAGGATGCGCGCGGCCTCGCCGCGGGATTCCGGCACCACGCGCTTGGCATAGGCATCGGCGATGTTGCTGGCGCGCTGACGGTCCTCGCGTGCGGAAATCGCGTCGTCGAAGGCTTCCTTCACTTCCTGCGGCGGACGCACGTTCTGGAAGTTCAGCGTGCTGACGGTGAGGCCGGCGTCGTAGCGGTCGAGGGTGACCTGGATGACCGCCTTGGCCTGGGCGGCAAGATCGACCGCGGGCACGGCCTCCTCGCCTTCGGCCGGTTCGACCCGCTGGTCCGGCATGATCGCGTCGAGCTTGCCGGCGCCGATCACCTCGCGCACGGCGCTCTCGGCGGCCTGCTTGAGGGTGGCATCGGGATCGCGGGTGGAGAACAGGAACTTGACCGGATCGGCGACGAGGTACTGCACTTCGAAGTTGACCTGCACGATGTTCTCGTCGCGGGTCAGCATGCGCACGCTGTCGGAGGCGGAGCGCACGCTGGTGGCGTCCACCTTGATCACCGTCTCCACCGGCCGCGGCCACTTGAAGTTGAGGCCGGAAGGCATCACCCGCGTGACCTGGCCGAAGCGCAGCACCACGCCGGCCTCGTTGGCGCGGATCGAGGTGAAGGAATCGAACAGCAGCCAGGCGATGGCAATGCCGATGACGGCCAGCAGCATGCCGCCGAAGCCGCCGTCGCCGGAAGCACTGCCGCGCCCGCTTCCGCCACCACCGCCGAACAGGCGCCCGAACAGGTCCTTCAGGCGCTGGACCGCGGCATCGATGTCGTTCTTCGGACCGTCATTGCCGTTGTCGCGCCAGGGGTCGCGCTGCTTGCCGCCGCCGGGTTCGTTCCAAGCCATTCCAGGATTCCTGTCGAACTGTGCGCCGCGATCACCGGTGACGCGGGAGGGATTGCGGCGGGATGGACCGGCCGCCGGTCGGCGGTCGATGCGCGGTGCCGGCGCGCCGAATCGGCGCGCGACCATACGGGGATTGTAGGTAGGGGTCGGCAGGCGGGCAAGCAAGGGGGCGTTGGAGCGAGGGGCGAGGGGCGAGGTGCGAGGGCGCGCGGACCGTACGCCATCATGCTCGTGAACGCGGTACGGCGGCTTTTGTCGCGGCATTTCGGTCTTGCATCACAACCGACGATCGCCGCGCCCTCGCACCTCGCCCCTATTCCCTGGCCTCCAGCCCCTGCTTCCCGCCCGGCTCGAGGGCCGCACGCAGCCATTCCCCGTCGCCGCCCGCCAATCCGAACAGCGGCTCCACGAGCGCGCGCGGCGCGTCGATCTCGATCTGCCAGCCCTGCTCGTCGGCGCGCTCGGCGGCGACCAGGCCCTGTGCATGCAGGCGCGCACGCAGCCTGCCGGCGCCGACCGGAAGCTCCAGCGTGCAGCGGATGCGTTCCACCGACAGCGCCGCGGCAATCGCCCCGCGCAGGCCGTCGAGGCCGACGCCGTCGCGCGCCGACACCCAGACCCGGGCCGGTCCGTCGCGATCCGGCGCATCGACCCGGGCGGCGAGGCCTTCGATGCGGTCGATCTTGTTGAACACCAGCAGTTGCGGCAGCGTGCCGGCACCGATTTCCTCGAGCACGGCGGCGACGTCGGCGACGCGGCTGTCGCGCTCCGGGTCGGACGCATCGATCACGTGCAGCAGCAGGTCGGCCTCGCGCGCCTCGGCAAGGGTCGAGCGGAACGCGGCGACGAGGTCGTGCGGCAGGTCGCGGATGAAACCGACCGTGTCGGCCAGCACGACCGGCCCGCAGGCCAGTCCGTCGATGCGGCGCAGGGTCGGATCGAGGGTGGCGAACAGCTGGTCGGCCGCGTAGACCCCGGCGCCGGTCAGGGCGTTGAACAGGGTCGACTTGCCGGCATTGGTGTAGCCGACCAGGGCGACCACCGGCAGCGCGCTGCGTTCGCGCGCGCGGCGCGCCTGGCTGCGCTGCGTCTCGACCTTGTCGAGGCGCTTCTGCAGTTGCTTGACGCGCTCGCCGAGCAGGCGGCGGTCGATCTCGAGCTGGGTCTCGCCCGGACCGCGCAGGCCGATGGCGCCGCCGCGCTGGCGTTCGAGATGGGTCCAGCCGCGCACGAGGCGGGTCGACATGTGCTTGAGCTGGGCCAGCTCGACCTGCAGCTTGCCTTCGTGCGAACGCGCGCGCTGGGCGAAGATGTCGAGGATGAGGCCGGTGCGGTCGACCACCCGGCATTCGGTCAGCTTCTCGAGATTGCGTTCCTGCACCGGCGACAGCGCGTGGTTGACGAGGATGAGGTCGGCCTCGAGGGCGAGGCGGTGTTCCTTCAGCTCCTCGGCCTTGCCGCTGCCGACGAAGAAACGCGGATTCGGCCGCTCGACCCGTGCGGTCAGCGTGCCGACCACGGTGGCGCCGGCCGAGCGCGCGAGTTCGGCGAATTCATCGAGGAGGGCGGGATCCTGTTGTCCCGGTTCGTACGCCTGCAGCAGCAGCGCACGCTCGCCCTTGCGCGAACGGTCGAACAGTTCGGCTTACTCGCCCGCGGCCGCTTCGGCGCCGGCCGGGGCATCGTCGCTGCCGGCAATGCGGACATTGCGGCTCGGCACGACGGTCGAGATCGCGTGCTTGTAGACCATCTGGCTCACCGTATTGCGCAGCAACACCACGAACTGGTCGAACGACTCGATCGTGCCCTGCAGCTTGATGCCGTTGACGAGGTAGATCGACACCGGCACGCGCTCGCGGCGCAAGGCATTGAGGAACGGATCCTGCAGCGATTGTCCCTTGGACATTGTTGTTCTCCGGGGCGGCACATGCGGACCGGGCAAAAGGGCGCGGCACGAAGGCCGACCATCGGGTCGGCGCCATGGACGCCCCGGTCCATCCGCGCCATCCTAACGTATGCGGGCGCGCAAATGAACGCGCCATGGCGTCCCGGTTCAGCGGCCGAGGAAGTCGGCCACCGACTCCGTGACGGCGGTCATGCAATCGTCCGCATCGGGATCGAACTCGCGCGCATCGAGCTCGGACCGCAGCCAGGTGAACTGGCGCTTGGCCAGCTGGCGCGTCGCGGAAATCGCGCGGTCGCGGAAGGTGGCGGCGTCGACGCCGCCGTCGAGATGCTCGATCGCCTGGCGGTAGCCGACTGCACGCATCGACGGCAGGCCGGGCGGCAGCGGGCGGGTGCCGCGCAACCGGCGCACCTCGTCGAGGAAGCCCGCGGCCAGCATGGCGTCGAAACGGGCGGCGATGCGGGCGTGCAGGACCGCCCGGTCGGGCGGAACCAGGGCGAGCTTGAGCAGACGGTACGGCAGGCGGCTGCGTGGTCCGCCCTGCTGTTCCGACAACGCGCGCCCGCTGAGGGCGATCACCTCGAGGGCGCGCTGGATGCGCTGGCCGTCGCCGGGGCGGATGCGCGCGGCGGCGTCCGCGTCGAGTTGTCCCAGGCGTGCGTGCAGGTGCGCCCAGCCATGCGCGCGCGCCTCGGCCTCGAGCCCGGCGCGCACGGCCGGATCGGCCGCCGGCAGCTCGGACAGGCCGCGCTCGAGCGCGCGGAAATAGAGACCGGTGCCGCCGACCAGCAGCGGCACCTTGCCGGCGGCCACGATCGCGGCCATCTCGCGCAGGGCATCGGTGCGGAAATCGGCGGCGGAATACGGCTGGTCGGGATTGCGGATGTCGATCAGCCGGTGCGGATGGCGCGCCAGGGTGTCGGCATCGGGCTTGGCCGTGCCGATGTCCATGCCGCGGTAGACCAGCGCCGAATCGACGCTGACCAGCTCGAGGCCGTGGCGCGCGGCCAGCGCGCAGGCCAGCGCGGTCTTGCCCGACGCGGTCGGACCCATGAGGAAGATGGCGCGCGGTCGCGCGTCGGCCCGGTGCATGGCCGGATTGTAGGGGAGAGGGCGCGGTGCGAGGGTGAGGGGCGAGGGCGAGGGGCGAGGGGCGAGGGCTCGACAACCAGATCCAGTTTCGCAATGGAAGGTCGTTCGGCCGATTCCCGCAGCACCATCGCAAACCTGTTCGGTCATCGAGTTTCGCGCCCCCCGCCCCTCACCCCTGGTCCCTAGTCCCTAGTCCCCAGCCCCTAGTCCCCAGCCTCTAGTCCCCAGCCCCTATTCCCTGCCCCTGTCGCCCCTCTCACGTTCTTTGACAAAACAGACCGCTCTCGGCTCAATAGGGGATCACATCGACGCAGCGGAACGGCCGCATGAGCGACTGGGGAGTCCTCGAGATCGTGCTGTACGGGGCCGGCGCAGCCGTCGCCCTGGCGCAATGCGCGATCTTTGCCCACTACCACGGCGTGTTCCGCCGCGATCACCTGCGTTTCTGGTCGCTGAGCTTCCTGGCCCTGGCGGTCTATCTCGGCGCGGCCGGCCTGTCGATCGTCCTGCGCATCGACTTCCCGGCCAGCCACCCGCTGCGCCTGCTGCTGTCGAGCGTCTCCCTGATCGCCGCCTATGTGCAGGTCGCGCTGCTGGTGATCGGCACGCTGACGATCTGGCGCAGCCGCATGCCATCGCCGTCGGCGATCGTGCAGTCGCTGGTGCTGGCCACGGTGATCGGCCTGCTCAGCGCGCTGGCCTACGCGTTCGATCCGGCCGCTTCGCAGGAGCGCCTGTTCCTGCGCGTCGGCCTGCGCTATCTGGTCACCGGCATCGCCGGCATCGCCCTCGGCGTGGTGATCGCCCGGCACTGGGCACGCGACCGCTTCGGTCCGCGCCTGACCGCCATCGCCCTCGTCCTCTACGGTCTCGAACTGCTGCACGTGTTCGGCGCCTATCTCGCCCAGGCGAACGGACAGCCGCCCTGGCCTTGGCTGCGCTACACCGCCGTGCTGAGCACGATCAGCCAGCTGTTCATCGGCTACGGCCTCGTCATCTGGCTGCTCGAGGACGAGCGCGAGCGCGCCGAACGCGCCACCGACGCTGCCGCGCACCTGCGCCACTTCGACCAGCTGACCGGACTGCCGAACCGCCAGTACCTGCTCGAACACGTCGACCGCCAGGTGGCCGGCCAGCAGAACACGTCGCTGATGCTGGTGCGCATCGACAATCTCGGCGCGATCGCCGCCGCCTTCGGCATGGACGGGGTCGATCTGGCCCTGTCCTCCGCCGCCGAGCGCATCGAAGAGGTCGCGCGCGCGCGGGGGTTGTTCGCCGGCCGGCCGGAAAGCGGCCATTTTGCCCTGCTCGGCTCCGGCGTCGGCGTCGAGGTCGGCGTCGGCCGCATTGCCGGCGAGGTGCTCGAATCGCTCAGCCGCCCGCTGTTCTGGAACGGGCGCGAGATCGCCCTCAATGCGAGCATCGGCATCGCCATTGCACCGACCGATGCCACCTCGGCCGACAAGCTCTACTCCTGCGCGGAGAAGGCGCGCGCGCGTGCGCGCCGCGAGGGCGCGATGCGCTACCGCTTCTTCACCCTCGATCTCGACACCGAGGCCGAGCAGCGCCTGCTGCTGCATTCGGAATTGCGCAGCGCATTCGCGCGCGGCGAGTTCGTGCTCGAGTTCCAGCCGATCCTTGACGGCTGGAGCCTGGAGGTCGACGGCTTCGAGGCACTCGTGCGCTGGCAGCATCCGCAACGCGGGCGCCTGCTGCCGGATGCCTTCATCGACGAGCTGGAACCGCTCGGCATGATCGAGGCGCTCGATGCCTGGGTGCTCGAGCAGGCCTGCACGGCCGCCCGTGCCTGGCAGCAGCCGGGCCGCGAGCGGGTGCCGGTGGCGGTCAACATTTCGGCGCACAGCTTCCAGCGCCGCGATTTCCCCGACCTCGTCACCGCCCTGCTGCGTCGCATCGGTCTCGACGCCGCCTGCCTCGAGCTCGAGATCGTCGAATCGATTGCGCTGGCCTTGCCGGAACGGGCGATCGTCAGTCTCGAGTCCCTGCGCGAACTCGGCGTGCGCGTCATGCTCGACGACTTCGGCACCGGCTTCTCCTCGCTCAAGCACCTGCGCCAGTTGCCGTTCGACGGCATCAAGATCGACCGCAGCTTCGTCGTCGACGTGCTGGTCGATCCGCGCGACGCGGCGATCGTGCGCGCGATGCTGGCGCTGGCCCACAGCCTCGGCCTCGAGGTCGTCGCCGAAGGCATCGAGACCGCCGCCCAGTTGGCCTGGTTCCAGTCGGCCGGCTGCGACCGCCTGCAGGGCTTCCACTTCCATCGCTCGATGGAGCAGTCCGCCGCCATCGCCCTGGTCAGCCTGCCGACGGCGGCGAGCGGCCCGGCGACACGACACTCATCTGCCTGAGCCGCGCCCTCCTGCTGCGGAAAAGAAAACGCCCGGCAAGCCGGGCGTTTTCACAAGGTCCGAAACCGGTGGTTCCGCTCAGTCGATGCCGAAGCTCTGCAGGCCGACCGGCAGCGTGGTGGCATTGACGACCATGACGATGTTCATGTTCGCGAAGCCGATCGAGCTGACCGGAGTCGGCTCGGTGACGCCGCAGTCCGCCGCACGCAGGTACGACGGCGCGCCGTTCGGATTGATCGACGCGGTGGCATTGGAGCCGATGAAGAACGAATTGCCGGCGGTTTCGCCGTCCGGCGAATGCACCTCGACGACCAGGTCATGGGTCAGGCCGTTGAGCGAAGCGGCCACCGGGATGTTCTGCATCGCAAGTCCCTGGTCCGGCAGGCTGATCGACGCCGTGCCGATCGGAGCACCGAGATTGGCCACCGTGAGCGGCGAGGCATTCGGGATCGCATAGAGGTTGAGGTTGATCGGCTGGCTGCCGCCGGATCCACCGACCGCCTGCTCGACTCCGATGTCGACGCTGGCGATCGTCACCGTGCCGGTGGCGGAGAAATAGGTGTCGAGGTCGAAACGGCGGTAGTAGAAGTTCTCGGCATGAATGCCGGCGTCGTTGCAGGAAACGGAGTTCTGCAGGGTGATCGCCAGCGAACCGCTCTGGGTCAGGGCGAACGCGCCCATCGGCTGGTTCCAGGGGGCCTGGACGGCGTTGTTCGGCGTGCTGCTGTGGCTGAGGACGTTGTCGGCCACCGCCACGTTCGTGACGAGCAGGCCGAGGGCGATGGCGAGGGCATTCTTGTACATCGGCGTAACTCCGGTTTTTGTGTGGACGTGGAGGGCACGGCAGGGGCCGTGCCGGATACGGTGACCGTCCATGGATGAACGGGGCTGGATCGCCGCCCGACTCGCGCCGGACGGTCGAACCCGGTGGAGGCGGGATGGAGCCCCCGCAAAAAGGCGGATGTTACATCAAGGCGCGGGATCCGCACACCCTGCCCGCGTGGCAGGCGCGCCGTCGCCTTGGGCCACCGTATAATCGCCGGTTTCCGTCCAGGCACATCTCCATGAGCAACACGATGAAGGCGCTGGTCAAGCGCGAGGCGGCCAAGGGCATCTGGATGGAGCGCGTGCCGTTGCCGGCGATCGGCCCGAACGACGTGCTGATCAAGCTCGAGAAGACCGCGATCTGCGGCACCGACCTGCATATCTACCAGTGGGACGCCTGGTCGCAGCGCACGATCAAGCCCGGCCTGGTGATCGGCCACGAGTTCGTCGGCCGCATCGTCGACAAGGGCGCCGGCGTCAACGGCTATGAAATCGGCCAGCGCGTCTCGGCCGAGGGCCACATCGTCTGCGGTGTCTGCCGCAATTGCCGCGCCGGCAAGCAGCACCTGTGCCCGCACACGATCGGCATCGGCGTCAACCGCGACGGCGCCTTCGCCGAGTACATCGCCATGCCGGCCTCGAACCTGTGGCCGATTCCCGACCAGATCCCCTCCGAGCTCGCCGCATTCTTCGATCCCTACGGCAACGCCGCCCACGTCGCCCTCGAGTTCGACCTCATCGGCGAGGACGTGCTGATCACCGGGGCCGGCCCGATCGGCATCATCGCCGCCGGCATCGCCAAGCACGTCGGCGCGCGCAACGTCGTCGTCACCGACGTCAACGACTACCGCCTCAAGCTCGCCGCCGACATGGGCGCGACGCGGGTGGTCAACGTGTCCAAGCAGTCGCTGCGCGACGTGGTCAAGGACCTGCACATCGAGGGTTTCGACGTCGGCCTGGAAATGAGCGGCAACCCGCAGGCGTTCAACGACATGCTCGAATGCATGTACCACGGCGGCCGCATGGCCCTGCTCGGCATCCTGCCGAAGGGCGCCGGCATCGACTGGGACAAGGTCATCTTCAAGGGCCTGGTCATGCACGGCATCTACGGCCGGCGCATGTACGAGACCTGGTACAAGATGACGCAGATGCTGCTGACCGGGTTCCCGCTGCAGAAGGTGCTGACCCACCAGATCCACATCGACGACTTCCAGAAGGGATTCGACCTCATGGAAGCCGGCCAGTGCGGCAAGGTCGTGTGTTCATGGACCTGAGTTCCCGTGCGCCGGCGGCGCGCTGAGCGACCGGCGACGAGACGGAGCATGCCTTGAGCAGTCGGCGCCTGCGCGACATCCTCGAACCTGCGCTCGCCACCCTCATCGAGGGCCCGCTCGCCGTCGCCTTCAGCGGCGGCCTCGACTCGACCGTGCTGCTGCACGGGCTCGCCGCCTCGCCGGCCGCGCGCGAACGCGGGTTGCGCGCGATCCACGTCGATCACGGCCTGCATCCGGACAGCGCCGAATGGACCCGGCGCTGCGCCGCCTTTGCCGCGAGCTGTTCGGTCGATTTCGCCAGCGTGCGCATCGACGTGCCGCGCGGCAGCGGCCTCGGCCTCGAAGCGGCCGCGCGGCGCATGCGCCGTACCGCCCTGCAGGGCGAATTGCGCGCCGGCGAGATCGTCGTCTTCGCCCACCATCGCGACGACCAGGCGGAAACCGTCCTGCTCAAGCTGTTGCGCGGCGCCGGGCCGGAAGGACTCGCCGCCATGCGCCCGCTGCGCCGCTTCGGCGAAGGATTCGCCTGGCGACCCTTGCTGACGCTGTCACGCGCCGCCCTGCGCGCCTATGCCGACCATCACCAGCTGGCCTGGGTGCACGATCCGAGCAATGCCGATCCGGTCTTCGATCGCAACTACCTGCGCCTCGACGTCTTGCCGCGCCTGCGCCGACGCTGGCCGGAAGCCGACACCAGCATCGCCCAGAGCGCGACCTGGGTGCGTGCCGCCGCCGACCTGATCGAGGAGGAATCGGCACGCGCCCTTGCGCGCATCCAGGGCCTCGATCCGAACACGTTGCGCTACCGCGAATGGCTCGACCTGCCCGAAGCGCTGCGCGACCCGGTGCTGCGCTGCTGGCTGCGCGGCCTCGGCCTGCCCGAGCCGACCCAGCACCAGGTCGGCGAACTCGTGCGCCAGCTCGGCGAGGCCGGCGAGGACAAGCTGCCGTGCGTGCGCTGGCCCGGCAGCGAGCTGCGTCGCTATCGCGAACTCGTGCACGCCCGCGCCCCGATCGAGATGGTCGCGGCCAACTGGGAACAGGCCTGGGACGGATGCGTGCTCGAACTGCCGGCCGCACTCGGCAGCCTGCAGTTCGTCGACGCGAACGGTGCCGTGCGGACCACGCCGTTGCCGCGGCCGCTGCGCGTGCGTTTCCGCCGTGGCGGCGAAAGCCTGCGCCTCGCCCTCGGCGACCATCATCGCGACCTGCGCGACCTGTTCCAGCAGGCCGGCATTCCCCCGTGGGAACGCGGGCGCCTGCCGCTGGTGTTCGATGGCGAAGGCAACCTGCTCGCGGTCGCCGATCTCTGGCTCGGCAGCGAGGGGCGCGCGCTGTTCGATGCGCTGGGGGTCCACCTGCAGTGGCGCACGGACGTTGACCGGCCCGCGACGGGCGGCTAGCCTTCGCGTCATGCCGAAAACCCCGCCAGCCGAACCGGACCGGATCGCCGCATTCGAGCAGTCGCTCGACGAGCTCGAACAACTCGTCACCCGCATGGAACAGGGCGACATGGGGCTCGACGATTCATTGAAGTCGTTCGAACGCGGCATTGCCCTCTATCGCGATTGCCAGGGCGCCCTCGAACAGGCCGAGCTGCGCGTGCAGCAGCTGCTCGATCCGACCCGGCCCGATGCCGCCGAGCCATTCACTCCGGACGTGCCCTGAGTCCGGGAAGCCCCGATCCGCTGCATCCCGTGCACAACCATCGATGACCGGCGATCGATCGGGGCGCGCAGCGTGTCTCCGGCCCTCTTCCTTTCGCAGGTGATGCCTTGATCGAACTGACCGCAGGCCTGCTCGCGCTGTCGGCGCGCACCGACGCGGTGCTGGAGCGCGTGCTGCCCGATCCGGCGCAGCCGCCCCACGACCTGCACGCAGCCATGCGCTATGCCGTCCTCGGTGGCGGCAAGCGCATGCGGCCACTGCTCGTGCATGCGGCCGGCGCGGTCTTCGACGGAGCGCCGGATGCGCTCGACGCGCCGGCGGCGGCAGTGGAGATCATCCACGCCTACTCGCTCGTGCATGACGACCTGCCGGCCATGGATGACGATGCCATGCGCCGCGGCCGGCCGACCTGCCACGTCGTCCACGGCGAGGCGATGGCGATCCTCGCCGGCGACGCCCTGCAGGCGCTCGCCTTCGAAGTGCTCGCCGAGGGCAGCGCGACCGTCGATGCGGACACCCGCGTCGAGATGCTGCGCGTGCTGGCCGCCGCCTGCGGTTCGCACGGCATGGCCGGCGGCCAGGCGTTCGACCTGTCCGCGGTCGGCGTACGCCTCGCCGCGGCCGAGCTGGAGCGCATGCACGTGCACAAGACCGGTGCACTGATCCGCGCCTCGGTGCGCCTCGGCGCGCTCGCCGCCGGAGCACGCGACGCGGGGGCGCTGGCGGCCCTCGAGCGTTATGCGCATTGCGTCGGACTCGCCTTCCAGATCCGCGACGACATCCTCGACATCGAGGGCGAGGCGGCACGCATCGGCAAGACTCCCGGCAAGGACATCGCCAACGACAAGCCGACCTATCCGGCCATCCTCGGCCTCGATGCCTCGCGCGCGGCGCTGGCCGAACTCACTGCGGAGGCGCTCGGCTGTCTCGACCGTTTCGATGCGCAGGCGGTCCACCTGCGCGACCTCGCCCGCTTCGTCGCCCGGCGCGAGAGCTAGGTCACTGCACGAGACGCAGGGTCAACGGATAGCGATAGCGCACGCCGTTGTTGGCGTTGATCGCGGCGATGATCGTCAGCACCAGCCAGCCGAAGAAGACGACCACACCGACCGGCAGGGTGATGAAGATGCCGATGCCGAAGGTGACGATGGTCAGCAGGATCAGTGCTATCGCGACGATCAGCACGGTGATGTTGAAGTTCAGCGCTTCCCTGGCCTGATCGGCAGCGAACGGCATCGAATCGCGCTTGACCAGCCAGATGATCAGCGGGCCGAGCACGCCACCGATGCCGACGACGAAGGCCGAGAGGGCAGAGAGATGGCCGAGCAGCGCCCAGGTGCGCTCTTCGCCGATCGGGGCCGTGTCGGTAACCTGTGCGGCCTGCGGAACCGATTCTTCAGTCATCGCGGGTCTCCTCGTCGCGACAGGGATGTCGCCGGTTCCACAATGCGGGCGGCCCCCTGCGGGGTCAAGCGCAGGAAGTCATTGCCACCCATGGCAGGGCATCGTCCCGGCGACGGGCTGCGCAGGTCGTGAAATGTACTTCACCGACGCCGCTGTCCTGCGCAGCGATGGCGGCCGCGCGTTCGACCCCGGGCGTGCGAACGGCGTCGTGCGCGTCGGCGCCATCCCGGGCGGAACGGGCAATCCGGCAGCGGCCGCACTGCCGCTGTCCGGCCGGGCAGCCGCGCTGCTCGCACTGCTGCTGGCCGTCGCCGCAGCAGCGGCACTGCGCAGATCCGTCCGCATCTGAGGCCGGCTCAGCTCCCGGCGACGGTCATGCGTCCGATCAGGATGGAGCCCGTCAGCAGGTGCGAGCGCGGGTCGACGTCGCGGCCGACCGCTTCGATCGCCGCGAACATGTCGCGCAGGTTGGAGGCGATGGTGATTTCCTCGACCGGATGCGCGATGCGGCCGTTTTCGACCCAGAAACCGGAGGCGCCGCGCGAGTAATCGCCGGTGATCAGCGACACGCCCTGCCCCATCAGTTCGGTGACGACGAGACCCGTGCCCATGCGCGCGACCAGGGCATCGAAATCGTGCTCGCCGGGAGTCAGCACGACGTTGTGCACGCCGCCGGCGTTGCCGGTGCTGGTCATGCCGAGCTTGCGCGCCGAATAGCTGCCGAGGATGTAGCGTTCGAGGATGCCGTCGCGGATCAGGTCGGAATCGCGCGTGGCCACGCCCTCGGCATCGAACGCCGACGAACCATGGCCGCGGCGCAGGTGCGGGCGCTCGGCGATCTGCACGAACGAAGGAAACACGCGCTGGCCGAGGTGGTCGAGCAGGAAACTCGCCCGCCGGTACAGGGCACCCCCGCTGACCGCGGAGAGGAAATGGCCGATCAGGCTGCGCGCGACCGGCGGGGTGAACAGCACCGGACACTGGCGCGTGCCGAGCTTGCGCGCACCGAGGCGGGCCAGCGTGCGTTCGGCCGCCTTGCGGCCGATCGAGGCGACGTCGGGAAAATCCCCGGCGGCGCGCACGGCCTCGTACCAGTAGTCGCGCTGCATGCCGGCGGCGTCTTCGGCCAGCAGGGCGACCGAGATCATGTGGCGGGTGTCGCGCTCGCGCGAGAAGAATCCGTGCGAGGTGGCGCCGATGCCGATCGACGAGCCGATCTGCACGCTGGCGCCTTCGGAGTTGTCGATGCGGGGGTCAAAGGCGCGGCCGGCCTGCTCGCATTCGAGGGCGAGGTCGATCGCCTCGTCGGTACTGATCTCCCACGGATGCCAGAGGTCGAGATCGGGGAACTCGTGCGCCAGCAGGGCCGGATCGGCAAGGCCGTTGCACGGATCCTCCTCGGTGTGGCGGGCGATCGCGCAGGCGTGCTCGATGGTCTTGGTGATCGAGTCGGCGCTGAGATCGGCGGTGCTCGCCGAACCCTTGCGCTTGCCGAAAAACACGGTGAGGGTGAGGCCGCGGTCGCGCGTGCGCTCGATCGCCTCGACCTCGCCGAGGCGCACGCCGACGTGCAGGCCTTCGTCGACGCTGATGCCGAGATCGACCTCGCTCGCGCCTTTCGCGCGGCAGCGCTTCAGCACGTCCTCGCCGAGCCCGGCGAGGCGGTCGAGTTCGACCAGACTGGCATCCCGGACCGCCGCCGGAGCGTCCTGGTCACGCGGGTCCGCCGCATTCCCGCCGTGGTTGGTCATCGCTGCGCTCACGCCGTATCCTCCGCCACCATTCATTGCCACCCAGACGCCGCGGCACGCGGCGACCACCGATGTCCCACGACCCGACCGACGACGAACCTTTCGACGGCCCCAGCCGCAGCCAGTTGCGCCGCGAGGCGCTGGCCGTGCTCGCCCTCGCCGAGGCCCTCGTGGACCTGCCCGATGCCGAGCTGCAACGCATGCCGCTCGACGACGATCTCGTCGGCGAGGTGCGCCGCGCGCGCGCGGTGCCGCAGCAGATCGCGCGCAAGCGCCAGATCCAGTACCTCGCCAAGCAGATGCGCAAGCTCGACGACGAGGCCCTCGCGCCGCTGCGCGCCGCCCTTGCCCATGACCGCGCGCAGATGCGCCGTGCCGCCGCCGACCTGCACCAGGTCGAACGCTGGCGCGACCGCCTGATCGCCGAGGGCGACGACGCCATCGGCGCATGGCTGGCCCTGCACCCGGCCGCCGACCGCCAGCAGCTGCGCGCGCTGGTGCGCCAGGCGAAGCTCGAAGCGGATCGCTCGAAACCGCCGCGCGCGTCGCGCGAACTGTTCCGCCTGCTGCGCGAAACGTCCGCGGCGGAACCTGACGATGGGGTTTAGCGTCATCGCGTCCATGGAAGGTCTGCCCTTCGTGATGGGAGCCAAGGCCGAGGCAAAAGCCTGAAACACGGAGCACACGGAGCACACGGAGAAAAGCCCGGCGGGAGCCTCGGATTCCTGCCGCATCGCGGTGAGAGCCGGGATGACGGGATCGTTCACGCATTCCTTCGGAGCAGGTCATTTGCTCCGTGTGCTCCGTGTTTCGATCTTCCGGAACACGCGCTCAAGCCGCAGTCCCGCCGACCGTCATCGCGTCGATGCGCAGGGTCGGCTGGCCGACGCCGACCGGCACGCTCTGGCCGTCCTTGCCGCAGACGCCGACACCTTCATCGAGCGCGAGGTCGTTGCCGATCATCGACACCCGCTGCAGCACCTCGGCGCCGGCACCGACCAGGGTCGCGCCCTTGACCGGACGCGTGATCCGGCCGTCTTCGATCAGATACGCCTCGCTCGCCGAGAACACGAACTTGCCGTTGGTGATGTCGACCTGGCCGCCGCCGAAGTTGACCGCGTAGAGGCCGCGCTTGACCGAGCGCAGGATGTCCCCGGGATCATGCCGGCCGGCCAGCATGTAGGTGTTGGTCATGCGCGGCATCGGCAGGTGGGCGAACGACTCGCGGCGCCCGTTTCCGGTCGGTCGCATGCCCATCAGGCGGGCGTTGAACTTGTCCTGGATGAGTCCCTTCATGATGCCGTCCTCGACCAGCACCGTGCAGTTGGTCGGCGTGCCTTCGTCGTCGATGCCGAGCGAGCCGCGCCGACCGGCCAGGGTGCCGTCGTCGACGATCGTCACGCCCGGCGCGGCGACGCGCTCGCCGATGCGACCGCTGAATGCGGACGTCTCCTTGCGATGGAAGTCGCCCTCGAAACCGTGGCCGATCGCCTCGTGCAGCAGCACGCCGGGCCAGCCGGGACCGAGCACCACGGTCATCGTGCCGGCCGGAGCCTCGACGGCCTCGAGGTTGACCAGCGCCGAGCGCACGGCTTCCTCCGCGAGCCGGTACGCGCGGCCGTTGGCCAGCAGTTCGTCGTAGCCGTAGCGGCCACCGCCGCCGGCACTGCCGCTTTCGCGGCGACCGCCCTGTTCGGCGATGACCTGGATATTGATGCGCACCAGCGGCCGCACGTCGGCGGCCAGGGTGCCGTCGGAGCCGGCGACGAGAATCGTGTCGAGTGCGGACGAAACGCTGACGATGACCTGCTTCACGCGCGGATCCCGCGCACGCGTCCAGGCATCGACCTCGCGCAGCAGGGCGACCTTGGCCTCGCTCGACAGGGTGTCGATCGGGTCGATGGCGGGATACAGCGCATGCGCCGTGGCGATCGCCAACGGACGGCCGCTGCCCTCGCCCCCCGCCCGCGCAATCGCCCGCGCCGAACCGGCGGCGTCGAGCAGGGCCGGCAGGACGATCTCGTCGGAGTAGGCGAAACCGGTCTTTTCGCCCGACATCGCACGCACGCCGACGCCCTGCTCGATGGCGTGGCTGCCCTCCTTGACGATGCCGTCCTCGAGCACCCAGGACTCGCTGCGCGAATGCTGGAAATAGAGGTCGGCGGCGTCGACCGCAGGCGTCATCAGGCGCGCGAACACGCGGTCGAGGTCGGCGGCGGCAAGGCCGCCTGGACGCAACAGCCGCTGTTCGGCCAGCGCAAAGGTTTCGCTCATGGATCGGGGAACCTGGAGGGGGTTTCGAACCCGTTGGGTGGGGGCTGAGGCGGGGCAAAACAAGGCTCGCCAGGGCCTCTGCCGGGCCCACGGCGGGACGACGCAGCCGGCCAGGACGCATCATGCCATGCCGCGCCGCCGCGCCCGGACGCGCCTCGGCGCGGCCGCGTGTCGCTGCGTCGCAGACAAGCCGCCCGGGCCGCGCGGCCCGTCTGCCTGCACGCCGCGCCGACGCAAGCCGCTACACTACGCGCCCCTCCTTCCACGTCGAGTCGCCGGTCGCGGCCATCGGCGCATCGAGAATCCCCATGTCCGAACCGGCGCCCGACGGCACGCCCGCCGCTTCCACCTTCAAGGCACTTGCACTGATCGAGCCGCTGCAGCGCGTGCTCGCCGAAGTCGGCTACGAAGCGCCCTCGCCGATCCAGGCGGAAACGATCCCGCATCTGCTCGCCGGTCGCGACGTGCTCGGCCAGGCGCAGACCGGCACCGGCAAGACCGCGGCCTTTGCCCTGCCGGTGCTGAATGCGCTCGACCTCTCGCGCACGAAGCCGCAGGCGCTGGTGCTGGCACCGACGCGCGAACTCGCCATCCAGGTCGCCGAGGCGTTCCAGCGCTACGCCGCCCACCTGCCGGGCTTCCAAGTCCTGCCGATCTACGGCGGCCAGGCCTACGGCCCGCAGCTCGCCGGGTTGCGCCGCGGCGCGCATGTCGTCGTCGGCACGCCGGGACGCATCATCGACCACCTCGAACGCGGCTCGCTCGATCTTTCGCAACTGACCACCCTGGTCCTCGACGAAGCCGACGAGATGCTGCGCATGGGCTTCATCGACGACGTCGAGGCGGTGCTCGAGAAGACCCCGCCGACGCGCCGCATCGCCCTGTTCTCGGCGACCATGCCGGCGCCGATCCGGCGCATCGCGCAAAAGCACCTGCGCGAGCCGGTCGAAGTGACGATCAAGGCGAAGACGACGACCGCGGCGAACATCCGCCAGCGCTACTGGCTGGTCAGCGGCGTGCACAAGCTCGACGCGCTGACGCGCATCCTCGAAGCCGAGCCGTTCGACGCGATGATCGTGTTCGCGCGCACCAAGCAGGCCACCGAGGAACTCGCCGAGCGCCTGCAGGCGCGCGGTCTCGCCGCCGCGGCGATCAACGGCGACATCGCCCAGCCATTGCGCGAGCGCACGATCCAGCAACTCAAGGACGGCAAGCTCGACATCCTCGTCGCCACCGACGTCGCCGCGCGCGGCCTCGACGTCGAGCGCATCAGCCACGTGTTCAACTACGACATTCCCTACGACACCGAGTCCTACGTGCACCGCATCGGCCGCACCGGCCGCGCCGGCCGCCAGGGCGATGCGATCCTGTTCGTCACCCCGCGCGAACGCGGCATGCTGCGCGCGATCGAGCGCGCCACGCGCCAGCCGATCGAGGTGATGGATCTGCCCTCGGTCGAGATCGTCAACGATCGCCGCGTCGCCCGCTTCCGCGACCGCATCGTCGCCGCGCTCGGCGCCGGCGACCTCGGCGTCTACCGCTCGATCATCGAACAGGTCGAACGCGAGCACGACGTGCCGGCGATCGAGATCGCCGCCGCCCTCGCCCGCCTCGCCCAGGGCGACAAGCCGCTGCTGCTCGATCCACCCGCCCGCGTCGAGCGCCGCGAAGCGGAAACCGCAGCGCGCCCGGGCCGCCCCGACCGCAGCACGCGCGAGGCGCGAGGGCAGCGCGAGCCGGGCCATGGCGAATCCGCTGTTCCGCCGCGCGAAGGCGACGGCGAACGCCGGCCGCGCCCGCCGCGCGAGTTCGAGCGCAGCGCGCCGGCGCACCGCGATCCCGAGCCCGGCATGGAAACATTCCGCGTCGAGGTCGGCCACGCCCACGGCGTCAAACCCGGCAACATCGTCGGCGCGATCGCCAACGAAGCCGAACTCGACAGCAAGCACATCGGCCGCATCTCGATCCGCGACGACCACAGCCTGATCGACCTGCCCGAAGGCATGCCGCCGGAAATCCTCGCCCACCTGAAAAAGGTCTGGGTGGCCGGCCAGCGCCTGCGCATCAGCCGCCTCGCCGCGCATGCCGGCGGCGACACCGCGGCGCCACGCCGGCACGATGCCGCGCCGAAAGGACCCCGCCCGCCGCGTGCCGGCGGTGCGCCGAAGCCGGGCTTCGACGGTCCGCGGCCGCCGCGCAAGCCGCATCGCAAGGGCGGCTCCGCGCCGAAGTAGCGCCCACGCGCAGGATGCTGTGGTGGTGCGCGGGCGCAACGCGCGCTGCAGCAGCCGCTGCCGGCCCACCATGCAACGGCCGTGCGGGTCAGCGCCCCTCGTACGCGGCGAGCATGACCGCAATCGCATCGAGGTCGGCCGACGGTCGCGTCGGTGCCGGCCGGGTGCCGGCCGGCGGCTCGTAGTTGTTGAGGACAAGGGCGAAAGCGAGGCGCTCGCCGGTCTTGCCCAGGGCATAGCCGGCCAGCGACCAGGTGTGCGCCATGCTGCCGGTCTTGGCGTACACGCGCCCCTTCGCATCGGTGTCGCGCATGCGCCCGGTCAGCGAGCCGTCGACGCCGGCTTCCGGCAGGGCGACGCGGAAGGCCTGCGCCTCGGCTGCGCTGCCTTCGTGGACGAGCAGCGTGGTCAGTGCGCGCGGGGTGACCAGATTGCGCCGCGAAAGGCCCGCGCCGTCCTCGATCAGCGCACTGCCGCGCGGAATGCCGATCGAGGCCAGCCAACGGCGCATCGTCTCCAGCGCGCGCGCCTCGCTCGAGCGGAAGCGCCCGGCGGCGACACCGGCCGCACGATCCTCGGCGGCATCCTCGGCGCCGACCATCAGCAGCAGGTTCTGCATGTACAGGTTCTGCGACACCTTGAGGCCGCGCTCGACGATCGCCGACAGCGGCGGCGACCACAGGTCGGCGATGGGCTGCCAGCTGCCGGTGTCGACAGCGCCGTCGCGCTGCGGCCAGTAGAGGCTTCGCACGCGCCCGTGGAAACGCACGTCCTGGCGCAGCAGGGCCGCGCGCAACTGTTCGCCGGCGGCGAGCGCCGGGTCGGGCATGGCGAGGCGGAAGGTCTGCAGGCCGGCATCGCGCGCCACCGGACCGAACGCACGCAGCACCGCGTCGCCGGGCGCGCGGTACAGGCTGATGTCGGTGATCCCGCCGGCGGCCACGGTGTGCAGGCGGTTGTCGAGATCGGGGGCAGCGAACGGCGCGTCGTAGCGCACGCGCGCGCGGCCCCCGGTCTTTGCCGCCGGGGTGATTTCCAGGCGCACGATGTTGTCGTCGACGCTGAGCGCCGAAGCCGGCGCCCCGAACCAGCTGGCGAGGTCGGCCGCCTCCCAGCCACGCCCGTACAGCGGCGCGGCGAACCAGGTGGCATCGGCAACGAGGTCGCCGCCGACCTCGCGCACGCCGCTCTTGCGCAACTCGATTGCCAGGGTGTCGGCCCACGACACGCGCTTGTCGAACCCGAGGGTCGGATCGCCGTAGCCGACGAGGACGAGATCGCCCGGCATGCTGCCGTCGCGGCGCACCGGTGCGGTGGCGAACAGGCGCGTCGGCACGCGGTGCTGCGCACCGAAACGCGCCAGGGCGAGGCCGGCGGTGAACAGCTTGGCGGTCGATGCCGGCGTGAACAGGGTGTCGGCGTCGCGCGCGTAGAGGGTCTGGCCGCTGTCGAGCGAGACGATGTGGATGCCCCAGCGCGCCGCGGCGAAGCGCGGCTGCGCAACATGCGCGTCGATGCGTTCGGCGAGGGTCGGCGGCGGCGCCGGATCGGCACCGGCAGGTGCGCTCGCCAGCAGGCATGCGGCGGCAAGCAGGCAGCGCACGCTCAGGTCTTCGGCTTGCGCGCTTCGCGCCGCGCCGCGCGCAAGGCGGCGAGCTTCTCGCCGATCTTCAGTTCGAGACCGCGCTCGACCGGCCGGTAGAACTCGTGCCCGGCCAGTGCGTCGGGCAGGCATTGCTGGTCGAGGGCGACGCCGCCGTCGGCGTCGTGGTCGTACTGGTAGCCCTTGCCGTAGCCAAGGCCCTTCATGAGCCGGGTCGGCGCGTTGCGCAGGTGCATCGGCACTTCCAGCGTGCCGTTCGCCTGCACTTCCGCACGCGCCTCGTTGAAGGCCATGTAGGCGGCGTTGCTCTTCGCCGCGATGGCCAGGTAGATCGCCAGTTCGGCGAAGGCGAGTTCGCCCTCGGGCGAGCCGAGGCGCTCGTACGTGTTCCAGGCTTCCAGGGCGAGGGTCAGCGCACGCGGATCGGCGAGGCCGATGTCCTCGATCGCCATGCGGGTCAGGCGCCGGGCGAGGTAGGCCGGATCGACACCGCCATCGAGCATGCGCGTGCACCAGTACAGCGCGGCATCCGGGTCGGACGAACGCACCGACTTGTGCAGGGCGGAAATCTGGTCGTAGAACTGCTCGCCGCCCTTGTCGAAGCGGCGCGTGCGGTCGGCCAGCACCTGCGCCAGCGTGGTTTCGTCGACGCTTCCGTCCTCGGCCAGTCCGGCGGCGATCTCGAGCAGGGTCAGGGCGCGGCGCACGTCGCCGTCGGCGGCCCGTGCGATCCTCGCCAGGACCGCATCGTCGATGTCGAGGCCGAGCGCGCCGAGGCCGCGCTCGCGATCGTCGAGAGCGCGCCGCAGTGCCGCGGCGATGTCGTCGGCGGAAACCGCCTCGAGCACGTGCACGCGACAGCGCGAGAGCAGCGCCGAGTTGAGCTCGAACGAGGGGTTCTCGGTGGTTGCGCCGACGAACAGGATCACGCCGCGTTCGATGTGCGGCAGGAAGGCATCCTGCTGGGCCTTGTTGAAGCGGTGCACCTCGTCGACGAACAGCACCGTGCGGCGCCCCTCGGCAAAGCGGCGTTCGGCGTCGGCGAGCGCGGCGCGCACGTCGGGCAGGCCCGACATCACCGCCGAGATGGCACGGAACTCGGCATCGGCATAGTGCGCCAGCAACAGCGCGAGCGTGGTCTTGCCGCATCCGGGCGGCCCCCACAGGATCATCGAGTGGACCTTGCCGGCCTCGATCGCGCGGCGCAGCGACCGCCCGTCCGCGAGCAGGCGCGACTGGCCGACGATCTCGTCCAGCGTGCGCGGACGCATGCGCTCGGCGAGCGGCTTCAGGGCTTCGGATTCGACGAACAGCGATGCCGCGCCGACGGATTTGCGGGGAGCCATGGCGGAATCATACGCAATGCAGCGCGGCCTGCCGCGCGCCGTCGGGCAAGCCGCCCTGCCCGGCCCCGCACGCAAGCGCCGCGGTGCCCTCAGATCCGCGCGCCGCGCAGGCGCAAGGCATTGCCGATCACCGACACCGACGACAGGCTCATCGCCAGCGCGGCAATCATCGGGTTCAGCAGCAGGCCGGTGAACGGATACAGCACGCCGGCGGCAATCGGGATTCCGAGCGCGTTGTAGCCGAAGGCGAAGGCGAGGTTCTGGTGGATGTTGCGCACCGCCGCGGCGGACAGCCGGCGTGCGCGCAGGATGCCGCCGAGTTCGCCCTTGACCAGGGTCACCTGGGCACTTTCGATGGCGATGTCGGTGCCGTTGCCCATGGCGATGCCGACATCGGCAGCGGCGAGCGCCGGGGCGTCGTTGATGCCGTCACCGGCCATGGCCACGCGCTTGCCGGCGGCGCGGAAGACGGCGACCGCGGCGGCCTTGTCCTGCGGCGACTGTCCGGCACGCACCTCGTCGATCGGCAACTGTGCGGCGACCGCGCGTGCGGTGGCTTCGCTGTCGCCGGTCAGCATGACCAGGCTCAGGCCGGAGGCCTTCAGTTCGGCCAGCGTTTCCGCCGCACCGGCCTTGATCGGATCCTGCACCGCGATGAGGCCGGCCACGCGCCCGTCGACGGCAAGGAACATCACCGTCTTTGCCGCGCTGCGCAGGGCATCGGCGCGCGCCGACAAGGCGGCGTCGAGGCTTGCCGCAGCGACCAGTTTCGCATTGCCGAGGCGGATCGCCCGGCCGTCGACGCTGGCGCGCACGCCCTGACCGGTCACCGATTCGAAGTCCGCGGTCGGGCGCGGCCGGATGCCGCGCTGCGCCGCGCCCTCGAGCACGGCGTGGGCGAGCGGATGTTCGCTGGCGGCTTCGAGACTGGCCGCCCAGGCGAGCACGCCGGCCTCGTCGAATCCGTCCACCGCCACCACATCGGTCAGCCGCGGACGTCCTTCGGTGAGGGTGCCGGTCTTGTCGAGGATGAGGGTGTCGACCCGGGCCAGGGTTTCGATCGCCGCAGCCTCGCGGAACAGCACGCCGGATTCGGCACCGCGTCCGCTCGCCACCATGATCGAGATCGGCGTCGCCAGGCCGAGCGCGCAGGGACAGGCGATGATCAGCACGGCCACCGCGTTGACCACCGCATGCGCCAGTCGCGGCTGCGGTCCGATGGCGAACCAGACCACGAAGGCGAGCACGGCGATGACGATGACCGCCGGCACGAAATACACGGCGACGCGATCGGCGAGGCGCTGCAGCGGCGCCTTCGATCGCTGGGCCGTGGCCACCAGTTCGACGATGCGCGCCAGCACGGTGTCGCTGCCGACCTTCTCGGCGCGCATGACGAAACTGCCGGTGCCGTTGATGGTGCCGCCGGTGACGCTTGCCCCGGCCTGCTTGGCGACGGCGACCGGTTCGCCGCTCAGCATCGATTCGTCGACGTTGCTGGTGCCATCCTCGACCACGCCATCGACCGGCACCTGTTCGCCGGGCCGCACGCGCAGGCGGTCGCCGGGCACCACCCGGTCGAGCGGCAGTTCGTGCTCGCTGCCGTCGGCGGCGATGCGGCGTGCGGTCTTCGGCGCGAGGTCGAGCAGGCGGCGGATCGCCGCCGAGGTGCGTCCGCGCGCGCGCAGCTCCAGCCATTCGCCGAGCAGCACGAGCGCCACGATCACGCCGGCCGACTCGAAATAGAACGGCACGTTGCCGTGCGCATCGCGCATCGACGCCGGGAACGCCTGCGGCACGAACATCGCGACCAGCGAATACAGATAGGCCACCAGCACGCCGAGGCCGATCAGGGTGTACATGTTCGGCGATCCATTGCGCACGCCGTGCCAGCCGCGCACGAAACAGGCGCCGCCGAGCCAGAGCACGAGCGGCGTGGCGAGCAGGAACTCGAGCCAGCGCAAGGCGGTAGTGGTGGCGGGATCGAAATGCATTCCGGACAGGTGCGGGCCCATCGCCACCAGCAGCAGCGGAATCGCCAGCGCGGCCGCGATCAGGGTCTTGCCTCGCACGTGCCGCAGTTCGCTGTCGTCGGCCACCGCACCCGGCAGCAGCGGCTCCAGCGCCATGCCGCATTTCGGGCAGCTGCCGGGACCGATCTTGCGGACCTCCGGATGCATCGGACAGGTGTAGATGGAGCTTTCGTCCACCGCCTCCGCCGCTTTCGCCGCAGGTTGCAGGAAGGCTTGCGGATCGGCAACGAAGCGCTCCCGGCAGCGTGCCGAACAGAAGTGGAACGTCTGCCCGGCATGTTCGGCGCGGTGCTTCGAGGTGGCCGGATCCACCCGCATGCCGCAGACCGGATCGAGGGCCGCGGATGACGCTGCGGCGGTGCCATGGCAGCACGACGAGGTCGCCGGCGCGTGGCCTGCGTGCGGATCGCCGTTGGCGCTGGAATGGTTCACGTCAAGCTCCGTCGTGGCAGGGGGCCGCAGCCGTTCGACCTTGCTCCGGCGCACGCGCGTTTCAATCCCCGTGCGGCTCGCTGCGCGCCTTCGCCGCAGGCGGCGCGGCGACGATGCGCCGCGCGCGTTCGCCCGGCGGATGACGATACCAGCCGGGATCGCGGTAGTCGCCGGCAGCAAGGTCGTCGCGCACCTTGATGACGGTGAACATGCCGCCCATCTCGATGTCGCCGAACGGCCCCTTGCCCATCATCATCGGCAGCGTGTTGACCGGTCCGCGCATCATCCGCGCATGCGCCTGGTGGCCGTGCATGCCGTCGCGCCCCATCGCCATGTAGTCCGGCAACAGCCGGCGCAGGCGCTCCTCGACGCCGGCCTGATCGACACCGACCGCATTCGGCAGGTTGTGGCCCATCGCGTTCATCGTGTGGTGCGACATGTGGCAGTGCATGGCCCAGTCGCCCGGCACGGCGACGAACTCGAGGTCGCGGGTCTGGCCGACGCCGACGATCTCGGTGACTTCGCTGCGCCACTGGCGTTCGGGCCAGCGCCCGCCGTCACCGCCGGTGACCTCGAACTGCACGCCGTGCACGTGGATCGGGTGGTTCCACATCGACAGGTTGCCGATGCGCAGGCGCACGCGCTCGCCGCTGCGCGCGACCATCGGTTCGATCGCCGGGAACACCTTGCTGTTGAAGGTCCACAGGTCGAACTCGGTCATGATCGACGGGTCGGGCCGGTAGGTGCCCGGGTGCAGCGCCCAGTTGTGCAGCAGGATCGCGTAATCGCGGTCGATCGCCTCGATCTCGCCGTTCTTCGGATGGATGACGAAGAAGCCCATCATGCCGAACGCGAGCTGGGTCATCTCGTCGGCATGCGGGTGGTAGAGGTGGGTGCCGTGCTGGCGCAGGACGAATTCGTAGGCCCAGGTCTCGCCCGGGGCGATCGCCGGCTGGGTCAGCCCGGCGATGCCGTCCATGCCGGACGGCAGCAGGATGCCGTGCCAGTGGATCGTGGTCGGTTCGGGCAGCTTGTTGGTGACGAGGATGCGCACGCGGTCGCCTTCGACCGCCTCGATCGTCGGCCCCGGTGTCGAGCCGTTGTAGCCCCAGCATTTCGCCACGCATCCCGGCGCGAACTCGTGCTCGATCTCCTCGGCGACGAGGTGGAATTCCTTGACCCCGTCGACCATGCGATGTTCGAGCGTGCGTCCGTTCAAGGTGCGCACCGGCGTGTAGCCGCTGCGCCGGCCGGCCGTCGGCGCTTGCGCGTCGGCAGCCTGGGCGAGGGCATGGCCCGCCAGGGTGGCGGCTGCCGGCACGAGGGCACCCGCCCCGGCGCGCAGCAGCCATTCGCGTCGACTCAGGCTCATGGCCGATCTCCGTGTGGATGAGGGTGGACAGCGGCGCCGGGCGAAGCCGGACGGGTTCGGGTCACGGGCGCAAGGATGGATTCGGTACCGTCACCGAGCAGGGCCGCCGCCTCGATCGCTGCGCCCTCGACCGCGGCCAGACGCGTGCCGAGCGCGCGCTCGAGGGCGGCACGCGCACGCGCATGCTCGCCGAGGGCCTCGAAGGTGGCTGCCGCGGCTTCGAGTTCGTCGATGCGTGCCTCGATCAGCTCGAACACGCCGCGCAGCATCCAGTTGACCTCCTCCTGCATGCGCGCGACGACCGCCGCCCGCGCCGGACGGATGTGCTGGCGATGGTCGGCCACGCGCGCCGCGCTCGCCAGGTAGCGGTCACGGGCTTCCTCGACTTCGCTGGCCACTTCGACTTCGAGGCGGCGCCGCTCGGCCGTGCTCCACGCCACCCGCGCATCGGCGCGCGCGCGTGCACCCTGCCCCTGATGGAACAGCGGCAGCTCGATGGTCAGGGTCGGTCCGAGCAGGCGCGTCGTGCCGCCTTCACGCTCGCCTTCGACTTCCACCTCGAACTTGCCAAGCCAAGCGAGCCGACGCGTGCTGCGCGCGCTGTCGGCGAGCAGGTCGACGAGGCCACGGGCCGCGGCCAGGTCGAGGCGCTGCTCCGCGGCACGCGCCTGCAACACGTCGAGGTCGTCGGCGAGGTCGACCGGCGCGGCCGCGGCCGTGCCGACGATTTCCGCATCGAGCCGGGTCACGCCGAGCACGCGCTGCAGGCGCGCACGCGCCGCGGCGGTCGCCGCGTCGGCGCGATGAAGCTCCGCGCGCGCCTCGGCCGCACGTGCGCGGGCCAGCGCGACCTCGCGCGACGGCAGGTTGCCGGCGGCGCGGTAGCGTTCGGCCAGCTGCGCGGATACATCGGCGGCTTCGGCGATCATCGCCCGCGCCATCGCCAGCTGGCGCGAGGTGACCAGTTCCGCGCGCGCCGACTCGGCTTCCACGGCCAGTTCGAGCACGCGCCCGGCCAGCAACTGCTGCGCGCGCAGGAACTCGCCCTCGGCCAGGCGCGTGCGCGGTCCGCGCAGGATCAGGCGGGTGAAGTTCGCGGCGATGCCGAACTCCAGGCGGGTACCGCCGTCGGCGGCGTTTTCCACCCCGAGGCGCAAGGCAGGATTGACCAGCCGGCGCGCCTCGAAGGCGTCGGCGTTGGCAATGCCGAGGCGGGCCTGGTCGGCGGCCAGGGTCGCATTGCAGGCGAGCGCCACCGCCAGCGCCTGGCCGCCGTCGAGTCGCGCGAGCGCATCGCCGCCGAGGGCCCGGGCGGGCGTGGAACAATCGACGGCATCGATGTTCGAGTGGGCGACACCGCGCGCGGCGGACAGCGCCTGCGTCTCCTCGATGCCGCGACGGGGTTCGAATGGCGCGCAGGCGGACAGCGCGACGACAAGGCCGAGCACGGCCAGGGATGTTGCCGGATGCATGGGATTCTCCCGCCTGCCCCTGCGACGCAGGAACAGGCAAACGGTCAGGCGGCGCGAAGTCCGCGGCGAACGTTGCCGTGCCCGGGCACGGCCGTGGAGATCAGCCGATCGGAGGTCGCAACGGCAGGGCGATGCGGGCCGGAATCCGCAGGCCGTCATCGAGACCGATGCGCGGGCCGGCGGCGGGAACGGCGGTCACGCGTGCGGCCACCGGCAGCAGCGCGGCCGCTGCGACGAAATCGCAGGCGCAGGTCTTGCCGCAGCAATCGTGTGGAGCGGACGCTGTGTCATCCGCCGCGTCATCCAAACCATGACACGGCATGTCGCCCGCTTCCGCCGCGGAAACCCCGGCTGCCGCAGCGAGATCGCCGGCGTGCATGGCGTGGGCCGGCACGCCGATGCCGTTCGCCAGCAGGGCGAACACGACCAGCAGGCGCACGGCGATGGCGGCGAAACGGAACATGGACGCAGCGTAGCCTGATTCAGTCCTGGAGCGGAATCACCTCGGCGTCACGGCCGGGATCGCCGACGACGTCGACGCCCTCCGGCGGCGTGAACACGAAGGTCCCTGCCGGCAGCGCGGTATTGCGCTGCCAACCGGTGAAACGGATCTCGGTGGTGTTGCCGAGGGCATCCTCGAAGCGCATGCGCAGCAGCTGGTCGTGGCGATCGAAGCCGAGTTCGGCGTAGGCGAACTCCGGTTCGTCCGCCTTCGACACCAGCCGCAGCCAGGCCAGTCCGTCGCGTTCGCCGGCCTCGGTCACGTTGAAGTCGGCGTCGAGGCGGGTGAGGTCGGTCAGGACGGTCAGCGGACTCTGTGCCTCTTCCGAACTCTGGCTGCGCACGCTCGCCTGCAGCAGGTCGGGGTCGTAGACCCAGACGCGCGTGCCGTCGGCGACGATGGTCTGCTCGAACGGCGAGGTCGTCTGCCAACGGAACTGGCGCGGCGCCTTCAGCGCGAGCGTGCCGCGCGACGGCTCGCCGCGGCTGCCCCGGGCGCCGGCCACCGACTGCTCGAATTCGCCACTCAGCGAGACCAGGCTGCCGGCGAAGGCCTGCATGCGCGTGCGCGCAAGGTCGGCCGCCGTGGCCAACAGCGGGAATCCGAGCAGGAGGATGGTCAACAGGCGCAGCATGTATTCGACCCTTGCCGGATGCATCCGGTCCCCGCCATGGATGGCGGCGACCGCGGGAAGTTCAATCCTGCCGGCCGGCATCCGCTTCCGCGCCGGCGGCGGCAGCCGTCAATCGCGCGGCGGCGGCGGCGCGATCACCGTGCGGTTGCCGTTGTGCTCGGGACCGCTGACGACACCGTCGCGCTCCATCTGCTCGATCAGCCGCGCGGCGCGGTTGTAGCCGATGCGCAGGTGGCGCTGCACGCCGGAAATCGAGGCACGCCGCGTCTCGGTGACGATGCGCACGGCCTTGTCGTAGAGCGCGTTGTCCTCGCCGCCCTCGCCTTCGTCGGCGTCCTGCGGCAGGCCGGTTTCGCCGATCACGCGCCCGTCGCCCATCGACTGGGTTTCCTCGAGCACGCCGTCGATGTAGTCGGGCGTGCCCTGCGCGCGCAGCCATTCGACCACCTTGTGCACCTCGTGGTCGTCGACGAAGGCGCCGTGCACGCGCTCGGGCGTGGCCGTGCCGGGTGGCAGGTAGAGCATGTCGCCGTGGCCGAGCAGGGTTTCCGCGCCGGACTGGTCGAGGATCGTGCGCGAGTCGATCTTCGAGGACACCTGGAAGGCGATGCGGGTCGGGATGTTGGCCTTGATGAGGCCGGTGATGACGTCGACCGACGGCCGCTGGGTGGCGAGGATCAGATGCACGCCGGCGGCACGCGCCTTCTGCGCGAGGCGCGCGATCAGTTCCTCGACCTTCTTGCCGACGATCATCATCATGTCGGCGAACTCGTCGATGATGACGACGATGTACGGCAGCGGCTTCAGCGGTTCGGCCTTCAGCGCCGGCTGCGAGGCGTCGGGACGGAACAGCGGATCGAGCAGCGGCTGGCCGCGCGCATCCTCGTCCCTGACCTTCTTGTTGAAGCCGGCGAGGTTGCGCACGCCGACCGCGGACATCAGCTTGTAGCGACGCTCCATTTCGGCGACGCACCAGCGCAGCGCGTTGGCGGCCTCCTTCATGTCGGTGACGACCGGCGCCAGCAGGTGCGGGATCCCCTGGTAGACCGACAGCTCGAGCATCTTCGGGTCGATCATGATCATGCGCACGTCGGCCGCGCTGGCCTTGTACAGGAGGCTCAGCACCATCGCGTTGAGCGCCACCGACTTGCCCGAGCCGGTGGTGCCGGCGACCAGCAGGTGCGGCATGCGCGCCAGGTCGACCACGTGCGGCCGACCGCCGATGTCCTTGCCGAGGGCGAGCGCGAGCGGCGACTTGGTGGCGTCGTACTTGTCCGAGCGCAGGATCTCGGAGAGGTAGACGATCTCGCGATTGGCGTTGGGGATCTCCAGGCCGATCACCGACTTGCCGGGGATCACGTCGACCACGCGCACGCTCATCACCGACAGGCCGCGGGCGATGTCCTTGTCGAGGCTGGAGATCTGGCTGCCCTTGACGCCGGCCGCCGGCTGCATCTCGAAGCGCGTGACCACCGGCCCGGGAAACACGCCGACCACCTGCGCCTCGATGCGGAAGTCCTTGAGCTTCAGTTCCACCTGGCGCGACAGCGCCTCGAGGGTCTCCTCGGAGTAGCCCTTGGCCTGCTGCTTCGGTTCGTCGAGCAGGGCCAGCGGCGGCAGCTGGCCTTCGCCGGAAGCGCCCGAGAACAGCGGAATCTGCGTCTCCCGATGGGCGCGCTCGCTTTTCTCGATCGGCGCCAGCACCGGCTCGATGCGGATCGGTTCGCGCCGCGCCTGCTTGACCGTCTCGACCTTGCGCACGACCTCGCGCTCGACCCGCGCCTGGCGTGCCGCGCTCCAGTCGCCGGCGCGCCGCGAGCGCGCAAGCAGCCACTGGAAGGCACCGATCAGTCCGCGTCCGATCGCATCCATCAGGCGGAACCACGACAGCCCGGTCGCCAGGGTCAGCGCGACCAGGAACAGCGCAAGCAGGAACAGGGTGGCGCCGGCGAAGCCGAAGCCGTTGACCAGCGAGCCGCCGATCAGCGCGCCGAGCACGCCCCCGGACTGCGCAGGCAGGTCGCTCGGCCCGCCGAAATGCAGGTGGGCGAGTGCGGACCCGGAAATGAAGAAGGCGAATCCGCCGATCAGGCGCAGCGCCGGTTCGAGCGCGGTGCGTTCGACCTTGTCGCCGCGCAGGACACCGGCCCCGACCACCAGCAGGAGCAGCGGGAAGGCATAGGCAAGCACGCCGCAGAAATACAGCAGCAGTCCGGCGCTCCAGGCACCGACCGCACCGCCGAAGTTGCCGATCGGACGATCGGCCTGGCCGGCATACGCCCAGCTCGGGTCGTACTTGTCATAGGTCCACAGGCAGGCGAACAGGTAGATCGCCAGCGGCAGCAGCAACAGGAACCCGACCTCGCGCAGGCGACGCTGCAAGGCGTCGCTGAGCGAGGGCTTGGGAACGGCTTTCGGTTCGCGTGCCACTTGCGGAATCTACCTCACAAAAGTGGCACAAGCGATTGTTTTCAATCAAACAACCCCGTCGAGTGCAGGATGCACGATGTTGCCGCCATCGACGTTGATGCCGACCTTGAGCGGGGTGTAGTCGCGCCACGCCGGGCCGCTGGCGAGGCGCAGCACGTACGGCAGGATCGCCGCCGAGATCGCCTGCGAAGAGGTCTGCGGCACCGCGCCGGGCATGTTGGTCACGCAGAAATGGGTGACCCCGTCGACCGTGTAGGTCGGTTCCTTCCAGGTGGTCGCCCGCGACGTCTCGAAGCAGCCGCCCTGGTCGATCGAGATGTCGATCAGCACCGAGCCGGGCTCCATCGACTTGACCATTTCCGCGGTGACCACGCGCGGCGCCTTCGCGCTCGGGATCAGCACGGCACCGATCGCGAGGTCGGCATTGCGCATCTCGCGGGCGACGGTTTCCTCGTACGGATACAGCGCGGTCACGTTCGGGGCGAGGTTCATCATCTCGCGCAGGCGGTCCTGGCGCTTCTCGAACACGACGACATTGGAGCCGCCGGCCGCGGCCAGTTCGGCCGAGTTGCGTCCGGCTGCGCCGGCGCCGAAGACGATGACCTTGCCGCGCTCGGTCGACGGCAGGCCGCCGAGCAGCTTGCCCTTGCCGCCTTCCGGCTGGTGCAGCAGGTGGGTGCCGACCTGGGTGGCGATGCGCCCGGCGATGATCGACATCGGCGCGAGCAGCGGCAACGAACCATCGGCATCCTCGACCGATTCGAAGGCGACGCCGGTCAGGCCGATCTCGAGCAGGCGCCGGGTCAGCGCCGGCTCGGCGGCGAGATGCAGGTAGCAGAACAGCAGGTGGTCCTTGCGCAGCAGGGCGAGGTCGCCGGCGATCGGCTCCTTCACCTTGACGATCAGCTGGCCGACTTCGTACAGCGCCGCCGCGTCCGCCACGACCTTGACGCCGTGGCGTTCGAAGTCGGCATCGCTGAAGCCGCTCTTGAGGCCGGCGCCGGACTGGATGTAGACCTCGTGTCCGCGACGCACGAGATCGGAACACGCGGCCGGCACGAGGGCCACGCGACCTTCAAGCGTCTTCGTCTCGGACGGGATACCGATGCGCATTGGATTCTCCAGGGTATTTGGGTCGCCGCGGGGCGCGCGGCGGGCGTGCAAAGCGGATGTCGCCGGCCCGCGCGCCGCGGCGCGCATGCCTTGATTCAGCGGGAGCTTCCCCCCATCCTGCCGGTCTGCCGCGGGCGTTCCAGCGCCGCGCGCGACATCCACCGAACCGCCACGAACAGGCCGAAAAAATGCGGCCGGGATTATACATGACGACTCCGAAGCACACCCGACTCCTCATCCTCGGCTCCGGCCCCGCCGGCTGGACCGCGGCGATCTACGCGGCCCGCGCCAACCTCAAGCCGACCCTCGTCACCGGCCTTTCGCAGGGCGGCCAGTTGATGACCACCACCGACGTCGACAACTGGCCCGGCGACGTCGAGGGACTGGTCGGTCCCGCACTGATGGAGCGCATGCAGAAGCACGCCGAACGCTTCGACACCGAAGTCGTCTTCGACCACATCCACAGTGCCGACCTGCGCGACCGTCCGCTGCGCCTGAAGGGCGACAACGGCGAATACACCTGCGACGCACTGGTCATCGCCACCGGCGCGACGGCGATGTACCTCGGCCTCGAATCGGAGGACAAGTACAAGGGCCAGGGCGTGTCGGCCTGCGCGACCTGCGACGGCTTCTTCTTCCGCGAACAGGAAGTCGCCGTCATCGGCGGCGGCAACACCGCGGTCGAGGAAGCGCTCTATCTCGCCAACATCGCGAAGAAGGTCACCCTCGTGCATCGCCGCGACAAGCTGCGTGCGGAGAAGATCCTGCAGGACAAGCTGTTCGACAAGCAGCGCGCCGGCAAGGTCGAGATCGTCTGGGACCATTCCGTCGACGAGGTGCTCGGCGACGCCAGCGGTGTCACCGGCCTGCGCCTGCGCAGCACGCGCGACGACAGCACGCGCGAGATTGCCGTCAGCGGCATGTTCGTCGCCATCGGCCACACGCCGAACACCGGCCTCTTCGAAGGCCAGCTCGACATGCGCAACGGCTACATCACCATCCGCTCGGGCCTCGAGGGCGGCGCCACCGCGACCAGCGTGCCGGGCGTGTTCGCCGCCGGCGACGTCGCCGACCAGGTCTACCGGCAGGCGATCACCTCGGCCGGTTTCGGCTGCATGGCCGCGCTCGATGCGGAGAAGTACCTCGACAAGCTCGGCTTGGCCGGGTGAGTCCATTGGCGGAAGCCTTGAAACACGGAGCACACCGAAAAGAGCGTTGACTGTTCCGGCTTTCCCTGCGCGTGCATCGTGCCCTTCGTGTTTCAGGCTTTTGCTTCGACGTCCGCGGAAAGCAAGAGCCAAAGACTGAAACACGGAGCACACGGAGCACACCGAGGAGAGCTTTGACTGTTCCCGCGTTCCCTTCGTGTGCTCCGTGTCCTTCGTGTTTCAGGTTTTTGCTTCGACGTCTGCGGAAAGCAAGAGCCAAAGACTGAAACACGGAGCACACGGAGCACACCGAGAAGCGCTTTGACTGATCCGGCTTTCCCTTCGTGTGCTTCGTGTCCTTCGTGTTTCAGGTTTTTGCTTCGACGTCCGCGGAAAGCAAGGGCGAAAGACTGAAACACGAAGGAAGAGCAAATCGTTGCAGGGCTTTTCGCCGTGCGCTCCTTGGGCTCAGTGTTTCAGCTTTTCCGCCCGGGTCTTTCCGGTCCGTGCTTCAATCCCGAAGATGATCGCGCGCTTCCACCAGCGGCTTGACGAGATTCCCGCGGCGGCGTGGGATGCGTTGTCGGGCACCACCGATCCGTTCACCACGCATGCCTTCCTCGCCGGTCTCGAACGGACCGGCAGCCTCGATCCCCGCGCGGGCTGGCAGGCGCATCATCTCGGTCTCTGCGAAGGCGATGCGCTGGTCGCTGCCGCCCCGCTCTATCTGAAGGGCAATTCGCACGGCGAGTTCGTCTTCGACTGGTCGTGGGCCGGCGCCTACGCGCGCCACGGCCTCGACTATTACCCGAAGCTGCTCGGCGCGGTGCCGTATTCGCCGGTGACCGGACCGCGCCTGCTGGTGGGCGCAGGGCCGGACGCCGATGCGAGGCGCGCGGCCCTGGTCGAGGCGATCATGGGGGAAGTCGACCGACTCGGGCTTTCCTCCGCCCACCTCAACTTCGTCAAGGAGGTCGATACGCCTGCCCTCGCTGCCGCCGGTTGGCTGGCGCGCTTCGACTGGCAGTTCCACTGGCACAACCGCGGCTGGCCCGACTTCGAGGCCTTCCTCGGCGCGCTCACCGCGAAGAAGCGCAAGAACATCCGCCACGAACGCGCCCAGGTCGCGCGGGCCGGCATCGTCTGCGAGGTGCGCCACGGCGACCAGCTCGACGATGCCGACTGGCGCGCCGTGCACCGGCTCTATCAGGCCACCTTCGATGCGCACGGCAACCATCCGGCACTGACCGCGGCCTTCTTCCGCCATCTCGGCCGCACGATGCCGTCGCGGGTGGTGGCGGTTCTCTGCCTGCGCGGCAGCGAGCTGGTGGCCATGGCCTTGTGCCTGCGCAGCGACGACACCCTGTACGGTCGTTACTGGGGCAGCACCGAGGACGTTCCCGGCCTGCATTTCGAGGCCTGCTACTACCAGGGCATCGACTACTGCCTGCGCCACGGCCTGGCCCGCTTCGAACCGGGCGCGCAGGGCGAGCACAAGATCCCCCGCGGCTTCCTGCCGGTGCCCACGCGCTCGTTCCATTTCATTGCCGATCCGGCATTCCGCGCGGCGATCGCCGATGTTTTGCGCCGCGAGGCACTTGCCCTGCAGCGCTATCGCGAGCAACTGCTCGCGCACTCGCCCTATGCCGAACGGGATGGCCGCGCATGAGCGGGCTGGCGATCCTCGCCGGAACCGAGCCGTTCCCGCCGGTGGCGCAGGCGCTGGCGGAACCGAACGGCCTGCTCGCGATCGGTGGCGATCTGTCGACGGCGCGTCTGCTCGATGCCTACGCCCGCGGCATTTTTCCGTGGTACTCGGCCGGCGAGCCGATCCTGTGGTGGTCGCCCGACCCGCGCATGGTGTTCGACACCGCCGCGATGCATGTGCCGCGGCGCTTGCGCCGCTGGTTGAAAGGCTGTCCGTGGACGCTCACCGCGGACCGGGACTTCGAGGCGGTCATGCGCGCCTGCGCGGCCCCGCGCGCAGGCCAGCGCGGAACCTGGATCACGCGGCCGATGCTCGATGCCTACGGGAAGCTGCATGCGCTCGGACACGCCCATTCGGTCGAGGTCCGCGAAGGCGACGAACTCGTCGGCGGCATCTACGGCGTCGCGCGCGGACGCATGTTCTTCGGCGAATCGATGTTCAGCCGGCGCGACCATGCCTCGAAAGTCGCCCTGCTCGCGCTGGCCGACGGCCTGCGGCGGGGCGGATTCCCCCTGCTCGACGCCCAGGTAAGTTCCCTGCACCTGACCACGCTCGGCGCGCGCGAAATGCCGCGCGAGGGTTTCCTCGCGCGTGTCGACACGCTGGTCGCGCAGGCGGGACGCGAAGGATCGTGGAGTCGGGGTTTCGTCGTCGGCGAGGCATGCCGCCTGGCCGGAACCGGGGGCGCCGCGGCGGCGCCGGAGCCTACTTCATGCGGTAGGTGATGCGACCCTTGGTGAGGTCGTACGGGGTCATCTCGACCTTGACCTTGTCGCCGGTCAGGATGCGGATGTAGTTCTTGCGCATGCGCCCGGAAATATGGGCGGTGACCACGTGGCCGTTCTCGAGCTTCACGCGGAACATGGTGTTGGGCAGGGTCTCGAGGACCGCGCCTTCCATTTCGATGACGTCGTCTTTGGACATTGTTCCCGGCTTGGGTTGGGCTGCGGCAGGGCGAAAGGGGGCGGATTCTACACGATCGCGCGCGGAGGGTCTTGTGCGGGCAGGAAAGCGCGCCCGCCGCGCGGCCGCGGGCCCGGGCGCATCGACTGCGTGATCGGAGCCGCACGGCGCGAAGGGCGCACTCGGCGTGCGCCCTTCGGCCGCAGCGGCTACACCACCGCCGGCAGCTTCTCGGCGGCCTCGGTCTCGACGTGGATGCGGTCGTCGCGGACCGACAGGCGCACCTTGCCGCCCTCGACCAGCTTGCCGAACAGCAGTTCGTCGGCCAGCGCGCGCTTGATGTTGTCCTGGATCACCCGCGCCATCGGCCGCGCGCCCATGGCGGGATCGAAACCGTGCTCGGCCAGCCAGCGACGGGCGTCGGCATCGACGTCGAGGCTGACGTGCTTCTCCTGCAATTGCAGCTCGAGTTCGATGAGGAACTTGTCGACCACGCGCAGGATGTGCTCGAAATCGAGCGCGCCGAACTGCACGACCGCATCGAGGCGGTTGCGGAACTCCGGCGAGAAGGTCTTGCGGATGACCTCCATCGCGTCGGTGGCGTGGTCCTGCTCGATGAAACCGATCGTGCGCCGGGCCGCGGTCTGCGCACCGGCGTTCGTGGTCATCACCAGGATCACGTTGCGGAAATTGGCCTCGCGCCCGTTGGTGTCGGTGAGCACGCCGCGATCCATGATCTGCAGCAGCACGTTGTAGACATCCGGATGCGCCTTCTCGATCTCGTCGAGCAGCAGCACGCAATGCGGATGCTTGACGATCTGTTCGGTCAGCAGGCCGCCCTGGTCGAAGCCGACGTAGCCCGGCGGCGCACCGATCAGGCGCGAGACCGAATGCGATTCCATGTACTCGGACATGTCGAAGCGCACCAGTTCGACGCCGAGCTGCAGGGCAAGCTGACGGGTGACCTCGGTCTTGCCGACGCCGGTCGGACCGGCAAGCAGGAAGTTGCCGATCGGCTTGCCCGGATTGCCGAGCCCGGAACGTGCCATCTTGATCGCGCTGGCGAGGGCATCGATCGCCGCGTCCTGGCCGAACACGACCATCTTCAGGTTGCGGTCGAGGTTGCGCAGCACGTCACGGTCGGAGGCCGACACCTGCTTGGGCGGGATGCGTGCCATGCGCGCGACGATGTATTCGATCTCGGCGACGTCGACGGTGCCGCTGCGCTGCTCTTCCGGCAGCAGGCGCTGGCGCGCGCCGGCCTCGTCGATGACGTCGATCGCCTTGTCCGGCAGCAGGCGGTCGGCGATGTGCTTGACCGACAGGTCGACCGCCGCCTTCAGCGCCTCGCCGGTGTACTCGACGTGGTGGTGTTCCTCGAAGCGCGACTTCAGGCCCTTGAGGATCTCGACGCTGTCGGCGATCGAGGGCTCGACCACGTCGATCTTCTGGAAACGCCGGGCCAGCGCGCGGTCCTTCTCGAACACGCCACGGTATTCCTGGAAGGTGGTCGAGCCGATGCAGCGCATCTCGCCCGAGGCCAGCATCGGCTTGATCAGGTTGGAGGCATCCATGGTGCCGCCGGACGCCGAGCCGGCACCGATGATGGTGTGGATCTCGTCGATGAACAGGATCGCTCCGGGCTCCTTCTTCAGTTGCCCGATCACGGCCTTCAGGCGCTTCTCGAAATCGCCGCGGTACTTGGTGCCGGCGACCAGCGCACCGAGGTCGAGCGCGTAGATGGTCGCGTCCCTGAGGATTTCCGGCACCTCGCCCTCGACGATGCGCCGGGCCAGACCCTCGGCCAGCGCGGTCTTGCCGACGCCGGCTTCGCCGACGTAGAGCGGGTTGTTCTTGCGCCGGCGGCACAGCACCTGGATGGTCCGCTCGATCTCCTCGGCGCGACCGATCAGGGGATCGATCTTGCCCTCGCGGGCGAGCTCGTTGAGGTTGCTGGCGTACTCGGTGAGCGGATTGCCTTTCGGTTCCTCGCCCTCGCCTTCGCGCGGCGCGTCGCTGCCGGGCGCCTGCGGCTGGCCCTGCTCATGACCGAGCTTGGCCACGCCGTGGGAAATGTAGTTGACGACATCCAGCCGGGTGACTTCCTGCTGGGCGAGGAAATAAACCGCGTGGGAGTCCTTTTCGCCGAAGATCGCCACCAGCACATTGGCACCGGTCACTTCCTTCCGGCCCGACGACTGCACGTGGTAGACGGCACGCTGCAGCACGCGCTGGAAGCCGAGCGTGGGCTGGGTATCGCGTTCGTCGCCTGCCGGCAGCACCGGCACCGTCTCGGCGATGATCGAGCGCAGGTCGCGACCGAGCTTGCCGGGATCGGCGCCGCAGGCGCGCAGGACCGCCGTCGCCGACGGATTTTCCAGCAGCGCCAGCAGCAGGTGCTCCACGGTCATGAACTCGTGGCGCTGCTCGCGTGCTTCCTTGTAGCACTGGCCGATGGAGAGCTCGAGATCCTTGCTGAACATCCGGGTTGCCTCGCTGGATGTGAATGCCGCGGACGATATGGGGTGCGCTCAGGCCTTTTCCATGGTGCAGAGGAGCGGATGCTGGTGGCTGCGTGAAAACTCGTTGACCTGGGTGACCTTGGTCTCGGCGACCTCGCGCGTGTAAAGCCCGCACACGCCCTTGCCGCGGGTATGCACGTGGAGCATGACCTGGGTGGCGCGCTCGCGGTTCATCGAGAAGAACGTCTCCAGCACGACCACGACGAAATCCATCGGCGTGAAGTCGTCGTTGAGGATGACCACCTGGTACATCGGCGGCTTCGCCAGTTCCGGCGGCGCGACCTCGACGGCGGTGCCTTGCGTGTGTTCATGCTCGTGGTCGGGCGTCGGGGACATGCAGCAGGTGCGCGAAAACCGGATGATTGCGGCCAGTATAGGGTGCAGTTCCGGCGGTTCAAGCCGGCAGGCGCGACGCATCCTGTAGACTGCGCGGCGCATGAATCGCCCCAATGCCGCCTCCACGCCCCGGACCGGCGACGACCGCGCCTGGTTCCCGCACGTCACCGTTGCCACCATCGTCTCGCGCGATGACCGCTTCCTCATGGTCGAGGAGCGCGCGCACGGCCGCCTCGTGCTGAACCAGCCGGCCGGCCACCTCGAACCTGACGAAACCCTGCAGGCGGCCGCCGTGCGCGAGACGCTGGAGGAAACCGGCTGGACGGTCGAACTCGAACACCTCGTCGGCGTGCACCAGTGGACCAGCCCGCGATCGGGCAGCCACTTCGTCCGCCTGACCTTCGCTGCGCGAGCGGTGGCGCACGATCCCGCGCGCGCGCTCGACCGCGGCATCGTGCGCGCCCTGTGGATGAGCCGCGCCGAACTCGCCGCCGAGCAGGCACGCCTGCGCAGCCCGCTCGTGCTCGAAAGCGTCGATGAATGGCTGGCCGGGCGGCGCCTGCCGCTCGATGCCGTGCGTTTGTTGGGGGCCAGGAGCTAGGGCGAGGGGCGAGGGGCGAGGGCTCGAAAATCCCGTGCACCTACGCGGGGGGGGGGGCGTTGTACAGACTGCAAAGCCGCACGCGGATTCGATCCTTGTGCCCTAGCCCCTAGCCCCTAGCCCCTAGCCCCTAGCCTCTAGCCTCTAGCCCCTAACCCCTAGCCCCTAGCCCCTAGCCCCTAACCCCTAGCCCCTAGCCCCTAGCCTCTAGCCCCTAGCCCCTGGTCCCTAGCCCCACTCCGATGAAACCGCCCCCCAAGATCATCGTCGGCATGTCCGGCGGCGTGGATTCCTCGGTCGCCGCCCTGCTGCTCGTGCGCGCTGGCGCGCAGCCGGCCGGGCTGTTCATGCAGAACTGGGAGGATGACGGGCACCTCGGCCCCTGCCACGCCGAGCAGGACCGCAAGGATGCCGTCGCCGTCTGCGCGCGCCTGGGCATGTCGATCCACTTGCGCAACTTCGCCGGCGAGTACCACGAGCAGGTATTCCGCCATTTCCTCGACGAGTACCGCGCCGGCCGCACGCCGAATCCGGACGTGCTGTGCAACCGCGAGATCAAGTTCAAGACCTTCCTCGACCACGCGCGTGCGCTCGGCGCCGATCGCATCGCCACCGGCCACTACGCGCGCACCGCCTGCGTCGACGGCCGCTGGCGCCTGCTGCGCGGCGTCGATGCCGGCAAGGACCAGAGCTACTTCCTGCATGCGCTCGGCCAGCGGGCACTCGCCGCGACGCTGTTTCCGATCGGCGGGCTCGAGAAGGCCGAGGTGCGCCGCCTGGCCCGGGAAGCGGCGCTGCCGACCCACGCGAAGAAGGACTCGACCGGCATCTGCTTCATCGGCGAGCGCGACCTGCGCGAGTTCCTCGGCCGCTACATCCCGGCGCGTCCCGGCGAGATCCGCACGCCCGAGGGCCGCACGGTGGGCGAACATGCCGGCGTCTGGTACTACACGCTCGGTCAGCGCGGCGGTCTCGGCATCGGCGGACGCTCCGGTTCGAGCGGCGAACCGTGGTACGTGGTCGGCAAGGATGTCGGCAGCAACGTGCTCTACGCCGTGCAGGGCAATGCCAGCGACTGGCTGCTGTCACGGCGACTGCTTGCGCACGCCGCAACCTGGATCGACGGCGCGCCTCCGGCGCAGGTGTTCACTTGCACGGCGAAGACGCGCTACCGCCAGGCCGACCAGGCCTGCCGCGTCGTCGTCGACGGCGATTCGCTCGAGGTGCACTTCGACGAGCCACAGCGCGCGGTGACGCCGGGCCAGTCGGTGGTGTTCTATGATGGCGACATCTGCCTAGGCGGCGGGGTCATCGAATGCAGCGACGCGCCACTCGGCGGTTGGGAGGGAGGCCATGCGTGAAGCCCGCGTGATCGCCCTCGCCGGCGTCTTCCAGGCCTGTGCGCTGGTGCGCGAACTGGCAACCCAGGGCCGTGCCGATGCGGCGGCGGTGGAATCGAGCCTGGCCAGCGTGTTCCGCATCGACAGCGACAGTGCCAGCGACGTGTTCGGCGGCCTCGAGGGGATCCGCCGCGGCCTCGAGATCCTGCTTGCCAATCTCGACAGTCCGCAGCGCGACGCCGGCGTCGCCCAGCTGGCGGTCGGCGTGCTGCGCCTCGAACGCCGGCTCGCGCGGCGCGGCACCATGCTCGGCCGCCTCGGCGAAGGCATCAAGGCGATCCAGCGCCAGGTCGACCACCTCGGCATCGGCCACGCGACCGTGCAGACCCGTCTCGCCGAACTCTACGCCGAGACGCTTTCGCAGATCACCCCGCGCATCGTCGTCCACGGCAATCCGCTGCATCTCGGCGATCCGCGCCGGGTCGAACAGATCCGCTCGCTGCTGCTCGCCGCCGTCCGCGCGGCGGTGTTGTGGCGGCAGGTCGGCGGCAACCAGTGGCGTCTGCTGCTGCGCCGGCGCGAATACGCGATGGTCGCCCGCGGCCTGCTTGCGCGCAGCACGCTCGATCGCGGCTGAGCGGACGCGCCGGGCGCAGGCCGCGCGACTCTGCACTGTCCCGCGTCGCCGCGACCCACGACCCGGGCACCCGCGGGTTCGTGCGGACGCGACGGCGGTGATCGACATCCCGGTCGCTGTCCCCGGATCGTGCCAGCCTGCGTGGACTCCGCCAACGCCACCAACCCGGTTCGCCCCCTCATGTCTGGACCTCGCCTGCTCCCGCTGCTCCTGCCGGCCCTCTCGAGCTTGCTCGCCACCTCGACCGCGGTTGCGGCGGCGGAAACCGGGTTCGAACGGACCGCTGCCGGGAAAGGACCGGACGGGCGCGACAACGGCCAGATCCACGCTTGCACCGGCATCCGGATCGATACCACGGCGGTGATCTGCGTGCGCGCCGGCGCGGCCGGCGGCGGCAACGGCTCCGCGGCAACCCCGTTGGCCTCGATCAACGCGGCGATCACCGCGGCCAAGGCCGGTGACATCGTCCAGGTCGCCGCCGGGACTTATGCGGAAAACGTCCGGCTCGGCACCTATGCCAGCCCGACCGGCAAGGATCTGACCTTGCTCGGCGGGTTTCGCGCCGATTTCGCCGTGCGCGACGCCGCCACGCACATCTCCACGATCGACGGCGGCCTGCTCGACCCCGCGGTGCAGTTGCATGTCGACTCCGCCCAGACGAGCGTGCTCGACGGGTTCAGGATCACCCGCGGGCGCGGGCTCGGCAATGACTACAGCAACGGCTACGGCCATGGCGGCGGCGTCCACGTGCAGCGCAACGGCAATGGCCAGACGATCGTTTCGCACAACGAGGTCGTCGACAACGAGACACGCAACCACACCAATGCCGATTCGCGTGGCGGCGGCATCCACGCCCAGATCCAGGCCTGGGGCGGAGCAACCGGCAGCGTGCGCATCGAAGACAACCTCGTGCGCGGCAACCACGCCGGCAAGGGAGCCGGGATCAACGTCGCCGGCAGTCGTGCAGTCCTGCTGCGCAATCGCGTCGAGGACAACATCGGCCATGGCGACCATGGCGGCGGAATCTACGTGTCGACCCTGGTCAGCGAAGTGCGCGACAACGTGATCCGCGCCAACGTGACCGGCGCCAGCGCCGGATACGGCTGGGGCGGCGGGATCATCGTCGCCGCCGCCGGCGCCGAGCTCTCCGGCAACCTCGTCAGCGACAACTTCGCCCCGACCACCGGTGCCGGACTGTTCTGGGACGAAGGTGCCGTCGGCAGCATGAGGAACGATCTCGTCGTCGGCAACCGCTGCCCGCAGGGAAACCGCTCCGGCGCAGCGCTTTACCTCGACGGCGGTCCGGGAGGGCCGTCGACGGTCACCCTCGAGAACGTCACCGTGGCCGACCACGTCTGCCCCGGCACAGCCCCTGACGGCGCCGCCATCGTCGTCGAGGGCGGCTCGGTGCTCGCCATCGGAAACTCGATCCTGCACGGCAACAGCCGCGACTTCCGCAGCCTCTCCGGCGGCAGCATCACGATCAGCCATTCGATCACCCGCGAAGCCGGCATCGGCAACTTCGACCAGGATCCGCTGTTCGCGGACCCGGGCAACGGCAATTACCACCTGCGTTCGACGGCTGGACGCCTCGGCCCGCACGGCTGGGTCCACGATGCGGTGTCCAGCCCGGCCATCGACGCCGGCGATCCCGGCGCGGATTTCTCCCGCGAGACCGTGCCGAACGGCGGCAGGGTCAACCTCGGCGCCTACGGCAACACGCCCGAGGCGAGCCGCAGCGGCGGCAGCGACCTGATCTTCGCCAGCGGCTTCGATTGAGCGGATGGCATGGCCGGCGCGACCCCGCGCCGGAACGGAAACGAAAAAGCGGGCCGAAGCCCGCTTTTTCCTGTCGCCGGGAACAGGCGGGGCTCAGACGCCCTCGCCCTCCGCGACGGCCTTCATCGACAGGCGGATGCGACCCTGCTTGTCGACCTCGAGCACCTTGACCTTGACCAGATCGCCTTCCTTGAGCTTGTCGGAAACCTTCTCGACGCGCTCGTTGGAAATCTGCGAAACGTGGACGAGGCCGTCCTTGCCCGGCAGGATGGTGACGAAGGCGCCGAAGTCCATCAGCTTGGCCACCTTGCCCTCGTAGATGCGGCCCGGCTCGACGTCCGAGACGATCATCTCGATGCGCTTCTTCGCCTCGTCGGCGGCGGCACGGTTGACCGAAGCGATGACCACGCGACCGTCGTCGGTGATGTCGATGGTGGTGCCGGTTTCCTCGGTGATCGAGCGGATCACCGAACCGCCCTTGCCGATCACTTCGCGGATCTTGTCCGGGTGGATGTGCATGGTCAGCAGGCGCGGCGCGTATTCGCTCATCTCGGTGCGCGCGCTGCTGATCGCCTTGTTCATCTCGCCGAGGATGTGCAGGCGGCCCTGCCTGGCCTGGGCCAGCGCGACCTTCATGATCTCCTCGGTGATGCCGTCGATCTTGATGTCCATCTGCAGCGCGCTGATGCCGTCGGCGGTACCGGCCACCTTGAAGTCCATGTCGCCGAGGTGGTCCTCGTCGCCGAGGATGTCGGAAAGCACGACGTAGTCGCTGCCTTCCTTGACCAGACCCATGGCGATGCCGGCAACCGGCGCCTTCAGCGGCACGCCGGCATCCATCATCGCCAGCGAGGAACCGCACACCGAGGCCATCGACGAGGAACCGTTCGACTCGGTGATCTCGGAGACCACGCGCAGCACGTACGGGAACTCCTCGATGGTCGGCTTGACCGCCAGCACGCCGCGCTTGGCAAGGCGGCCGTGGCCGATCTCGCGACGCTTCGGGCCCATCATGCGGCCGGCTTCACCGACCGAGTACGGCGGGAAGTTGTAATGGAACAGGAAGGTGTCCTTCCACTCGCCCTCGACCGCGTCGATGATCTGCGCATCGCGGCCGGTGCCGAGGGTGACGGCGACGATCGCCTGGGTCTCGCCGCGGGTGAACAGCGCCGAACCGTGCACGCGCGGCAGCACGCCGGTGCGGATCGAGATCGGGCGAACCGTGGTGAGGTCGCGGCCATCGATGCGCGTCTTCGTCGAGAGGACCGAGCGGCGCAGCGTGTTGTACTCGAGATCGCCGAATTCCTTGGCAATGTCGGCGCTCGACCAGCCGTTGGCCTCGGCCTGCGTCTTCAGGCCGGCGACGATGTCCTTCTTCAGCGCGGCGATCGCGTCGCGGCGCTCGAGCTTGTCGCGCACGGTGTAGGCGCGGGCCAGCTGGTCGCCGACCAGGCCCTGGACCGCCGCCACCAGTTCCTCGTTCTTCGCCGGGGCCTGCCAGGCCCAGGCCTTCACGCCGACCTCGGAGGCCAGCTCGTTGATCGCGCCGATCACCGCCTGCATCTGCTGGTGGCCGAACATCACCGCGCCGAGCATGACCTCTTCGCTGAGCAGCTTCGCTTCCGACTCGACCATCAGCACGGCATTCGCGGTGCCGGCGACCACGAGTTCGAGTTCCGAGGTCTTCAGCTCGGTCGCGCTCGGGTTGAGGATGTACTGGCCGTTCGCGTAGCCGACCTTGGCGGCGCCGATCGGGCCGGCAAACGGCAGGCCGGACAGGGCGAGCGCGGCCGAGGCGCCGATCATCGCCAGCACGTCGCCGTCGACCTCGGGATTCAGCGACATCACCGTGGCGATGATCTGCACTTCATTCTTGAAGTCTTCGGGGAACAGCGGACGGATCGGCCGGTCGATCAGGCGCGAGGTCAGCGTCTCCTTCTCGGTCTGGCGTCCTTCGCGCTTGAAGAAGCCGCCCGGAATGCGTCCGCCGGCGTAGAACTTTTCCTGGTAGTCGACCGTGAGGGGGAAGAAATCCTGCCCCTCGCGTGCCGTCTTCGCACCAACCGCACTGACCAGCACGACGGTGTCCTCCATGCGGACGATCACCGCGCCGCTGGCCTGGCGGGCGATTTCGCCCGTTTCCAGCGTGACCTGATGTTTGCCGTACTGGAACGTCTTGGTTACTTTCGCCACGTTGTTTGTCCTGTCTGGGAAAGCGCACTCCCCATGGAGCCCGCTCGTGCTTCACTTGAAAAGTCCGGCCTGGAATGGCCGCTCTGGAGTTTCATGCCGAGCGGTACGCACTCGCCCGTGAATCCGCACGCCGAGCCGCGTTCACGGACGAACGCACATGCTTACCTGCGGATGCCGAGGCGCTCGATCAGCGACTTGTAGCGGTCGCCGTCCTTGCTCTTGAGGTAGTTCAGCAGGCGACGACGCTGGTTGACCATCTTCAGCAGGCCACGACGCGAGTGGTGGTCCTTGTCGTGATGGGCGAAGTGCTTGGAAAGATGCTCGATGCGCGCGGACAGCAGGGCGACCTGCACTTCCGGCGAACCCGTATCGTTGGCGACGCGGCCGTAGTCCGCGATGATCTTGCTGGTCTGTTCTGCGTTGAGCGACATGTCGAAACCCTGTTGGAGCAAGGGCGAGGCTTGGGAACGGCCACCACCCGGTGACGGTTTCCAAACCCCGCGTGGAGGTTCTGGGAATGAAAGCTCGCCATTCTAGCCGGCAAGGCCGCACCGCAACAAGTTCCCCGGGCAGGTCCGGGGGCCGCGGGAAGTCCGGCGCGGGCGCTGTCAAGTCGATGATTGGACGGGGTTTGCCGGTGTTTCCGCGGGCGGGCTGAAGCCGCGCCGGCTGCGTACGTCGCCGCGCGCGTCGACCTCGACGAGGGCCACCGCCCGCCCGTCCGGACCGCAGGCCAGGCAACGGCCCGCGGCCAGGCCTCGCCCGGCCAGCACCTGTCCCTGGGCCAGTCGGCCGGCTTCGGCGGCGTCGAGATCGAGCCGCGGCAAGCCGGCCAGCCCGGCCTCGAGCGGCAGCAGCACGGCGTCGAGCGCGGCCGCGCCACCCTCGGCCGCGATCGCCTCGAGTTCGTCGAAGCCGTACAGGCGCGGCGCGGTGAACGGCTCGACCCACAGGCGGCGCAGCGCGGTCACGTGGGCGCCACAGCCGAGGCGCTCGCCGAGGTCGCGCACGAGGCTGCGCACGTAGGTGCCGGAACCGCATTCGACCAGCAGGCGCAGGTGCCCGCCCTCGCGCGCCAGGCACTCGAAACGGAACACCTCGACCTCGCGCGCGGCGACTTCGACGGATTCGCCGCGCCGGGCCAGCCGGTACAGCGGTTCACCACCGCGCTTGAGCGCCGAGTAGACCGGCGGCACCTGCTGGATGCGGCCGCGCAAGCCGGCCAGCGCCGCGGCAACCACCGCATCGTCGAGTTCCGGCAGCGCGCGCCGTTCGACCACCTCGCCGTCGGCATCCAGCGTGTCGGTGGTCACGCCGAGCAGGCAACCGGCCTCGTAGGCCTTGCGCGAACCGAGCAGGAAGCCGGCGATCTTGGTCGCCTCGCCGAAGCACAACGGCAGCAAGCCGGTGGCGAGCGGATCGAGGCTGCCGGTATGCCCGCCCTTGGAGGCGCCGAACAGCCGTCGCGCACGCTGCAGGGCGGCGTTCGAGCTCATTCCACCCGGCTTGTCGAGCAGGAGGATGCCGTTGACGGGCCGGGATTCGGGCTTCCGGGTTCGCGATGCGGAATCGCGGGCGCCCCCCGCGCGGCGCGGGCGGGAAACCTTCCTGGAGCCCGATCCGTGCGGATTCGGCCCGCTCACTGCTTTTCGCGCAGCAACGCCTCGATGCGTTCGCCGCGATCGACCGAGTCGTCGTAGAGGAAGCGGAGTTCGGGGACGCGGCGGATCTTCAGCGTGCGCGAAAGCTCGCGGCGGAATTCGACCGCCAGTTCGTTGAGCGCATCGACCGCCGCCTTCGACTGCTCGCCGAGCAGGGTCGTCACGTAGACGCGGGCGAAATCGAGATCCCGCGTGACCTCGACATCCGAGACGCTGGCCGAAGGCAGCGCATGATCGCGCACGGCCCGGTGCACGAGCACGGCAACCTCCTTGCGCAACTGCACGGCGATGCGGTCGGAGCGGGTGAAGGAGGAGGATGCGGGCATTTGTCGAGGCTGAGGGATGAGGGGCGAGGGCTCGAAATCGGCGGCAGAGGCAAGTATGCACCGCTGCGGCAAGGGCTGTACCACATGCTCGGCTGGGGCGAGACCCGGTTGTCGCGCCCTCGCCCTTGGGAGCACGGGGCGAGGGGCGAGCGGCGAGGGCTCGAGAATCGGCGACAGGGACCAGCGCAAATCGGTGCGACAAAAGCCGTACCACGTGTCCGGGCGGGGCAAGGCACGATTGTCGCGCCCTCGCCCCTCGCCCCTCGCCCCTCGCCCCTAGTCCCTAGTCCCTAGTCCCTAGTCCCTAGTCCCTAGTCCCTAGTCCCTAGTCCCTAGCCCCTAGTCCCTAGCCCCTAGCCCCTAGCCCCTAGTCCCTAGCCCCTGCTTCTCACAACGTGCGGGCCACCTCGATGCGCTCGAAGCACTCGATCTGGTCGCCCGGCTTGACGTCGTTGTACTGCTTGACGGCAATGCCGCATTCGACGCCGTTGCGGACCTCGTCGACGAGTTCCTTGAAGCGGCGCAGCGACTCGAGTTCGCCCTCGAAGATGACGGTGTTGTCGCGCAGCACGCGGATCGGCTTGTTGCGGCGGACCACGCCCTCCACGACCATGCAGCCGGCGACCGCGCCGAACTTCGACGAGCGGAACACCTCGCGCACTTCGGCGATGCCGATGATCTCCTCGCGCACCTCGACCCCGAGCAGACCGGTGGCGACCTGTTTCACCTGGTCGATCACGTCGTAGATGATCGAGAAGTAGCGCAGGTCGACGCCGTTCGCCTCGATGACGCGACGTGCCGAAGCATCGGCACGCACGTTGAAGCCGATGATCGTCGCCTTCGACGAGGCCGCGCGGGTCGCGTCGGATTCGGTGATGCCGCCGACGCCGGAGGCGATGACGTTGACCTTGATGAGGTCGTTGCTGAGCGCGGTCAACGACTGGCGCAGGGCCTCGACCGAGCCCTGCACGTCGGCCTTGACCACGAGGTTGAGGGTCTGCTGGCCTTCGCCCTGGCCCATCTGCGCCATGACGTCTTCCATGCGGTTGCCGGCCGCCTGCACGAGGCGCTGCTCGCGGCGCTTGGCGTCGCGCTGCTGGGCAACGTCCTTGGCCAGGCGCTCGTCGGCGACGACGACGAAATCGTCGCCGGCTTCCGGCACGCCGGACAGGCCGAGCACCTGCACCGGGATCGACGGGCCGGCTTCGCCGACCTGCTTGCCGGTTTCGTCGAACAGCGCGCGCACGCGGCCATACTCGACGCCGCAGACGAGGAAGTCGCCCTTCTTCAACGTGCCCTGCTGGACCAGCACGGTGGCGACCGGACCACGGCCCTTGTCGAGACTCGACTCGATGACCACGCCGGAGGCACGGCCGTCGCGCACGGCCGACAGCTCCATGACTTCGGCCTGCACCGAGATCGCTTCGAGCAGCGCGTCGACACCCATGCCGGTCTTCGCCGACAGCGGCACGAACTGGGTGTCACCACCCCATTCCTCGGGAATGACATCGTGCTGGCCGAGGCCCTGCTTGACGTTGTCGGGATTGGCGTCGGCCTTGTCCATCTTGTTCATGGCGACGATCAGCGGCACCTTGGCGGCGCGCGCATGCTGGATCGCCTCGACCGTCTGCGGCATCACGCCGTCGTCGGCAGCGACGACGAGGATGACCACGTCGGTCGACTTCGCGCCACGCTGGCGCATCGAGGTGAAGGCGGCGTGGCCCGGCGTGTCGAGGAAGGTGATGACGCCCTTCGGCGTCTCCACGTGGTAGGCGCCGATGTGCTGGGTGATGCCGCCGGCTTCGCCGGTGGCGACCTTGGTGCGACGGATGTAGTCGAGCAGCGAGGTCTTGCCGTGGTCGACGTGGCCCATGATGGTGACGACCGGCGGGCGCGGCTCGCGCACGCCGCCCGTCTCGCTGTGCGCGATGAGGTCGACTTCGGCGTCGTTCTCGGCGGCACGCAGCGCGGTATGGCCCATCTCCTCGACCACCAGCACGGCCGTGTCGTGGTCGATGACCTGGTTGATGGTCGTCATCACGCCCATCTTGAACAACGCCTTGACCACCTCCGCTCCCTTGACCGCCATCTTTTGGGCGAGATCGGCGACGCTGATCGAATCACCGATCGCGACCTCGCGGACCACCGGTGCGGTCGGCCGCGAGAATCCGTGCGAACCGCTGGCGCCACGCGCGACATCGGTCGGGCGCGCTCGCGGCTTCTTGCGGCCGGTGCGTCGGGCCAGGCCTTCCTGTGACAGGTGCAGTTCGTTGCCGAAGTAGCGACCCGAAGACGGTGCATCGTCGTCGCTGCGGCCGCGATGGCCGCCGCCGTGCTTGGGCTTGTGGCGACCGGTATCGGCGGAGCGGTCGTCGCCCCGCCGTCCGGCGGGCGCCGAAGCGGTCGAAGGCGGCGCCGCATCACGCACCGGCGGGCGCTCGCCCTCGCGCGGCTTGCGCGCGTCGTCGGCCTGCCCGGCCTCGCTGCGGGCCTGCTCGGCCGCCTGCTGGCGGGCCTCCTCGGCCGCGCGCTGCTTCGCCTCTTCCTCCTGGCGGCGGCGCTCGGTCTCGACGCGCGCCTGCTCCTCGGCATCGCGGCGCTGCTGCGACTCCTGCAGCTTGCGCAGCGCATCCTCGCGCTCGGGATCGAGCACCTGGTCCTCGACCGCGCTGCGCTTGACGTAGGTACGCTTCTGGCGCACCTCGACATTGACCGTCTTGGTCGCCGCGCCGCGCTGGCCGGGATTGACCGTCAGCTCGCTGACCGTCCTGCGCTTGAGGGTGACCTGACGCGGCGCGCTGTCCTCTCCCGAGGATTCCTGCTTGCCATGATTGCGGCGCAGGAAGCCGAGCAGCTTCACCTTCTCGGTGCTGCTGATCGACTGCTCCGGATCGGAAAACTTCATGCCCGCCTCGGCGAGCTGGGCGAGCAGCTTGTCGACCGGGGTGCCGAGCACGGTGGCCAGTTGCTTGATCGTTACATCCGACATATTTCCTGTACTCCTGACCCGCCGCGCATTACCCGCCCAACCACCGACAACCCCGCCGTCCGCCCCGACCGGCCTCAGCCTTCCCGCGCAGCCATGATGAGCTCGCGCGCACGTTCCTCGTCGACGCCCTCGATGGCGAGCTCGACGAGCTCGTCGGTGGCGAGATCGGCGAGGTTCTCGCGGGTGACGATGCCGTGGCGCGCAAGCTCGTAGGCGAGCGATTCCTGCATGGTGTCGACGGCCAGCAGATCGTCGGCCGGCTTGTGTTCCTCGATTTCCTCTTCGACCGCAAGCGCCTCGGTCAGCAGCGCATCGCGGGCGCGCGCGCGCAGTTCCTCGACGATGTCCTCGTCGAAGCCGTCGATGGCGAGCAGCTCGGCGGTCGGCACATAGGCGATTTCCTCGATCGTCGAGAAGCCTTCCTGGACGAGGATCTGGGCGATCTCCCCGTCGACCTCGAGCTTGGCGCTGAACAGCTCGCGCGCCGCTTCCTGCTCCGACTCGCTCTTCTGGCGCACCTGGTCGGCGGTCATGACGTTGAGCTGCCAGCCGCTGAGCTTGCTGGCGAGGCGCACGTTCTGGCCACCGCGTCCGATCGCCTGGGACAGCTTGTCCTCGGCCACGGCGATGTCCATCGAGTGCTTCTCCTCGTCGACGATGATCGACTGCACCTCGGCCGGGGCCATCGCGTTGATGACGAACTGCGCCGGATTCTCGTTCCACAGCACGATGTCGATGCGCTCGCCGTTGAGCTCGTTCGACACCGCCTGCACGCGCGAACCGCGCATGCCGATGCAGGCGCCGATCGGATCGGTGCGATGGTCGTGGGCGACCACCGCGATCTTGGCGCGGTCACCCGGATCGCGTGCACAGGCCTTGATCTCGACCAGACCCTGGCCGACTTCCGGCACTTCGAGCTTGAACAGCTCGATCATGAACTCGGGCGCCGTGCGCGAAATGAACAGCTGCGGACCCCGCGCCTCCGAGCGCACCTCGTAGAGGTAGCCGCGCAGGCGATCGCCGGCACGCACTGCTTCGCGCGGAATCGCCTTGTCGCGCGGAGTGAAGGCCTCGGCGTTGCCGCCGAGGTCGATGTAGAGATTGCCGCGCTCGACGCGCTTGACGATGCCGGTGATGAGTTCGCCGACGCGGTCGCGGTAGGCATCGACGACCTGGGCACGCTCGGCCTCGCGCACGCGCTGCACGATGACCTGCTTGGCCGCCTGCGCGGCGATGCGGCCGAATTCAGGATTCTCGATCTGCTCCTCGATGAACTCGCCGACCTCGGCATCCGCCTTGACGTCGACTGCGTCCATCAGGCGGATCTGGCGATCCGGAGACTCCATGACGACGTCGTCGGCGACCACTTCCCAGCGGCGGAACGTCTCGTACTCGCCGGAATGGGTGTCGATCGACACGCGCGCGGCGACGTCCTCGCTCGGATAGCGCTTCTTGGCGGCGGACGCCAGCGCGGCCTCCATCGCCTCGAAAATCACCTCCCGCGGCACGCCCTTTTCATTGGCGACGGCATCGACGACCAGCAACAGCTCTTTGCTCATGAGTCTCGGCTCCTGTGCGACCGCTCCGGCGGCCTCACCCTTGTTTCGGGCCACGCTTGCGCGACCCGCTGTCCTCGTTCCTGCGTTTCGCCGCCACCAGGCCCATGGCCTCGTAGTCCGGCACCAGGCGCGCCTTGGCGATGTTCGAATGCGCGATCGACGCCTCGCGCCCGTCCTGCTCGATGACGATGGCCTCGTCGTCCACGTGGCGCAACATGCCGTGGAAGCGCCTGCGCCCATCGATCGGCAGCGCGGTGCTCACCCGTACCTCGCTGCCGATGAAGCGGCTGAACTGCTCCGGCGTGAACAGCGGCCGGTCCAGTCCGGGCGACGACACCTCGAGCGTGTAGCGGCCCTCGATCGGATCGTTGACGTCGAGCAGCGCGGAAATCTCGCGGCTGGTGCGCTCGCAATCCTCGATCGTCACCGGGCGCTCCGGCGCGTCGATGTAGACGCGCAGCAGGCTGCTGCCCCGGTTCGGGCTGAACTCGATGCCGACGTACTCGAGACCGAGATCGGTCACGAGAGGAGCCAGCATTTCGTCGAGTTGTTCTTTGGTCACGCCTGGTCCATGTCGTCGCAAAACCAAAAAAAAATGGGCGCAAGGCCCATTCCGTAGTCCGCCGTTGTCTGCTTCCCAACTTCGGCAACGTGCGCTTCCTGCGCCTCCGGCAGAAGGGCCGCCGAAGCGGCCCTTCCCCGAAGAACTGGTAGCGGGGGCAGGATTTGAACCTGCGACCTTCGGGTTATGAGCCCGACGAGCTGCCAGACTGCTCCACCCCGCATCAGAGCCGGCTATGGTAGTGGGATTGCTGCATCCGCGCAATACGGAATCGACATCGACCCGGATGCGGGTCGTCGCGGGCGGCGTCCGGGAAGCCCGGAAAGCGGAAAAACCCCGCGCTCAGACGCCGAACGCGAGGTTGCACCAATCGTACAGCGGCCCCCACAGGAAGCCGAGGGCGACGAGGGCGAGGCCGTTCAGCGAGATGACCCAGCGCAGCGGCAGGTCGGCCGGCAGCGGCAGCCGGGCGGCATCGGCCGCGGCATCGAAGTACATGACCTTGACCACGCGCAGGTAGTAGTAGAGGCCGATGATCGCGAACACGATGGCGACGATCGCCAGCCAGAGGAAACCGGCGTCGATGGCTGCCTTCAGCACGAGCAGCTTGGCGAAGAAGCCGAACAGGGGCGGCACGCCGGCGAGCGAAAACATCGCGATCGCCATGATGCCGGCATACCACGGGCTGCGCTGGTTGAGGCCCTTGAAGTCGTCGATTTCCTCGGCCTCGAAACCGGCCCGTGCCAGTACCGCGATCATGCCGAAGGCGACCACCGCGGTCAGCACGTAGCTGATCGCATAGAACGCCGCCGCCGCATAGCCCGCCGGCGACGAACCGACGAAGCCGAGCAGCAGGAAGCCGACGTGCGAGATGGTCGAATAGGCGAGCATGCGCTTGAGGTTCGACTGCACGATCGCGAACAGGTTGCCGACCGCGAGCGAGGCGACCGCGAGCACGGCCAGCATGATCGACCACTGCTCGCCGAAGCCGCCGAGGGCGCCTTCGAAAAGGCGATAGGCGAGCCCGAATGCCGCCAGTTTCGGCGCCGAGCCGATGAAGATCGTCACCGCGGTCGGGGCACCGTGGTAAACGTCCGGAAGCCACATGTGGAACGGAGCGGCCCCGAGCTTGAAGGCGACGCCGACGACGACGAAGACGAGGCCGACGGCAAGCAGGTTCGCATGCGCGACGTTGCCGATCGAGCCATGGATGCCGGCCAGGTCGAGGGTGCCGGTCGCGCCGTACAGCAACGACATGCCGTAGAGCAGCAGGCCCGATGCCAGCGCGCCGAGCACGAAATACTTGATCGCGGCCTCGGCGGACAACTGCGATTCGCGGTTGAGCGCGACCAGCGCGTACGAGGAGAGGGCGAGCAGTTCAAGGCCGAGATAGGCGGTGATGAGGCTGCCGGCGGACACCAGCAGCATCATGCCGATGGTGGCGAACAGCACCAGCAGGTAGAACTCTCCGGCCAGCAGCCGGCGCTCGCGCAGGTAGTTGCGGCCGTAGATGAAGGCCAGGGCGCTGGTCAGCAGGATGAACTGCTTGAGGATCACCGAGATGCCGTCGTGCAGGAACATGCCGTTGAACGCGGCGATGCCCTTTCCGGCCGGCAATGCACCCTTCCAGACGAACACCGAAGTCAGCGCCAGTGCAGCCAGCGAGAGCGTGTGGGTGATGACCCGCCGGGAAGGCTTGAGAAACAGGTCGACGAGCAGGATCACGCAGGTGGCGCCGAGCAGGACGAGTTCCGGCAGGATCGCGAGCAGGTCGTTCGGGTCGAATTCGATCATCGTCAGTTTCTCAGGCCTTGGCGATCAGCAGGGCCGATACGAGTTGCTGCACCGAGGTCTCCATGAGATCGGTCAGCGGTTTCGGATAGATGCCGAAGAACAGCACGGCGGCGGCAAACGAACCGAGCACGATCCATTCGCGCATGTCGAGGTCGTCGAACTCGGCCACCTTCGGATTGGTCACTTCGCCGAAGATCACCCGCTTGACCAGCCACAGCGTGTAGGCGGCGCCGATGATGAGGGTGAAGGCGGCGACGGCGGCCACCCAGGCGTTGTCCTGGAAGGTCGCGAGGACGACCATGAACTCGCCGACGAATCCGCTGGTTCCGGGCAGGCCGCAATTGGCCATCGCGAACAGCACGAACAGCGCGGCAAACCACGGCATCGAGTTCGCCACCCCGCCGTAGTCGCGGATCATGCGTGAATGCAGGCGGTCGTAGAGCACGCCGATGCAGGAGAACATCGCGCCGGAAACGAAGCCGTGCGAGATCATCTGCACCATCGCACCCTGCATGCCGAGACGGGCGGCATCGGGGTTGTCGTGCACGCGCACGAGCGCCAGGGTGATGAAGATGCCGAGGGTGACGAAGGCCATGTGGGCGATCGACGAATAGGCGATCAGCTTCTTCATGTCGTCCTGCACGAGGGCGACGTAGCCGATGTAGACGACCGCGACGAGCGACATCGCGATCACCACCCAGGCGTACTCCTGCGAGGCGTCCGGGGTGATCGGCAGCGAGAAGCGGATGAAGCCGTAGCCGCCGACCTTCAACATGATCGCCGCCAGCACGACCGAACCGCCGGTGGGCGCCTCGACGTGGGCGTCGGGCAGCCAGGTGTGCACCGGCCACATCGGCACCTTGATCGCGAACGCGATCAGGAAGGCGAAGAACAGCCAGAACTGCTCGCGCGAACCGAGCGTGGCCTGGGCGAAGGCCGCCATCGAGAACTCGCCGGTCTTCATGTGCAGGTAGATCAGCCCGACCAGCATGAAGATCGAGCCAAGGAAGGTGTAGATGAAGAACTTGAGCGTCGCGTAGACGCGCCGCGGCCCACCCCAGATGCCGATGAGGATGAACATCGGGATCAGCATGGCCTCGAAGAACACGTAGAACAGCAGCGCATCGGTCGCCGCGAACACGCCGATCAGCATGCCCTCGAGCAGCAGCATCATCGCCATGTACTGCGACACGCGGGTGTCGACCGAGCCCCAGGCGCCGATGATGACGAGCACGCTGGTGAAGGTCGTCAGCACGATCAGGGCGACGGCGATGCCGTCGACGCCGAGCGCGTAGAACACCCTCAGCGCATCGATCCACGGATGCGACTCGACGAACTGCATGCCGCCGCGCGCGGCGTCGTATTGCAGCCACAACGGGATGCTGAGCAGGAAAGTCGCCAGCGCGAGCAGCAGGGTCAGCCAGCGTGCCGTACCGGCGCGGCGGCCGCAGGCCAGCACGGCCACGGAACCGGCGATCGGCAACCAGATGAGGACGCTGAGAAGGGGCCAGTCAGCCATGGTGGTCGTGATTCCCGTCGATCAGGCTGCAGCGCGAGTGGTCATCCACCACAATCCCGCCAGCAGCAGGATGAGGCCGAGGATCATCGCGAACGCGTAGTGGTAGAGGTAGCCGGACTGCAGGCGCCGCACGCTGGCGGACACCCGCGCGATGAAGCCGGCCGAGCCGTTGACGACGGCGCCGTCGATCAAGCCGGCATCGCCGATGCGCCACAGCCCGCGTCCGAAGCCGACGCCGGCACGGGCGAACACGGCCTGGTAGAGGTCGTCGATCCAGTACTTGTTGGCGAGCAGCGTGTGCACGGGCTTCAGTGCGCGCTCCGCCGCATCGGCAATGCCGGGCCGGAACAGCCAGATCCAGGTGGCCGTGGCGAAACCGGCCAGGGCGATCCAGAACGGCGGCTGCAGGATGCCGTGGAGGACGAAGCCGAGCGGCCCGTGCCAGCCTTCGCCGATCCGCGCGATCACGTCGTTGGCCTCGCGCACGAAGATCGCCGAGCCGAAGAAATCGCCGAACAGCATCGGTCCGATGGTGAACCAGCCGATCGCGATCGACGGAATCGCCAGCAGCACGAGCGGCAACGTGACTACCCAAGGCGACTCCTGCGGCGCATGCTCGAGGTGCCCGGGCGCGTGGTGGCCGTGGTGATCGCCATGGCCGTGGTGCGCGTCGACCACGAAGCGTTCCTTGCCGTGGAAGGTCATGTAGAGCAGGCGGAAGCTGTACAGCGCGGTCACGAACACGCCGACCATCACGCAGAAATACGCGTAGCCGGCGCCGGTCCGCTGCGATGCGTGGACCGCCTCGATGATCGCGTCCTTAGAGAAGAAGCCGGAGAAGAACGGCGTGCCGGCCAGTGCCAGCGAGCCGATCCACATGGTGATCCAGGTGACCGGCATGTGCTTGCGCAAGCCGCCCATGTGGCGCATGTCCTGCTCGTGGTGCATGGCGATGATGACCGAGCCGGCACCGAGGAACAGCAGCGCCTTGAAGAAGGCATGCGTCATCAGGTGGAACACCGCCGCCGAGTACGCCGACACGCCGAGCGCAACGGTCATGTAGCCGAGCTGCGACAGGGTCGAATAGGCGACCACGCGCTTGATGTCGTTCTGCACGACGCCGATCAGGCCGGTGAACAGCGCGGTGGTCGCGCCGATCACCAGCACGAAGGTCAGCGCGGTTTCGCTGAGCTCGAACAGCGGCGACATGCGCGCGACCATGAAGATGCCGGCCGTGACCATGGTGGCGGCATGGATCAATGCCGAGATCGGCGTCGGGCCTTCCATCGAGTCCGGCAGCCAGACGTGCAGCGGCACCTGTGCCGACTTGCCCATCGCGCCGATGAACAGGCAGATGCAGACGATCGTGGCGACATGCCAGGGGTGTCCGGCCAGCAGCTCGACCGTGCGCGCCCCCATGTCGAGCGCCGGGTCGCGGGCGACCGCGAACACGCTGGCGTAATCGAGCGAACCGAACCACAGCAGCACGCCGGCGATGCCGAGCAGGAAACCGAAGTCGCCGACCCGGTTGACGAGGAACGCCTTCATGTTGGCGAAGATCGCCGTCGGCCGCTTGAACCAGAAGCCGATCAGCAGGTAGGAAACGAGCCCGACCGCTTCCCAGCCGAAGAACAGTTGCAGGAAGTTGTTGCTCATGACGAGCATCAGCATGGAGAAGGTGAACAGCGCGATGTAGCTGAAGAAGCGCTGGTAACCGTCATCCTCGGCCATGTAGCCGATCGTGTAGATGTGCACCATCAACGAGACGAAGGTGACGACCACCATCATCATCGCGGTCAGCCGGTCGACGAGGAAGCCGACGTGGGCGCTGTACTTGCCGACCGCGAACCAGGTGTAGAGGTTCTCGTTGAAGACCTCGGCACCGCCCCAGACGAGGCCGTACAGCACGTACATCGACAGCGCGCAGCTCAGTGCGACGCCGGCGATGGTGACGGTATGCGCGCCGACGCGACCGATCTGCCGTCCGAACAGGCCCGCAAGCACGGCACCGGCGAGCGGGGCGAGGACGATCATCAGTAGTATGGTCTTGCTGATCACAAACCACCCTTCATTCAAGAAACCATCCCTGGTGCGTTGTTCCGGTCTCGACGTCCGTGTCGAGCCGTTCGTCGGCTCGCGATGCCCGTCGGCATCGCGCGAAATCCCGACTCACCCCTTGAGCCGGTCAATGCCGGTCACGTCGATCGTCGCGCGGTTGCGGAACAGCACGACGAGGATCGCGAGACCGATCGCCGCCTCGGCGGCCGCGACGGTGAGGATGAAGAACACGAACACCTGACCGGCCGGATCGCCGAGATGGCGCGAGAAGCCGATGAAGTTCGTGTTGACCGCCAGCAACATGAGTTCCAGGCACATCAGCAGGACGATCACGTTCTTGCGGTTGATGAAGATGCCGGCCACGGCAATGCAGAACAGCACCGCGCCGATCGTGAGGAAGTGGGCAAGCGTGATCATGGCCGGGGGCCTCCCTTCGTTTCCGCGTCCATCCTGACCATGCGCAGGCGATCGCCCGGTTGCACCATGACCTGGCGCCCCGGATTCTGGCTGCGCACGCCGGCGCGCTTGCGCAGGGTCAGCGGCACGGCCGCGATCAGGCCGACGGTCAGGATCAGCGCGGCAACCTCGAACGGCAGCAGGAAATCGCGGAACAGCGTGTTGGCCAGCCAGGCGATGTTCGACTCGCCGGCCGGATTCGGTGCCGACGGCACCGCCAGTGCCTTCACGCCGATCAACATGAGCATCTCGACCAGCATGACCACGGCGATGCCGATGCCGACCGGCAGGAAGCGCACGAAGCCCTCGCGCAGCGGGGCGAGGTCGACGTCGAGCATCATGACCACGAACAGGAACAGCACCATCACCGCGCCGACGTAGACGAGGATCAGCGCGATGGCGAGGAACTCGGCCTCGCCGAGCAGCCACACGCAGGCCATCGAGAAGAAGGTCAGCACGAGGCACAGCGCCGCGACCACCGGATTCTTCACGCTGATGACGCCGAGCGCGGCTGCAGCAGCCACGGCGGCGAAGGCGTAGAAGCAGACGAGCTGGAACGTCACCATGATTCTCCCGGTTTGCTCAGCGGAACGCCGCATCCTGCGCGCGCGCGGCAGCGATCTCGCTTTCGAAGCGGTCACCGATGGCGAGCAGTTGTGCCTTGGTCATGACGTTCTCGCCGCGCTGCTCGAAGTGATACTCGTGGATGCCGGTCTCGACGATCGAATCGACCGGGCAGGATTCCTCGCAGAACCCGCAGAAGATGCACTTGAAGAGGTCGATGTCGTAGCGCGTGGTGCGGCGGGTGCCGTCCTCGCGCGGCGCCGAGTCGATGGTGATCGCCAGCGCCGGACAGACCGCCTCGCACAGCTTGCAGGCGATGCAGCGCTCCTCGCCGTTCGGATAGCGGCGCAGCGCATGCAGGCCGCGGAAGCGGTTCGACTTCGGGATCCGCTCCTCCGGGTAGCGCATCGTGTACTTGGGCTTGAACATGTAACGCAGGGTCAGCCACATGCCGGCGAGAAGCTCGAGCAGCAGGAGGCTTTTCAGGTAATGGACGACTCTGTTCATGGCTCGGATCCGGGCTCTGGCTCGCTCATGCGCCAATGGTGACGACGCCGAAATACTTCATCAGCGCTGCGACGGCGATCCAGACCAGGGTGATCGGGATGAACACCTTCCAGCCGAGACGCATGATCTGGTCGTAGCGGTAGCGCGGGAACGTCGCGCGGAACCACAGGTAGAAGAACGAGAACAGGAAGGCCTTGATGAAGGTCCATTGCCAGCCGCCCTTCCACAGCCAGTCGATCCACGGCACGTCGGCGGTGATCCAGCCCTGCAGCGGGCTCAGCCAGCCGCCCATGAACAGGACCGTGGCGAGGAAGGCGATCAGGATCATGTTGGCGTATTCGGCCAGGAAGAAGATCGCGAAGGCCGAACCCGAGTACTCGACGTGGAAGCCGGCGACGATCTCCGATTCGCCCTCGGCGACGTCGAATGGTGCGCGGTTGGTCTCGGCGACGCCGGAGACGAAATAGATGACGAACATCGGCAGCAGCGGCAGCCAGTACCAGTCGAACAGGCCCTTGCTGCCGCGTTGCCCCTCGACGATAACGGAAAGATCGAGGCTGCCGCTGAGGATGACCACGCTGACCAGGGCAAAGCCCATGGCGATCTCGTAGGACACCGTTTGCGCCGCCGCGCGCATCGCGCCGAGCATCGCGTAGCGCGAGTTCGACGCCCAGCCGGCGATGATGATGCCGTAGACGCCCGCCGAGGTCATCGCCAGCAGGAACAGCAGGCCGACGTTGAGATGGGTCAGCGCGACGCCGGCATCGAACGGGATCACCGACCATGCCGCGAAGGCCGGCACCAGCGCGAGCAGCGGGGCAAGGAAGAACAGGAAGCGGTTGGCCATGCTCGGCCGCACCACTTCCTTGAACAGCAGCTTGAAGACGTCGGCGAAGGCCTGCAGCAGGCCGAACGGACCGATCTGGTTCGGCCCCATGCGCACGTGCATCCAGCCGATGACCTTGCGCTCCCAGTAGACGAACATCGCCACCGAGACGATCAGCGGCACGGCGATCGCGAGGATCTTCAGCACCACCCAGACGACGAGGCCGGTGTTGCCGTAGGCGAGCAGGCTGTCGCGCAGCGTGTCGAGCATGCTCAGGCCCTCGTGATCGTCAGGGCCGCGCCGTCCGGCGGCAGCGTGGCGGTTTGCGGATAGCCCGATTCGATCCAGGCGGCACCGGCCGGCACCGCACGGCTGACCTCGACCGGCAGGTCGACGCCATCGACGCGGGCACGGGCGCCGGCGCCGAGACCGAGGGCGAGCGCATCCTGCGGATGCAGGGTGACGCGGGCACCGCGGGTGAGCGGATGCGCGTTGAGCGCAGCGGCGCGGCGCAGCACGGCATCGGCGCGGTAGATCGGCGTGGTGGCGATGCGCACGAGCGCGTTCGCCGGCACCGCCGAGCGCGGCGCGGGCGCCGCCAGCGGGGCCGGTGCGATGTCGGCAAGGCCGGCACGCACTTCTTCGATCGTGGTGAAGGCGAATCCGTCGAGGGCGAGCGCGGCGCCGAGCGCGCGCAGCACCTTCCAGCCCGGGCGGGCATCACCCGGCAGCCTTGCGCCGGCGCTGACGCGCTGCGCGGTGCCATCGAGATTGCTCAAGGTCGCGTCGATCTCGGGCAGCAGGCCGATCGGCAGGATCACGTCGGCGACGTCCTTCAGCGAATCGCTGGCGTAGGCCGAGAATGCGACCACCCGGTCGGCGCCGGCGAACGCCTTCCACGCCGCGGCACCGTCGGCGAAATCCAGCGGCGACTCGATGCCGTACAGGAGGTAACCCTTGCGCGGCGCGGCGATCTGGGCGCGGGCATCGAGGCCCTCGCCCTGCGGCAGCACGCCCGCGCGGCCGAGGCCGATCGCATTGGCGCCGAGCGGAATCTCGTTGCAGGCAGCGCCGCTGGCGTTGGCGACGAAGCGCGCGGCCAGCCGCAGCCAGGCCGCGTCGGCATGGGCGGTGACCGACTCGCCGAGGACGATGACCGCCGAACCGGCGTCGGCGAGGGCCTTTGCGAGACCGACCGCAGCGGCATCGGCGGTGCGGCCGGAGATCGCCTGCGCAAGCGCGCCGGATTCCGGCAGATGGCCCGCATCATTGGCCGCCTTGGCGAGATCGAACATCGCCTCGACCAGTGCGGCAGGCGTCAACACGCGCTCGCTGGCGAGGGCAAAGGCCGGGTCGAGGGCCAGCGTGCCGAGCGCATGGATGCGCGCCCCGCCCTTCGCCGCCTTGCGCAGGCGTGCGCCGAGCAGCGGCACTTCGCTGCGCGGATCGCAACCGGCGAGGACGATGACGTCGGCCTTCTCGATGGCCGCGAACGGCATCTCGAAGGTGCTTGCGGCGGCACGGTCGGAGAGGTCGAGCGCACGCAGGCGATGATCCAGATGCGCACTGCCGAGGCCGTCGGCGAGACGCCGCAGCAAACCGCCTTCCTCGCTCGATGTCGCCGCCTGCACGAGCACGCCGAGATCGCCGCGCGGCAGCGCGCGCAGGGCGTCGCTGGCGGCGCGCAGTGCTTCGTCCCATTCGACCTCGTGCCAGCTGCCGTCCCGCTTGACCAGCGGGCGGCGCGCACGGTCGTCGGCTTCGAGCCCCTGGTGGCTCCAGCGGTCGCGATCGGACAGCCAGCACTCGTTGATCGCCTCGTTGTCGCGCGGCACCGTGCGCAGCACTTCGCCGCGGCGCGTGTGCAGCCAGAGGTTGGAACCGAGCGCATCGTGGTAGCCGATCGATTCGCGCGCGACCAGCTCCCAGGCGCGGGCGCGGAAGCGGAACGGCTTGTTGGTCAGCGCGCCGACCGGGCAGACGTCGATGACGTTGCCGGACAACTCGCTCATCAGCGGCTTGCCGACATACGTGCCGATCTGCAGGCGCTCGCCGCGTTCCATGCCGCCGAGTTCGAAGGTGCCGGCCACTTCGGCCATCACGCGCACGCAGCGCGTGCACTGGATGCAACGCGTCATCCCGGTCTCGACGAGCGGGCCGAGGTCCTCGTCGGGAATCGTGCGCTTGCGTTCGACGAAGCGGCTGACCGAGCGGCCATAACCCATCGACAGGTCCTGCAACTCGCACTCGCCGCCCTGGTCGCAGATCGGGCAGTCGAGCGGGTGGTTGATCAGCAGGAACTCCATCACGTTTCGCTGCGCGGACAACGCGCGCTGCGACTGGGTGAAGATCTTCATGCCGTCGGCGACCGGCGTCGCGCAGGCCGGCTGCGGCTTCGGCATCGGCTTGCCGCCCATCTCGACCTCGACCATGCACATGCGGCAGTTCGCGGCGATCGGCAGCTTCTCGTGGTAGCAGAAGCGCGGAATGGCAATGCCGAGGCGGTCCGCGGCCTGGATGATCATCGAACCCTTCGGCGCGAAGGTCCGCTCGCCGTTGATCTCGATGGCGACGTGATCGGGCGGCACGTCCGGATTGACGGGCTGGGCGCTCATGCGGCGGCTCCGAGGCGGGACTCGACCATCGAGCGGCCGTGGCTGAAGAAGTACTCGAATTCGTGCCAGTAGTGGCGCAGGAAGCCCTGCACCGGCCAGGCCGCCGCCTCGCCGAATGCACAGATGGTGTGGCCCTCGATCTGGCCGGCCGCCGACTTGAGCATGTCGAGGTCGCCGAGTTCGGCCTTGCCTTCGACGATGCGCGTCAGCATGCGGTACATCCAGCCGGTGCCTTCGCGGCACGGCGTGCACTGGCCGCAGGATTCGGCGTAGTAGAAGCGGGCGATGCGCTGGCAGGCGCGCACCATGCAGGTGGTCTCGTCCATGACGATGACCGCGCCGGAACCGAGGCCGGAACCGGCCTTCTGGATGGCGTCGTAGTCCATGGTCAGGCCCATCATCGTCTCGCCCGGCAGCACCGGCATCGACGAGCCACCCGGAATCACCGCCTTCAGCTGGTTGCCGTTGCGCACGCCGCCGGCCATTTCCAGCAGCTCGGCGAAGGAGGTGCCGAGGCGGATCTCGTAATTGCCGGGACGGTTGACGTGGCCGGACACCGAGAAGATCTTCGGGCCGCCGTTGTTCGGCTTGCCGAGGTTGAGGAACCACTCGCCGCCGTTGCGCAGGATCGCCGGCACCGAGGCATAGGTCTCGGTGTTGTTGATCGTGGTCGGCCGGCCGTAGAGGCCGAAATTGGCCGGAAACGGCGGCTTGTAGCGGGGCTGGCCCTTCTTGCCTTCGAGCGATTCCATCAGCGCGGTTTCCTCGCCGCAGATGTAGGCACCTGCGCCGAGCGCGTTGTGGATGTCGACATCGATGCCGCTGCCCTGGATGTCCTTGCCGAGCATGCCGGCGGCATAGGCCTCCGCCAGTGCCTCCTCGATGTGCTCGAACGGTTCATGGTGGAACTCGCCGCGCATGTAGTTGTAGGCAACGGTCGACCCGGTCGCGTAGCAGGCGATGGCGAGGCCTTCGAGCACGGCATGCGGATTGAAACGCAGGATGTCGCGGTCCTTGCACGTGCCGGGCTCTGATTCGTCGGAATTGCAGAGGATGTACTTCTGCATCGTGCCCTTCGGCATGAACGACCACTTCAGTCCGGTCGGGAAGCCGGCGCCGCCGCGGCCGCGCAATCCGCTCTTCTTCACTTCCTCGACGATCGTCGCCGGGTCGGGTTTCTCGGCGAGGATCTTCTTCCACGCCTGCCAGCCGCCGGTCGCGAGATAGTTCTCGAGCGACCACGGCTTGGGCTTGTGCAGGGTCGTGTAGACGACCTGATGGGGCTGGGGTGCTGGACCGTATGTCATGGGTTTGTTCTCTGCAGGAGTGCAGCCTGTGCGGGACATTTCGCGCACAGGTTGCGCCGCTGCGACGCTCCTATTCGAGTCCGTCGAGAATCTCGTCGACCTTCGCCGTGTCGAGCTTCTCGTGGTAGTGGCCATTGACGACCATCATCGGCGCGCCGCAGCAGGCGGCGAGACACTCCTCTTCCTTCTTCAGGTAGATGCGCCCGTCCGGCGTCGATTCACCGAGGCGGGTGCCGAGCTTCTTCTCGCAATGGCGCACGATGTCCTCGGCACCGTTGAGCCAGCACGAGATGTTCGTGCAGATGGCGACGTTGTTGCGGCCGACCGGCTTCGTCTCGAACATCGAATAGAAGCTTGCCACCTCGAACGCCCACACCTGCGGCAGATCGAGGTACTTCGCCACCGCGACGATGAGCGCGTCGGTGAGGAAGCCGCCATTCTGCTGCTGGGCGGCGAACAACGCCTGGATCAGCGCCGAGCGCCGGCGGTCGGCGGGAAACTTCGTCAACCAGTGATCGATCTGCCGGCGAGTGTCCTCGCCGAGCGCGACCATCGGATCGACATCCTTGATTTCGTCGTGGGTGCCTGTGATTTTCATGGGGAGCGCACCGGGAATCGGGAACGGGGCATGGCCGACATGGAGGGATTCGGCGACGGCAGGATCGCGACGCAAGGCATGACCGCGGCGGCATCCGCCGGTCGCCGGTTCGGCAGTCCGGTCTTCATCGATCGATCTCCCCGAACACGACATCGTAGGTGCCGATCATGGCGACGACGTCGGCGAGCATGTGGCCGCGCACGATGGCGTCCATCGAGGACAGATGGGCGAAGCCCGGCGCGCGCAGCTTGACGCGGAACGGCTTGTTGGCGCCGTCCGAGACGAGGTAACAGCCGAACTCGCCCTTCGGCGCCTCGACCGCCGCATACACCTCTCCGGCCGGCACACTGTAGCCCTCGGTGAACAGCTTGAAGTGGTGGATAAGGGCTTCCATGTCGTCCTTCATCTCTTCGCGCTTCGGCGGTGCGACCTTGTAGTTCTGCACGATCACCGGGCCCGGATTCGCGCGCAGCCACTTCACGCACTGCTGGATGATGCGGTTGGATTCGCGCATCTCGGCGACGCGCACGAGATAACGGTCGTAGCAATCGCCGTTGCTGCCGACCGGGATGTCGAAGTCCACCTCGGCGTACTTCGCGTACGGCTGCTTCTTGCGCAGATCCCAGGCGATGCCCGAGCCGCGCAGCATCGGTCCGGTCATGCCCCACGCGCGCGCCGCCTCGGGCGAAACCACGCCGATGTCGACGGTGCGCTGCTTCCAGATTCGGTTGCCGGTGAGCAGTTCCTCGTACTCGTCGACCTTGGCGGGGAAATCGGCGCAGAACTGCTCGAGGTAGTCGAGCATCGAGCCCTCGCGCCACGCATTCATGCGATCGAGGTCGGCGCCCTTGTGCCAGCGCGACTCGCGATACTTCGGCATTTGTGCCGGCAGGTCGCGATAGACGCCGCCGGGCCGGTAGTAGGCCGCGTGCATGCGCGCGCCGCTGACCGCCTCGTAGCAGTCCATCAGCTCCTCGCGTTCGCGGAACGCGTAAAGGAACACCGCCATCGCACCGAGATCGAGGCCGTTCGAGCCGATCCACATGAGGTGGTTGAGGATGCGCGTGATCTCGTCAAACATCGTGCGGATCCACTGCGCCCGCTCCGGCACCTCGATGCCGAGCAGCGCCTCGATCGCGCGAACGTAGGCGTGCTCGTTGCACATCATCGACACGTAGTCGAGGCGGTCCATGTAGCCGATCGACTGGTTGAACGGCTTGGACTCGGCAAGCTTCTCGGTGCCGCGATGCAGAAGGCCGACGTGCGGATCGACGCGCACGACCGTTTCGCCGTCCATTTCCAGCACGAGGCGCAGCACACCATGCGCAGCGGGATGCTGCGGGCCGAAGTTCATCGTGTAGTTCTTGATTTCCTGCATGTCGACGCGGTCCGCACTACATCAAGATCAAGGGAAGACATTGAAACACGGAGCACACGGAGCACACGGAGAAAGCAGGAGCATTTCCGTTCTTTTTCTCCGTGTGCTCCGTGTGCTCCGTGTCGAAGGCTTTGGCTTTGGCTTTCATTTCTTCGCCTCGGCCCGGGCCTGCTCGTAGCGCGAATCGTCGCGGATCGTGCGCGGCACCAGCACGCGCGGCTCGATCGATACCGGTTCGTAGACGACCCGCCGCTTGTCGGGGTCATAACGCACCTCGACGTTGCCGATCAGCGGGAAGTCCTTGCGGAAGGCATGCCCGACGAAGCCGTAGTCGGTGAGGATGCGGCGCAGGTCGGGATGTCCTTCGAAGACGATGCCGAAGAGATCGAAGGCCTCGCGCTCGAACCAGTCGGCGCCGGACCAGATTCCGACCAGGGACGGCATCACCGGCAGTTCGTCGTCGGTGCAGAACCCGCGCAGGCGCAGGCGCTGGTTGTGCTCGAGCGAAAGCAGGTGGACGACGACGGCGAAGCGGCGCGGGATCGCGGCCGGCCGCGGGCGGTCTTCCCAGCGGAAGCGGCCGGGACCGGCGCCCTCGACGCCGCGCGAGAAGCCCTCGGAGGAAACGTCGCTGGTGTCCCACTCGACTTCGCCATAGCCGAGGTAGTCGACGCCGCAGACGTCGATCAGCAGGTCGAAGCGGAATGCGGGTTCGTCGCGCAACGCATGCGCCACCGCCAGCCAGTTCTCCGGCAGGACCTCGATGGTCGTCTCGCCAAGACGCTCGACCGCCGACACCAGCCGGTGGCCAAGCATGGCCTCGAGCTTCTGCACAAACGGGGATGGGGATGCTGTCATCGCTGCTGCCGCCGGGAATGGGTTGCGTCCTGCGACCTCGACGAGGGGCTCCTGCCCCGCCGTGTTCGTTCCATCGCGCTCAACGCGCGATGGTGTTCGTGCGCCGGATCTTCTTCTGCAACTGCAGGATGCCGTGGATCAGCGCCTCGGCCGTCGGCGGGCAGCCCGGGACATAGACATCGACCGGCACGACGCGGTCGCAGCCACGCACCACCGCATACGAATAGTGGTAGTAGCCGCCGCCGTTCGCGCACGAGCCCATCGAGATGACCCATTTCGGCTCGGGCATCTGGTCGTAGACCTTGCGCAATGCCGGCGCCATCTTGTTGACCAGGGTGCCGGCCACGATCATCACGTCGGACTGGCGCGGTGACGGACGGAAGATCACGCCGTTGCGGTCGAGGTCCAGGCGCGCGGCACCGGCGTGCATCATTTCCACCGCGCAGCAGGCGAGACCGAAGGTGACCGGCCACATCGAGCCGGTGCGGGCCCAGTTGACCAGCTCGTCCATGCGCGCGGTGACGAAGCCGCGCTCGAGCAGCGGGTTGTCGTCGCCGGGGCGCAGGATGTCGTCGACCGGTCCGGATGGTGCCGGGTTGTGCATGATCCGGCTGATGGTGTCGCTCATTCCCATTCGAGCGCTCCCTTCTTCCAGACGTAGATGAAGCCGAGCACGAGCAGGCCGATGAACACGCCCATCTCGGCGAGGCCGAACAGGCCGAGGTCGCCGAACACCACCGCCCACGGGATGACGAAGGCGATCTCGAGGTCGAAGATGATGAAGAGGATGGCGATGAGGTAGTAGCGCACGTCGAACTTCATGCGCGCGTCCTCGAACGCCTCGAAGCCGCACTCGTACGGCGCGGCTTTCTCCGCGGCCGGCTTCTTCGGGCCGAACAGGTTGCCGAGGACCAGCAGGGCCACGCCGATCACGGCCGCTACTGCGAGGAAAAGCAGTACCGGGAAATACTCGCTCAGCACACGCACCTCCGCGCCTGGCAGCGCATCAGCGGTTGTCGCAAACGCACGACAACGACGGTTACTTTCAGATTGGTGCCCAAGGGGGGACTCGAACCCCCACAGCTCTCGCCGCTACCACCTCAAGGTAGTGCGTCTACCAATTCCGCCACCTGGGCAACGCTGTCAAGCTCCGTCCTTCCCCTTTTCCGCGGGCGCCGGCACGTCGGTCGGCTCGCCTGTCCCGGTTGCCGGCTGCGCCGCGTCGGCGGGCAGCGGGGCCGGGATGTCCGCAGCGGGCGTCGCCGCCGGCGTTGCCGCCGGGACTTCAGCCGATGCGGGCGCAGGCTGCTGCGCCGAAACGCCGGACATCACGCCGAGGTCGTCGATATCGCTGACGGGGCCCGGGCGGCCGTGGAAAATGCCCATGCCGAGGCTGAGCAGGAAGAACAAAGTGGCAAGGACCGCCGTGCTGCGCGACAGGAAGTTGGCCGAGCCGCGCGCACCGAAGACGGTCGCAGAAGCACCACCGCCGAAGCCGGAGCCGGCATTGGCTCCCGCGCCACGCTGCATGAGGATCAGCGTGATCATCGCTACGGCGATCAGCACATAGAAAACCTGGGCAATGATCGGAATCATCTATCGGGTCTGCACCTGAACGGCGGCGTTGCGCGCCGCTTCGATTATCGGAATGAACTCGGCCGCCACGAGCGAGGCTCCGCCGATCAGCCCGCCATCGATGTCGGGGATCGCGAAGAGCTCGCCGGCATTGGCGGCCTTCACGCTGCCACCGTAGAGGATGCGCAGCGAGTCAGCGATTGTAGCATCGTGTGCGGAAAGTTTTCCACGCAGGAAGGCATGAACCTGAGCGGCCTGCTCCGGCGTCGCGGTGCGGCCGGTGCCGATCGCCCAGACCGGCTCGTAGGCAAGCACGGCAGCGGCGAAAGCCGCGATCCCGGCGCGGGCGACCACCGCATCGAGCTGGGCGCCGACCACCGCCTCGGTTTCCCCCGCATCGCGGTGTTCGAGCAACTCGCCGACGCAGAGCACCGGCAGCAGGCCGGCGGCCTGCGCCGCAACGAACTTGCCGGCAACCACGGCATCGGTCTCGCCATGGTACTGGCGACGCTCGGAATGGCCGACCAGCACGTAACGGCAACCGATGTCGGCGAGCATCGCCGCCGACACCTCGCCGGTGCGGGCACCGCCGGCATGCTCGCTGAGATCCTGGGCACCGAAAGCAAGCGCCGATCCGGGGTGGGCATCGACGAGGCCGGCGATGTACGGGAACGGCGGCATCACGGCGACGTCCACGTCGGCGGCACCGGCGGCGACTTCGGCCACCGCCGCGACCAGTTCGCGCGCCATCGCCCGCGATCCGTGCATCTTCCAGTTTCCGGCGACCAGCTTGCGACGCATCATGACGGGTCCTGCGAAATGGCCGCGAAGGATAGCCGTGCGCTGCGGAGGCCGCAAACCGCGGGCGGATTGCCGCAGCCTGCGGGGCGGATCGCGGAGCGCGAATGAGGCTCGGCCCGCGCCGCCGTGCGCCGGGGCGGCATACCGGAAACCCGGCGGCCGGTTACCCTTCCCGCCTGCCCTCGGCAAGGCCCCCCGAATGAATGCAAAACTCCGCGGATACGCCCTCGTCACCGGCGCCTCGGCCGGCATCGGTGCCGCCTTCGCGCGCGAACTGGCGCGTCGCGGCCACGATCTGGTGCTGACCGCGCGCCGGACCGGGCGCCTCGAACAGCTGGCCGCGGAGCTGCGCGCCGGTTTCGGCGTGGACGTGCACGTGCTTCCCTGCGATCTCGCCGATCCGGCTGCGCCGGCCTTGCTCGTCGCCGGGACCGAAGGCAAGGGCCTGGCCATCGACCTGCTGGTCAACAATGCCGGCTACGGGGTCACCGGCTATTTCCTCGCCCAGCCGTGGGAGGTGCAGGCGAACTTCCTGCAGGTGCTGGTGACCGCACCGACCGAACTTTGCCACCGCCTGCTGCCCGGCATGCGCAAACGCGGCCACGGCCGCATCATCAATGTCGCCTCGCTGGCCGCGCACGTGCCGGGCTCGGCAGGCCAGACCCTCTACGCCGGCGCCAAGAGCTGGCTCGTCAAGCTCTCGCAGGCACTCACGCTCGAATACGGCGCCGAAGGCATCCACGTCTGCGCGCTCTGCCCCGGCTTCACCTGGTCCGAATTCCACGATGTCACCGGCTCGCGGGCGTTGATGTCGAAACTGCCGTCGTGGATGTGGATGGACGCCGAGACCGTGGTCCGCCAGGGCCTCGACGCCGTCGAGCGCGGTGACGCGGTGTACGTGAACGGCCGCGTCAACCGCCTGATCAAGACGCTGTTCAAGCTGCTGCCCGACGGCCTCGCCCTGCGCATGATCGGCCGCCGCAGCCGGCGCTTCCGCAAGGCATCGGCGGACTGATGCAGACAAGCGCGCCCGCAAGTCGATGCCGGCCAAAATCCGCCATGCCTGCCGCCCGCCCGGCGCGGAGCCACCAGCGGCGGGCGTCATGCTCAGATCAGCTTGATTTCGCGCAGGCGCTCGAGCAGGTACTCGTGCGCCGTGATCGAGCTGGCGTAGCGCTTCGGATTGTCGGCCGTCACGCAAGCGGGCAGCACGTCGAGGTCGACATCGGGATTCGGATGCAGGAAAAACGGCACCGAATAGCGCGGCTTGCGCGCGTTGCCATCGCGCGGGTTGGTCACCCGGTGGGTGGTCGACGGATAGACGTGGTTGGTCAGGCGCTGCAGCATGTCGCCGATATTGACCACGATGGCATCGCCTTCCGTGGTGATCGGCAGCCATTCGCCTTCGCGGGTCAGCACCTCGAGGCCGGCCGCGCTGGCGCCGACCAGCAAGGTGATGAAGTTGATGTCCTCGTGCGCACCGGCGCGCACGTTGGGAATGTCGCCGGATTCGATCGGCGGATAATGGATCGGCCGCAGGATCGAGTTGCCGAAATCCGTCTTGTCGGCGAAGTAGTGCTCGGGCAGGCCGATATGCAGGGCGAGCGCACGCAGCACGCGCGTGCCGAGTGCGTCGAGGGCCTCGTAGAGTCCGTAGCCGTGCTCGCGGAAACCCGGGACCTCGTCGGGCCACAGGTTCGGCGGCATCACCTCGGCATACCTGGAGTCGCGCGGAATCTCCCGACCGACGTGCCAGAATTCCTTGAGATCCGGATACTTCGAATCCTTCGCCGTCTCGATGCCGAACGGCGTGTAGCCGCGCGCGCCCCCGCCACCCGGAACGTGGTACTTGAGCTTGACCTCCGGCGGCAGCGCGAAGAAGCGCTGGAAGGCATCGTAGGCCGCGTCGATGGCCGCCGCCGGGATCCCGTGTCCGCTGATGCAGCAGAAGCCGAATTCGCGATAGGCCGCGCCGATTTCGGCGACGAATGCCTCGCGGTCACTGTCGTAGCGGCGAATGTCGAGCGTGGGAACCTGCTTCATCGGAGCACCTCCGGCGGGAGGCCCATTGTCGCCGATCGGCTCAGGAAACGCGCGCGGCAGCTGCGCGCACGGCCTCGGCCAGTTCGGCGGAAAGGCGCTCGACCTGGGCGGCATCGGCCGACTCGACGGTCACCCTCACCAGCGGCTCGGTGCCCGAGGGTCGCAACACGACCCGCCCCTGCCCCTCGAGCTCGCCGCGGACCCGGGCCAGCACGCCTTGCACGCCGGCATCGGCAACCAGCGCCGCACCGCCGGCGGCACGCACGTTGATCGTGGTCTGCGGCACCTTGTGCATGGCACCGGCCTGCTCCTCGAGCGTGCGCTCGTTGCGCACGAGCACGTCGAGCACCTGCAGCGCACTGACGATGGCATCGCCGGTGGTGGCGCGGTCGAGGCAGAGGATGTGGCCCGAGGTCTCCCCGCCGAGCACGCCCGCATGTTCACGCAGCATCTGCATGACGTAGCGGTCGCCGACGCTGGCGCGCAGGAACGGCACGCCGAGGCCGCCGAGCGCCTGCTCGAGACCGAAATTGCTCATCAGCGTGCCGACCACCGGCCCGCGCAGGCGTCCCTGGGCGTGCCAGTCGCAGGCAAGGATGTAGAGCAGTTCGTCGCCGTCGACGAGGCGACCGTGGCGGTCGGCCATCTGCAGGCGGTCGCCGTCGCCGTCGAATGCGATGCCGAGGTCGGCGCCGGCCTCGACCACCGCCCTGGCCAGCGACGCCGGATGCGTCGAGCCGACTTCGCGGTTGATGTTGAGGCCATCCGGGCGATTGCCGATCGCGGTGACGCGCGCACCGAGTTCGGCAAACATCTTCGGCGCGATCTGGTAGGTGGCGCCGTGCGCGCAGTCGAGCACGATGTGCAGGCCATGCAGGTGGAACGAGCGCGCCACGGTCGACTTGCAGAACTCGAGGTAGCGCGCCGAGGCGTCGTCGATGCGCGCGGCCTTGCCGACCGCTTCCGAGGCAACGGTGGTGAACGGCGCCTCGATGCCCTCCTCGATCGCGCGCTCGACGTCGTCATCGAGCTTCTCGCCGATCGCCGAGAAGAACTTCACGCCGTTGTCATGATGGGGATTGTGCGAGGCGCTGATGACGATGCCGGCATCGGCGCGCATCGAACGGGTGAGATAGGCGACGCCGGGCGTCGGCATCGGACCGAGCAGGCGCACGTCGGCACCGGCGGCGAGCAGGCCGGCCTGCAGCGCCGACTCGAACATGTAGCCGGAAACGCGCGTGTCCTTGCCGATCAGGACGACCGGCTTGTCGCCGCCACGTGCCAGCACCGCACCCGCAGCACGGCCGAGCTTGAGCATGAACTCGGCCGTGATCGGCCACTCGCCGACCCGGCCGCGGATGCCGTCGGTGCCGAAAAAGCGTCTCGCGCTCACGGGGAGCGGGAATCAGTCGGGAACCGGAAACGCACGATGGCCGGCGACATCCGCACGCGCGGGTCGCCCGACGGGAAACGCGGAAGCCGTTCCGGCCGCCGACTTCCGCCGTCCGAATCCCGGCATTCCATCAGTCGCCCATCTGCTTCTGGCGGTGTTCCCAGCGTTCCTGGGCATCCAGGCACAGCGTGGCGATCGGACGCGCCTCGAGCCGGTCGAGGCCGATTTCCTCGTCGGTTTCCTCGCAGAAGCCGTAGCGGCCTTCCTCGATGCGCTTGAGGGCCTTGTCGATCTTGGCGATCAGCTTGCGGTAACGGTCGCGCGTGCGCAGTTCGAGCGAGTTCTCGGTTTCGCGCGTGGCACGCTCGGCCTCGTCGCCGACGTCGCGGACCTCGTCACGCAGGTTCTCGATGGTCTGCTTGGACTCCTCGACCAGTTCCTCGCGCCAGCCCTGCAGCTTGCGACGGAAGAACTCGAGGTGCCGCGGGTTCATGTACTCCTCCTTCGACGACGGACGGTAGCCGTTGGGGAGGTCGATGCGGATGTTCGCAGGCAGCGCGTAACGGCCGTCCTGCATGGTCACGCCGGTGTCACTCGGCGACGGCACGGCCCGTGCCTTCAGCGTCGCCGACACGCCGGCCGACGGGGATTTCGGTTTGCTCGTTGCGGTCACGGAACTCTTGCTGGTCTTCGTGGATGGGGGTGTCGCGCGGGCACTGCCCTTGACCGCCTTGGCTGCCGGCTTGGCCGGCGCCCGGGTCGCGGCCGCCGGCTTGCGCGCGGGTGCAGCGGGTTTCTTCGCAGCGACCGGCTTCCTGGCCGCACTCGCCGGCTTCGCCTTCGCGACCGGTTTCGCTTTCGCCGTCGGCTTCGCCCTGGTCACCGCCTTGACGGACGGCTTCGCCACCGGCTTCTTTGCCACCGGCTTCGCAACCGCCTTCGAGGCAGGCCTGGACGCGGCTTTGGCCGCCGGCTTTTTCGCCGCGGACTTTGCGGGCGCGCTGCTCTTCGCCTTCGCCGCCGGCTTGGCCTTCGCGGAAACCTTGGCTGGCTTGGCATTCGAACGCGGCTTGGTCTTCGTCTTCGCCATTTCCGAACTTACCTTGTGACCCGGCGGCCGCGTGTTATAGCCTAAGAACCCGCCCCCGGCAACCGAAGTTCCCTCCGCCGCGGCCAGCGCTTGTGCGCGATTGACGGCAGTCCCCAGTGTCACGCCTGATCCTCGTTCCGATCGCCTTCTACAAGCGCTGGATCAGTCCACTGCTCGGGCAGCGCTGCCGGTTCCATCCGAGTTGTTCCGACTACACCCGCATCGCCGTCGCGCGTTTCGGCGCATGGCGCGGCTGCTGGCTCGGCGCCAGCCGCATCGCGCGCTGCCACCCGTTGTGCGAAGGCGGCAACGATCCCGTTCCCCCGGACTTCCGCTGGCTGCCACGCCGCGCGGCTCCTCCCCCGACCGAAGGCCCGCCATGACCAACCGGCTCGTCACCAATGCCCTCCTCGTCAACGAGGGCCGCCGCTTCGAAGCCGACCTGCGCATCCGCGACGGCCGCATCGAACGCATCGACGCTTCCCTTGCCGCGCTGCCGGGCGAGGAGGTCTTCGACGCCGCCGGCGCCTGGCTGCTTCCCGGCATGATCGACGACCAGGTGCACTTCCGCGAGCCCGGCCTCGAACACAAGGCCGACATCGCCAGCGAATCGCGGGCCTGCCTGGCCGGCGGCATCACCAGCTTCATGGAGATGCCCAACACCCGCCCGCCGGCGGTCACGCGCGAGGCGATCGAGGACAAGTACCGGCGCGGCGCCGAACATGCACGCGTCAACTACGCCTTCTACTTCGGCGCCACCAACGACAACATCGGGGAAATCCGCGCCATCGATCCGGCGACGGTGCCGGGACTCAAGGTGTTCATGGGGGCTTCCACGGGCAACATGCTGGTCGACGACCCGGCCGTGCTCGATGCGATCTTCCGCGATGCGCCGGTGCCGATCATCACCCACTGCGAGGACACCCCGACCATCCTCGCCAACGAGGAGAAGGCGCGCGCGCAGTGGGGAGACGACATCCCCGCCGCGCAGCATCCGCTGATCCGCTCGCGCGAAGCCTGCATCCGTTCGACCCGCCTCGCCATCGATCTGGCAAGGCGCCACGGCTCGCGCCTGCACGTGCTGCACATCTCCACCGCCGACGAACTCGCCCTGTTCGAGCCGGGCCCGGTCGCCGGCAAGCGCATCACCGCCGAGACCTGCGTGCACTTCCTGCACTTCTGCGACGCCGACTACGAACGCCTCGGCCACCTCATCAAGTGCAACCCGGCGATCAAGACCGCCGACGATCGCGAGCGCATCACCGCCGCGGTCGCCGACTCGCGCATCGACGTGCTCGCCACCGACCACGCCCCGCATCTGCTCGAGGAGAAGCGCAACCCCTACACGTCCGCACCGTCGGGTCTGCCGCTCGTGCAGTTCGCCCTGCAATGCGCGCTCGAACGCGTGTTCGACGGCAAGCTCACCCTCGAGCGCATGGTCGAAGCGGTCAGCCACGCGCCGGCCACGCTGTTCGGCGTGCGCGAACGCGGCTACCTGCGCGAAGGCCATGCGGCCGATCTCGTCCTCGTCGATCCGCGCAAGCCGCACACGGTCACGCGCGAGGAAGTGCTGTCCAAATGCGCCTGGTCGCCGTTCGAGGGCACCACGTTCCGCTCCAGCATCGTCGCCACCTTCGTCAACGGCCGGCTCGGCTGGCATGCGGGACGCATCGACGATGGCGTGCGCGGCCAGCGTCTCGCCTTCGATCGCTGATGGCACGCCGCCTCACCCTCGCCTTCTACCTGCTGTCGCTGTGCGCCGCTGCATGCGCGACGGCTGCGGACACGGTATTTCCGCCGCGCGTTTCCCAGGGCGCCCTGGTGTTCGGCAAGGTGCCGGCCGGCAGTGTCGTCCAGCATCGCGGGCGTGTGCTGCGGGTGACCGCCTGGGGCACCGTCGTGTTCGGCGTTGGCCGCGACGAGAAGGGTCCGCTCGCACTCGACATCGAGTCGCCGGATGGCCGCCGCGACAGCGTAACCATCGATGTGTTCGCGCGTGACTGGCCGCTGGAGAAGGTCGACGGCGTCCCGCCGAAGACGGTCGACCCGCCCGCCGACATCGCCGAGCGCATCCGCCGCGAACAGGCACGCGTCGCCGCCGCCCGCGAACGTGACGACGCGCGCAGCGACTTTGCCGCGAAATTCGTTCGCCCGGTCGAAGGCCGCATCAGTGGCCGCTTCGGCAACCAGCGCGTGTACAACGGCAAACCCGGCAGCGCCCATTCCGGCATGGACATCGCCGCAGCCACCGGCACCCCGGTGATCGCACCCGCCGGCGGCATCGTCAGCTTTGCCGATCCCGGCCTCTACCTTACCGGCGGCACCGTCGTCATCGACCACGGCCATGGCGTCAGCTCGAACTTCCTGCACCTCTCGCGCATCGACGTGCGCGTCGGCGAGCACGTCGAACAAGGCCGGACGATCGGCGCCGTCGGCGCCACCGGCCGGGCCAGCGGTCCGCACCTGCACTGGGGCATGAACTGGTTCGACGTGCGGGTCGATCCGCAACTCGTGCTCGAGCGCAGGCATTGAGTCACGGATTCCCCTCGCCTCGGCGACTCTGATCGTCGTCATTCTGGCGAAGGCCGGACCTTTGGTTCCGCTCGCCTCGAAGGCGCCCTTGCGCCGTCATGCTGGTGGAGGCCGACATCTCCTATGCCTTGGCTCTTCGCATTCTCTTGGGTGTGTCGAACCATGGGTTCCGCTCGCCGCCGAGGCGAGCGGAACCGTGGTTCAACACACCCAAGAGAGAGCGAAGAACCAAAGCCAGGAGCGGGATGCCTGCCCAACCCGGAATGACGATGCCAGGACACCGCCGAGGCGAGCACCAAAGTTCAACACACCCAAGAGAGCGCGAAGAGCCAAGGCAGGAGCTGGATCCCGACCTTCGCCGACATGACCATGTCGGGACGGGACAAAGGCGTTGATGCCAAAGCCGAACGCTACCCCTCCACCCCCGCCACAAACCCTCCCACCACCCCCTTCACAGCGATCGCCACCGCATCGTGCGGATGCAGGCTCTCGAAATGACTCGCGCGCAGGCGGAAATCGAGGATGCGTTCGTCGGCGTCGAGGGCCTGCTTGAGGCGGCGGGCGGCGTCCTCGCAGAACATCAGGTTGCGGCCGTTGAGCAGGGCGAAGGCCTGCTCGTCCTCGCGCTTGACCGCCGTCTGTACCGGCGTGGCGAGTGCGCGTTCGGCGAGGTCGATGACGTCGGTGACGGGAAAATCGAAGGCTGGCGACAGACGCAGGCGCAGGCGCGCGGCGCTGCGTTGCGCATGCGGGGTGGCGACCATGCCGCGTTCGCTGCCGAGCCAGTCGAGGACGGCTTCCCGCTCGAGGGGAGCGGCATCCGGGAAATCGCTGGCGAACTGCTGCCGGACGAGCTGGCGCGCGAGCGCGGCGGAGGCCGGACAGGTGCTCGAATACAGCACTTCGGTGACGAGTTCGATGGTGAAGGCGCCTGCGTCCAGCGTGGCCTCGATCTCCACCGGGTACGACTTCCAGCCGCTGTGCGCACTGCGCAGGGCCGGCCGCCGCACGAGATGTTCGTAGCGCAGGCGCAGGCGGGCACGATCGGAAAGCCCGGCATGGGTTTCGAGGAAAGCGCGCAGCACGCGCCGCAGCAGGCAGGGAGTCAGCGCCTCGTCGGCCAGCTGGCGCTCGACCTCGAGGTAGAGGCGCGACATGTGGATGCCGCGCGCGTCCGGGCGGGCAAGATTGACGAAGGCGGCAACGCGCGCCGGAACCTGCAGCATGCTGCCGTCGACCGTGCCGATCCGCAGCGGTATCGCGATCTCCTCCATGCCGACCCAGTCGAGTGCCGCCGTGGAGACGGCATGGGGTTCCTCGGCGACGTCGGGCAGCAGGCCGAGGGCAGTCGATGTCGGGTTCATCGCGGGATTCCGGTGGCGGGATACGCGCGCGCAGGCGCGCAATCGTCCGATATGGGGCGTCCCTGCGCCGGGCTCAAGCTCGACGGTGCCGGCGCGCCGCACGCCAGGTGTGCCAGGCGGCCGACAGCGGCAGGCGCGTGAACAGCATCGGGGCGTGTTTCGTCGGCTCGCGCGCGCCGGCCAGTCTGCCACAACGCCAGCGCTCGGCGCGAAAGGCTGCCGCGTCGATCAACGGCAAGGCGGCGTGATCGAGTGCATCGAGACGGGCTGCCAGGTGAGCGGCGAGATCGGCGAGCAGGATCTCGCGCGACGGCGAGGCGACGGCGAGATCCGCGCTGCCGAGGCGATGGCGGGCCAGCAGGTCGAGCGGCACGACGAGGCGGCGATTGCCCGCCTCCCCGCGGCTTGCCAGCGCATCGCGCAGCGCGCGACGCAATGCGCGGAATTCGCCGACCGTCGTCACCTCGCCTTCGCCGAACAGGCGGAACCCGACGCCTGCCAGCGGCCGGTGCAGGACACGATGGGGTTCGAGCAGGGCCTCGAAGTCGGCGGCCGGCGCTTCGTCGAAAACCGCGAGGGCCGCGTTGACGGCCTTGTGCCAGAGCGCCATCGGAACGCCCGCCAGGTCGGCTTCGTCGGCCAGCACGCGGGTCAGCGGATGGCGCGGCTTGCCGGCCGCGCATTCGCCGAACTCGTCGAGCCACCAGTGCAGCTTGCCGGTGGCGACTTCGACCGCACCGGCATGGCTCGCGGCGTGCTCGATCTCGAAACCGATGCAGGCCAGCGCCGAGCGTGCGCGACGCCCGGGCGCATCGAGGAAGCGCAGGGCCAGGGCGAACTCGGGCAAGGCCGCTGCCCACTTCGATTCGAAGCCGGCGAAGGCGGGGTCCGCCATGTTCAAGACGGCAGCAGCACGCGCGCCAGCGCGGCGGGCGTGTCGACGATCGCATCGGCGCCCCAGCTGCGCGGATCGCCGCCATCGAGATAGCCCCAGCCGACCACGTAGGTGCGCGCACCGGCGGCCCGACCGGCTTCGACATCGCGGCGGTCGTCGCCGACGAAGGCGGTGCGTGCCGGCTCGATGCCGAGCCGCGCGCAGGCATGCAGCACCGGTGCCGGATCGGGCTTCTTCTGCGCCAGGGTGTCGCCGGCCACGAGCACGCGGCTGCGCGTTTCCAGACCCAGATGCCGGACCACCGGTGCGGCCAGCCAGCCGACCTTGTTGGTGACGATGCCCCAGGGGATGCGCCGCGCATCGAGCAGGTCGAGCAGGGCCGGCACGTCGTCATACAGCCGTGTGGAAACGTGTGCGCGCGCGGCGTACAGGTCGAGGTAGCGCGGCAGCACCGCCTCGATGTGCTTTTCGTCGAAAGTCGGCAGGCCCTTGCGCAGGATCGCCCGGCCGCCTGCCGAGACCACGCGGCCGGCCGCTCCGCGATCCGGCGGCGGCTCGCCGAGTTCCGCGCACAACGTTGCCAGCGCGGCCACCAGGTCCGGCGCCGAGTCGGCCAGCGTGCCGTCGAGGTCGAACAGCACGCCGTCGCTGCGCCCGGCCGTGCTCATGCCGGCTTGCGCGCGCAGGCGATGTAGTTGACGGCGACCGAGCGCGTCAACGACGCGCGTCGGGTCAGCGGATTCCAGGCGATGCCGCTGACATCCTCCAGCTCGAGCCCGGCCGCACGCAGGTCGCCGCCGAGTTCGGCCGGGCGGATGAAGCGTGCGTATTGGTGGGTACCGCGCGGCAACAGCCGCAGCAGGTATTCGGCACCGACGATCGCCGCGGCAAACGCCGGCGCGGTGCGGTTGATCGTCGACACGAACAGACGCCCACCCGGTTCGAGCAGGCGCGCGCAGGCGGCGATGACCGCGGCCGGATCGGGCACGTGTTCGAGCATTTCCATGCAGGTCACCGCGGCAAACGACCCGGGCCGTTCGGCCGCGAGCGTCTCCACCGCCGCTTCGCGGTATTCCACCGCAAGGCCACTCTCGTGCAGATGCAGGCGGGCGACGTCGAGCAGGGCCGTGGCCAGGTCGATGCCGGTGACATGGGCGCCGGATGCCGCCAGCGCCTCGCAGAGCAGGCCGCCGCCGCAACCGACATCGAGCACGCGGGCACCGCGCAGGTCGACGCGCGCGGCGACGTAGTCGTGCCGGACCGGATTGAGGTCGTGCAGCGCACGCGACTCGCCGTCGGCATCCCACCAGCGGCTGGCCATGCGCTCGAACCGCGCCAGTTCGGCCGGGTCGACGTTGGCCGTGCGCGCGGGGTCGGCCGATGCGTTCATGCGCCGGCGATCCGCTCGCGCCAGCGCCGTGCGCGGGCCACCAGATCGGCGCTGTCGAGGCCGTCGAGTTCGCGCGCGGCAAGCTTGCGCCGGCCGGCGATCCAGACGTCACTGACCTGGTGGCGTCCGGCCACGTACACGAGTTGCGAAACGACCTGGTAGATCGGTTGCGTTTCGAGGTCATCGAGGCGCACGGCTGCCAGGTCGGCCTGCTTGCCAGCCTCGATCGAACCGATCCGCTCGCCCCAGCCGAGCGCGCGCGCCGAACCGAGCGTGGCCGCGCGCAGCACGGTGGCGGCATCGAGCGCCGCGGCGTTGCCGGCGACGATCTTGCCGACCAGTGCGGCCGTGCGCATTTCCCCGAACAGGTCGAGGTCGTTGTTGGAGGCGCAGCCATCGGTGCCGATGGCGAGGTTGACGCCGGCGCGCAACAGGGCATCGGCCGGGCACAGGCCGCTGACCAGCTTGAGGTTCGATTCGACGTTGTGCACGACCGACACGCCGTTCGCGGCGCAGTCGGCGATCTCGGCCTCGACCAGCTGGGTCATGTGCACGGCGATCAGGTGTTCGTTGACGAGGCCGAGGCGCTTGATGCGCGCAAACGGACGCATGCCATGGTCACGCAGGCTGTCGGCGATCTCGTCGGCGGTTTCGTGCAGGTGCAGGTGCACCGGCAGGTCGAGCTGGTCGGACAGCAGGCGGATGCGCTCGAAGCTCGCATCCGACACGGTGTAGGGCGCGTGCGGGGCAAAGCTCGTGCCGACCAGCGGATCGCCGTGCAGGTCGTCGTGCACGGCCAGCGCCTTGTCGAAGTATTCGTCCGGGCTGGCCGCCCACGGCGTCGGGAACTCGATGACCGGCAGGCCGACCAGCGCGCGGAATCCGTGGCGCCGATAGGTGGCCGCCTGCACGTCGGGGAAGAAGTAGTTCTCGTTGCAGCAGGTGGTGCCGCCGCGGATCATCTCGGCGATCGCCAGTTCGACGCCGTCGCGGACGAATTCGGGACCGAGCACGCGCGCTTCCGCCGGCCACACGTGTTCCTTCAGCCAGCGCATCAGCGGCAGGTCGTCGGCGAGCCCGCGCATCAGCGTCATCGGGTTGTGCACGTGGGCGTTGACCAGGCCCGGGATCAGCACGTGTTCGCCGAGTTCGACGCGCTCGCGCGGCGCGTAGCGCGCGCGCGCCTCGGCCCGCGGCAGCACGGCGACGATGCGATCGCCATCGACGACGACGGCGTGGTCCTCGAGGACCACGCCGTGCGGTTCGACCGGCACGACCCAGCGCGGCTCGATCGAAAGCCCGACTACCTGCGGTCCGCTCACCGGCTTCGCCTTACTTGACGCGACCGACGTACTCGCCACTGCGCGTGTCGACCTTGATGACTTCGCCCTGATTGACGAACAGCGGCACGCGCACGACCGCGCCGGTCTCGAGCTTGGCCGGCTTGCCACCGCCGCCCGAAGTGTCGCCGCGCACGCCCGGGTCGGTCTCGGTGATGACCAGTTCGACGAAGTTCGGCGGTGCCACCGTCAGCGGCGCGCCGTTCCATAGCGTCACGATGCAGGTCTCGTTGCCCTTCAGCCACTTGGCGGCGTCCGCCATGGCCTTTTCGTCGGCGCCGATCTGCTCGTGGGTATCCGGGTGCATGAAATGCCAGAACTCGCCGTCCGAATAGAGGAACTCCATGTCGGTGTCGATGACGTCGGCGCTTTCCACCGAATCGGTCGACTTCATGGTCATCTCGACCACGCGGCCGGTCTTCAGGTTGCGGAACTTGACGCGCGTGAACGCCTGTCCCTTGCCCGGCTTGATGTATTCGGTGTCGATGATCGTGCAGGGATAACCATCGACAAGGATCTTCATGCCGTTCTTGACATCGTTCATTCCATGCGAAGCCATGGAGCGCTCCTGTAACGGGAAAAAGTGGGCCGCCGTCGAAAGCGGCTAGAATGCCGGACCCAGCGGCCGGCCGGGCCGGACCCGATCCGCAATGATACCTGCAAGCCCGCCGATCCCGCACATCCCGCCGCCGAAAACCCCGCGCTGGCAGCAGCTGTGGCGCGAGGCGGTGACCGATCCGCACGAACTGCTCGCCCTCGTCGGCCTCGGCGGACGTGCCGGCGAGTTGCTGGCCGGACGCGACACCGGATTCCCGCTGCGCGTCCCGCGCGGCTTCATCGCGCGCATGCGCCACGCCGATGCCGACGACCCCCTGCTGCTGCAGGTGCTGCCGCGGCCAGCCGAACTCGACGACGTGCCCGGCTACCGTTTCGATGCGGTCGGCGACGCCGACGCACGCACCGCCAGCGGCGTCCTGCAGAAATACGCCGGGCGTGCCCTGTTGATCGCCACCGGCTCGTGCGCGATCCACTGCCGCTACTGCTTCCGTCGCCATTTTCCCTATGCCGAGGAAACCGCGGCCGCCGGACGCTGGCGCGAGGCGCTCGCCCGGCTCGGCGCGGACGAAACCGTCAGCGAGGTGATCCTCTCCGGCGGCGATCCGCTGTCGCTGTCGACCGCACGCCTGGCCGAACTCGGCGAGGGTCTGGCCGGCCTGCCGCACATCCGCCGCCTGCGCATCCATACGCGCCTGCCGGTGGTGCTGCCGGAGCGCGTCGACGGCGAACTGCTCGACTGGCTGGCCGGCCTCGAACTCGAGCGCGTCATCGTCCTGCATGCCAACCACGCCAACGAACTCGACCATGCCGTCGCCGAGGCCTGCCTGCGCCTGCGCGCGAGCGGGGCGCTGCTGCTGAACCAGGCGGTGCTGCTGCGCGGAGTCAACGACGACGTCGATACCCTTGCCGATCTTTCCAACCGCCTGATGGCGTGCGGCGTCCTGCCCTACTACCTGCATCAGCTCGACCGCGTCGCCGGCGCCGCCGCGTTCGAGGTCGACGACGCGCACGCGCGGCAACTGGCCGAGGGGCTGCGCGCCCGCCTGCCGGGCTACCTGGTGCCGCGCCTCGTCCGCGAGATCGCCGGAGCGGACGCCAAGACCCCGCTGTGATCCACCTTCCATGGAAATCCACGCAAATCCCGACTGGCGCGTATGGAAATGCCGGATTGAATCCGGTACAAACCCGAAGCCGTCACGCCCTCGAGCCTGCCGGACGTTGGTGGACGCGGCGCAGGTCCGCGGTGCGGAGCGGTTTTCCGGCGATTCACCGGCCCAGGGACCATCCGGGCCGGCGGGCCCGGAACCCCGACCGGACCGCGGCTCGCAGCCCGGGCCGCCAGGGTCCGCCCGCCTCCGGCCTGGCGACACCCCTGCGGCGCACCCCTGAACGCGCGGACCCATGAGCAAACAAGACAATGTGATCAAGCTGTTGCTGATCGAGGATGCGGTCGACGAGGCCGAGCAACTCATCAGCATGCTGCGCAACGGCGGCATCGCCGTGCGCCCCGCACGTGCCACCCATGAAGCCGAACTGCAGGAACAGCTCGAGCGCCACACCCCCGATCTCGTCCTCATCAACCTGCGCAGCCGCGAGCTGCCGTTGAAGACCTGCGCCGAGGCCGCCGAACGCAGCGGCAAGGACATCGCCCTGGTCGGCTACGGCAACGACGTCTCCGACGACGACATCGTCGATGCCTATCGCACCGGCGTGCGCGCCTACGCCTTGCGTACCAAGGCCGAACACATCCAGATGGTGGTGCGTCGCGAGTTCGAGGCACTGACCACGCGGCGCGGCGTGCGCCGGCTGGAAAACGCCCTGCGCGAATCGGAGCGGCGCTGCAGCGCCCTGCTCGACTCCTCGCGCGACCCGATCGCCTACGTGCACGAAGGCATGCACGTGCGCGCCAATCGCGCCTACCTGGAAACCTTCGGCTTCGAGGACTTTGAAGAGATCGAGGGCGTGTCGATCCTCGACCTCGTGGCCAGCGAGGACGCCGACGACTTCAAGACCCTGCTGAAGAAGCTCTCCAAGGGCGAGAAGCCGCCGCAGCGTCTCAACCTCAAGGCGCGCCGCGGCGACGGCGCCACCTTCGACGCGACGATGGAGTTCGCCGAGGCGAACTTCGAGGGCGAACCCTGCCAGCAGATCACCTTCCGCCAGCAGGTGCTCGACGAGAATCTCGCCGGCGAACTCGATGCGCTGCGCACCAAGGATCTCGTCACCGACCTCTACAACCGCCAGCACCTGCTGGTCGAACTCGATCGCGCGACCGCGGCCGCGGCCGGCGGCAAGACCGACCAGGCCCTGCTGCTGATCGAACCGGACAACTTCAAGCACGTGCTCGACGGCATCGGCCTCGGCAATACCGACCTGCTGCTCGGCGACATGGCGAGCCTGCTGCGCCGGCATCTGCGCGACGCCGACGTGGCCGCCCGCCTCGGTGACCACACCTTCGCGATCATCGCCGTCAACCGCTCCGCCGAGGATGTGCGCCAGCTGGCCGAAACGCTGCGCAAGGCGTTCGAGGAGCGCATCTTCGAGGTCGGCAAGCAGTCGATCAGCCTGACCGTCGGCATCGGCGGCAGCCTGGTCGGCGAGAAGAATGCCAACGGCACCGTGGTGATCGACCAGGCCACCGCGTCGCTGCGCGCGACCGAGGCCGAGGGCGGCAACCGCGTGCGCATCTTCGACCCCGCCGCCCAGGACAAGGCGGACGCCGAGAAGACCCGCCACTGGATCGCGCTCATCAAGGATGCGCTGGCCAACGACGGCTTCCTGCTCTACTACCAGCCGATCATCAGCCTGCAAGGCGCCGAGGGCGAGTTCTACGAGATCCTGCTGCGCATGAAGGGCCCGAAGGGCGAGATCATGCCGGGCTTCTTCCTGCCGATCGCCGAAAGCAACGGCCTGATGCCGGCGATCGACCGCTGGGTCATCGTCAATGCCATGCGCGCGCTGGCCGAACGCGAACAGGCCGGGCGCAGGACCACGTTCTTCATCAAGCTCACCCCGCAGTCGCTCGACGACCAGGGCCTGCTGCCGTGGCTCGCCCAGCAATTGAAGAACACGCGCCTGCGCGGCGATGCGCTCGTGTTCGAGATGCCGGAAAGCAAGGTCGTGACCAGCCTCAAGCCGGCTCGTGCCTTCCTCAAGGGTCTCGAGCAGCTGCACTGCGGTTTCGCCCTCGAGCAGTTCGGTTCCGGGCTCAACTCGTTCCAGCTGCTCAAGCACATCCCCGCGCACTATCTCAAGGTCGACCGCAGCTTCATGGCCGAACTGCCGAAGAACAAGGACAACCAGGAACGCATCAAGGCGATCTGCGAACAGGCGCGCAACGCCGGCAAGCTGACCGTCGCCGAGTTCGTCGAGGACGCGGCGAGCATGTCGATCCTGTTCACCTGCGGGGTCAACTTCGTGCAGGGCAACTTCCTGCAGGAGCCCGAACAGGTGATGTCCTACGAGTTCGGCAACGGCTGACCGTCGCGCCGGTCCGGCAATGAAAAAGGCCCCGGGACAAAGCGGTCAGCCGAGCAAGCTCGACTCTACAAAAGCCCGCACGATTGAACGCTTCTGTAGAGCGGAGCTCGCTCCGCATGCTCTTGCGCCTCCGATCAACGCCTCAGCCGAGCAAGCTTGGCTCTACAAAAGCCGTGTGGGCGAAATTCCGTTCGCCCTGAGGTATCGAAGGGTGAACGACACTCTCGCGAGGATTCCCGCCATTCGAGGGTGAATGCACCTGCCCTGGCGTATCGAATCGAGCCGGTTCTTGCGACTCCGTTGCGTTCGTCCTTCGATCAGAACTTGTCCCCGGACTCGATCCGGGGACGAACGCCGGGACTCCCGCACGTTTCCGCGAAGAGCGATTTTTGCTTGCGCGTCGCCCCGCCCGGCGGCCGCTCAGCGCGCGCCGCGCAGTGCGGCGATCCGCTCCTCGATCGGCGGATGGCTGGAGAACAGCTTGCGCACGCCACCGCCGGCGATGCCGAAGGCCTGGATGGCCTGCGGCAGCGAGTTCTCGCCACGATTCGAATCGAGCCGGGCCAGCGCCGCAATCATCTTGTCCTTGCCGGCGATGCGCGCGCTGCCGGCATCGGCGCGGAACTCGCGCCAGCGCGAGAACGCCATGACGATCATCGAGGCGAAGATGCCGAGGACGAACTGCAGCACCAGCACGATCGCGAAATAGGCAATGCCGTTGCCGCTTTCGCGGTTGCCGCTGATGGCGCGGTCGATGACCGTGCCGATGATGCGGGCGAGGAAGATCACGAAGGTGTTCACCACGCCCTGGATCAGGGTCATCGTCACCATGTCGCCATTGGCGACGTGGCTGACCTCGTGGGCGAGCACGGCCTCGACCTCGTCCTTGTTCATCTGCTGCAGGAGGCCGGTGCTGACCGCCACCAGCGCGTTGTTGCGGGTCGGCCCGGTGGCGAACGCGTTCATCTCCGGGGCGTCATAGATCGCCACTTCCGGCATGCGGATGCCGGATTTCTCGGCCTGGCGACGCACGGTGTCGACCAGCCAGGCTTCGGTCGGGTTGGCCGGGCTGGTTATGACGTGGGCGCGGGTCTGCCACTTGGCCACCCATTTCGAGATCGCCAGCGAGATCAGCGAGCCGCTGAAGCCGACGATCGCCGACATGATCAGCAGGCCCTGGTAGTTGATGCCGCCGTTGCGGTAGGTGTAGGTGTCGATGCCGAACAGCTTGACGATGATCGACAGCAGGGCGATCACGGCGAGGTTGGTCAGGACGAACAGGACGATGCGACGCATGGGTTCCTCGCTCACGGCTGGGGTCGGGTACGTTATCGCAGGTTGGCCGGGCGCAGTCGACCGCTCCGCGGCATGCTCCGCAAGCTTGGGTAGACTGCCGCTTTTTCAAGCGGATGCGCCTGCAATGGCCTTCGACCCGCCCGGACCGGGCAAGTTCGCCGCAAGCGGCCGGCGACGCCGATGAACGGCTACCGCGGCCGCTTCGCCCCGTCCCCGAGCGGCCCCCTGCATTTCGGCTCCCTCGTCGCCGCCCTCGGCAGCTGGCTGCGTGCGCGCGCCGCCGGCGGACGCTGGCTCGTGCGCATCGAGGACCTCGACCGCGCACGCTGCTCGCCGCGATGGACCACGGACATCCTCGCCACGCTCGCTGCGTTCGGCCTCGAGGCCGACGAGCCGGTGGTCCTCCAGTCCGCGCGCGAGTCGCTGTACGAAGCCGCCCTCGCCCGCCTGCGCGAGGCCGGTCACGCCTATCCGTGTGCCTGCAGCCGCAGCGACCTGGAAGCGTTTGCCGGCCTGCATCCGCAGTCCTGCGTGCGGACGGCCGAAGCCGGACAGCCGGTCGCCTGGCGACTGCGCGTGCCCGACGGCCGCATCGCCTTCGACGATCGCGTCTGCGGTCCTGTCGAACAAGCATTGCGCGGCAGCGTCGGCGACTTCGTCCTGCGCCGCGCCAATGGCGAGTACACCTACCAGCTCGCCGTCGTCGTCGACGACGCCGCCCAGGGCATCAGCGAAGTCGTGCGCGGCGCCGACCTGCTTGACTCGACGCCGCGGCAGATCCTGCTGCGCAACCTGCTCGGCTTGCCCGACACCGGCTGGCTGCACTTGCCGCTGGTGCTCGACGCCGCCGGCCGCAAACTCGCCAAGCGCGATGCCGCCCACCCGCTCGATCCGGCCGACCCGCTGCCTGCCCTGCACCGGGCGCTCGCCGTGCTCGGCCAGCCGCTGCCGGCCGCGGCGTCGCTGGACGCCATCCTCGCCGCCGCCATTGCCGGATTCGACATCGCCCGCATTCCGCGCAGCATTCACCTGCATGCCGCAATGCAAGACGACTAATACCGGCCAGCGCGGCAGAATCACCTGAATGCGCCGGGCATCAGGGGCTGATCGGAGTGACGGCGGATCGAAACCGGCCGCACCGACCGGACCGCGTGAAGAATCGTTCACCCACCCTTTCCCCGGCCGCGCGAGCTCCCGGCACACCTTCTTCGACAAGGAGTAACGACATGACTTCTCGGGTTGCACTCGTCACCGGCGGCATCGGCGGCATCGGCACGGCGATTTGCCGGCATCTCGCCCAGGCCGGCCACAAGGTCGTGACCAACTATCGCGACGAGGCGAAGGCGAAGGCCTGGCAGGGTGCGCAGAAGGCCGACGGCTTCGACTTTGCCATCGTCCAGGGCGACGTCTCCGACACCGCCGGCGCCGAGGCGATGGTCAAGGCGGCGGAAGCGCAGCTCGGCGGCATCGAGATCCTCGTCAACAACGCCGGCATCACCCGCGACACCACCTTCCACAAGATGTCGGCCCTGCAGTGGCAGGAAGTCATCAACACCAACCTCAACTCCTGCTACAACGTGACGCGCCCGCTGATCGAAGGCATGCGCGAGCGCAAGTGGGGCCGCATCGTGCAGATCAGTTCGATCAACGGCCAGAAGGGCCAGTACGGGCAGGCCAACTACGCGGCCTCGAAGGCCGGCATGCACGGCTTCACCATCTCGCTGGCGCAGGAGAACGCGAAGTTCGGCATCACCGTGAACACGGTTTCCCCCGGCTACGTGCTGACCGAAATGGTGCGCGCGGTCCCCGAAGACGTGCGCGCCAAGATTGCCGCGCAGATCCCGGTCGGCCGCCTCGGCGAGCCGGAAGAAATCGCCTACGCGGTCGGCTTCCTCGCCGACGAGCGCGCCTCGTGGATCACCGGCGCCAACCTGTCGATCAATGGTGGCCATTACATGGGCTGGTGAGGCAGTCTTTCCCGGTTGCGGCGCGCCGCTTGTCGCGCCGCAGTCGATTGCCCCGGCTGACCGCCAGGGGCATCGCGCGTCGCCGCGGCAACAAGCCATGTCCGCGATTCCAGGGCCATGCTGCGCAGCATGAAACTGGTGCGCCGCGTCACGATCTGTTAGCGTGCGCGCATGAGCCAGACCCGAATCATCAAGAAGTACCCGAACCGTCGCCTCTACGACACCGAGATCTCGAGCTACATCACCCTCGAGGAAGTCCGGCAGCTCGTCGTCGACGGCGAGACCTTCGAAGTCCGCGATGCCAAGAGCGGCGAGGATCTGACGCGCTCGGTGCTGCTGCAGATCATCTCCGATCACGAAGAACGCGGGCAGCCGATGTTCACGACGCAGCTGCTGTCGCAGATCATCCGCTTCTACGGCGATTCGCTGCAGGGGTTCATGGGCAGCTATCTGGAAAAAAGCCTGCAGGTCTTCCTTGACCAGCAGCAGCAGTTCCGCAGCCAGCTCAACAACATGATGGGGCGCACGCCCTGGTCGATGCTCAACGACATGACCGAGCGCAACATGGACGCGTGGAAGTCGATGCAGCAGAACTTCCTCAACGCCGCCGCCAGCCGCGCGCGCGAAGACGACGCCGGCACGCGCTCGAAGAAGTGACGCGCGGCGCCGGAGCCACGGCAGCGGAGCAAACTCCGCCCTGCGACGGCGCCGAAGCGTGCAGGCTTTCGTGGAGCCGAGATGCTCGGCTGAGGCTCCGCTCTAGCGTAGAGCCAAGCTTGCTCGGCTGAGGCGTGGACCGGAGCCGAAGCGCAGCGGCGCGAGCTCCGCCCTGCAAGAACGCCTGGATCGCATCGGCTTCCGCTGCTCCACGAAACGAAAACAATGCGGATACCCGCCCACCTGCCCTTGCGCCTCGCCCCCCGCCTCCCTACCATCCGCGCGCGCTGCCGGACCGCAGCCGCCCCATCACTGCGGACAATCCCATGACCTCACGCATCGCCGTCGTCACCGGCGGCATCGGTGGCCTCGGCACCGAAATCTGCCGCCACCTCGCCCGCTCCGGCCATCGCGTCGTCGCCGCCGACCTCGGCGCGCGCAGCGAACGCATCGAGGCCTTCCTCGCCGAAACCGCCGACGACGCGATCACCTTCGAGCCGATCGACGTGGCCGACCATGCCGATTGCGCGCAAACCTTCACCCGCATCGAGGCGAAGCACGGACCCGTCTCGGTGCTGGTCAACGCCGCCGGCATCACCCGCGACACCTCGCTGCGCAAGATGGGCCTGCAGCAGTGGAACGATGTCCTGCGCGTCAACCTCGACAGCGTGTTCAACACCTGCAAGGCGGTCGTCGACGGCATGGTCGAGCGCGGCTACGGACGCATCGTCAACCTCTCTTCGGTCAACGGCCAGACCGGCCAGTTCGGCCAGACCAACTACTCGGCCGCCAAGGCCGGCATGCACGGCTTCACCATGGCGCTGGCCCGCGAAGTCGCCCGCAAGGGCGTGACCGTCAACAGCGTCTCGCCGGGTTACTGCGCGACCGCGCTGGTCATGGCCGTGCCGGCCGAAGTCCGCGCCGACATCGTCTCGCGCATCCCGGCCGGCCGTCTCGGCGAACCGGCCGAGATCGCGCGCACGGTAGACTTCCTCTGCGCCGAAGGTTCCGGCTACATCACCGGCGCGAACATCCCGGTGAACGGCGGCTACTTCATGGATTTCTAGGCGCCGCGACGCCTCCACGGGCCCCATCCAGGACGAGCGTTCCATGCAGCACTTCATTGCCGACCACGTGCTGAAAGACGCGGATGCCCACGGCCTGGCCTTCGCCACCGCGAAACCGTTCCGCCATGTCGTCATCGACGATTTCCTGGCTGCCGACTACGCCGCGCGCATCGACCGCGAGTTTCCGTCCTTCGAGCGCGGCAATGCACGCAACGAGAACGGTGACCTCGGCAACAAGTCGACGATCGAAAAGATCCGTGGCCTCGGCCCCTCGTTCGAGGCACTCGACAACCTCATCCAGTCGCAGGCGTTCCTCGATCTGGTCGGCCGCCTGACCGGCATCGACGGACTGCTCTACGACCCCTGGTACTTCGGCGGCGGCACGCACGAGAACCGGCACGGCCAGGATCTCGATGTCCACGTCGACTTCAACCGCCACCCGATCGAGAACTGGCATCGCCGCCTCAATCTCATCGTCTATCTCAACCACGAATGGGACGAGACCTGGGGCGGTGCGCTCGAACTGCATTCCGATCCACGCGCGGACGGCAACCGGACGAAAAGCGTCGCTCCGCTGTTCAACCGCTGCGTGATCTTCGAGACCACCGAATCGAGCTGGCACGGCTTTCCGCCGATCGTCCTGCCCGAATCGAAGCGCGACCTCACGCGCCGTTCGCTCGCGCTGTACTTCTACACGAAGGAGCGCCCGGTCGAGGAACTGGCCGACACGCATTCGACGATCTACGTCGATCGCCCGCTGCCGGAACGCTTCCAGCCCGGCCTCACCCTCAGCGGCGACGACGTGCAGGAACTGCGCATCCTGCTCGCGCGCCGCGATCAGCACATCCAGCGGCTCTATCGCGACGTCAGCCACGCCAATGCGCAGTTCGAGACTGCCCGCAATTCGCTCGCGAACATGAAGGCAACCGACGTGCTGCGGTCGTTGCTGAGGAATTCACCGTTGCGCAAGCTCGTCCATCGGGTGCGCTGGCTGCTGCGCAAGGCCTGAGACTCCGTGCCGCTTGCCTGCAATGTGATCCGCAGGAGTGCAGGCCGAACGTGCAAGTCCGATACGATAGCCGGTCACGCCCGCAGGGAAGTTTCCGCACATGCCGCCGCAATACCCTTCACTTGCAGAGCTGAAAGACCTGATCGAGGGTCATGGCGCTACGGATCTGGACTATCTGGCCCATCATTTCCAGCGATTCGCATCCACCCTGCTTGAGTTCGATCGATCCTGGGACAGGGCGCGCGGGATCCGCGTACTCGACATCGGTGCGCATTGGCTGCATCAGGCCGTTCTTTGGCGTCGGGCCGGATATGAAGTCACGGCAGTCGACATGCCCATCACCTTCGAATTCGACAGCGTGCGCCGCCTGGCGGAAGCAGAGGGCATACCTCTGGTCCCGAATGCTGATCTGGAGCATGCCACCGGCCTGAAGCAACTAGCCGATGACAGCGTCGACATCGTGCTGTTCACCGAGATCATCGAGCATCTCACGTTCAATCCGGTAGAATTCTGGCGACAGGTTTATCGCGTCCTCGCGCCACGCGGCCGGATTCTGATCACGACACCGAATTACTACGCCTGGAACGGACGCATGTGGGATCCGAAGCGTTTCCTGAGCGGGTTCGCCGGAGGCATCAGCGTCGACGACATTCTTGGCACGAACACCTACGGCCATCATTGGCGGGAGTTCTCCCGACACGAGCTGATCAGGTATTTCTGCCTGCTTTCACCGGACTTCAATACGGTGAAGGCGAAGACCATGCGCAACTACTACCCGGCTCACGCCGACTCGACGAAACGCTTCCTCGGGAAGATCTTCGAGCGAATTCCCGGCCTGAGGCCAAACCTCCATCTCGAAGTCGAACTCGCTTCCAAAACCCACGGGATCGTGATCAAGCCATCCTGGTGACGAGCCTGAAGGACTTCGCGCCGGATTTTCAGCGCGCTGCTTGCCCGTGCACCGACTCCCGCTCGCTGGTCGTGAACGCCACCTTGTCGCGCAGGTAGACCGGCAACGCCTGCTCGGCGAGCAAACCATGTCCGTCCGCCAGCAGCGGCACGGCGAGACGGGCCACCGCGACGGCCTGCGGATAGCACAGGCCCCGCGCGGAGCGCGACTCGCGGTCGAGGCGTGCGCGGATCGCGGCGGCATGCGTGTCCCAGCCGGTGCCGACGATGTCCCAGGCATGCCCGGGTGGCACGACGAGGCGATCGGCCGGGCCGACCGTCTCGACGCCGATCGCTTCGACGAGACCGTCGCCGCGCCGGTGGAACGTGCCGGCGTAGATCTCGCCCATGCGTGCATCGATGACGGCGAGGATCGAACGCGCATCGGCCGGCGCTTCCAGGGCAAGCGCGGCGAGCGATGAAACCGGGATCACCGGACGATCGAGCGCAAGCGCGATTCCCTGCGCCGCCGAGATCGCCAGGCGCACGCCGGTGAAGGCACCGGGCCCGCGCCCGACCGCGATCGCATCGAGCTGGCGGCGACGGATGCCGGCCTCGGCAAGCACGGCCTCGCACATCGGCAGCAGCAGTTCGGCGTGCCGGCGCGGGGCGATCTCGCTGCGCACGAACGAGGCATCACCGGCGATCAGCGCCACCGAGCAGGCTTCGGTCGAGGTTTCCAGTGCGAGCAGGTTCATCGTGGTCCCATCCCCGCCGGTACGTCGATGCGCGCGGGGCCGAGAGCGTACCAGTCGACGCGCCGGGTCAGGTACATCAGCACCGCAACGGATGCCAGCAAGGCCACCGCTCCCATCAGCAGCGAATACTGCTCGCTGATGACGAGCCCGTAGAGCAGTGCGTAGACGATGACCAGCAATCCGCCGAGGGTGGCACCGGCCGTGCCGCTGCGCGCCGCCGCCCGCGCGTAGCCGCCGATGATGACGACCACGGCGGTGGCGGCGAGGAAATAGGCGATGCCGAAGCCGACCTGCTCCGACAGCGCGAGCAGGACCACATAGAACGTGCACAACGCCAGACCGACCAGCAGGTACTGCACCGGATGCACGCGCCAGCGGCCGAGCGCGTCGAACAGGAACAGGGCGACGAAGGTCAGGGCGATGAACAGCACGCCGTACTTGCCGGCGCGTTCGTTGCGCTGCCAGGTGTCGACCGGCTGGTACAGCTCGACACCGAAGGCGGCCGCGGCAAGGGCCGGCGTTTCGCGGCCGTCCTCCTTCCAGCTTTGGGCGAAGGCGCGATTGAGGTCGAGCACCTGCCAGCGGGCGCTGAAACCCTGCGCACCGGTCTCGCGTGTCGCCGGCAGGAAGGCTCCGCTGAAGCTCGGATCGGGCCAGACACTCGAGAGCTCGACGTCGGTCTGGCGCGCCAGCGGCAGGACATGCAGAGTGGCGGTACCGGCAAGGCGCAGGTCGAAGGAGAACCCGATCGCCCGTTCCGGCAGCGCGCCATCAAGCGGCCATGCGGCCTCGGTGGCGGCAATGCCGGCCAGCGGGCTGCCGGGGCCGAAAGCGAGCTCGCGCCCGTCCACGCGCAATGCCGACACCTGGCGGATGCCGCGGACGTCACTGACCGGCACGCGCAGCACCGCCGCCTTCCACTGCGGCTCGCCACCGGCAACAGCCAGCGCGGCGTGGATGGCCGCCGGGTCGAAATGGCCGCTGACACGCAAGCCTGCCGTGTAGACGGGCGTCTCGTAGATGCCGTAGCTGCGGCGCTCCGTTTCCATCACCCCTTCGATCTGCAGGCGCTCGGGCAGCAGCACATGACGCTCGTCGTACTCGACGGTTTCGTTGCCGTTGCGGGCCAGCCGGCGCACCGGCACGACCAGCACGGGACCGGCCACCTGCTGTTCGCCGCCCCAGCGCTCGGCGATCTTCGTGCGCGCCTCGAACTCCAGGCCCCTGCGCTCGCGCACGAGATCCTGCACCTGGAACAGGGGGATCATCATCAGCACGGCAAGAAATCCGATGCCGAGTGCGCGCGCGGTCGCGCTGCGCGTCCAGTCGTGCGTCATGGTTCACCTCCACGTTTCGGAGGTGTCATGCGAACGCGCCGGAGCGGCGTGGCGGTGGCAGCGGATGGCGCCAGGCGGGCAAACCGGGTGCAGATGCGGAAGATGGATCAGGCCGCGGAGCCGCGCGATCCGCCGGAGTCCCGGCGGTCGCCGCCGCCGTGCATGGGTGCAAGCGCCGCGAGGGCGAGGCAGGACGCAGCCATGCGGAGCGGAGCGCGCGCCAGCCGTGTCGCGCTCCGCCTTTGCCGTCAGGCGATCGTCAGCGCCAGCGGCGCTCGACCGTGAAGATGGCCTCGCATCCGCCATCCACCCAGATGCCGGCCCGGTTCGATCCCCAGGTGCGGCCCTCGACGCAACGCGTGTTCGAGATCTGCCTCGAGATGTACACGCGACCGCCGCGGCCGGTGTCGACCTGGCAGAGGTTGTAGCGGTAATCCCGGCTCGCACAGCGCACGTTGATGTCGCGGTCCCAGTCGCCGCCGGGAGCCCAGCCGCCCGGACCGGCGTGACCGCCGCCGTGGCCGTGACCGCCGCTCCAGCGCCGTTCGACGGTGAATACGCCTTCACAGCCCCCATTGACCCAGATGCCGGCGCGGTTCCAGCCCCAATTGCGTCCCTCGACGCAGCGCGTGTTGGAGACCTGCTGGCTGAGGAAAACGCGGCTGCCGCGACCGGTGTCGATCTGGCAGAGACGGTATCCGTAGTTGTGGCTGGCACAGCGCACGTTGATGTCGCGATCCCAGTTCGGGCCCGGACGCCAGTCGCCATACTGGGCCTGGGCACTGCCGGCGGCAAAGAAAGCGGATGCGGCAAGCGAGACAGCCAAGAGGAATTTCATGCGTGTTCTCCCGCGCAGGAAAGGAAGGTTGCGGCCGACCCCTGCTACGGCCGTGACCGAAGCGTACAACGAACGCCTGAACGCAACGACACCGCGATGCACCATGGCCCGGAAGACTACGGGTCGCCGATGATGCAACGGGGGGATGGTGGGCCGTGATGGGATCGAACCATCGACCAATGGATTAAAAGTCCACTGCTCTACCGCTGAGCTAACGGCCCCTGGAAAACCGGATGGCGTGGTGCGCGCGAGGCAATGCCACCTCCCTGGCCCATGCACGATCGGGCGTGGGACCAGGGCAACACGACCGCCGCACCGTGGCGGAGCCCGAAGGGCTGCCGACGGCAAGGGGCGCGCAGTTTAACCGCGCAGGCGCCTCAACGATAGCGCGTGGGGTCGTCGAGTCCTGCGGCCGCGAAGCCCTCGGCGCGCAGCCGGCAGGCATCGCAGTGGCCGCAGGCGAGTCCGGCGGGATCGGCCTGGTAGCACGACACGGTGCGGGAGAAGTCGACGCCGAGACGCGCGCCCTCGCGCGCGATCGCGGCCTTCGACATGTCGATCAGCGGCGCGTGCACGCGCAGGCGCGCACCTTCGACACCGCTGCGGGTGGCGAGATTGGCCAGCTGTTCGAAGGCGGCGACGAACTCCGGGCGGCAGTCGGGATAGCCGGAATAGTCGACCGCGTTGACGCCGCAGAAGAGGTCGCTGGCGCCGAGCACCTCGGCCCAGCCGAGTGCGATCGACAGCATGATCGTGTTGCGCGCCGGCACGTAGGTGATCGGGATGCCTGCCCCGCCCTGCTCCGGCACGTCGATGTCGGCGGTCAGCGCCGAGCCGCCGATGGTGCGCAGGTCGATCGTGACGGTCTTGTGTTCGACGGCACCGAGATCGGAGGCGATGCGGGCGGCGGCGGCGAGCTCCGAGGAATGGCGCTGGCCGTAGGCAACGCTGAGTGCATGGCAGCGGAAACCGCGCTCGCGCGCGATGGCGAGGGTGACGGCGGAATCCATGCCGCCGGAGACCAGCACGACGGCACGCGGGGCGGCTTCAGCAACGGACATGGGAAACGGATTCTCCGGAAGAGGACACCTGCATGCCGCTCAGCGCCCGCGCGCATCTTCCCAGAGCAGCTTGTGCAACTGCATCTGGAAACGCACCGGCAGGTGATCGGCGAGGATCCATTCGGCCAGTTCGCGCGCAGGCAGTTCGCCATGCACGGCCGAGAACAGCACGGCGCAGTGCGTGTCGAGCGCATGGTCGGCCACGGCCTGCTTCGCCCACTCGTAATCGGCGCGGTCGGCGAGCACGAACTTCACCTGGTCGTGCGCGCGCAGGTCGGCAAGATCGCCCCAGCGGTTGCGTGCCTGCTCGCCGGATCCCGGCGGCTTGAGGTCGACGACCCGGCGCACGCGCGCATCGACGCGGGTGATGTCGAGCGCGCCGGAAGTTTCCAGCGAGACGTCATAGCCGGCGTCGCACAGGCGTTCGAGCAGGGCGAGGCAGCGCTTCTGCGCGAGCGGCTCGCCGCCGGTGACGCAGACGTGGCGCACGCGGTGACCGGCGACCTCGGCGAGGATCGCGTCGATCGAGCGCCACTCTCCGCCGTGGAACGAATACGCGGTATCGCACCAGCGGCAGCGCAGCGGGCAGCCGGTCAGGCGGACGAACACGGTCGGCCAGCCGGCGCTGTCGGCTTCACCCTGCAGCGAGTGGAAGATTTCGGTGACGCGCAGACGCGGTTCGTCGACGGAACCGGCGGGCAGCGAAACGGGATCGACGATGGACACGGCAGCGCGCGCAGGCGGCGCGCGCTCAGCGCCGGGTTTCGAGCTTCAGCGCGCGCAGGCGACCCGCGGCGAGCCGGGCGACGGTGGTGTCGGGATAGCGCGCGACGACATCGTCGAGGGTTTTTTCGGCCTCGCCCCACTGCTTCAGCTCGTACTGGCAATAGCCGGTCTTCAGCAGTGCGTCGGGAACCTTCTGGTTGTTCGGGAAACGCGCCAGCAGGGTGCCGAAGGTGTCGAGGGCGACGCGGTAGTTCTGCGTCACGTAATACGATTCGCCGAGCCAGTAGTAGGCATTGCCGGCCAGCGTGCTGTCCGGATACTGGTCGATGAAGGCCTGGAAGCGCCGCGCCGACTCGGCATAGCGGCCGTCCTTCAATGCGGCGAAGGCTTCGTCATAGGCCTGTTTTTCGACCACCGGATCGGCGATCGAACCGGCCGTCTCCGCTGCAGTCGGCACGCCGGCCTCGGGCGGAGGAACCAGGGCTGCGTCTTCGGCCGTCAGCGAGCCCGAAACCGGCGCCGGCTGGCCGAGCTGGATGTCGGCAAGGCCCGGATCGGCGGCTGCGGCACTGGCGACCGGCGGCGCACCCGCACTGCCGCCTTCGAGGCGACCGATGCGCGAGTCGAGATCGACATACTGGTCACGCGAACGGCGCTGCATCTCGCCGATCTGGAACTTCAGTTCCTCGATCTGGCCGAGCAGGGTCTGCACCTGCGTCTGCAACTCCTGGTTGCGGTTGACGAGATCGACCGTGCCGCCGCGCGAGGACTGCTGCTCGAGGCGCTCGACGCGCTCGGCCAGGCTCAGGCGCTGCTGCGCGTAGGCGGGAACCGCGAACGCGGCAGCGGTCAGGACGACCGCTGCCACGCGCACGCGACCCGGGGTGGCGTGCAGCTTCCGCATCACTGGGCGCTGGTGTAGACGACTTCGACGCGGCGGTTCTTCGACCAGGCCGACTCGTCATGACCGCGGTCGACCGGACGCTCTTCGCCGTAGCTGACCACGTCGAGCTGGCCGGCCGAACCGCCGGCGCCGTTCAGCGCATCGCGCACGGCATTGCCGCGACGCTCGCCGAGGCCGAGGTTGTACTCGCGCGTGCCGCGCTCGTCGGCATGACCCTCGAGGGTCACGCGCGCACCGGGGAACTGGCGCAGGTACTCGGCGTGGCAGGCGATCTGCGCCTGGAACTCCGACTTGATCTCGGTGCGATCGAGATCGAAGTAGATGACGCGCTGGCGCAGGCAGGAATCGGAGTCGAGGCTGTCCGGGGTGTAACGGCCGCTGGTGTCGACCGGCGTGGTTTCCGCCTGCGACACCGGCGTGGTGTCGACCGGCGCCTTCACGGTCTTCTTCTTGCACGCGGTCACGCCGGCAACCAGCATGGCGGCAACCAGGATGCGGAATGCAATTTTCATGAGTGTTCCCCTCAATCGGTAGTCAAGGTTACGGTGGATTGAGACAGCTATTGAAAACGAGTGAACCTGAACGGACCGGTGGTCCGGCCTCATGATGGTTTCTCAGCGTTGACGGTAAGGCCCCCAGGCCGGCTCGCGTACGTCACCTTCGGCGAGCACGAGGCGCTGGCGGACCCGGCCGTCAGCCGATACGGTATAAAGCACGCCGCGCGGACCCTCCGTCGCGGCATACAGCACCATGCTTCCATTCGGTGCGAAACTGGGCGATTCGTCCACGTTTCCGATGGATATCTCGCGATATCCGTTCGTGGCACGGTCCAAAACCGCGATACGATACACGTTTCCATTGCCCTGTGCCATGGCGATTTTCTTGCCGTCGCAGCAGAGCGAAGCCTTCGCGTTGTACTGTCCCTGGAAGGTCAGGCGGGTCGCCTCGCCGCCGCTCACCGGTGTCTGGTAGAGCTGCGGTTTGCCGGAGCGGTCCGAGGTGAAAATCAGGCTGCGGCCGTCCGGTGTCCACACCGCCTCGACGTCGATGGCGAAGTGGTTGGTGACCTTGGTGGTGTGCTTGCTGGCGAGATCCATGACGTAGATGTCGGGATTGCCGCCCCTGGACAGGGTCAGGGCGATGCGGCTGCCATCCGGCGAGAACGCCGGCCCGCCGTTGATGCCCTTGCTGGCCGAGACCAGCTCGCGCGATCCGGTGGAGAGGTCCTGCACGTAGATCGAGGAATTGCCGCGCTCGAACGACACGTAGGCGAGGCGGCGGCCGTCCGGCGACCACGCCGGCGACAGCAGCGGCTCGCGCGAGCGCACCACGGTCTGCGGATTGAAGCCGTCGGAGTCGGCCACCATCAGCGCGTACTGGGTGTTCTGGCCGCTGCCGACCGACGTCACGTAGGCGACGCGGGTCCAGAAGGCGCCGCGCACGTTGAGGATCTTCTCGTAGACGAGATCGGCCACCTGGTGGGCGACGTCGCGCAGGCCGGTACGCTGGCCGGTCATCGCAAGCGACAGCATCGAGCTGCCCGAGGCGACGTTGAACAGCTCGAACTCGACCCGCAGGGCACCCTCGCCGCCATCGACGACGCGTCCGATCAGCAGGTAGTTCTGCTTGAGCATGCGCCAGGTGCCGAAGCGGACGTCGGTGCCGCGCGCGGGGAACTCGACGATGTCGTTCTTGCCCAGCGTGCGGAACTGGCCGGAACGGGCCAGATCGTTGCGGATCACCTCGGCGACGTCGGTCTCCGGCGGCAGGCCGGCGCCCTCGAAGGCGAACGGCACCACCGCGATCGGCGTGGCCGATTCGGTGCCGACCGGAACCGTGATTTCCAGGGCGCCCTGCTGCGCCGGTGCGGGCGCGGCCAGCACGAACAGGGATGCCGCGAGGGCGGCGAGCACGAGGCGGAATCGCGTCAGCATGAAGTGGAAACCTCCGGGCCGTGGGTCATTGGGAAGATCGGGTTCGTCATCGCGGGCATGCTTCGAGCGGATAGCAGAAGGTAAGGATCACGTCGCGCCGGAACACGCTCTCGTACCCGCGGTACGGCAGCGCCTGCTCGCGCACCGCCGCTTCCATCGAGGTGCGGGTGATTTCGTCGGCCGCGCATCCGGGCTGGATGGACGCGGAAATCACCTCGCCACCGGGAATCTGCACGATGCGGATGTTGCAGACCACCGAGGTGATCCCTTCCGGCCGCCGCCAGTTGTCGACCGCCTGCTTCTGGATGGCGGCGGCGTAACGCGCGGCGAGGCTGTCGTCCTGGCCGCCGGCACCGCTGGTCGCCTGCTCGGCCTGCTGCGGCACTTCGGGCGCCGGACGATTGCGCTCGGCCTTCTGCTGCTGCGCGGACTGCAGGTCGCGCAGCTGCTCGAGACGCGCCTTCTCCAGCGCCACCTGGCGCGCCGCTTCCTCGCGCTGCTTGCGGATCTCGGCCAGCTTCTTCGCGCGCTCGGCCTCGGCCTTCTGCTCCTGTTCGAGTTCGATCTGCTGCTGGCGGATCTTCGCTTCCTGCTCCTTCTTCGCCTGCTCGGCTTTCTCCCGGGCCAGCGCGGCGACCTTCTGCTGGTCCACGCTGTCCATTTTCGGCGGCGCCGGCGGCGGCGCCTGGGCGGGCTCGGGGGAAGGCTCGGGTTTCGGCGGCTCCGGCTTCGGCGGTTCCGGCGCCGGCACCGGCGGTTTCGGCGCAGGCCTGGCGGCACGTCGCGCCTGCGGCTTCGGCGCCGCCGTGGGGCCGACCAGTACCGCTTCGATGACCTGTCCCGGCATGACCACCGGCCGGGTTTCGCGCGTCCACCAGACTCCTCCCAGCACCATCAGCAGGATCACCCCGTGCAGCAGCAGGGACCAGGCAATCGCACGCAGCTTGTCTCCGAAGCTTTCGATCATGCCTGCGTCAACGCCTTGCCGGGGCCTGCACCGGCTGGCTCATCAGGCCGACCTTCGGCACGCCGGCACGCTGCAGCGCCGCCATGGCCTTGTAGATCTGGCCGTAGTCGACACGTTCGTCACCGCCGATCAGCACGGGGACCTGCGGATTCTGGCGGACGAAAGCTGAAACCTTGTTGACCAGGACATCCTCGTCGATCGCCTCGCGGGTGCCGGCACCGATGGTCAGGAACCAGTTGCCATCCTGATCGACGCTGACGACCACCGGCTCCTTCTCGTTCTGGATCGCGGTGGCGTTGGACTGCGGCAACTGGATGTCGACGCCGAGGTTCATCAGCGGCGCGGTGACCATGAAGATGATCATCAGCACGAGCATGACGTCGATGTACGGCACGACGTTGATCTCGGCCTTGAGCTTGCGTTTGCGGCGGGTGGATAGAGTCATGGCGGGCTGGGGGCTAGGGATTAGGGGCTAGGGGCTAGGGCTCGAGTTCGACAGATGGCTCAATTTGTGAGGTATTTGGGAAGACGCGAAACGTCATTGGTCGCCGATAAGCGCGGATTCGCACGAATCTCCAGATGTGCACCCTAGCCCCTAATCCCTAGCCCCTAGCCCCTGATCCCTAGTCATCCACATGCGCCTGGCGCTGCAGGATCGAGGAGAACTCCTCGAGGAAGGTCTCGTAGCGCAGGGCCACGCGCTCGACCCGGCTGGCGAAGCGGTTGTAGGCCCACACCGCGGGGATGGCGGCGAACAGGCCCATGGCGGTGGCGACGAGTGCTTCGGAGATGCCCGGCGCGACCATCGCGATGGTCGCTTCCTTGACGTTGGCGAGGCCCTGGAAGGCGATCATGATGCCCCAGACCGTTCCGAACAGGCCGACGTAGGGACTGATCGAGCCGACGTTGGCAAGGAACTCGAGGTTGCGCTCGAGGCGGTCGACCTCGCGCGACTGGCTGACCCGCATCGCCCTTTGCGCGCCTTCCAGCAGGCTGCGCGGATCGACGCCGCGGCGCTGGCGCTGGCGGGCGAACTCGCGGAAGCCGGACTCGAAGATGGCCTCGAGGCCGGACAGGCGGTCGCCGCTGGCGGTGACGTCCTTGAACAGGGCGGCAAGGTCGGAGCCCGACCAGAAGCGTTCCTCGAACTCGTTGGCCGAGGCATTCGCCGCCGACAGCATGGCCTGCTTGCGGAAGATGATGAACCACGAAGCGATGGAGAACAGGATCAGGATCAGCATGACGAATTTCACCGGCATGCTGGCGCCCCAGATCAGGGCGAGGATGTTGAGCTCGTGGTTCATGGACGAACGATCTCCTGGAGCAGCGATTCTGGAATGGGCCGCGGTCGCCAGCGCGCAGCGTCGAGGCAGGCGATGCGCACGCGCGCATCGACCAGGGAAACGGCCTCCTTGTCGACCCGCACGAGGGTCTGGTCGACTTCGAAGCTCGCCCCGCGCAGCGCCTCGACGCGCACGCTGGCAAGCAGGGCGTCGTCGAGCCGCGCCGGACGGTTGAAGCGGATGTCCATGCCATGGACGACGAAAACGATGCCGAGTTCCGCACGCAGGCGTTCCTGGCCGATGCCGGCCGCGCGCAGCCATTCGCTGCGGGCGCGCTCGAAGTAGCGCAGGTAGTTGGCGTGGTAGACCACGCCGCCGGCATCGGTATCCTCCCAGTACACGCGCACCGGCCAGCGGAACACGGGAGGGCGGCCGCTGTCGGGAATCGGCTTATTCGCCATCGACCGCCCCGTCCGCCGACACGCTGAACAGGTCCTCGCGACCGGCACGGCGCGGCACCGGCAGGCCGAGATGGCGCCAGGTCTTCTGCGTGACCATGCGCCCGCGCGCGGTGCGCACGAGGAAGCCCTGCTGGATCAGGTAGGGTTCAAGCACGTCCTCGATGGTGCCGCGCTCCTCGCTGAGCGCCGCGGCCAGCGACTCGACGCCGACCGGGCCGCCGTCGAAGTTCTCGATGATCGTCGTCAGCAGGCGGCGGTCGAGGGCGTCGAAACCCTCGGCGTCGACCTTCAGCATCTCCAGCGCACCCTGCGCGACCTCGCGCGTGATGACGCCGTCGGCACGGATCTCGGCAAAATCGCGCACCCGCCGCAGCAGGCGGTTGGCGATCCGCGGCGTGCCGCGCGAGCGGCGCGCGATCTCGGTCGCGCCGTCGACGTCGCAACCGATGTCGAGGATGCGCGCGGCGCGGCGCACGATCGAGGTCAGCTCGGCGGTGGTGTAGAACTCGAGTCGCTGGACGATGCCGAAACGGTCGCGCAGCGGCGCCGTCAGCAGGCCGGCGCGGGTGGTCGCCCCGATTAGGGTGAACGGCGGCAGGTCGAGCTTGATCGAACGCGCCGCCGGTCCCTCGCCGATCATGATGTCGATCTGGAAGTCCTCGAGCGCCGGGTACAGCACTTCCTCGACGACGGGCGACAGGCGATGGATCTCGTCGACGAACAACACGTCCTTCGGCTGCAGGTTGGTCAGCAGCGCGGCGAGGTCGCCGGCCCGTTCGAGCACCGGTCCGGACGTGCTGCGCAGGTTGACCCCGAGCTCGTTGGCGATGACGTGGGCAAGAGTGGTCTTGCCGAGTCCCGGCGGACCGAACACGAGGACATGATCGAGCGCGCCACCGCGCCGGCGTGCGGCCTCGATGTAGACCGACAGCTGCTCGCGGACCGTTTCCTGGCCGAGATAGTCGGCGAGCCGCTGCGGCCGGATGCTGGCATCGAGGATTTCCTCCTCGCGGTGGGCATCGGCGGCGATCAGGCGGTCGGTCATTGGGCAGAGCGAGGGGCGAGGGGCGAGGGCGCAATTATGCGGGTTCGCGCGATTCCGTGCCGGTCGACGCGTCTTCCTCAAGAAACCTCTGCCGCCAAAACCACCTGTCGGACTCGCGCCCTCGCCCCTCGCCCTCGGCCCTAGATTTCCACCTGCGTCCCCAACTCGATCAGCCGGTTGCCGGGAATGCGGAAGAACGCCGTCGCCGAATGCGCGTTGCGGGCGAGGATGGTGAACAGGCGATCCCGCCAGAGCATCATGCCGGGGCGGTCGGTGGCGACGATGCTTTCGCGGCTGAGGAAGAACGTCGTGTCCATCATGTCGAACGGGAAGCCGCATTGGGTGACGCCGGCCAGTGCCTTCGGCAGGTTCGGATCCTCGGCAAAACCGTAACGGACGACGACCAGATAGAAGCCCTCGGCCAGAGGCGAAACGCGGATGCGTTCGCCGGGGTCTGCGGCCGGCTCGTCGAGCATCTCCACATTGAGGATCACGTTGCGCTCGTGCAGGACCTTGTTGTGCTTGAGGTTGTGCAGCAGGGCATGCGGCACGCCCTCGCGGTTGGCGGTGAGGAACACCGCCGTGCCCGGCACGCGCACCGGCGGATGCATGACGATCGAGCTGATGAACGGCTCCAGCGCGAGGCCGGCGCGGCGCATCTCGCGCATGACCAGTTCCTTGCCGCGCCGCCACGTGGCCATCACGGTGAACACGCCGATGCCGAGCGCCAGCGGGAACCAGCCGCCGTACTCGATCTTGTCGGCGACGGCGGCGAGCAGGACGAGGTCGATGCCGAGGAAAAGCACGCCGACGGCCAGCACGCTGGCCCGGTTCCAGCGCCAGATGCGGCGGGCGACGACGACGACGAGAATGGTGTTCATCAGCATCGTGCCGACCACGGCGAGACCGTAGGCGGCGACGAGGTTCTCCGACGAGCGGAAGCCGAGCACCGCGGCGATCGTCAGCACCAGCAGGATGCGGTTGATCCACGGCAGGTAGATCTGGCCGACCGTCTCCTTCGAGGTATGCAGGATCTGCATGCGCGGCAGATAGCCGAGCTGCACCGCCTGGCGAGCCATCGAGAACGCACCGGAAATGACCGCCTGCGAGGCGACCACCGTGGCCATCGTCGCCAGCACGATCATCGGGATGCGCAGGCTGTCCGGCACCAGCAGGTAGAACGGGTTCGCCGCCTTGGCCGGGTCGGCCAGCACGAGCGCCCCCTGGCCGAGGTAGTTCAGCATCAGGCACGGCAGGACGAGGAAGAACCAGACCAGGCGGATCGGCTTGCGGCCGAAATGGCCCATGTCGGAATACATCGCCTCGGCGCCGGTGATGGCGAGCACGACGGCGCCCATCGCGAACAGGGCGAATTTGCCGTTGTGGTGGAAGAACACGATCGCGTGGTGCGGGCTCAGCGCGCTGACGACCTGCGGTTCCTGCACGATGCCGTAGACGCCGAGTGCGCCGAGGGTGAGGAACCAGACCAGGGTGACCGGCGCGAACAGCCGTCCGACCCGGCTCGAGCCGTGCTTCTGGATGGCGAAGATGCCGAGCAGGATCAGCACGGTCAACGGCACCACCCAGGCATGCAGGCCGGGCGCCACCACCTCGATGCCCTCGACCGCGGAGAGCACCGAGATCGCCGGCGTGATCACGCCGTCGCCGAAGAACAGTGCCGCGCCGAACAGGCCGATCACCATCAGCACCCAGCGCGTGCGCGCGCCGGCGACGCCGCGCTGGGCCAGCGCCATCAGCGCCATGATGCCGCCCTCGCCCTTGTTGTCGGCACGCAGGATGAAGGTGGCGTACTTGACCGAGACGACCAGGATCAGCGACCAGAAGATCAGCGACAGCACGCCGAGCACGTTCTCGCGGCCGACCTCGACGCCGTGCTGGCCGAACGCCTCGCGGAATGCATACAGCGGACTGGTGCCGATGTCGCCGTAGACCACGCCGACCACGCCGAAGCACAGCGCCAGCAGGCGCTTGCCGTGGATGCCGTTCGCATGGGCGGGGGCGCTCATGGGTGGTCAGCGCAAGGCCGCCTTGAGCGCCTTGCGGATGATGTCCTCGGCACTGTCTCCCGGAGCACTGGCATCCTTGACCAGACGGCTCACTTCGGCGGGTTTGTAGCCGAGCGACTGCAGGGCGACGCTGGCTTCGCCGACCGGATCCTGCGGCAGGCCGGCTGCACGGGCGATGCCGCCGCCCGACAGGCCGTCGACGCGATCACGCAGCTCGACGATGATGCGCTCGGCGGTCTTCTTGCCGATGCCGGGGATGCGCGTCAGCGCGGCGACATCGCCGCCCTGCACGAGACGTGCGAACTCGTCGACCGATACGCCCGAGAGCACCGCGAGCGCGGTCTTCGCGCCGATCCCGCTGACCTTCTGCACGTGGCGGAACAGGCTGCGTTCGCCCTCGCTGAGGAAGCCGTACAGGGCGACCGTGTCGTCGCGCACCGCGTAGTGCGTGCACAGGGTCACCTCGCGGCCGACCTCGGGCAGGTCGTAGAAGGTCGACATCGGCGCTTCCAGTTCGTAGCCGACGCCGCCGACGTCGACCAGCAACCATGGCGGCTGCTTGCCGACGAGGATTCCCTTCAATCGTCCGATCACCGGCGTCTCCTCCAGGCCGTGCGCGGGATGCCGATGCGCTCGATGCTCGAGCGCGTGTGCGCGTGGGTCAGCGCGATCGCCAGCGCGTCGGCCGCGTCGGCCTGCAGGCGCCCGCTGACGCCGAGCAGGACGCCGACCATGTGCTGCACCTGGGTCTTTTCCGCAGCGCCGCCACCGACCACGGCCTGCTTGATTTCCTTCGGCGCGTACTCGGCCAGCGTCAGACCGCGGTTGACCACCGCGCAGATCGCCGCGCCGCGCGCCTGGCCGAGCTTGAGCGCGGAATCCGGATTGCGCGCCATGAACACGCGTTCGATCGCCGCTTCGGTCGGCGCGTGGGCATCGATGATCGCCCCGACCTCGTCGAAGATCTGCTTCAGTCGAAGGTGGAAGTTGTCGTTGCCGAGCAGTTGCAGGGTGGCGTGGAACACCGGCTGCGAGCGTCCGTCGGCAGCGATGTCGATGATGCCGATGCCGGTGCGCTGGCTGCCGGGATCGATGCCGAGGATGCGGATCATCGGCACGGCGCGCAGCGACGGGCAGCCGGCAGCCATCGGATCGGCAACGGACGGCGATGGCGGGACGGGAGCGCGCGCATGGGACGGCCATGATACCCGCTGCCTCATCGTCGCGGCCGTCAGTGACGGGTCGACGCCGGGAAGCGCCCGCTGCGCAGGAATGCCGCCGTCAGCTCCGCGACTTCGGCGGAAAACACCAGCCCGGCATGGCTGGCATCGACGACGCAATGGTCGGTGATGCCGGGCAGGCGTGTCTCGGCGATGCTGACGGTACCGTCGTGCGGTCCGTCGAGGACACCGACGAGGCGACCGAGACCGATCGGCATGCGCCCGGCGATGACGCCGAGATCGCCCTCGCCTTGCCAGCGCTCGAAACCGTTCACCAGCACGTCGGCGCTTCGTCCCATCGCCCAGCGCATGGCCGGCAGGCGCGCGATGCCGCGCGCGGCGGCGCTGCCGAGCAGCGGCGAGCCGAGGCAGACCACGCGACCGCAGTTCTTCACCGCGGCACGTCCGGCCAGGTCCACGGCGAGCATGCCGCCAAGGCTGTGGCCGACCAGGTGGACGACGCCGGTGCGCGCCGCAATGCGGTCGGCAAGGCGCTCCGTCGCGGCCACCGGCGTGCCGCCGACGCTGGCGTAATCGAAGGTGTCGACGGAAGCAAAGCCGGCTTCGCGCAAGCGGCGCGCCAGTGATGCCAGCGTGAAGCCGCGCATCCAGATGCCGTGCAGCAGGATGACGTGCTCGTGCATGGTCACCACGGCAGGCCGGCGCACCGGCTCAGCCGTTCTCCTCCTCGACGACCTGCACGTGCAACTCGCGCAACTGCGCCGGAGCGACCGCCGACGGCGCGGCGGTCAGCAGGCATTGCGCGCTGGCTGTCTTCGGGAAGGCGATGACGTCGCGGATCGACTCGGTGCCGGCGATCAGCGCGGCGATGCGGTCGATGCCGAAGGCGATGCCGCCGTGCGGAGGCGCACCGTAGCGCAGGGCCTCGAGCAGGAAGCCGAACTTGGCCTCGGCCTCCTCGCTGCCGATGCCGAGCAGCCCGAACACGGCGCTCTGCATGTCGCTGCGATGGATGCGGATCGAACCACCGCCGATCTCGTTGCCGTTGAGGACCATGTCGTAACCGCGCGAGACGGCATCCGCCGCATTCGCCTGCAGGTCGGCGACGTCATCGATCTTCGGCGCGGTGAAGGGATGGTGCAGGGCGACGTGGCGGCCGGCTTCGGCGTCGTACTCGAACATCGGGAAATCGACCACCCACAACGGCCGCCAGGCATCCTCGACCAGACCGAGATCGCGTGCGACCTTGAGGCGCAGCGCACCGAGCACGTCGCAGACGACCTTGTACGGCCCGGCGCCGAACAGCAGCAGGTCGCCGGCCTGCGCCGCGGTTGCCGACAGCAGCGCCGCCAGCACGGCATCGTCGAGGAACTTGGCGACCGGCGAGTTGACGCCATCGCGACCCTTGGCCGGATCGTCGACGCGCATCCACGCCAGACCCTTGGCGCCGTGCTTCGCGGCCAGTGCACCGAGCTCGTCGATCTGCTTGCGCGAGAACACCGCGCCGCCCGGCACGCGCAACGCGGCCACCCGGCCCGCGGCATCGTTGGCCGGCTCGCTGAACACCTTGAAATCGACGTCGCGCACGAGCGCGGCGATGTCGACGAGTTCCAGGGCAATGCGCAGGTCGGGCTTGTCCGAGCCGTAGCGGCGCATCGCCTCGGCCCAGCTCATGCGCGGGAACGGCGCGGCCAGTTCGACCCCGGCGACCTCGCCCAGGACTTCGCGGATCATCGTCTCCACGGTGTCCTGCACGTCGGCCTCGTCGACGAAGGCGAACTCCATGTCGAGCTGGGTGAATTCGGGCTGGCGGTCGGCGCGCAGGTCCTCGTCACGGAAGCAGCGCGCGATCTGGTAGTAGCGGTCGAAGCCGGCAACCATCAGCAACTGCTTGAACAGCTGCGGCGACTGCGGCAGGGCGAAGAACTCGCCGGCATGCACGCGACTCGGCACGAGATAGTCGCGCGCCCCTTCCGGCGTCGCCCGGGTCAGGATCGGGGTCTCGATGTCCTGGAAGCCGCGCGCATCGAGCCAGTGGCGCAACGCCGAGACCAGACGCGTGCGCAGGCGCATGCGCCGCTGCATGTGCGTCTGGCGCAGGTCGAGGTAGCGGTACTTGAGGCGGGTTTCCTCGCTCGGGTTCTCGTGCAGGGCGAACGGCAGGTTCTCGGCGCGATTGAGCACTTCGATGCCTTGCGCAAGCACCTCGACCTTGCCGCTGCGGAGCTTGTCGTTGGCCTGGATGCGCGCGCGCACCTCGCCGGTCACGCGCAGGCAGTATTCGTAGCCGATGTCCGCGGCCTGGCGGAACGCCTCCGCCGACTCGCGTTCGACGACGATCTGCACGATGCCCTCGTGGTCGCGCAGGTCGATGAAGGCCACGTGGCTTTGCAGGCGCACCGTATCGACCCAGCCGCACAGGTTGACCGACTGGCCGATGAGACCCTCGTCGACGAGGCCGCAATGGTGGGTGCGCATGGAAGGCTCCGGGGAAAGGCGCGGAATGCTATAGCCGATGCTGCTGCGCCGCAAACGGAAAGGCCCGCCGGAAGGCGGGCCTTTCGTCAGCCGACATGCTGGAACAGGACACGCTCAGCGCCAGCGGCGATCCACGCCGAACACGGCTGCACAGCCGCGATCCACCCAGACGCCGGCGCGATTGAAGCCCCAGGTGCGACCTTCGATGCAGGCCGCCTGCGAAACCTGGCGCTCGATGCGCACGCGTCCACCCGGGCCAATGTCGATCTGGCAGAGCTTGTAGCGGAAATCGCTGCTCTGGCAGGTCAGGCGGAAATCGGCATCCCAGTTCGGACCCGGCTGCCAGCCGCCCGGACCGCCGTGGCCCGCACCGGGGCCGCCATGGCCGGGACCGCCGGCACCGCGACCGGTATCGACGAACACGCCACTGCAACCGCGATCGACCCACAGGCCGCGACGGTCGAAGCCCCAGTTGGTGCCGCGCACGCAGCGCGTCGACGAGGTCTGCCGGGTCATGCGCGCGTCACGCCAGTTGCGCGTCTCGCAACGGCGCAGGCGATAGTCCTTGCTCTCGCAACGCACCGAGTCATGGTCAGCGCCCGGACCGGGACCCGGCACGGGACGCGGACCCTGGGCCTGCGCCACCGAGGCCATCAGGAAACCACCGGCGAGCAGGCCGGCCGCGATCGAGATCGACTTCAACATCCCCTTCTCCTCGAATTTGAGTCGCGCCAGTGTAGGTGCGAAACATGAACCATGGCCAGCCATGCGGCAGCGCCGGACACTATTCGTTACCGGATGCCCCGCCGGCCGGCTTCGCCGCCTCGGGTTTCGGCGCAGGCGACTTCGCGGCTTCGCCCGGCGTCGCGGCCGATTCGGCCTTCGGCGCCTCGTCCTTGCTGGCGAGGTTGCGCCTGGCATCGCCGTCCTTCTTGAAGTCGGTCTCGTACCAGCCTGCGCCGGCAAGGCGGAACGCCGGCGCGGTCAGGCAGCGCTTCACCCCGCTGCCCTTGCATTCGGGACATTCGGTCGGGTCGGCGTCAGAAAGTTTCTGCAGGCGCTCGAAGCGGTGGCCGCAGGCAGGACATTCGAATTCGTAGATCGGCATGGGAAGGAATCGGGATGCGGGAATCGGAAACGGGTGAAGCGTAGCGGCTCGCGTGCGAAGCGCAAACCGGGGCGAGCGGCAGAGCCGTCGAGAGCGGCCTCCATCGATCGCGCCCTTCCAGCCCCTCTCCGCTCGCGGGAGAGAGGCCGGGGAGAGGGGGAAAGGCGGCGAAGCAGCGAGCGGCGTGCGCAATCATGCCGTCCGGATTCACCCGGGCGTTTCCGCTTCGCTGCCCTCGCCGTACCACTCCGCTACGCCTTCACGAACGCGAGGTGCCCGCCTTCGGCATCGACGCGGATGAGGTCGCCGGCGGCGAAGCGGCCTTCGAGGATTTCCCGGGCCAGCGGGTTCTCGAGTTGCTGCTGGATCGCCCGCTTCAACGGACGCGCGCCGTAGACCGGATCGAAGCCGGCGTTGCCGAGCAGGTCGAGGGCCTTGTCGCTGACTTCCATGCGCAGCTGGCGCTCGGCCAGGCGCTTCTCCAGATACGCGATCTGGATGCGCGCGATGCGCCGGATCTGGCTCTTGTCGAGCGAGCGGAACACGACGATCTCGTCGAGGCGGTTGATGAACTCCGGGCGGAAGTGCGCCTGCACGACGCCCATCACCGCCGCCTTCATCTTCACGTACTCCTCTTCGTCGTCGCTGCCGGCGAACTCCTGGACGTATTGCGAGCCGAGATTCGAGGTCATGACGATGACGGTGTTGCGGAAGTCCACGGTGCGGCCCTGGCCGTCGGTCAGGCGGCCGTCATCGAGCACCTGCAGGAGGATGTTGAACACGTCCTGATGGGCCTTCTCGACCTCGTCGAGCAGGATCACGCTGTACGGACGGCGGCGCACGGCCTCGGTGAGGTAACCGCCTTCCTCGTAGCCGACGTAGCCCGGCGGCGCGCCGATCAGGCGGCTGACCGAGTGCTTTTCCATGAACTCGCTCATGTCGATGCGCACCATGGCATCGGTCGAGTCGAACAGGAACGCGGCGAGCGCCTTGCAGAGTTCGGTCTTGCCGACGCCGGTCGGGCCGAGGAACAGGAACGAGCCGTTCGGCCGGTTCGGGTCGGACAGTCCGGCACGGGCACGGCGGATCGCGTCGCTGACCGCGCGCACGGCTTCGTCCTGGCCGACCACGCGCTGGTGCAGTTCCTCCTCCATGCGCAGCAGTTTCTCGCGCTCGCCCTCGAGCATCTTGCTGACCGGGATGCCGGTCCAGCGCGAGACGACTTCGGCGATCTCCTCGCCGGTGACGCGGTCCTGCAGCAGCTTGAAGCCCTGCTGCTCGGTCTCGGCGGCGGCAGCGAGCTGCTTCTCCAGTTGCGGCAGGCGGCCGTACTGGATCTCCGACACCTTGGCGTAGTCGCTCTGGCGCATCGCCGCGTCCATCTCGTTGCGCGCCTGCTCGATCGCCTCCTTGATCTTCGTGGTGCCGGTGACGACGGCCTTCTCGGCCTTCCACACCTCCTCGAGATCCGAGTAATCGCGCTCCAGCACCTCGATCTCGCTTTCGAGGTCGGCCAGGCGCTGGATCGACTCGGCGTCCTTTTCCTTGCGCAGCGCCTCGCGCTGGATCTTCAGCTGGATCAGGCGACGCTCCTTGCGGTCGAGTTCCTCCGGCTTGGAGTCGATCTCCATGCGGATGCGCGAAGCCGCCTCGTCCATCAGGTCGATCGCCTTGTCCGGCAACTGGCGGTCGGTGATGTAGCGGTGCGACAGCGTCGCCGCGGCGACGATCGCCGGATCGGTGATCTCGACGCCGTGGTGCACGGCGTACTTCTCCTTCAGGCCGCGCAGGATCGCGATGGTGTCCTCCACGCTCGGCTCGCCGACGAACACCTTCTGGAAGCGACGCTCGAGTGCGGCGTCCTTCTCGATGTACTTGCGGTACTCGTCGAGGGTGGTCGCGCCGACGCAGTGCAGTTCGCCGCGGGCGAGCGCGGGCTTGAGCATGTTGCCGGCATCCATCGCCCCCTCGCCCTTGCCGGCACCGACCATGGTGTGCAGTTCGTCGATGAACAGGATCACCCGCCCTTCCTGCTTGGCGAGGTCGTTCAGCACGCCCTTCAGACGCTCCTCGAACTCGCCGCGGTATTTGGCGCCGGCAATCAATGCGCCCATGTCGAGCGAGAGCACGCGTTTGTCGCGCAGGCCTTCCGGGACTTCGTCCTTGACGATGCGCTGGGCGAGGCCTTCGACGATCGCGGTCTTGCCGACACCGGGCTCGCCGATCAGTACCGGGTTGTTCTTGGTGCGCCGCTGCAGCACCTGCACGACGCGGCGGATCTCCTCATCGCGACCGACCACCGGATCGAGCTTGCCCGACTCGGCGCGCGCGGTGAGGTCGATGCAGTATTTCTCCAGCGCCTGGCGGTGTTCCTCGGCATCGGCGTCGTCGACCTTCTCGCCGCCGCGCATCGCCTCGATCGCCCGCTCGAGCGCGGCCTTGTCCGCCCCGCTCGCCTTCAGCGCGGCGCCGACCGCAGCGCGGTCGTCGAGTGCGGCCAGCACGAACAACTCGCTGGCGATGAACTGGTCGCCGCGCTGCTGGGCCAGCTTGTCGGTCAGGTTGAGCAGGCGATTGAGGTCGTTGCCGACGCCGATGTTGCCTTCCTGGCCCGCCACCTTCGGCAAGCCGTCGAGCACCTGGCCGAGGCGGGTACGCAGGGAGGCGACGTTGATGCCGGCCTGGGCCAGCATCGGCGCGGTCGAACCGCCGCGCTGGTCGAGCAGCGCGGTCATCACATGGACCGGTTCGAGCAGGTTGTGGTCGCGGCCGACGGCGAGGCTCTGGGCATCGGCCAGGGCCTGCTGGAAGCGCGAAGTGAGCTTGTCCATTCGCATGGTGGGACCCTCGGAAGCACGGGCCGGCAGGCCGGCGGATGCGCGCGATATGGGGGGCGACGCATCGGCTTCCAAGCTGGAGCCGGCCGGTCACGTCCGCGCCGGCACGCACGCTCCCTTGGCATGCGCCAGCGCGGAGCACTCCGGTTTCACCGCGGCAGGCCGGTCCCGACCTGCCGCCAAGGCAGACTCAAGGATCGAAATCGCCGGCAAAGATGCGGTCGGTGTCGGCCTCGAGGTTGGAAGTGGCGGTGTTGTTGGTCTGGTTCGGATCGCTGGCCGGGCCGTTGACGACCGCAATCACGCTGTTCGACAGCGTGCCGGTGGTTCCCGCTGCCACCGTTCCGCTGACCGTGTAGGTGACCTGCGCGCCGACCGGCAGCGAGACGACATCGGTGATGTTGCCGCTGCCTGCGGAAGAGCAGCTTCCACCGCCGGTCGTCAAGCAGGTCCAGGTCGGCGTCTGCAAGGCGGCCGGGAAGGCATCGACCACGGTGGCGGTCGCCGCGGCAGGACCGGCATTGCCGAGCACGATCGTGTAGCCGAGCGCGGCGCCAGGGATATAGGCCGCGAGGCTCGCGTCGAGTCCGACGGAAACATCGGCCTGCACGGCCGTGGCCTGGCAGTCGACGACGGCGCGGATGACCCAGTCGCCGGTGACGCCGAGCGTCGACGAGCTGAACCAGGCGAAGACGCCCGGCGCGAGTTCGGCGTAGAGCCCGTTGCGGTTCGGCTGGATGCCGTCGGCATCGTTGACGACGCTGGGGCCGGACCCCGGCGGGGCCTCGCTGAAGGTATAGGCGACCACGAAGGTCTCGCCCTCGCTCACCGGCACCGAGATCGGGATCGTGTTGTTCTCGTCGAGATAGCGGTACTCGTTGATCACGCCGTCGTTCAGTACCGGCCCGAGCACCGACAGCGCCAGTTCGCCGGGTATCGGAAAGCTGCCGGCGCGGTGCACGTCGATGGCATCGCCGATGACGAACGCGGAACCACCGAGCAGCGAGCGCCAGAACACCTGCACGGCGACGATGTTGCCGCCGCACGGCGTCGTCAGCCACGCGGCCGCCTTCTCGCCGGCGACGAAGCCGGCCTGGATCGTGCCGGTGGAAAAATCGGTGAGTCCGTCGTTCTTGACCGTCACCTCGGCCGCCGGCGCCGCCGCGGCCAGTCCGAATGCCATTGCCCCGATCCATGCACGCATCGCACGTCCCCTGGTCGTGATCGAAGCCCGACGGTAACCCGGAAACCGGCGTCGCGACGCGGCAGGCGTCACAGCGCGGGGCGGTTGCGGCCGGCAGGCACGCGGACCGGCGCACCCCGCCGGACCGGCCTCAGTGGCGCCAGAGGAAACTGGCGAAACGCCCGCTCGGCGCTTCGCGGCGATGGGAAAAGAAGCGCGCGTCCGTGAAGGTGTCGAAGCCGCCACCGTACACGGCGGTGACCGCACAAGCGGCCAGACGCAGGCGCGCCAGCGCGTAGAGGTCGCAGGCCCAGTGGCCCGGGCGGGTCGCCGCGAACGAGCTGGCAGCGGCGGCATCGGCGCCGACAAAGGCGTTGCGCACCTCGTCGCCGACTTCGTAGGACGCCGGACCGATTGCCGGACCGAGCCAGGCCAGCACCTCGCCCTCGCGCGAGCCGATCGCCGCGCAGGCCGCCTCGACCACGCCGGCGGCAAGACCGCGCCAGCCGGCATGCACGGCGGCGACCGCCGAGCCGTCGGCACGGCACAGCAGCAGCGGCAGGCAGTCGGCGCTCAGCACGACCAGCACCCGCCCCGCACGCGTGCTGATCGCCGCGTCGGCCTGCGGCTCGCCGGCGTCTGCCGCCAGTTCATCGACCCGCGCAACCCCGATGCCGTGCACCTGCTGCAGCCAGCACGGCGGCGACGGCAATGCGAGCGCCTCGGCAATCAGGCGTCGGTTGGTCGCCACCGCATGCGGGGCGTCGCCACAACGGGTGCCGAGGTTGCAGCGCGCGTAGGCGGAAACGGAAACGCCGGGCGAACCACGCAGGCTGACCCGCGCCTGCACGTTGGCCGGTGCCGGCCAGTCGGGTAGCAGCCAGTCCGTCATGCTCAGTCCACGCGGGCGTCGTCGCGCAGCACCGCCAGCAACTGCTCCATGTCGGCAGGACGCGGTGCCTCGACGACGATCTCGCGGTCATCGGCCGGATGGGCGAAGGCAAGCCGGGCGGCATGCAGGGCCTGGCGACGAAAGCCGCGCAGGGCCTCGATCAGGGCCGGCGTCGCCCCTTTCGGCAGGCGCAGGTTGGCGTAGGTCGCGTCGCCGACGATCGGATGGCGCACATGCGCCATGTGCACGCGGATCTGGTGCGTGCGCCCGGTTTCAAGCCGGCATTCGATCAGGGTGAGTGCGCGGAAGCGCTCGCGCACGCGGTAATGGGTGACCGCTTCGCGACCGTCCTCGCGCACGGCCTGGCGCAGGCGGTCGCCGGCATGACGGCCGATCGGCAGGTCGACCTTGCCGCCGGCCACCATGCTGCCGTAGACGATGGCCTCGTACTGGCGGTGCATCGTGCGCGCCGCCAGTTGCCCGACCAGGGAGGTGTGCGCGCGCAGCGTGCGGGCGACCACGAGCAATCCGGAGGTGTCCTTGTCGAGCCGGTGGACGAGGCCGGCGCGCGGGATCGAGGCGAGGCCGGGATCGTGGTGCAGCAGTGCGTTCTGCAGGGTCCCGGCCGGATTGCCGGCGCCGGGATGCACGATCAGGCCGGGCGGCTTGTCGACGACGAGAACATCCTCGTCCTCGTAGCGGATGTCGAGTTCGATCGCTTCGGGCTCGGCGCCGACCTCGCGCTGCAGGCGCACTTCGACCTCGACCGCCTCGCCACCGCTGACGAGCTGGCGCGGCGCCACCACGGCACCGTCGAGGCGGGCCGCTCCGGACTTGATCCAGGCGCTCAGGCGCGAGCGCGAGAAATCGGGAAACAGTTCGGCGAGGGCCTGGTCGAAGCGACGTCCGGCCGCCTCGGGCGGAATCGTCGCGGTCAGCGTGGAGGCGGGGTCGGTCATGCGGATGTGAAGAAATCGTGCGGCGCGAACGGTTTCCGGCCGGTGCCGGGTTCGCGGTATGATCGCGGCCTTACATCATCGCAGAGCCCCCTTCCGCATGCGAGTTTCGCCCCTGTTCCGCGCCGCCACGCGGCTGCTCCTGCTCGTCACCCTCGTCGCTTTCGCCGGCTGCTCGCTGTTCGGCAAAAAGAAGGAGGATCCGCTCGAGACCCTCGGCGTCGAGGCGCTGTACGAGCAAGGCAAGCGGGCCAACGAGCGCGGCAACCACGACGTCGCCGTACGCACCTTCAGCCGGCTCGTCGCGCGCTTCCCGTTCGGTCCGTACACCGAGCAGGCGCAGATCGACCAGGCCTACGCGCAGTACAAGATGAACAAGCCGGATGATGCCTATTCGACGATCAACCGCGTCATCAAGACCTACCCGACCCACAAGCACATCGACTACGCCTACTACCTGCGCGGCCTGATCAACTTCGACCGCGAGGAAGGCCTGCTCGAACGCTACGTCGGCCTCGACATGACCCAGCGCGACCAGTCCTTCCTGCGCCAGTCGTTCGACGATTTCTCCTCGCTGGTACGCCGCTACCCGGACAGCCGCTACGCCGCGGATGCCTCCCAGCGCATGGTCCACCTGCGCAACGGCATGGCCCAGGCGGAAATCAACATCGCCCTCTACTACCTGCGCCAGGACGCCCACGTCGCCGCAGCCAACCGCGCCCGCACCGTCATCGAGACCTATGCCGGCGCCCCGCAGGTCGGCGATGCCCTCGCCGTCCTCGTCAAGAGCTACCACGAACTCGGCCAGGACGACCTGTCCGACGACACCGCGCGCGTGCTCGCGCTCAACTATCCGGACCACCCCTCGTTGAGCCAGGGCTGGCCGGTCTGGCGCTCGAACTGGTGGAAGCTGATCCCGCTGAGCAACCGCGGGGCGAAGCCTGTTGCGAAAAAATAGGGGCTAGGGGCTAGGGGCTAGGGGCTAGGGCGCAAGTCCGAACGGTCGCCATGGGCCGAAGTACGGTACAGGATCCGGGTGACTGCGCGTTGCCAGGGGAACATGAAATCCCGGGACATTTCACCTGCTTTCAACAGCAGCGAACTTGGCACGACTGCTCGAACTTGCGCCCTAGTCCCTAGCCCCTGCTCCTAGCCCGCCCCAATCAGCGCCACCCCGAGGTGATCGGGTAACGGCGCTCGCGGCCGAAGGCGCGGCGCGAGACCTTCGGTCCCGGTGCGGCCTGGTGGCGCTTCCATTCGTTGATGCGCACGAGATGCAGGACGCGGTCGACCGTGGCGGCATCGAAGCCGGCCGCGACGATCTCGCTGCGTGACTGCTCCTGGTCGATCGTGCGCAGCAGGATCGCGTCGAGCACCTCGTAGGGCGGCAGCGAATCCTGGTCGGTCTGGTTGTCGCGCAGTTCCGCCGACGGTGCGCGTTCGATGACCTGCTGCGGAATCACCGGCGCGTCGCCCTGCGCATTGCGCCAGCGCGCCAGCGCGTAGACCTCGGTCTTGTAGAGGTCCTTGATCGGCGCATAGCCGCCGCACATGTCGCCGTAGATGGTCGCGTAGCCGACCGCGTACTCGCTCTTGTTGCCGGTGGTCAGCAGCAGGCCGCCGAACTTGTTCGACAGCGCCATCATCAGGGCCCCGCGGCAGCGCGACTGCAGGTTCTCCTCGGCGGTATCGGCATCACGCCCGGCGAACAGCGGCGCCAGCGCCTGCAGGAAGCCCTCGAAAGGCGCGGCGATCGGCACCGTCTCCAGGCGCACGCCCTGGGCGAGCGCCTGTTCCGCGGCAAGATCGTTGCTGGCGCCGGAGGTGTAGCGCGAGGGCAGGCGCACGGCGGTGACCCGGTCGGCGCCGAGCGCGTCGACGGCGATGGCCAGCACGAGGGCGGAGTCGATGCCGCCGGAGAGGCCGATCCAGATCCGCTCGAAGCCGTTCTTGCGGCAGTAGTCGCGCGTGCCGCGCACGATCGCGCGCCAGGCCAGGGACTCGCGGCCGGGGTCGCCCTCGCGCGGCCATTGCAGCGGCGTGAAGCGGCGGCCCGCGGCATCGTAGTCGGCGAGCAGCCAGTGATCCGCGAACGCGCACGCGGGTGGATGGACCCGGCCGTCGCCGTCGGCCAGCGTCGAAGCGCCGTCGAAGACCACGGCATCCTGGCCGCCGACCGCATTGAGATAGGCCAGTGCCACGCCGGTTTCGGCCACCCGCGTCGCCAGCAGGCGGTCGCGTTGCGCGTGCTTGTCGTGTTCGAACGGCGAGGCGTTCGGCACGACCACCAGCTGGGCGCCGGCGCGCGCGGTCGCATCGAGCGGTTCGGCGAACCACAGGTCCTCGCAGATGACCACGCCGACCGGCACGCCGCGGACATCGAACACGCAGGTGCCGGCGTCGGGATCGACGTCGAAGTAGCGGCGCTCGTCGAACACCGCGTAGTTCGGCAGCTCGCGCTTGCGCCAGCTGTCTTCGATGCGGCCGTCGCGCAGCACGCTGGCGGCGTTGTAGACGACCGGGCCCGCGCTCTGCGGCCAGCCGACCACGGCGACGATGCCGCGGGTGCTCGCGGCGATGCGTTCGATCGCCGCCGCGCATTCGGCGAGAAAGGCCGGACGCAACAGCAGGTCCTCGGGCGGATAACCGCTCAGCGCGAGTTCGGGGAAGACCACGAGATCGGCCTGGTGGCGGTCACGCGCCTCGGCAATGAACGCGGTGATGCGTTCGGCATTGGCGGCGATCGCGCCGACCGGGAAATCGAACTGGGCGAGCGCAAGGCGCAAGGTCGGCATCGGCAACGTTCCGGACGGGGCGCGCCGGCGAAGCGGCTGCGGGCGCCCGCGCGCGGGCCGCGCAGTATGCCATGCGCGCAGCGGCGCCCATGACGGCAGCGTCGCCGCTCAGAGCGGGCTGCAGGCGAACGGCACGCGTTCGATGCGGCCGACCGCATCGAGCGCCTTGCGCACGTCCCTGCGCTCGAGGACCGCCTGCCAGTTCCGCATGTGCAGCGTGTCGCGCGGAGCCTCGAGGGTGCGGACGCATTCCTGCATCTCGGACAAGGCATCCCGGCGCCAGTCCTCGCGGGCCAGCCGTTCGATCAGCACCGCCGCGGCCGCGTCGATGCGACCGGCCTGGACGAGCGCGGCCTGCCAGGTGCCGATCGACTCCGCGCGCCCGCGGCGCAGTTCGTCGAGTTGCACCTCGACGGCGGCATCGTCGCCCCGCACCAGAGCCGCGATCAGCCGGTTGAGGGCGAACTGCAGGCGCCCGTAGGCGCTCATGCTGCCGACATCCTCCATCGCCGGCTCGAGTTCGTCGACCCGTTCCAGGCGCGCGAGGAGACGGCCCAGATTGAGCACCTGGCTGACATTCATCGCGCCGCCTTCCGGACGCCGGGCAGCCCGGCGCAGCTGCGCGACCGCCTCGTCCCAGCGTCCGAGTCGCTGCAGCGCCTGGGCGCGAACATCGAGCAGCCAGACGTACTCCTCGTCGGCATCGGCATAGGCGGACATGCCGTCCGCGGCGATGCGCGCCAGGGTCTCGTCGGCGAGCGCGAGGCCACGTGCGGCATCGCCATCGCGCAGGTCGAGCATGATCTCGTGGACCAGCGGTTCGAGGCGGTCCGCTGCGGCTTCGCGCAGGTGCCGATTGCGCGCCCGCTCGCGCTCGATCGCACGCGCCACGTCGAAACCGCCGCGGCGCGCCTTGACCAATGCATCGAAACGGCGGTCGACGCGAAGCCCGTGGACGAATTCCGCCGACTCGATGCGCGCCGCCACCTCGGTGGCGCGCGCAAGGTCGCGCCGTTCGAGCAGGAGGCGCGCGTAGTCGGTCCACAGTGGGTCGGGCTCCCTGCCCTCGTCGGTCCAGTTGGCGTCGTACAAGTCCGACAGCAGCGAGGCGTGCCGATCCGCTGCGGCCGGGTCGGCCTTCGTGCGGCGTACCACGTTGAAGATCGCCTGCTCGCGGATCTGCCCGAGCGTCTGCGGCCAGCGACGCGCGATGACGCCGATGGCCAGCGCGGAATCGCTGAAGTCGTCGATCGCGTAGGCCGCCTGCAGGCGCAGGTGCCAGGCGGAGCCGGTCGCCTCGTTGAAGCCGCAGGCCCGCACCAGCAGCGGATGGGCCTTCGACTCCTGGCCGAGTTCGAGCGCGGCGATGCCGGCACGCAACAGGGCCGAATAGCGCTCGTCGGCGTCGAGCACGGCGAACCCCGGCGCGTCGATCAGCGTGTCGAAGCGGCGCGCGGCCCCGGCGGTGTCGTTGTCGGCGAGGTGTTCGACGGCCTCTACGAGTTGCGCCCGCAGGGCCTGGACGATGTCCTCGGCGACCGGCTCGGGCATGCGCAACTGGGCCATGCCGGCCAGTGGCCAGGCCACGAGGATGGAAACCAGCACGGACGGGATCGGGCGCAGCATGTCACCTCCCTGGACGGACCGCATCGTCGCGGCGATACCGGCGGATGATGCCATCGAAGCCGGTCACGCCGGCGTCAGCGGCACGAGCGCAGCGCGGCAGGATCCTCGGCCATCCTGCGCAGGTACTCGCGGTCGAATGCCGCCAGCTGGCTCTCGAGTTCGGAATACGGGCCGGGCTGCCAGGCCGGCGAGGACACGCCACGCTGGGTGCTCTCGCACAGCGTCCAGTCCTGGCGGTTGGTCAGGTCCCAGAAGGCGATCGCCGGCTGCGGGTCGAAACCCGGCGCGGCGATCGCATCGGGATGGAAATACCACTCGCAGGTCACCCGCGTGCGGTCGACCGCCACCGCCTCGGCACGATGCAGCATGACGTAGTCCGGGTGCAGCGAGACGAATGCCGAGGGCATCAGCGTGTAGTAACAGATGCGGGCCCGCTCGTCGGCGCCGAGGCCGGCGAATGGCGGCGCGCAACGTTCGCCGCCGATCGACAGGCTGCCCTCGGCATGCGTCATCCGCATCGGCCCACCCAGCACGGGGCCCTCCTCGAGGTCGTTCTCGGCGTTGCGGAACGGAGTCAGCCGGTTCAACTGCGGATGCACGCCCGGGCAGTGGTAGCACTCGCTGAAATTGTGGAAGACCAGTTTCCAGTTGGCGGCAATCGCGTAGACCTCGCGATGGACCGCGCGCAGGGCCGCCGTTTCGTGGCGGGCGAAGCAAGGCGCCAGGGTGTCCAGCGCGGGCGGCAACGGCCGCGGCTCGCGGCCGAGGTGAACGAAGATGAAGCCCTGCCAGACCTGCACCGCGACCGCGTGCAGCGGCCAGTCGGCGGCATCGAAGCCGGCCACCTCGGCCATCGCCGGCGCACTGCGCAGGCGGCCGTCGAGGCCGTAGTTCCAGGCGTGGTAGGGGCAGCGGATCGACGACCCGAGCGTGCCTTCGGCGCCCTCGCACAATCGGCTGCCGCGATGGCGACAGTGGTTGTGGAAGGCGCGCACCGCGCCGTCGGCGTCGCGCAGCACGATCACGCTGTCGTCGTCGAGTTCGAACAGGAAGTAGTGCCCTGCCTGCTCGAGGCCGGAGACGTGGCCGACCAGCAGCCAGCTGGCACGGAACAGGCGTTCGCGCTCGGCGGCGAAGACGCTCGCCGAAGTGAAGCGGTCACGGCCGAGCGTGCGTTGCCCGGATGCGGTGCGGGTCTTCATGCGGCAGCTTCACCGGTGCGGAGGCGGGACGCGGGAGCGGAAAGTAGCGCAGCGCCTGCATGCCCGCCATACGCCGGCCGCCGGCCTGCGCAGTCAATCGGGATCGGCTTGCAGCGAAGCCGGCGGGCTCGCCGGCGCCTCCGGCGCCGCTGCCGGGGGCACATAGTCGAGCTGGTAGGGCGGCGCGAACCAGAACGGAATGCGGTGGCGGCGCGCGTGTCGCGAAGGGTCGGTCGCGGTTGAGCCCGCGTTCCAGGTGACCACCAGTTCGTGCCGACCCGGCACGAGGCCGCTGGTCGGCACGTAGGCGAGCAGGCCGCGCAGGCCGAGGTCGCGCCGCTCGCTGAACTCGGCCAGGGCCGCGACATCCAGCGCCCGGCCATCGAGCGACATCGCCCACAGGCCGGCGACGCAGGCACGGCGCACCCCCGGATCGGCCGACGGCGGGCAGCGTTCGCGCAGCAGCGCGTTGTCACGGTCCGGAATGTGGGGCAGGAACACGCGCAGGAACGGCGCGTCGATGAAGTCCGCCGGAATCATCGGCACGCGCAACAGCCGGTCGCCCTCGCCGCGCAGGTTTTCGTAGTGTGCGCTGCGGATGCCTTCGGCGACATCGCCGGAAGATTCGAAATCGTAGCTGCCGATCGGCGCGAACTCGCGGGCGATGCCGGTCTGCAGCACGCCGATGACGCTCGTGAACGACACCAGCATGCCGAACATCACCGAGAACACCCGTCGCGGCAGGTTGCTCTCGAGCACCAGCTGCACAGGAGCGATCCAGCTCTGCGGAAACAACCATCCCTGCACGCGGTTGAAGGCGCGCACGCAGCGCGCCAGGCGCGGTGACGGCGGCGTTCCCGGCTTGCGCCGGAATGCCGTTCCGCGGTCGAGCAGGACCGGCAACAGGACCAACAGGAAGTACACGCCGGCGAGCGCGCCGAGCACCTGCTTGGCGCCCCGTTCGGACAGGCCGAAGACCCGCACGACCAGGTCGGCGATCACGAACATGCCGAGCAGGACCAGGCCGATCATCAGGATCGACAGGGCCACCAGGCTGACCACGGCGAAGATCACCGAGGCAAAGCGGTCGGCGGCATCGATCGCCGTGCCCGGATCGCGCAGGCGCAGGCGCTGCTGGTCGCGGGTGATCGGGCCGAAACTTTCCACGTGCTCCCAGCGGATGCCGCCGGGGAACACCGACTTCAGGCCGATCAGGCCGACCCAGTAGGCGCGCGCGACGAGGTGCACGAGGAAGGCGCCGGCGAGGGTGTAGCAAAGACCGATGGCGAGCGGAAAGCCGATCGACACCAGGTCGCCGAACGGGCCGTCGAGATGGACGGCGGCACCGGCCCAGCGTTCGAACAGCCAGCCCGGCAGGTTGACCAGGGCGACCAGGCTGATGCCGGAGATGATCAGCTCGAGTTCGTCGGTGCGCTCGCGCAGGCGTTCGAACGCGACCCGTGGCTGCGCCGCCTGCGATTCCGTGCCGACCGTCCCCTGCCCTGCCGCCATGCCGCCGCCCCGTCCATCGCAAAGCGCGCAGTGTAGCCGCGCGCGGCGCGCGCATCGCGGGGCAGAAGGCGGCGGGCAGGATCGCCGCATGTGCCCGGCGCGGGCGCAACGACGCCACGGAACCGCCGTCGCGGTTTTCAACCGAGCCCTCGCCATGCTACCCTTTGCGCACGTTTTTTCAATCCAATCAATAGCTAACGATGCAGGCCCGCGGCCGACACGGTGCGGGCCTGCGTGTCTGGGAGATCGCCATGAATGCCTTGCAGGTGAAACTTGACGAGATGCGCGCGAGCGGCGGAACGCGACGCACGCCGGGTCTGTCCGACGAGGCCGTCATGGCGCTGGCCGGCACTCATGCCGACCTCGCCGAAGCCATCGATGCCGCGCACGCGGCCTTCCTCGAACTGCGCTCGAGCGATCCCGGCTTCCTTGCCCTCGATGAAGCCGCCCAGATCGACACCGTCCAGGCCGGCTACGTCAATTTCTATCCGGACGACGGCGTGAACCCGTATGTCGCCCTCGCCGCCCGCGGCCCGTGGATCGTCACCCTCAAGGGCGCGGTCATCCACGATGCCGGCGGTTACGGCATGCTCGGCTTCGGCCATTCGCCGAAGGCGGTGCTGGAGGCGCTGGCGCGCCCGCAGGTGATGGCCAACGTGATGACGCCGAACCTCGCGCAGAAGCGCTTCGTCGACACGATCCAGCGCGAACTCGGCCACACGCGCGGAGGCTCGCCGTACGCCCGGCTGCTGTGCCTCAATTCCGGTTCGGAGTCGGTGTCGCTGGCCGCGCGCATTGCCGACGTCAATGCCAAGCTGATGACCGACACCGGTGCCCGCCACGCCGGCCGCGAGATCCGCCGCATCGCCGTCAAGGGCGCGTTCCACGGCCGCACCGAGCGGCCGGCGCTGTATTCGGATTCCTCGCGCAAGGCCTACCAGCAGCACCTGGCGAGCTTCCGCGACGAGCGCAGCCTGATCACGGTGACGCCCTACGACGTGGCCGAACTGCGCCAGGTGTTCGCCGACGCCGACCGCAACGGCTGGTTCATCGAGGCGATGTTCCTCGAGCCGGTGATGGGCGAAGGCGATCCGGGCCGTGCCGTGTCGGTCGAGTTCTACAACGCCGCGCGCGAACTGACCCGGGCGCACGGCAGCCTGCTGCTGGTCGATTCGATCCAGGCCGGCCTGCGCGCACACGGCGTGCTGTCGATCGTCGACTACCCCGGCTTCGCGAACGTCGAAGCGCCGGACATGGAGACCTACTCGAAGGCGCTCAACGCCGGCCAGTATCCGCTCTCGGTGCTGGCGGTGAACGAGCGCGCGGCATCGCTGTACCGCAAGGGCATCTACGGCAACACGATGACCACCAACCCGCGCGCCCTCGATGTCGCCTGCGCCGTGCTCGAGCAACTCACCCCCGCGCTGCGCGAGAACATCCGCATGCGCGGCCGCGAATTCGTGCAGAAGCTGCAGGCGCTGGCCGCCGAGCTGCCCGGCGCGATCACCAAGGTGCAGGGCACCGGCCTGCTGTTCTCCTGCGAGCTGTCGCCGGCATACAAGTGCTACGGCGCCGGCAGTACCGAGGAATGGCTGCGCGAACACGGCTATGGCGTCATCCACGGCGGCGCCAACTCGTTGCGCTTCACCCCGCACTTCGCCGTCGACAGCGCCGAGGTCGACCTGCTCGTCAACGGCGTGCGCCGCGCGCTGGTCGAGGGTCCGCGCCTGAGCGACACGCCGAAGCAGGCCGCCGCGGCCTGAGCTTCGCGAAAGCGGCGAAGCAGCGGAGCCGGCCCCGGCCCGGATCAGGAGCCGGCGCGCGCCGGCAATCCTTCCAGCAGGGTCCGCACGGCGGCGTCGAGCTCGCTGTCGATCCCGCGCTGCGCCTCGCCGAGCGGACGCTCGACCGCCACGTCGACCGGGCGCGGCGCCATTTCCATCGGTTCGCCATCGGCCGTGGTGATGGTGATGAACGGCAGGCGCAGGATGCTGCCGTCGAGCATGCGCACGTTCGAGGTGTAGATGATCCAGCCGGCAGTCGACTCGCCGACGATGCGACCTAGGCCGAGGCGGCGATAGCCCTCGCTGAAGTCCTCGCCATCGGAAAGGGTCATGCGGTTGGTGACGAGCACGGTCGGTCGCTCCAGCGACCGCTGACCGAGCACCGCCCTCGCCGGGGCCGGTGCGTGGCCGCGAAAGGTCATGTCGAAATACCCCCGCCTGGACAGCACGTCGAGTGCATGGGCATTGACGAAGCCGCCGAAATTGTTGCGCACATCGACGACGACGCCGTCGCGGGCCGCATTGCCGGCATCGAGGTCGAGGTGGAGGCGCTGCAGCGAATCCATCGACATGTCGGCCATGTGCACGTACCCGAGCCGGCCCGCGCTTGCACGCTCGACGTAGGCACGGTTCGAGGCCACCCAGGCACGATAGGCGAGTTCGCCTTCGGCGCGCGAGTCGACCGGTTTCAGGCGTGCCTCGAACGGCTTGCCGGAACGGCTGAAGCGCAGCACCGTCTCGCGGCCGACCGTGTTGTCGAGCAGGCGGTCGAGGCTGTCGTCGGCGGCGATGGTCTCGCCGTCGACGGCGACCAGCACGTCGCCGGGCACGATGGTTCCCGCCACCTCGGCCGGTGAACGCGGCAGGATCGAAGCGACCCGCAGGCTGCCGTCGCGCTCGTGGGCGGCACGCTCGAAGCGCAGGCCGGTGCGGCCGCTCGTCCGTTTCGGCTGGTCCGGCGCGCGCACGCCGAGGTGGGATGCGTTCAACTCGCCGATCATCAGGTTGAGCAGCTCGCGCAGCACCTCGGGCGAAGTGGCGCCGGCGATCCGCGGCGCGTAGATCGCACGCAGACCGTTCCAGTCGACGCCGTTCATCGCCGGATCGTGGAAGGCGTCGCGCAACCAGCGCCAGCCCTGCTCGAACAGGGTCTGCTTGTCGGCGTGGAAATCGACGTCGAACTCGGCGCTCACCGCGATCGCGCGCGCCTTGCCGTCGTCGAGCTTGAGCGTTGCCGGCTTGCCGCCTTCGAGGTAATGGATCGACTTGCCGTCGCTGCTGAAGCGCGCATGCGACTTCGCTGCCGCACTGGCGGTGAGCTGGCGCGGCACCGGCGCTTCGTCGGCGAGTTCATCGACCGGATACAGGTGGAGGTTGCTGCGCCCGGCCGCGACCGCGGTCAGCAACAGCGACTTGCCGTCGGGACTGACCTCCAGCGCATCCACATCGAGACCGATCGGCAACAACGCGAGGCGCTCGCGGATTCCGTCGGCCTCGATGCGCACCGCGCTGCCGGCGGATTCTTCCGCGGCTGCGACCGGCGCGTGCCTGGTGTCCGCGCTGGCCGGCTTCTCGCGATCCGGCAGCCCCGGTGGCGTTTCCTGGTCGAACAGCGACCGGAACTCGGCCTCGCGGAAGCGCGGCACGCGGGCGACGAGATCGACACGCGCGACCTGCGCCGCTTCGGTGCGTTGCCCGGTGGAGAAGTACAGGGCCTTGCCGTCCGGCGACCAGGCGATCGAGTCCGCGCCGACGTTGGCGAGGAAACTCGCCTGCACGGCGTCGCCGCCGCTGCTCGGCGACACATGGGTGTGGCGGAACATGCGTTCGCCGTGGGCCTGCCAGGCGATCCAGCGGCCATCCGGCGACCAGGCGAACGGACGATCGGAGCCGAGCGGGCGCATGAGGTCGATGTTGCCGCGGGCGACCCGTCGCTCCTGCCCGCTGGCGAGATCGAGCACGCGCAGTTCGACGCCGTCGCGCACGAATGCGATGCGCTTGCCGTCCGGGGAGAACTGCGGTCGTGCATCGATGCCCTTGCCGCGGGTCAGCGCACGTTCGCTGCGGTCGCCGAAATCATGCAGGTACAGCCCGCCCTCGCCGCCCCGCTCGGAGGCGTACACGAGACGGCGGCTGTCAGGCGCCCAGGCCAGGTGGAACTCGGCTTCGCGCGTGCGGGTGACGCGGTCGCCGCGACCGCCGTTCTCGCTCGAGGCGGCGAACACTTCGCCACGGGCGATGAACGCCAGCTTCTTGCCGTCCGGCGATACCGCCAGTTCGCTGAAATCGCCCTGCAGCACCTGCCGCTCGACGGCCGGCGTGCTCGCCGCGCCACGCAGCCGGACCTGCAGGGGCCGCGCCTCGCCGCTGGCGACATCGAATCGCCACAGGCCGAAATCGCGCGCGAACGCGATCGTGCGGCCATCGGCCGAGATGGCCGGCCACAGCAGGCGGCCGTCGCGGAAGCGGGTCACCTGCGTGGCGGCGCCGTCGCGCGTCGTCCGCCACAGGTTCTCGGCACCGTCGCGGTCGCTCATGTACCAGATCGCCGCGCCGTCGGCGCTCCACATCGGCCACAGCGCGCGCGCATCGTCCGGGGTGATCCGGCGATAGCGTCCGTGCCCGTCGTCGGCGAGCAGCCAGAGCGCGCCGACCTCGAGATGGCTGTGACCATGCCGCCACCACTGGCGCTCGCCGGTGCCGTTGCCGGTCAGCACGAGTTCGCGCCCGTCCGGCGACGGTGCCGCGCCTTCGTGGTTGCGATAGTCCTCGCGCGAGACCGGCATCGGCGTGCCGCCTCGCGCGCGCACGCGGAACACGCCGGCCATGCCGCCAACGTTTTCGCGCGCCGAACTGAAATACAGCCATTCACCGTCGGCCGACCAGGCGCTGAGATTGTCGTACCCGTCGTCGAAGGTGATGCGCTCGACGCGTCCACTGGCGAACTCGAGGACGTGGATGTCGCCGTTGCCGGTACGCGTGGAAACGAAGGCCAGGCGCCGGCCATCCGGCGAATACAGCGGCCGCGACTCGACCGCCGCACCCGGCACGAGCAGATGCGCGTCACCGCCGCGTGCCGGCACCACCCAGATGTCGCCTCCGGAGACGAAGGCGATCTCGCTGCCGTCGGGCGACGGCGCCGGCTGGGTCAGATAGGGCGCGGGAACCACGTCCGTGGCGGAAGCAGTGACGGATGCGGCCATCAGCAGGATGGCGAACAGGCGATTCATGGACACTCCGCAGGCAGCGAGGCTGCATGCTCGCACGCGCAGGACCGCTGCCGACCGTGCCCATCGTTGGGGCCGGTGCGCCGGCGGGGCCCGGCAGAGCCGCACCTGCTTCGAAAACGGCCGCGATGATTGCCCGCAAACGGACTGCCGATGGAGCGTGCGCAGCGCGCGGCTCAGGCCGCGCGCGACTGCCGCATCAGCAGGGCCAGCAGGTCGGCAATCCGCTCGCGCAGTTCGCGGCGGTCGACGATGAGGTCGAGGGCGCCGTGATCGAGGAGGAACTCCGAACGCTGGAAACCTTCCGGCAGGGTCTCGCGGACGGTCTGTTCGATGACGCGCGGGCCGGCGAAGCCGATCAGCGCCTTCGGCTCGCCGATGTTGATGTCGCCGAGCATGGCGAAACTGGCCGAGACGCCGCCGGTGGTCGGATGGGTCAACACGGAAATGAAAGGCAGCGAGGCGGCACGCAGGCGTGCCAGCGCGGCCGAGGTCTTGGCCATCTGCATCAGCGAGAACAGGCCTTCCTGCATGCGCGCGCCGCCGGTGGCCGAGAAGCACACCATCGGCATGCGCTCGGCGAGCGCGAGTTCGGCGGTGCGGGTGAACTTCTCGCCGACCACCGAGCCCATCGAGCCGCCCATGAACGAGAACTCGAACGCGCAGGCGCCCAGCGGGCGCCCCTTGAGCGCCCCGCGCATGGCCACCAGCGCATCCTTCTCGCCGGTCTGCTTCTGCGAGGCAACGAGGCGATCCTTGTACTTCTTCGCGTCCTTGAATTTCAGCGCATCGACGGCTTCGAGATCGGCGAACAGTTCGCTGCTGGTGCCGGCATCGAACAGCGCCGCCAGACGCTTGCGCGCACCGATCGGATGATGGTGCGCGCACTTCGGGCACACCATCAGGTTCTTTTCCAGCTCCGGTCCGTACAGCACGGAACCACAGCCGTCACACTTCTCCCACAAGCCCTCCGGCACCTTGCCCTTGCCGGCATTCTGCGTGCGGATGCGCGGAGTCATGAGTTTCTGCAACCAGTTCATCGCGGGATCTCCGGTATTTCGTGGCGGCGCTCCTGCGAGCGGCCGCGCCTGTGTCAGGATTTCGGGTGGCCGTCGAGCGCGGCGCGGATCGGCGCCAGTGTGTCACGGGCGATTGCCGCCGCCGATGCCGCATCCGTGGCCGTGGCCAGCCGCGCGACCAGCGCACTGCCGACGACCACGGCATCGGCCAGTTCGCCGACCGCCGCCGCGGTGGCGGCATCGCGCACGCCGAAACCGACCGCGACCGGGATGCTGCCACCCTCGCGGATGCGCGCCACGCGTGCGCGCACGGCCGCGGTGTCGAGATGATCGGCGCCGGTGATGCCGGCGAACGAGACGTAGTAGAGGAATCCGCGCGCACGCGCGCGGATCGCCGCGAGGCGTTCCTCGGTGGTGGTCGGTGCAACCAGGAAGATCTGCTCGAGCCCGGCGTCGACGAGCGGCTGCAGGGTGGCGGCTTCCTCGACCGGCACGTCGACGACCAGCACGCCGTCGACTCCGGCGGCGACCGCTTCGGCAGCGAAGCGTGCATGGCCGTGGATCTCGATCGGGTTGAGGTAGCCCATCAGCACGACCGGCGTGTCGGCGTCGGTCGCGCGGAAGGTGCGCACCCATTCGAGGATCGAGGCGAGGCCGACACCGCGCGCGATCGCGCGTTCGCTGGCGTGCTGGATGGTCGGACCGTCGGCAACCGGATCGGAATACGGCACGCCGAGCTCGATCAGGTCGGCGCCGGCAGCGACCAGCGCATGCATGACGGCGACGGTGGCTTCCGGCAAGGGATCGCCGGCGGTGAAGAACGGCACGAGGCCGGTGCGGCCGCGCCTGCGCAGTTCGGCGAAACGGCGGTCGATGCGGTTCATGCGGCGGCGCCGGGACGGAATGCGGGGAATGCGCGCAGGGGCACGCCGGCGGCTGCCGCCATCGGGCCGCGCAGGGGAGGCGTGCGCACGCCGACGGCCGGCATCACAGCACGAGGCCCTCGCGGGCGGCGATCGTGTGCACGTCCTTGTCGCCGCGGCCGGACAGGTTGCACAGCACGAGGCCATCCTTCGGCAGCTCGCGGGCGAGCTTGATCGCCTGGGCCACCGCATGGCTCGATTCGAGTGCGGCAAGGATGCCTTCGGTGCGCGCCAGTTCGTGGAAGGCGGCCAGTGCCTCGTCGTCGGTCACGCCGACATACCTCGCGCGACCGCTGTCCTTCAGAAAGGCATGTTCGGGACCGACGCCGGGATAGTCGAGTCCGGCCGAGATCGAATGCGTCTCGGTGATCTGGCCCTGCTCGTCGCAGATCACGTAGGTGCGGTTGCCGTGCAGCACGCCCCTGCGGCCGGCGGCCAGCGAGGCCGCATGGCGGCCGCCGGCGATGCCCTCGCCGGCCGCTTCGGCGCCGACCATGGCGACCTCGAGGTCGTTGAGGAAGGCATGGAACAGGCCGATCGCGTTGGAACCGCCGCCGACGCAGGCGGTCAGCACGTCGGGCAGGCGGCCGTACTGCTCGAGCATCTGCGCGCGCGCCTCGCGACCGACCACGGCGTTGAAGTCGCGCACCATCATCGGATACGGATGCGGACCGGCCACCGTGCCTATGATGTAGAAGGTGTCGGCGACATTCGTCACCCAGTCGCGCATGGCCTCGTTGAGCGCGTCCTTGAGCGTCTTCGAACCCGCGGTGACCGGCACCACTTCGGCGCCGAGCAGCTTCATGCGGTAGACGTTGATCTTCTGCCGCTCGATGTCGACGGCGCCCATGTAGACGATGCAGTCGAGGCCGAAGCGCGCGCACACGGTGGCGGTGGCGACGCCGTGCTGGCCGGCGCCGGTCTCGGCGATGATGCGGCGCTTGCCCATGCGGCGGGCGACCAGCGCCTGGCCGATCGTGTTGTTGATCTTGTGCGCGCCGGTGTGGTTGAGGTCCTCGCGCTTGAGCAGGATCTGCGCGCCGCCGACCTTCTTCGAGAGGCGCTCGGCGTGGTAGATCGGCGAGGGCCGGCCGACGTAGTGCTTGAGGTCGCGCGCGAATTCGGCGAGGAAGGCGGGATCCTCGCGCATCGCCAGATAGGCGCGGGTCAGCTCTTCGAGCGGCGGCATCAGCGTCTCCGGCATGTAGACGCCGCCGAAATCGGCGAAGCGTCCCTGCGCATCCGGGTACGCATGGAAATCGGAGACGGCGATCGGTTCGTGGCTGCCCGCTGCGTTCACTGTGTCGTCCAAGCCTGTCGCGTTGCCCGTGTTCAACCCTTCACCGCAGCGACGAATTCGCGCATGCGCTGCACGTCCTTGATGCCCGGTGCCGATTCGATGCCGCTCGACACGTCGACTGCGTACGGCCGTGTCTGCGCGATCGCCGCGGCGACGTTGCCGGCGTCGAGGCCGCCCGCGAGGATCACGGGCCGGTCGAGCATCGGCATGCGCGACCAGTCGAAGCGGCGCCCGCTGCCGCCCTGCTCGCCGGCGGCATGCGCATCGAGGAGGAAAGCGCTGGCGCCGGGGTAACGGGCCGCATAGCTTGCCACATCCGGCTGCGAAGCCATCGCCACCGCCTTGATCCACGGCCGGCCGGCGCGCGCGCAGTCCGCCGCGGCCTCGCTGCCGTGGAACTGGACGAGATCCGGGGCGACGATCGAAACGACGTTCGCCACCCAGGCCGGATCGTCGTCCATGAACAGGGCCACGCTCGTCACGAACGGCGGCAGGCTGCAGCGGATCGCGTTGGCCGCCGTCGGCTCGATGAAGCGCCGACTCTGTCGCGTGAAGACGAAACCGAGTGCATCGATGCCGAGCGCACAGGCAGCCTGCGCATCGGCTGCGCGCGTGATCCCGCAGAACTTGATGCGTACGCGGCTCACGGCAGGCTGGCCTCGTCCGGCAGGCCGGCTTCGCGCGGGTAGCGCGGGCCGATGAAGCACAGGCCCGCGGCCGGCGCGGTCGGCCCGGCCACGCCGCGATCGCGGCCGGCAAGCAGTTCGGCCAGCCATCCCGGCGGACGTTCGCCGCGCCCGACCGGCAGCAGTGAACCGACGATGTTGCGCACCATGTGATGAAGGAAAGCATTCGCCTGGATGTCGATGTCGATGCGATCGCCCGCGCGCACGACCTCGATCGCATGGACGTTGCGGAACGGCGTGCGCGCCTGGCAGGCAGCGGTGCGGAAGGCGCTGAAATCGTGCTCGCCGACCAGCGCCTGCGCGGCGGCGTGCATCGCATCCGCGTCGAGCGGCTGGCGTTCCCAGGCGACATGGCGCGCCTCCAGTGCCGGACGCGCCACGCGGTTGAGGATCGCATAGCGGTAACGCCGCGCACGCGCGCCGAAGCGCGCATGGAAATCGTCGGCCACCTGCACGGCCCAGCGCACCGCCACGCTCGACGGCAGGTTCGCATTGGCGCCGAGCATCCAGCCGCGCAGCGGGCGCGCGGCCGCGCTGTCGAAATGCACGACCTGGCAGCGCGCGTGCACGCCGGCATCGGTGCGTCCCGCGCAGGTGACCTCGACGCCATGGTCGGCCACCGTCGACAGCGCGCCCTCGACCGCGCCCTGCACGGTCGCGCCGTGACTCAGGCGCTGCCAGCCGAGGAAGTCGGTGCCGTCGTATTCGATGCCGAGGGCGATGCGCAAGGGACCGGCTCCGCGCCGATGGGGGTTGTGGAGTATCCCGCGACCGGCGCGGAAACGACGAGGCCGGGATCGCTCCCGGCCTCGGCATGCGACACGCGGCAGGCTCAGCGGATGTCGGCGATGAGCCGGCGCGCTTCGGCCTGCTGCTGGGAGTTGCCCTCGACCAGCACTTCCTCGAGCATCGCCCGGGCGCCATCCGGATCGCCCATGTCGAGGTAGGCCTTGGCGAGGTCGAGCTTGGTGCCGATGGCATCCTCTCCGGCGAAGAAGTCGTCGTCGGCGGCTGCCGCGACCGGCTCCTCGTGCTCGTCGAGGTCCAGCGCAGTCACCTCGCGCGGCGCCTGATCGGGCTCGATCGGCGGCAGGTCGTCGAAGGTGAAGCCGTCGTCGGCCGCTGCCGGCGCCGGTGGCTGCGGCGCGTCGAAGTCGTACTCGACGGCGGTGAACTCGGCGGTTTCCAGCGAGCCCTGCGGCTGCACCGGCGGTGCCACGTCGGCGGGGAAGGAATAATCCTCGCCGGCCGCAGCGTCGACACCCTCGAAGTCGAAGCCGTCGCTCGCACTTGCGGCTCCGGCCGGCGCTTCGTCGAAGGTGACGAGATCGCCGCCGAACAGGGAGTTGTGCGGCACGAGTTCCTCGCCCATCGCGCGCGCCTCGCGCCATTCGGCCTGGTTCGGATCGGCGATCGAGGCATACATCTCCTCGGCGGCCGCCTCGAACTTCAGCGCATCGCGTTGCGCGTAATAGAGGCTCAGCAATTCCAGATGCGCGCCGGCATTCGACGGGTCGAGACGCACCTGGTCGATCAGCTGCTGTTCCTCGCCGAAGGCATCGCTGGCGGCGGCGAGGCCGTCGGCGACCGGCGCGTCACCGAAGTGGTCGGCGATCGACGGACGGCTGCTGGTGGCCGCGGGCGTCTTGCGCTTGCGCAGGCCGAGCAGGCCGAGCAGCAGGAGCAGCACGCCGGCGATGCCGCCGGCGGCCAATGCCCACGGCTCGAGATACCACGGCGTCGCCGCGACCGGCGCGGGCGTCGTCGCCGGGGTCCGCGGTGCCGGCTTGACCGCTTCCGGTTTCGGCGCAGGTGCCGGGGTCGACGCAGGCGGCTGCGCGGCCGGCTCGCTTGCCGCGACCGGTTCTTCGCCCGCCGGTGCGACCGTGGCGGCCGCATCCGCGGACGATGACTCCAGCGGAGTCGTCGCGTCGACCGACTTGGGTGCCTCCCCTTCCGCGACGGCCGGCGTGGCCGGCGTGGCGGAGGCGGCGTCGGCGGACGGCGAGGCGGTCGACGCGGCAGCGTTGTCGCCGTTGCCCCAGATGTCTTCCTTGGTGATCGGTGCGGCTGCGGCCGGCGTTGCCGGCGCGGCGGGAACGGGGGGCGTGGCGGACGTTTCCGGCGTGCCGGTGCTGGCCGTGGCCGCCGTCGACGGCGACGCTGCCGCCGCTGCGGGCGTTGCCGCGACCGGCTCGGCCTTGGCGTCCTGCAGCGCCTTCAGCTTCTCGCGCAGTTCCGCCAGTTCGTTGTTCTGCAGCGAGATCAGGCGCTCGTTCTTGCCCTTGATGTCTTCCAGGTCCTTGACCCGCGACTTCAGCTCGCCGGATTCCTGCTCGCGGCTGGTCAGCGCTTCACGCACGCGCGCGAGTTCGGCGCGGGTGGCGGCGTCGCCACCCCCGGAAGTGCCGCCGCTCGGACGGTCGGCAGCGCTGTCACCGGCCTTGCCTTCCCGCGGCGGCACGAGCGCAAGACGCTCGCCCTTCGGTGCCGGGGTCGAGCCGGTCGCCGGCGCCGACCGGGTGCTCGTGGCGGGCGTGATGTCGGCAACGAGGGTCGGCGCGGAAGCGGCACCACCGCGCCATTCCTCGATCTGGGCGCGCACCGCGGCCGCTGCCTCGCGCACCGAGCCGACCGCACCGATTTCCTCGGCGCTCGGAATGCGCAGGACGGCACCGCGCTTGAGCGCGTTGATGTTGTCGCGATAGAAACCGTTCGGATTGGCCTTGAGCAGGGCCAGCATCATCTGGTTGACGCTGACGCTCTCGTCGGGGCGGGTGGCACGGGCGACCTCGCCGAGCGTCTCGCCGGCAGCCACCGGACCGTACTCACCGGCCGCGGCAGTCGGCGCGGGCGCTGCCGGTGCCGGAGCGGCGGCGACCGGCCTGGCCGGTGCCGGGGCGGCAGCCGGCTTCGGCGCGGCGGCCGGCTTGCTCGCCGGGAGCGCCTGCGCAGGCGCGCGCTCGGGTTCGGCGGCGGCCGCTGCAATCGCACTCGAACCCTTCACCGCCGGCGCCATGATCGGCGGATCGAGCAGGACGGCGTATTCGCGCAGCAGGCGTCCCTTCGGCCAGTTCGCCTCCAGCAGGAGGTTGAGGAACGGCTCGCGGACGATGTCCTGGCTGGTGATGCGCACCACCGTCTCGCCGCGCGCGTTCTTCGCCAAAGAGAACTGCAGCGGCACGCCGAGGCTGGAGCGGTTGAGGCCGACGCGGTCGAAATCATCGGCCGAGGCGAGTTGGACGACGAGGCCTTCGGCCTCGCCCGGCGTACCCTGGATGACCGGAATTTCGGCCACCAGCGGCTGGTTGAGGCCTGACCGGATCTGGATCGGCCCCAGACCCAGCGCGAGCGCGTCGGTCGCTCCCAGCGCGAGCGCGATGGCCAGCGACAATTTCAGCGGTCGTTTCATGTACAGCGCTCCCCGGAAGCGTGGTCAGCAACGGTCGGCCGCTCCCCTGGAGCGCCGGAAAAAGCTCGAAAACGCCTTATAACACATCGGTAACTCTATATCAGAGATACGTTTTCACCAATAGCTCGCCAATCTGGACCGCATTGAGGGCAGCGCCCTTGCGGATATTGTCCGCGACAACCCAGAGATCGATGCCGCGCGGATGCGAGATGTCCTCGCGGATGCGGCCGACCAGCACCGGATCGGTACCGGCGGCATCCCCCACCGGCGTCGGATAGCCGCCGGCCCGCCGCTCGTCGATGACGCGCACGCCGGGGGCATTCTCCAGCAATTCGCGCACGCGTTCTGCGCTGATCTTCACGCGCGTCTCGATATGCACGGCCTCGGCATGGCCGAGGAAGACCGGCACGCGGACCGCGGTCGGGTTCACCTGGATCGAGTCGTCGCCGAGGATCCGGCGCGTTTCCCACACCATCTTCATTTCCTCGCGGGTATAGCCGTTGTCCTGGAAATCATCGATGTGCGGGATGACATTGAAGGCGATCTGCTTGCTGAACTTCGACGGCTTCACTTCCTGGAAATTGAGCAGGGCGGCGGTCTGCCGGCCGAGTTCCTCGATCCCGGAGCGGCCGGCGCCCGACACCGACTGGTAGGTGGCGACATTGATGCGCTCGATGCCGACCGCGCGGTGGATCGGCGCCAGCGCGACCATCAACTGCATGGTCGAACAATTCGGATTGGCGATGATGCCGCGCCGGGTATGGCCGGCAATCGCCTCCGGATTGACTTCGCTGACGACCAGCGGAATGTCCTCGTCGCGACGGAACTCGGAGGTGTTGTCGATGACCACCGCACCCGCCGCCGCCGCCCGCGGGGCGTGCACGCGACTGACCGCGGCACCGGCGGAGAAGAAGGCGATGTCGATGCCCTTGAAGTCGAAGCTTTCGAGTTCGCGCACGGTCGCCTGTTTCGCCCCCAGCGCAAGCTTCTCGCCGGCACTCCTCGCGCTCGCCAGCGGAACGAACGAGGCGACCGGAAAGCGGCGCTCGGCGAGGATCTCGATCAGGCTCTCGCCAACCGCTCCGGTGGCGCCGACGAGGGCGACGTTGCAACCCGACTGCTTGCTCATGGGACTCCTGCACGCGGGCGAGCCGCGGCATGCATTGTGCGGAGGAAGGCCACCGCGGCTCAATGGCCGTGCGACGGCGGCGCCTGGCCGGGGATGCGCGGTGCGACCGGGCCGACATCGGCACATTGCGCGCGATGGCGCAGGGCGTGGTCGATCAGCACGAGGGCGACCATGGCCTCGACGATCGGCGTCGCGCGCAGGCCGACGCAGGGATCGTGGCGCCCCTTCGTGCGCACCTCGACCGCTTCGCCGGCGAGGTTCACGCTGCGGCCCGGCACGAGGATGCTCGAGGTCGGCTTGAAGGCGACGCTGGCGGTGATCGCCTGGCCGCTGCTGATGCCGCCGAGGATGCCGCCGGCGTGGTTGGAGAGGAATCCTTCCGGAGCGAGTTCGTCGCGATGCCCGCTGCCGTTCTGCGCGACCACCTCGAAGCCGTCGCCGATGCCGACCGCCTTGACCGCATTGATCGACATCAGCGCCGCGGCGAGGTCGCCGTCGAGCTTGCCGTAGACCGGCTCGCCCCAGCCCGGCGGCACGCCTTCGGCAACGACGTCGACGCGCGCGCCGACCGAGTCGCCGGCCTTGCGCAGGGCATCGATGCAGTCTTCGAGCTCGCCGACCATCGAGGCATCCGGCCAGAAGAACGGATTGCCCTCGACCGCATCCCAGTCAAACGTGCGCGGCGCGAGATCGCCGATCCGCGTGACGCAGCCGCGCACGCGGATGCCGTGGTGTTCGGCCAGCCATTTTCGGGCGACGACGCCGGCGGCGACGCGCATGGTCGTCTCGCGCGCCGAGGAACGGCCACCTCCGCGCGGGTCGCGGATGCCGTACTTCTGCCAGTAGGTGTAGTCGGCATGTCCGGGACGGAACGTGTCGAGCAGTTCCCCGTAGTCCTTCGGGCGCGGGTCGGTATTGCGGATCAGCAGGGCGATCGGCGTGCCGGTGGTACGCCCCTCGAACACGCCCGAAAGGATTTCAACCTCGTCGGCCTCGCGGCGCTGCGAGGTGTAGCGCGAGCGCCCCGTCGCGCGACGCTCGAGATCGTGGTGGAACTCCTCGGGCGCGAGCGCCAGTCCCGGCGGACAACCGTCGATCACGCAGCCGATGGCCGGACCATGGCTTTCGCCGAAGGTGGTGACGGTGAAGAGTTTGCCGAACGAATTGCTCATTGGAGGCGAGGGGCTAGGGGCTGGGGGCTAGGGAGAGGGGAGAGGAGCGAGGGGCGAGGGGCGAGGGGCGAGGGGCGAGGGGCGAGGGGCGAGGGCGCGATGATCGCGTATGGTCATGTTCGTGAAAGTGGTACGGCTGCTCTTGTAGCACCATGTCGGCTTGATCTCGGTCCGACGATTGTCGCGCCTCGCGCCTCGCGCTGGCATAACGCATTGTCATGCACGAAAGGTGGTACAGCGGCTTTAGTAGCTGCATGTCGGCCTTGATGTCGGTCCGACGATCGTCGAGCCCTCGCCCCTCTCCCTAGCCCCTAGCCCCCTCGCCCTCAGCCCCTAGCCATCGCGGCAGCGCGGATCGCCGGCGCGTGGGCGACGAGATCGGCGCGGTCGAGGACGAACACGCCCATCGCGCCGACCGCGAACTCGATCCAGTTGAACGGCACCTCCGGCAGCAGTTCGACCAGGGCGCGCTCGCTCTCGCCGACCTCGACGATCAGCACACCGTCATCGACCAGGTGGACCGGCGCCTCGGCGAGGATGCGCAGGGCGAAATCGAGCCCGTCGCCGCCGGCGGTGAGGCCGAGTTTCGGCTCGTGCGCATATTCGGCGGGCAGTGCGGCGAACTCGTCCTCGGTGACGTACGGCGGATTGCTGACGATGAGGTCGTAGCGCTCGCCGGCGATGCCGGTGAAGAGGTCGGAGCGGATTGCGCGCACGCGTTCGCCGACATCCTGGTAGTCGATGTTCTCGCGCGCGAGCGAAAGCGCTTCCTCGCTGACGTCGACAAGGTCGACCTGCCAGTCGGGGTTGTACGAGGCCATGGCGATGCCGATGCAGCCCGAGCCCGTGCACAGGTCGAGTGCGCGCGAAACCTCGCGACCGTCGAGCCAGGGCGAGAAGCCGCCCTGGATCAGTTCGGCGATCGGCGAACGCGGCACCAGCGCACGGCGGTCGGAGACGAACTCGAGGCCGGCAAACCAGGCCTTGCCGGTCAGGTAGGCGACCGGCGTGCGCTCGCGCACGCGCCGCTCAAACAGGTCGAGCACGGCCTCGCGCTCGTCGCCGGTCAGGCGCGCCTGGCCGTAGGCCGGCGGCAGGTCGTGCGGCAGCTGCAGGGTCTGCAGGACCAGATGCGTCGACTCGTCGAGCGCATTGTCGTAGCTGTGGCCGAAGGTCAGCCCGGCCTTGCCGAAGCGGCTCGCCCCGTAACGGATGAAGTCGATGATCGTGGCGAGTTCGGCGGTCATGGCAAGGGATCGGTGAGGATGGTTCGAGGCGCGGGATCGCGTGCAACGGGCCGACGGCGGACCGGCGCGCGTGCTGGCCGGCCGCCAGCCGTCGCCGACGATCGTGGCCGGCGATGCGCGGAACCGGTCGGGACCCTGCATCCCTCTAGTGTAGCGGCAGGCGTGCTGCGCTGCCGAAGGCTGGCGGTGGACGGCTATACTCGCCGGATGACCGAATCGTCCCCTTCCCGCCCGCGCATCGGCGCGACAGCGCTGATCCTGATTGCCGCTCTGGCCGTCGCGATCGGCTTCTTCGCCGGCTCGCGCTTCCTCGGCACGCCGGCGGCAGCGCCGGTGAAGACGGCGGTGATGTATCCCGCGCCGCGCGCCCTGCCGGACTTCCAGCTCGTGCAGGCCGACGGCTCGCCGCTGACCGCGGCCGACTGGAAGGGCCGCTGGAATCTCGTGTTCATCGGCTTCACCCATTGCCCGGACGTGTGCCCGAACACGCTGGCCGTGTTCCGCCAGGTCTGGGGCCTGCTCGAACCGCAGGGCCTTTTGCCGCGCCTGCGCTTCGACTTCATCTCGGTCGATCCGGAGCGCGACGACGGCAAGCGCCTCGCCGATTACGTCGGCTATTTCCACAAGGACTTCAGCGCCGCCAGCGGCAGCGACGAGGAACTGACGCGCTTCACGCGCGCGCTCGGCCTGGTCTATGCGCGGGTGCCCGGCGAAGGCGACCGCTATTCGGTCGACCACAGCGCATCGGTGGTGATCGTCGATCCCGAAGGCCGTGTGGTCGGCCTGTTCCGTCCGCCGTTCGAGGCGGCACCGATCGCCGCCGACCTCGCCGTGCTGGCCGGAAACCGCTGATGCGTGCCGCCGTCGTCCTGCAATATCTGCTGCCGCACCGGCTCCTCTCGCGCATCGTCCATCGGGCCACGCGCTGGACCTGGCGTCCGTGGAAGAACCTGCTGATCCGCCGGATCACCTCGAGCTACGCCGTCAACCTCGACGAAGCCGTCAACGCCGATGTCGAGGCCTATGAACACTTCAACGCCTTCTTCACGCGCGCGCTGAAAACCGACGCGCGCCCGCAGGATGCCGACCCTCGGGCCGTGCTCTGCCCGGCCGACGGCCGCATCAGCCAGGCCGGCCCGATCCGTGCCGGGCGCATTTTCCAGGCCAAGGGCCAGGACTACAGCGCCGCCGAGCTGCTCGGCGACGCGGACGCCGCGGCGGCCTACGCCGACGGCCGCTTCGCCACCGTCTATCTGTCACCGCGCGACTACCACCGCGTGCACATGCCGCTGGCCGGGCGCCTCGTCTCGACCCTGCATGTACCGGGACGCCTGTTCAGCGTGGCACCGTTCGCGGTCGAGGCGATCCCGCGCCTGTTCGCCCGCAACGAGCGTCTGGTCTGTCATTTCGAGGGGGAACACGGACCGTTTGCCGTGGTCCTGGTCGGCGCCATGCTGGTGTCGAGCGTGTCGACGGTCTGGAACGGGCTGGAAATCCCGCCCTATGCCGCGCGCCCGCTCGCCCGCGACTGGCAGGACAGCAAGCTGCACCTCGCCCGCGGCGACGAGATGGGCCGTTTCAACATGGGTTCGACCGTGATCCTGCTGCTGCCGGCCGCCGGACCGCGCCTCGATCCGCTGCTGCCCGAGCAGGCGGTCCGCGTCGGCCAGCGCATCGGCACGGCCGGAGCGTGATCGGTTCCGCGAAAATGTGACAGAAATTGTCAACAGATGACCAAAACACCCGCCGATCTGTCTACAATCGGGACTCCACGAGTCCACAGGGGGCGACCATGCAGATTCTCACCCGTTTGATCGCGCTGACTCGCGGCATGCAGCTGAAGCGCCAGTTCAAGGAAATCGAGAAGGCGCTCGAGCAGCTCGCTCCGAATGCGCGCCGCCAGCTTGCCGCGATCGCCATGCGCGAATTCTCCGCCGCGTCGAAGAGCGAGTTCCCGCATCTGTACGCGACTCCGCCCGAAGAAAAGTACGCTCCGTGGGGTTCCGGCACCGCGATCGGCTTCGAGCGCATGAAGTCCGACAGCCAGCAGGTGCGCCTGCGCGGCCTCGCCTTGTGGCTCATCGTGAGCTTCCACGAGACCAAGGACTCGCAGTATGCCGACCAGCGCGAGCTGCACCGGCAGGTCATGCGCACGCTGCGCACGTTGAAGGAATCGGTGGGCGAAGCGACCGACACGGCCGCCGAATACTTCACCAACAGCCCGCGCGCCGCCTGAAACCCCGCGTTCCAGGCGGCTCGGCCGATGCCGACCCGGCCTTTCCCTCCACGGTCGTCCCGTTCCACGCCTTGATCACCGGGAACCGCGTTTGACGCGGTTCCCTCGTACGTTCGTGGCTCGGTACCGGAGCGTCGCCGCTCAGCGTGCCGCGCAGGCCGGCAGCTTCAGTTTCTGGCCGGCCCGAATCGGATAGTGCGGCGCCCGCAGCCCGTTGAGGCGGGCGATGTCGACGATGCGCGCGCAGCCCGAGCGCCGCGCGATCGCGGCGACACTGTCGCCCTTGCGCACCACGTACGCATGCTGGGTGCCGGCTGGCGCGCCGGCGACGCGCGCCGGCTTCGGCTTCGCCGCGTTGGCGGCCAGGGTGGCGGCATGCAGTTCGCCCGCGAGCCGGCCCCAGCGCCCCTCGACACAGGACTTCCTGTAGACGCCCTCCAGTTGCGCCGGCAGTTCGACGCGCGTTCCGGCCGGCTGGCGTTCGGCCGGATCGAGGGCCGGATTGAGGTTGCGCAGCGCACGGAACCAGCCGTCGGTGAAGCCGGCATCGTTGCCGAGGCAGACGGTCAGTTCGGCGAGCGTCGCCGGCTCGGCGAGGACGATGCCGCCGGGACGACCGTCGATCTTCGGAAACTGCAGGTTGTAGCGCTCCGGATGCAGGAACAGCCAGGCCGCGGCGAGGACCATCGGCACGTAGTCGCGCGTCTCGGCCGGCAAGGCCGTGTAGATGTCCGGATCCCAGAAGCTCTTCTGTCCGCCGCGTCCGGCCAGGCGCTGCATGCGTCCTTCGCCGCCGTTGTAGGCGGCCACGACCAGTTCGAGGTTGCCGTTGAAGATGGCAAGCTGCTCGTTGATGTAGGCCGCATTCGCACGCGCCGACAGGCCCGGATCGAAGCGCTGGTCGAAGCCGTCGCGCCGCGACAGCCCGAAGCGAAGTCCGGTGGCGTACATGAACTGCAAGGGACCCGATGCGCCGGCACGCGACACCGCATGCACGCGCCCGCCCGACTCCTTGGCGAGGATGCCGAACAGCAGGGCTTCCGGCAGGCCGGCCTTGTGGTACTCCGGCCACATGCGATAGCGCATGTACTGGTAGTTCACGTAGGCGGTCATCAGGTTCGGCCGGTATTGGGTCAGCCATTGCTCGATGCCGGCCTTGACCGGGTCGTTGAGCATGAGGATGTCGGCGAGTTCGCGGCCGTTGAGCAGGGTGATGGTGCGTTCCATCGCCGGCAGCGCGATGACGACCGGGCTGGTGGCCGCTTCGCCGGCATCGCCGACCACGGTCGGCTCGTCGCCATTCCCGGGTGCATCCACGCCGGCCCGCAACAGGCGGTCGTAGGTGGAGAAGAAGCGCGTGGCGTCGCATCCCGGCAGGCTCGCGCAGCGCACGGCGGCCGCCTGCAGTTCGTCGAGCGCGGCATTCATCTCGGCGTGCGCGCGCAGGGCGTCGCCATCGGCCGCCAACGCGAGTGCCGAAGCATGGCGCTGGCTGGCGGCGTCGAACTCGCCATAGAGCATGTTGAGCGCGATCTCGTCGACCTTGCCGCCGTTGCGCAACGCCGGCTTGGCGGACGTCTTCGCCGTCGTCGTCGTACAGGCCACCAGCAACAAGGCAAGGACGATCGACAGGCAGCTCGGGACGAGTCTCATGGTCGGCACGATTCCGGACAAAAAGCGACGCGGCACGGTACCCGACGCACGCGATGCGGGCAAATGCAGCGCAGCTGCAGCCGTCGACCGACTACAATCGGCCTGCTGTCCCGGGCAACGAGGAGACGACGTGAACGACATCCTGATCGGCAAGAGCGACATCGACGTCTGGCTGCGCGCGCGCTACGCGAACCGCCACGGCATGGTCGCCGGCGCCACCGGCACCGGCAAGTCGGTGACGCTGATGCTGCTTGCCGAGGGCTTCTCCAAACTTGGCGTTCCGGTGTTCCTCGCCGACGTCAAGGGCGATTTCGCCGGGCTCTGCCAGGCCGGCGCGATGAGCGACCGCCTCAAGGCGCGCATCGACCAGCTCGGCATCGAGTGGAGCCCGAACGCGAACCCGGTGGTGTTCTGGGACATCTACGGCAAGCTCGGCCATCCGGTGCGCGCAACCGTTTCGGAGATGGGCCCGACCCTGCTCGGACGTCTGCTCGAACTCAACGATACCCAGCAGGGCGTGCTCGAGGTCGTGTTCAAGTGCGCCGACGACGAAGGCCTGCTGCTGCTCGACCTCAAGGACCTGCGCTCGATGCTGAGCTTCGCCGCGGAAAACGCGAAGGCGATCTCGCAGCAGTACGGCCTGATCAGCCCGGCGTCGCTGGCGGCGATCCAGCGCGCCCTGCTGTCGCTCGAACAGGCCGGTGCCGAGCACTTCTTCGGCGAACCCGCGCTCGATCTCGCCGACTTCATGCGCCAGGACATGTCCGGCCGCGGCATCATCAACATCCTCGCCGCCGACCAGCTGATCCTCAAGCCGAAGCTGTATTCGACCTTCCTGCTGTGGATGCTCTCGGAACTGTTCGAGAACCTCCCCGAAGCCGGCGACCTCGACCGGCCGAAACTGGTGTTCTTCTTCGACGAGGCACACCTGCTGTTCGACGATGCACCGCCCGCACTCGTGCAGCGCATCGAGCAGGTGGTGCGCCTGATCCGCTCGAAGGGCATCGGCATCTACTTCTGCTCGCAGAATCCCGACGACGTGCCGCAGGTCGTGCTCGGCCAGATGGGCAACCGCGTGCAGCACGCGCTGCGCGCCTTCACGCCGCGCGACCAGAAGACGGTGCGCGCGGCCGCGGAAACCTTCCCGCCGAATCCTGCGGTCAACGTGGTCGAGGCGATCACCCAGCTCGCTGTCGGCGAGGCGCTGGTGACGACGCTGCAGGACGGCGGCATCCCGCTGCCGGTGCAGCGCACCCTGATCGCCTCGCCGGGCTGCCGCATCGGCACGATCAGCGACGACGAGCGCGCGACGATCCGTTCGCGCTCGCCGGTCGGCGCCCGGTACGACACCGAAGTCGATCGCGAATCGGCGTTCGAGAAACTCGCCGCGCGTGCCGAAAGCATGGCCGCGGAAGCCCCCGCACGCGGTGCCGGCAAGGCGAAGCCTGCCGAGGCCGAGGAAGGCGGTGGCCTGATGGGCGCCGCCAAGGACATGCTGTTCGGCACCAAGCGTCGCCAGGGCATGCTCGAATCGATGGCGAAATCGGCGGCGCGCAATGCCGGCAACCAGATCAGCCGTTCGATCATGCGCGGCGTGCTCGGCGGCATCTTCAAGTCGCGCTGATGGGGCGCTGGCGCGCACCGGCTGCGGCGTCTTCCGTGCTGATCACCGCGGAAGGCCTGCACCGCCTGCAGGACGAGCTGGCCGGGTTGTGGAATGTGCGCCGGCCCGAGGTGGTGGCCGCACTGAGCGCCGCCGCGGCGGAAGGCGACCGCTCCGAGAACGCCGAATACATCTACCGCAAGAAGCAGCTCGCCGAGATCGACCGCCGCGTGCGTTATCTCGGCAAGCGCATCCCGAGCCTGCGTGCCACCACGGAGCTGCCGGCCGATCGCGGCGCGATCCGCTTCGGCGCCTGGTTCCGCATCGAGGACGCGGATGGCAGCGAGCACGAATACCGCATCGTCGGCGCCGACGAGAGCGACGCCGGCCGTGGCTGGATCAGCATCGACTCGCCGCTCGCCCGCGCCGCCCTCGGCCGCCGCGTCGATGACGAGTTCGAGACCGTCACGCCGACGGGATTGCGGCGTTGTTGCGTGGTGGCGGTCACGTACGAGGGCGAGGGGCTAGGGGCTAGGGGCTAGGGGCTAGGGGCGAGGGGCTAGGGGCTAGGGGCTAGGGGCTAGGGGCTAGGGGCGAGGGGCTGGGGGCGGGGGGCTTGGGGCGTGGGGCTTGGGGCGAGGGGCTAGGGGCGAGGGGCGAGGGCGCGAGGATCGTGCGTCATCAGATTCATGGACGTGGTACGGCGGCTTTTGTCGCAGCATGTCGGCCGCGCATCGACCGACGCTTGTCGCGCCCTCGCCCCTCGCCCCTAGCCCCTAGCCCCTCCTAGCCCCTCGCCCTTCCTAGCCCCTAGCCCCTCCTAGCCCCTCGCCCCTCGCCCTCGCCCCTACCCCCAAAAAGCAAACGGGCGGACCTCGCGGCCCGCCCGTTCGTGGATTCAGGCACGCTGCCCCGTCATTCGATGACCGGCAGGTAGACGCGCCAGGTGTTCACGCCTTCCTCGGCTTGCGGGAGGCTGCCGTCTTCGGCCGCGGCCGGCGGCACTGCTTCGTCCCAGAAACGGCCGTTGTCCATCTCGCTGTACTGGTAGCCGTGGGTTTCGGCCCAGGCCTTTTCCATGATCCGCAGCAGCGGGATCGAGGCCGGGCTGCCGGTGTACTCGCTGACCAGTGCCTTGCCGGTGTAGCTGGTGGTGGCCTTGATGCCATCCTCGAGGATGAGGTGGCCATTGTCGTCGATGTCGCCGACCGCGTAGGTCTTCTGCGTTTCCTCGTCGTCGACGCCTTCCAGCACGTCGTCGCCGTTCCCGTTCAGGGCCGGCGCGGCCGGGATGGTGAAGTCCCTGCGCTCGATGCTGAAAGTCGCCGAATCGACCGGGATGGCGACGTCGAACACGTAGTTCTCGTCGCCGTAGTTGGTGGTGATCGTGCGGCGCGGGCCGGTGGCGGAGAGGCCGGCCTTCTTCATGAAGGCGACCAGCTTCGCCTCGGCCTCGTCGGTCGCCATGGCGACGTCGTCGAGGGTGCGCGGCGCGCGCGTGCCGAGATAGAGGATCGGGCTGCCGACCACGTCGACCACCGAGATCGGCTGGTCCTTGTAATCGACGTTGGGGAACGAGGCGAGCATGTTCGACAGGTTGCCGACCGCCGTCTGCACGGCCGTGTCGGGCGCGCCGTGGATGTACAGGCCGGCGTAGCGCCAGAACAGGTTCCAGCCGTATTCGGCATCGTAGCGCCAGAAGATGCGCGTGGTCTTGCCGTTCTGCGACGGCTCCAGGCGGATCGTGTAGCTCTTGTTGGTGCCGGCGTAGTCGTTCTCGACCGCCATCTTGACCTGGCTGTCGGGATCCGACGAGGTGATTTCGAGCTTGCCGTTGCCGACCTCCTCGTTGCCACGCCAGGTAAGCCCGGCGCCGACGCCATCACGCGGACCGAAATAATCGAACGACAAGGTCGGGTCGAGGCGGCGCTCCGGCGACCAGTCCGGGAAGCGATGCATCGTATTGATGGAGTCGTAGATCTGGCGAACCGGGTTCGACACCTCGACGGAGCGCTCCACGTGGCCGCGATCGGGCAGGAGGAGGCCGATCACGACGACCAGAACCGCCACGATCACCAGAGAAACCAGCAACTCGAGCAGACGAACCATTCAGGACTTCTCCAGAGACTGTGGCGACACCCACGACCGTCGCCGGCCCAGGGCATCCGGCCGGCATGCCGACCGCGGAATTCGCGAAACCCGATGCCGGGCCCCTCGCATCAGGGCGGGCATGGTACTTGACTCCCCCCCGCGATGGCTACGCCCGGACGGTGACGGCTGCCGGGCCCTGCGCGGCGCCCGCCGATCAGACGACACCGAGTTCGAACGCCTTCAGCACCGCCCGGGTGCGGTCGCGCACGCCGAGCTTGGAAAGGATGTTCGACACGTGGTTCTTGACCGTGCCCTCGGCCACCCCGAGCGAACTGGCGATCTCCTTGTTGCTGTAGCCGCCGGCCATCAGGCGCAGGATCTCGGTTTCGCGCTCGGTCAGCGGATCCGGCCGGTCGAGGCTGGTGAAGTCGTTGTGCATGCGCTCCAGGCCCGACAGCAGGCGCTGGGTGACCACCGGCGCGACCAGCGAGCCGCCGCCGGCGACCACCTTGACCGCGTCGACCAGCTGGTCGAGCGAGACATCCTTCAGCAGGTAGCCGCGCGCGCCGGCCTTGAGCCCGGCCAGCACGAGCTGGTCGTCGTCGAAGGTGGTCAGGATGATGGTCGGCGGCAACTTGCCTTCGGCGGCGAGCGCATTGAGCACGTCGAGCCCCGACATGCCGGGCATGCGCATGTCGAGCAGGACCACGTCGGGAGCGATTTCGGGGATCAGGCGCACGGCCTGCACGCCGTCGGCCGCCTCGGCGACCACGCGGATCGCGTCGGACAATTCGAGCAGCGAACGGATGCCCTGGCGGACCAGGGTCTGGTCGTCGACGAGACAGACGGAAATCATGGTGTTCCCCCTTGCGGAAGCCAGGCGTCGAGGATGAAGCCCTGGTCCCTGGCGGTGACGATATCCAGACGCCCGCCGAACTGCGAGAGGCGCTCGCGCATGCCGCTGAGTCCGTTGCCGGGCTTGATATGGGCGGAACCGCGGCCATCGTCGCGCGCATGCATCGCCAGCTGGCCGTCGGCGGTGGCCTCGAATGCCAGCCAGAGGTTGCGCGCACCGGCATGGCGCACGGTGTTGGTGATGATTTCCTGGGCGCAGCGCAGCAGCACCTGGGCTCGACGCGGGTCCTCGACGGCGAAGCGCGGCGGGATGTCGAGGTGGATGTCGATGCCGGGCACGCCCTCGATCAGGGTCTGCAGGGCCGCGGTCAGGTCGATGTCGCCGTCCTCGCGCAGCTGGCTGACCACTTCGCGCACGTCCGACAGCAGCAGCCGGGCCACCGATTGCGCCTGGCGCACATGCTCGAGGGCGTTGCCCTGCACCAGATGGCTGGCCACTTCGAGGTTGAGGCTGAGCGCGGTCAGGTGGTGGCCGACGAGGTCGTGCAGTTCGCGCGAGATGCGCATGCGCTCGCCGAGCCGGCTCGATTCGGCCAGCAGGGCGCGGGTCGCGCGCAGTTCGGCGTTGAGGCGACGCTGTTCGTCGCGCGCATCGACCTGCTGGCGGGCCACCAGCGAGGTGAAGAAGGTCAGTGCCGAGGTGCCGACATACAGGCTCGACTGCAGGAAGGCGAGGCCGAGCGTGTATCCCTGCAGGCTGGCGAACTGCGGCAGCATGAAGAAATTCTGCAGCACCATCCAGACCACGCCGACCCGCACCGGCAGGATCCACGGCAGGGCCACCGAGACGACGACCAGCAGCAGTGAAGACAGCGCGCTCTGGCTCAACCAGCCGATCGCCATCGCCAGCACGATCAGCAGCAGCAACAGGGCGATCTGGCCGAAGCGGCGCAGCCGGGTCGGATGGCGCACGCCCATGTCGTGGGTGAGGAACCAGAACACCAGGCCGAACACGAGGTAGCAGGCGAGACAGAGTTCGTAGAAATGCGTCGGCCAGCCGCGCTCGAGCATCTCGGCAACGAGGGTGTCGTGGCGCAACAGCGGAATGCCGACGCAGGCGTAAGTGAACAGGCTCGCGTAGCGCAACAACTGGATGTGGTTGAAATGCGGCAACGGCATGGCCGCATGATAGCCCGGCGCCAGCCGCCGCCACCTGCCCGAAGTCATTGCCAACGCTTTTTTCATGACCGCGGCGCAGGGGCCATGCGATAATGCCGGCCCAGTGCCGGACCACCGGCCGTCCGTGTCCGTCTGGAGCCTTCACCCGCATGCCCCTCGTCATCCGCGACGTGCTCGAGCACGAGCTCGATTCGGTGCTCGCGCTCAACAACGCCGTCGGACCCGGCATCCTCGCCCTCGACGCGGCGCGCATGCGCTGGTTCTTCGAGCATGCCTCGTATTTCCGCGTCGCCGAGATCGACGGCCGCCTCGCCGGCTTCCTCATCGCCCTGCGCGAGAGCGCCGATTACTCGAGCCCGAATTTCCTCTGGTTCCGCGAACGCTATCCGGCCTTCGTCTACATCGACCGCATCGTCATCGCCGAACCGTTCCGCGGCCATGGCCTCGGCCGCATCTTCTACTGCGACGTGACCAGCTACGCCGAGTTGCGCGTGCCGCTGCTGACCTGCGAGGTCTTCCTCGAGCCGCGCGACGACGTCGCCGTGCTGTTCCATGGCACCTACGGCTTCAACGAGGTCGGCCAGCAGCTGATGCCGGGCATCGGCCGCCCGGTCAGCCTGCTGGCCAAGACCCTGTGCAGCTTCGAGTTCGTGCGCGACACCTGGTTGCGCGCCGGCAAGGGCGGCCTGCCCGACCTGCCGTGGCTCGGCGAACGCCTGGGTGCGCCTGCCGAGCCATCCGCCTGCCGCGCGAGCGGGGCCTGAAGCGGCGATGGCGGGCGCCCCGACTCCGCGCGAACCGGCCGCCGAACTGAAGTTCGGCCAGGTCGGCATCGCCAATCTCCGGCTCAAGCGCGACGACGCCGAAGCGATGTCGGCCGAACTGGCCGAGAAGATGCAGACCGCGCCGCAGCTGTTCACCCGCACGCCGGTCGTGCTCGACCTCAGTCACCTGCCCGAACTGCCCGATGCCGGCCACGTGCGTGACCTGTTCGAACGCATCCGCGCCGCCGGCATGATGCCGGTCGGCCTTTCCTACGGCACCAGCGCGAACGAGGCGCTCGCGCGCGCGCTCGACGTGCCGCTGTTCGCCAAGTTCCGTGCCGCCTTCGAACGCGCCGCCGACAGCGCCACCGCGACGCCGCCGCCCGCGCCGGCGCCGGCGGCCACCGACACGCCGCCGCCACCGTCGCGGCAGCCGGCCGGCACCCTGTTCCAGGATTCCCCGGTGCGTTCGGGCCAGCAGATCTATGCACGTGGCGGCGACCTCGTGCTGACCCGACTGGTCGCCAACGGCGCCGAAGTCATCGCCGACGGCTCGATCCACGTCTACGGCGCGCTGCGCGGACGCGCCCTTGCCGGCGCCCAGGGCGACACCTCGGCGCGCATCTACTGCCGGGAATTCCATGCGGAGCTGGTGTCGATCGCCGGCCAGTACCGCGTGTTCGAGGATCTTCCGTCCGACCTGCGCGGCCAGCCCGTGCAGGTCTGGCTGGAGGGGGAAAAGCTGCTGCTGGCCAGGCTCGGCTGACGGCGGAAACCGACAAGAGCCACATGGAGAACGTCCTTGACTGAAATCATCGTCGTCACGTCCGGAAAGGGCGGCGTCGGCAAGACCACGACCAGCGCGTCGATCGCGGTCGGTCTCGCCCGGCGCGGCAAGAAAGTCGCGGTCATCGATTTCGATGTCGGCCTGCGCAACCTCGACCTCATCATGGGCTGCGAGCGTCGCGTCGTGTACGACTTCGTCAACGTGATCAACGGCGAATGCACGCTCAAGCAGGCGCTGATCAAGGACAAGCGCTGCGACACGCTGTTCGTGCTCGCCGCGTCGCAGACGCGCGACAAGGATGCGCTCAACCGCGAAGGCGTCGGCAAGGTGCTCGACGAACTCAAGGCCGACGGCTTCGACCACATCATCTGCGACTCGCCCGCCGGCATCGAGAAGGGCGCCGCGCTGGCCATGTATTTCGCCGACCGCGCGATCGTGGTGGTCAACCCGGAAGTGTCGAGCGTGCGCGACTCCGACCGCATCCTCGGCCTGCTTGCCAGCAAGACGCGCCGCGCCGAACTCGGCGAGGGCGGCGTTGCCCAGCACCTGCTGCTGACCCGCTACAACCCGAACCGCGTGGAAGCGGGCGACATGATGAGCATCGCCGACGTGCAGGAGATCCTCGGCATCGAGGTGATCGGCGTGATTCCGGAATCGGAAGGCGTCCTCGCCGCCTCCAACGCCGGCGTGCCGGTCATCCTCGACGACGCCTCGAACGCCGGCCAGGCCTACGACGACGCGGTCGCGCGCCTGCTCGGCGAATCGCGCCCGCTGCGCTTCGTCGACGTGCAGAAGAAGGGCATCTTCGCCCGCATCTTCGGGAGCTGAGCATGGGCATCCTCGACCTTTTCCGCAGCAAGCCGAAGAACACCGCCAGCGTGGCCAAGGACCGCTTGCGCATCATCGTCGCCCAGGAACGCGCGCAGCGCGGCAGTCCGGACTACCTGCCGACCCTGCGTCGCGAGATCCTCGAGGTGATCAAGAAGTACGTCAACGTCGACCCCGACGCCGTGCTGATCAACGTCGAGCGCGACGGCGAGCACGAGGTACTCGAACTTTCCGTCACCCTGCCCGAGCGCAAGCAGGCCGGCGCCGATGGCGACGACGACTGAACCGGTACTCTGCCTCGCCGCCATCGACTCGCAGGCCGTCAACGGCCTGCTCGCGCGCCACGGCCTCGTGCTCGAACGTGTCGCCGATGGCGCGCCGATTCCCGGCAGCTACTGGGGCGAACCGGAAGCCGGGGTGATCGGCAACACCGTCTACGCGCGTGCCGACACCCCGCTGCATTCGCTGCTGCACGAAAGTTGTCACCTGATCGTGCTGCCGCCCGCGCGGCGCGCGCAGGTGCACACCGACGCCACCGACTCGGTCGCCGAGGAAGACGCGACCTGTTACCTGCAGATCGTCCTTGCCGAGGCCCTGCCCGGCGTCGGCAGCGCCCGCCTCATGCGCGACATGGACGCCTGGGGCTACAGCTTCCGCCTCGGCTCGACCCGCGCCTGGTTCGAGAACGACGCCGAGGATGCCCGCGCCTGGCTTGCCGCACGCGACCTGTTGCCGGCCTGAGCGCCGCGCTCGACGGCGCGTCGATGCCCGGCCTGCGGCCTTGCCAGCGCCCGCCGCCGCGGACTAGCCTTCCGGTTTCCTGCTGAGGGGAGAGACCGGAATGAAACTGACGTTGCTGCCACTGGCGATCGTGTTGGGCCTCAGCGCGTGTGCCGCGGGCCCCGCCCGTCAGGCCGCGAAGGACACTGCCGCCGCTCCTGCCGCGGTTTCCGCGGCCGATGCGGATGCCTTCATCGCCGGGGTCGAGCAGCAGTTCCGCGCGCACTATGCCGAGGAAGTCGCCGCGCAATGGGTTGCCGCGACCTATATCACCGAGGACACCGGCCTGCTCGAGGCCAAGGCCGGCGAACGTTCGTTGACCCGCCTCAAGGACTCGATCGAGGCCTCGCGCCGCTACGACGGCGTCGACGGCATCGCCCCGGCGACTGCGCGACAGATCGACCTGCTGCGCCGGCAGAGCGCCACGCCGGCCCCGAAGGACCCGGCCCACCTCGCCGAACTCGCCGCGCTCGGCTCCAAGCTCGGCGCGGCCTACGGGGCCGGCAAGTCGTGCCGCGATCCGGACGACGCAAAGACCTGCCGCAACCTCACCGAGCTGTCCGAAGTGCTGGCGAAGAACCGCGACTGGGACGCCAACCTCGACGCCTGGAAGAGCTGGCATGACGTCGCGCGCGCCAGCCGTGCCGACTACGTGCGCTTCGCCGAACTGCTCAACGAGGGAGCGCGCGACACCGGCTTCGCCGACGCCGGCCAGGCCTGGCGCTCGGGCTACGACATGGATCCGGAGGCGCTGCGCGCCGAGACCGACCGCCTGTGGAGCCAGGTCGAGCCGCTGTACTCGGACCTGCAGTGCTACGTGCGCGGCCGCCTGGAGAAGAAGTACGGCGCGCGCATGTTGAAGGACGGCACGATCCCCGCGCACATCACCGGCAACATGTGGGCACAGGACTGGTCGGCCCTGTATCCGCTCGTGCAGCCCTACCCCGGCGTCGCCGGCGTCGATCTCGATGCCGCACTGGTGAAGCACAAGTACACCCCGGAGACGATGGTGCGGCGGGCCGAGGATTTCTACACCTCGCTCGGCATGCCGGCGCTGCCGGCCTCGTTCCACGAGCGCTCGATGCTGGTGCGGCCGCGCGACCGCGACGTCGTCTGCCACGCCAGCGCCTGGGACCTCGACCTCGCCGGCGACGTGCGCATCAAGATGTGCATCGTGCCGAACGACGAGGAGTTCCAGACGATTTATCACGAACTCGGCCACATCTATTACTTCCTCGCCTACAACGACCAGCCGCTGCTGTTCCAGAACGGTGCCCATGACGGCTTCCACGAGGCGATCGGCGACACCGTCCAGCTCAACCTGACTCCGGCCTACCTGCACGGCATCGGCCTCGTCGACAGCGCGCGCAGCAGCGACAAGGCGGTGGTCAACGCGCAGATGCAGCTTGCCCTGGCCAAGGTCGCGTTCCTGCCGTTCGGCAAGCTGATCGACGAATGGCGCTGGGGCGTGTTCGACGGCTCGATCACCCCGCAGCACTACAACGCCGCATGGTGGGAGCTGCGCCGCAAGTACCAGGGCGTGTCCGCGCCGCTCGCCCGCGACGAGAACGACTTCGATCCCGGCGCGAAGTACCACGTGCCCGGCAACACGCCGTACATGCGTTACTTCCTCGCCCACATCCTGCAGTTCCAGTTCCAGCGTGCGCTGTGCAAGGCGGCAGGCCACGAAGGCCCGCTGCACGAGTGCTCGGTGTACGGCAACAAGGCGGCCGGCGAGAAGTTCTGGGCGATGCTCAAGGCCGGCGCCAGCCAGCCGTGGCAGCAGACCCTGAAGGAGATGACCGGCGAGGACAGCATGGATGCCAGCGCGATCCTCGACTACTTCGCCCCGCTGCAGGGCTGGCTGAAGGAACAGAACAAGGACAAGACCTGCGGATGGTAAAGGCCGGACCGGCATCGCACGCTCCTGCGCGCGATGCCGCCTCGCGTGTGACGTCACCCCCACCGCAGCATCCCTCCCGAGGTTCCCATGCAACGTTGGCTCAAACTCCCTGATGGCCGCTTCATCGACGGCAACCGCATCGCCAGCATCGGCCGCATCGACACCTTCATGCGCATCGACGAGGACGGCAATGAACCTGGCCTCGCCTACTCGGTCAGCATCGGCACCGACTTCACCCGCGAAAGCCATGTCACCGTCGTCGGCACCAAGGAAGAGATCTACGCGCTGATGCGCAACCTGCTCGGCGCCTCGGTGACGCCACCCGCGGAGCCGAAGGTGGAGTCGGCTTAGGGAGGGGCTAGGGATTAGGGGCTAGGGGCTAGGGGCTAGGGGCTAGGGATTAGGGGCGAGGGCGCGACGATCGTCAGACCGACCTCAAGACCGACATGCAGCTACAAAAGCTGCTGTACCACCTTCACGAACAGGACAAATACGCGATCATCGCGCCCTCGCCCCTCGCCCCTCGCCCCTAGCCCCTGGCCCCCGACCCCTGCTCCACAAGCAGGCTGACGCGCCAGGCGAGGAAGCCGAGCACGGTGACGATGGCCGCGGTCGTGGCGAGGGCGGGTGCCGAATGCGACACCAGCGGGGAAATCGCCCCGGCGATCAGCGCGCTGGCGATCAGGCTGACGAAGGCCTGCAGCGAGGACACGCCGCCGCGATGGTGCGGGAAGCGGTCGAGCAGCAGCAGGGTCACGGTCGGAAAGGCGATGCCGATGCCGGCCGAATGCAGGCCGATCGGCAGCACCGACCACGGCACGCGCGGGGTGTCGAGCAGCAGGCCCGCCGCGAGGTTCGCAACGCTGGCAGCGAGCATGATCGCGTAGCCGAGCCGGACCGTCCGGCGCGCGTCGAGCCGACCGGCCAGGCGGCCGGACAGGAACGAACCGAGCATGAGGCCGCCGATCGCCGGGATGAACAGCCAGGCAAACTGCTGCGGACCGAGTTCGAGCAGGTCCAGCACGAACACCGGCGCCGAGGCGATGTAGACGAACAGCGCGTTGAAGCCGAAGCTGCCGGCGAACACCAGCGGCCAGAACAGGCGATCGCGCAGGATGAACCGGTAGCTGGCGCCGATCGCACGCGCCGACATGGCGATGCGCCGCTGCGGCGGGTGCGTCTCCGGCAACCAGGCCATGCAGGCGACCAGCAGCGCGCCGGCGAACGCGGCCAGCAGCCAGAAGATCATCGACCAGTGCGCGTGGCCGACCACCCAGCCGCCGACGATCGGCGCGATCGCCGGGGCGACGCCGAAGATCATCGACACCGTCGACATCAGGCGTTGCGCTTCGGCACCGTCGAAGCAGTCGCGGATGATCGCCCGCCCGACGATGAGGCCGGCCCCGGCCGAAATGCCCTGCAGGGCGCGGAACGCCAGCAACACGTCGATCGATCGCGCCAGTGCGCAGCCGATCGAGGCGAAGGTGAACACGGCCACGCCGGCGAGGATCACGCCGCGACGGCCCAAGGCATCCGACAGCGGGCCGTGGGCCAGCGACATCAGTGCATAGGCGATCAGGTAGACGCTCAGCGTCTGCTGCATGGCCAGCGGCGAGGTGTCGAGTTCCGCCGCGATCAGCGGGAACGCCGGGAACATCGTGTCGATCGCAAACGGTCCGAACATCGCCAGCGCGGCCAGCAGCGGTGCCAGCCGGCGATGGCGCGGCGCGCGGGGAAGGCTCATGTCGGTGGGGGAATTCATCGGAAACTGCGCACCTGGTGTTCGTTGCTTGCCCATCACGCCGCGGGTGCCGGACCGCGACCCTGCTGTACTACCATCGCGACGGCGACTTGCCGCTGCCGCGAGGATGCCATGCCTGCCAGTTTCGCTGCCGCTGCCGCCATCGCCATCGGCGCCGCCCTCGGTGCGCTCCTGCGCTGGGGCCTGACCCTGGCGCTGGCGCCGCTGTCCACGCAGATCCCGCTCGGCACGCTGGCCGCCAATCTCGTCGGCGGCTTGCTGATGGGCCTCGTCATCGGCCTGCTGCCGACATTCCAGGAAATGCCGGTGGCGCTGCAACTGGCCCTGACCACCGGCTTCCTCGGTGGCCTGACCACGTTCTCGGCCTTCGCCGGCGAAACCGTCACCCTGATGCTGCGCGGCAACCGGGCATGGAGTGCCGCCAGCATCGTCGCCCATGTCTCCGGCAGCCTGATCGCCACCCTGGCCGGTGTCGGTCTCGGGCGCCTGGCCCTGCGTCACTGAGGTCACGCCGGCATGTCGGCCATCGATCTCGCCGAACGCGTCCGCCAGCTGCTCGCGGAATGCGGCGTCACCCTTGGCGGTGGCGCCCCGCACGATCTGCACGTGCACGACGAGCGCTTCTTCGCCCGCGTCATCGCGCACGGTTCGCTCGGCCTTGGCGAGTCCTACATGGACGGCTGGTGGGACGCCGGAAGCCTCGATGGTTTCATGTTCCGCCTGCTCGACGCGCGCATCGACGAACGCACGCACGGCCTCGACGAGGCACGCCTGTGGCTGAAGGCCAGCCTGCTCAACCTGCAACGTGGCCCGCGCGCCTTCGCCGTCGGCGAACATCACTACGACCTCGGCAACGAGTTGTTCGAGGCCATGCTCGGCAAGCGCCTCGTCTACAGCTGCGGCTACTGGCGGGCAGCGCGCGACCTCGATGCGGCGCAGGAAGCCAAGCTCGACCTGGTCTGCCGCAAGCTCGGCCTCGCCCCCGGCATGCGCGTGCTCGACATCGGCTGCGGCTGGGGCGAGGCGCTGAAGTTCGCCGCCGAGCGCTACGGCATCGAGGGCGTCGGCGTGACGGTGTCGGTCGAACAGGCCGAGTACGCGCGGCAGCTCTGCGCCGGCCAGCCGGTCGAGATCCGCGTGCAGGATTACCGCGAACTCGACGAGCGCTTCGACCGCATCTATTCGATCGGCATGTTCGAGCACGTCGGGGTGAAGAACTACGCCGACTATTTCCACGTCGTGCGCCGTTGTCTCGCCGACGACGGCCTCAGCCTGCTGCACACGATCGGCGGCAATGTCTCGACCAACCACACCGACCCCTGGATCGAGAAATACATCTTCCCCAACTCGATGATTCCCTCGGCGGCCCAGATCGCCGGCGCCTGCGAACGGCACTTCGTCATCGAGGACTGGCATGGCTTCGGCGCGGACTACGACCGCACGCTGATGGCCTGGCGCGCGAACATCGAGGCGGCGTGGGATCGGCTGCCCGCGCGCCACGACGAGCGCTTCCGCCGCATGTGGCGCTACTACCTGGCGACCTCGGCCGCCGCCTTCCGCGCCCGCCGCGACCAGCTCTGGCAGATCGTGCTGAGCCCGCGCGGCGTACCGGGCGGTTACGTGGCGGTGCGCTAGCGGCCTGCGCAGGCGAACATCGGCGGACGCGGATGCGGCAAAATGACGGGCTGCAACACCCTCGGCTTCCGGATACCGCATGACCCTGCAAGGCAACCACGAACAGATCGCGCTCAAGGACTACGCCGAGCGCGCCTATCTCGATTACTCGATGTACGTCGTCCTCGACCGTGCGCTGCCGTTCATCGGCGACGGCCTCAAGCCCGTGCAACGACGCATCGTCTACGCCATGGGCGAGCTCGGCCTCGCCGCCACCGCCAAGCCGCGCAAGTCGGCGCTGACCGTCGGCGAGGTGCTCGGCAAGTACCACCCGCACGGAGACATCGCCTGCTACGAGGCGATGGTGCTGATGACCCAGCCGTTCTCGTACCGCTATCCGCTGATCACCGGCCAGGGCAATTTCGGCTCGCAGGACGATCCGAAGTCGTTCGCGGCGATGCGCTACACGGAAGCCAAACTGACCCCGCTCGCCGAACTGCTGCTGGAGGAACTCGGCCAGGGCACGGTCGATTTCGTCGCCAACTACGACGGCAGCCAGCAGGAACCCTCGTGGCTGCCGGCGCGCGTTCCGCACGTGCTGCTGAACGGTTCGACCGGCATCGCCGTCGGCATGGCCACCGACATCCCCCCGCACAACCTCGGCGAGATTGCCGCCGCCTGCATCCACCTGCTCGACCATCCCGAGGCCGGCATCGGCGAGCTGTGCGGGATCGTGCGCGGACCGGACTTCCCGACCAGCGCCGAAATCATCACCCCGCGCGACGAGATCCAGGCCATGTACGCAAGCGGCACCGGCTCGGTGCGTGCGCGTGCGACCTGGCTGCGCGAGGACGGCAACATCGTCATCACCGCCCTGCCCTACCAGGTGTCGCCGTCGAAGATCGTCGAGCAACTCGCCAGCCAGATGCGCGCGAAGAAGCTGCCGATGATCGAGGACATCCGCGACGAGTCGGACCACGAGAATCCGATCCGCCTCGTGCTGATCCCGCGCTCCAGCCGCATCGATGCCGACGAAGTGATGCCGCACCTGTTCGCGACGACGGACCTCGAGAAAAGCTACCGCATCAATCTCAACATGATCGGCCTCGACGGCCGGCCGCAGGTCAAGAACCTCAGGCAGATCCTCGCCGAGTGGCTGCGCTTCCGCACCGACACGGTCACCCGCCGCCTGCAGCACCGTCTCGCCAGGGTCGAGCGCCGCCTGCATCTGCTCGAGGCGCTGCGCATCGCCTACCTCAACCTCGACGAGGTGATCCGCATCATCCGCAGCGAGGAGGAGCCGAAGCCGGTGCTGATCGCGCGCTTCAAGCTCGACGAGGAGCAGGCCGACTACATCCTCGAAACCCGCCTGCGCCAGCTTGCCCGCCTCGAGGAGATGAAGATCGATGCCGAGCGCGACACGCTCGAGGAAGAACGCGCGCGCATCAACGTGCTGCTCAACTCGAAGGCGCGCCTGAAGACGCTGATCAAGGACGAGCTGCGCGAGGATGCGAAAAAGTTCGGTGACGCGCGGCGCTCGCCGCTGGTCGAGCGGGCCGCCGCGCAGGCCCTCGACGAGGCCGCCCTCGTCGCCAGCGAGCCAGTCACCATCGTGCTGTCGGAAAAGGGCTGGGTGCGTGCCGCCAAGGGTCATGACATCGATGCCGCGGCGCTGACCTACCGCGAGGGCGACGGCTATCGCGCTTCGGCGCGCGGACGGACCACCCAGCAGGTTGCCTTCATCGATTCCAGCGGGCGCAGCTATTCGACCGCGGCGCACAGCCTGCCTTCGGCGCGCGGCAACGGCGAGCCGCTGAGCGGGCGCTTCTCGCTGCCGGCCGGCGCCGGCATCGATGCGCTGGCGATCGCCGATGCCGCGACCAAGGTCGTCATCGCCACCGATCACGGCTATGGCTTCGTCACCCGTTTCGAAACCCTGCTGGCAAACAAGAAGGCCGGCAAGCAGCTGGTCAACCTCGACGCCAGGGCACGCGTGCTCGCCCCGGCCCTGGTCGCCGAATCGGCCCGCGACCGCATCGTCGTGGCGACCAGCGCCGGCCATCTGCTGATGTTCTCGGTGGCCGAGCTGCCGGAGCTCGACAACGGCGGCAAGGGCAACAAGCTGATCGAGATCCCGAAGGCGAAACTCGCCGCCGGCGAGCGCGTCGCCGGCATCGCCGTGGTCGCCGAAGGCAAGGGCGAAGTCACCGTCTACGCCGGCCAGCGCAAGCTGATCCTGCGCTGGGCCGACCTCGTCGAATACAACGGCAACCGCGCCGCCCGCGGCAGCCTGCTGCCACGCGGCCTGCAGCGGGTCGAGCGCGTCGAGACGACCGGCTGATCCGCGCCATCCATCGAGGAGTCCACCCATGCGCTGGTTGCGCCGCCTGCTCGTCCTGTTCGTCGTCCTCGCCGTCGCGCTCGTTCTGGCCGGGTGGCTGGTGCTGCGCGCCAGCCTGCCGACCCTCGATGCCAGCCTCGTCGAGCCTTCCCTCGGCGATGCGGTGACGGTCGACCGCGACGCGCTCGGCAGCGTCACCATCCGTGGCAGCGACCGCGCCGACGTCACCTGGGCACTTGGCTACGTGCATGCGCAGGAACGTTTCTTCGAAATGGACCTCATGCGCCGCAGCGCGGCCGGTGAACTGGCCGAGTTGTTCGGCCGGGTCGCCCTGCCGGCCGACCGCAAGGCGCGCGTGCACCGCCTGCGCGCGCGCGCCGAGGCAGCGCTCGCACTCGCCCCGGCCGAACAGCGCGCCGTCATCGACCGCTACCGCGACGGCGTCAACGCCGGCCTCGCCGCGCTCGGCGCGCGGCCGATCGCCTACCTGCTGACGCGCACGCAGCCGCAGGCGTGGCGCAGCGAGGACACCATCCTCGTGGTCGACGCGATGTTCTTCGCCCTCAACGACGCCGGCAACCGCCGCGAACTCGGCTTCGCCTACCTGCATGCGGCGCTGCCGGAGCCGGTCTGGCGCTTCCTCGGCGCGACCGGCGGCTCGTGGGACGCGCCGCTCAGCGGTCCGCCGATGCGCTGGCCCGATCCACCCGGCGTGGAGGACATCGACCTGCGCGCCTTCGACGCCTCGCTGCTGCGCGGGACCGAGGCGCCCACCGGCATCATCCCCGGCAGCAACAGCTTCGCCGCGGGTGCCGCGGTGACCGGCGGCGCGGCGATCGTCGCCAACGACATGCACCTCGAACTGCGCGTGCCGAACATCTGGTTCCGCGCGCGCCTCGTCCATCCGCATCCGCGCCGTGCCGGCGAGGTGATCGACGTCAGCGGTGCCAGCCTGCCCGGCACGCCGGCGATCATCGCCGGCAGCAACCGCCACATCGCCTGGGCGTTCACCAACAGCTACGGCGATTTCACCGATTGGGTGCGCGTGCGCACCGACGCCACCGACCCTGCGCGCTACCGGACCGCGGACGGCAGCGAAGCCTTCACCACGATCGCGGAAACGATCGCCGTGCGCGGCGCGCCCGACGAACGACTCGACGTGCGCGAAACGCGCTGGGGTCCGGTCACCGCCAGCGACGTCGACGGCAGCGACCTCGCGCTGGCCTGGACCGCCCACCGCGAGGGCGCGGTGAACCTCGAACTGCTCGGCCTCGAGCAAGCCGAAACGGTCGACGAGGGCGTGGCCATCGCCCAGCGCGCCGGCATGCCGCCGCAAAACTTCGTCGTCGGTGATCGCAATGGCAACATCGCCTGGACGATCGCCGGGCGCATCCCGAAACGCGAGGGCGGCTACGATCCGCGCCTGCCGGCCGACTGGAGCCAGCCCGGCACCGGCTGGAACGGCTGGCTCGAACCGGCCGAATACCCGCTGCTGTCGAATCCGCCGCGACATGTCCTGTGGACGGCCAACGCGCGCCTGCTCGACGAAGGTCCGCAACTCGATGCCCTGGGTGACGGCGGCTACGATCTCGGCGCGCGCCAGCGCCAGATCCGCGACGGCCTGCTGGCACTCGAGCGGATCGGCATCGACGACATGCTGTCGATCCAGCTCGACGACCGCGCCGTGTTCCTGCAGCGCTGGCAGGCACGGCTCGCGCTCACCCTCGGCAACGGCGAACTGCCGGCCTCGCGGGCGGCGCTGCGCGCGGGTCTCGGCGACTGGGCTGCGCGCGCGTCGACGACCTCGGTCAGCTATCGCATCGTGCGCGCCTGGCGCAACGAGGTGATCGCCACCGTTCTGGACGGCTTTGCCGCCGCGGTACGCGCGCAGTACGCCGATTTCGAGATGCCGCGGCTGTCGCAGGCCGAACATGCGGTGTGGATGCTGATCGAACGCCGCCCGCCGCACCTGTTGCCACCCGGCTACGCCGACTGGGACACCCTGCTGCTGGCCTGCGCGGACCGCGTCGCCGAGCGGCTCGAGCAGCAGGAAGGCGGCATCGCCGCGCGAACCTGGGGCGAACGCAACACCGCGCGCATCGCCCATCCGCTGTCACGCGCGCTGCCGGGCTTCATCGCCCGCTGGCTCGACATGCCGGCCGACCCGCTGCCGGGCGACGCCAACATGCCGCGCGTGCAGGCCCCGCGCTTCGGCGCCTCCGAGCGCTTCGCGGTCGCCCCCGGCGATGAAGCCAACGGCTATTTCGAGATGCCCGGCGGCCAGAGCGGCCATCCGCTGTCGCCGTTCTACGGCGCCGGCCATGCCGATTGGGTGAACGGCGGGAAGACTCCGTTCCTGCCGGGCCCGGTGAAGCACACCTTGCACTTCCGCAAATGAAGAATCCCGCCGTGAAGGCGGGATTCTCCGGTACTGCACAACCGCGTCGTTCAGGGCGTCGACGGCTCGAAACCGTCCTTGAAGATCAGGTCGACCAAGGGTGCTTCCGCAACCAGCGTTTCCACCTCGAACGAGGCGGGCGTGCCTGCCGTGGCGACATTCAACGCGCTCGTGCCGGTGACCGGCGCGGCATCGAGGGTGACCGAGAACAGGTACAGCGTGCCCCAGTCGAGCGAGCCGCCGGCCGGGGCATCCCAGCTCAGTGCATTGCCGGCCGAACTGAAGCTCCAGTCGTTGCCGGCCTCGAGGTCGCCGTCGCTGAAACGATCGTTCAACACGTTCACGCCTTCCGGCAGCGGCACGCTGAAGCGGTTGAAGCCCTTGTTGCTGGTCACGCGCAGGTTCGGTTCCGCGCCCTGGGTTTGCGCACGCGAGAAATCGAGGTTGTGCACGGCATAGTGGTAGCGCCACTGGCCGTTGCCGAGATCGGTCACGCGCACGGCGACCTTGGTGTGACCCTCTGCGACCGCCAGTTCGGTGTTCGACGAAACGGTGTTCGCCGGCTGCGCCAGTTCCACCCAGCGGTCAGTGATCGAACCGAGGCGGAAGTTGGCCTGGCTGGCAAACGACCACTGCGTACCGCTCCAGGTCGGCGTTCCGGTGACCGTCGCCATCGAGTTGTAGATGTTGACGTCCTCGCGCGCGAGGTACCAGGAATCGAAGTAGAAACTCGCGCCGACATTCTTGGTGTTGCTGATCTGCGCCTCGTTGACCACCAGCCGGCGCTCGTAACCGTCGTTCGGGGTCGGCGACGAGTTGGTGTTGCTGCCGACGCAGCCGGGATCGAACAGCGATCCGCAACGCCCCCACTGGTTGGTGGCGGGGATGATCTCCGATCGCAGGGACAAGTCCTGGTTGGCGTCGTTGTTGCCGGTGCTGTAGGTATCCGTGCAGGAACGCCCGAGGATCGCGCCGTCGTGGTTCTCGCCCGGCGCGCACGAGCCATTGGTGGTCAGCCAGGCGTGCTTGACCGGCGAGCGGCCGATCTGTTCGATGCTGCCGTCGGCGTTGACCCGGTACATGTTCCAGATCAGGAACGGATGCTGGTCGTTGTCATACGGCTTGCGGATGCCGCTGAATTTGGCCCGCCAGGGAATGTCGGCCGTCCACAGTGCCGCACTGGTGCCGAGGGCGCCCTGGCCCGGCACGGTGACCACGGCACTGCCGTTGTTGTTGTTGTTCTTCAGGGTCGAGCTCGGCGCGAACACGACGCGGCCGGTGCCCTCGTGTCCGGTCGCACCCGTCTGGCGCATGCGCGAGATGCTGATGTTCTGCATGAACAGGTCGGCCTGGTAGATCGTGCCGGCCGGCTGCCCCGGCACCGGATCGCCATGCCAGTGGCTCGGCACCGGGTCGGCCATCAGGTGGTTGCCGCTGTGCAGCCCGTCGCCGACCACTTCGGTGAGGATTTCCAGGTCGGCGACCGGCTGGTCAGCCAGATAGGCGTGGCCGATGCGCTCGGCCAGCGCACGCGTCATGCGCATGTCGGCGGTGTAGACGGCGAGGACACGACCGCCGCCCTCGATGTCGTACATGAGCCGGTCGATGTAGAACCAGGCCTTGCCGTCGCTGCTGACCACTTCGAGGCGAAGCGGATCGCTCGCGGCCGGACGCAGGCGGAAATCGGTCAGGTCGATGCTGCTGCCGTCGACCAGTTCGAGGACATAGCCGCCGCGTGCCTGCAGCGAACCGCCGGTGAAGCCCGCAAACGAGCGGTTTTGGGTGCGGAACTCGATGCTGCCGCTGCGACGCAGTTCGAACAGTTCGACATCGAGCGCCTGGCGGATGCCGACACCGCCATCGGTCAGCCGCGCGGCATTGGCCGCAAGCCGCTGGGTCGGGGACTTGATGGTGACGCCGGCATCGCCGAGCAGTTCGAACCAGCGCACGCCGACCGTGCCGCCCCAGGCGGCCCAATGGTCGGGCTTCGAGGAAGCGGCCGGCGCCACCGGCGCTTCGACCTCCTGCGCCGTCGAAACGACCGTGCCCATCGCAACAATCAACGCCAGCGCCAATGCATCAAGTTTCATGGATTCGGACTCGAAGTGGGTGAAATGGATCGGAACAGCAGTCCTTGCCCGGATTGACGGCGGAAACACCTGAACGACCGACCGGGCATTTTCGCACCATCAGGGGGTGAATGCACTTCCGGTGGCAATCAGCTCCGGCGGCGACCGGCCATAGCCGTGCCGCACCACCGTCCCATCGAAATCGTGCGCAAAAATGCGCTCGCCGGCTGGCGGCGCCGACCACAGCTGATACATGTACTCGCCGCGCGTGCGGTCTTTCGGCCCGACCACGCCCGGCCGGTTCGGCTCGCCGCTGCACATCAGGTTCTCGCCGGGGATCGCGCGCTCGCTGGCCTGGTTGCGCAGGAACTCGATGTATTCCCGGCTCGAGGTCTGGTAGTACAGGCGCGCCCTGACCGTCAGCGGACCGACGGTGCCCGCCGGCAGCGGCAACGAGTAGTCGATGAGGTCATGGTTCACCAGCACGCCGCTGCCGGGCGCGGTTTCCGGGTAGACGTGGCCGACCGGCCGCAACTCGAGGCCGAGCGGATCGGCGGGGGTGGCCGGGCGGAAACCGGAAGGCGGGATGCGGTTGTCCTTGGCGACACAATCGTTGAGGACGAAATGGAAGATCTTGCGGCCGAGCCCGTCGACGGCGTCGCAGGTTCCGCTGCCATTGCGGTTCCAGATGCCCTGCAACGCTTCGTAGATGCGCGCCTGCGGATCTTCGGTCAGCACGGCCGAGCCGGCATCGTAGGCGGCACTCTCGAACACCAGCGTGCCATCCGCAGCGCGGACCTGCAGGTTGACCCAGGCGCGGCGCCCTTCGGCATAGCCGCTCGGCAGCTTGTGGCCGCTGTGGTTGGTCACCTTGACCCGGGCCGACAGCAGGCCGGGGGCGGTCGCGGTGGCCGGCGTGTAGGCCACCACCGACGGTTCGATGTCGGCGGCCGTCTGCAGCAGCTCGCGCGACCATTCGACCGTGCGGTCATAGGCGTCCTGGCGGCCGACACCGCCCGCCGATCCGGGTATCGAGTTCGTTTCCGAGTATTCGCCCTTGATGATCTGCGGGATCCAGGTGTTGCCGCCGACGAACACGTGCACGGGAAGATTGCCGGTGCGATTGCGGCCGCCGACACAGGCGGTGGCGTTCGGGTCCTCGCTGTCGGGCATGTGGCAGTTCTGGCAGGTCTGCCCGCCGGGTCCCGACAGGCCGCTCTGCTTCCATTCGCTGTAGGTGCGTTCGATCGGAAACGGAATGCCGGTGTCGCTGCCGTCTTCCAGCTTGAGGGTCTTCAACGGTCCCGCGGCGGTGTCCGGCGTCGACACGTCATGGCAGGAACCGCACAGGGCGCTGTCGGAGTGGAAGGTCGAGCGCGCCCACGGATGCGGTGGCGCGCCGCTGCCATAGGTGTAGGGGCCACGCCGGCACGGTTCGCCCTGGTCGCCGTTGCACTCGTTGTCGTCGAGCCAGACATTCGCATTGCCGATCATGGCGGGCTCGCCGAGCGGGCCGGTCGGCATCAGGCGATGGCAGAAGTGGCAGGCCACGCCGCCGAAGTCGCTGTAGAAATCCGTCGAATCGGGCGTGCCGTCGAGCAGACAACCGGCGGCGCCCTTGAGCGGATCGTTCGGCGGATTGAAGCCGGCCTTGACGACATTGCCGCCGTACCAGCCGGTCGAGGTATGGCAGCGCAGGCAGAAATCGCCGGCGCCCGGGAAATCCTGGTTGGCGACATCGAGCGCGGCCCAGAACAGCGGATCGCGCGTGGCGTTCGCCATCATCGAGCCGCCCCAGCTCGAATGCGGGCGAAAGAGGCCCTGGTTGCCGTTGTTGCCGCCGTGGCAGCCGCCGCAGGAATCGGAATGCTGCAACGAGTAGATCAGGCCCGGCTGGGTACCATGCGGGGTGAGATCGAGTCCCGCCGGGTTGGCTACCGCAACGTCTGCCACCGCCGGCGCCGCGATGGCAACGAGCGCAGCCAGCACCCACGCGCCGACGATCGCGCGCAGGCTCAGCACCGCGACATCTCCGGCAGGCGCGTGTTGCGCTGGCCGTCGTTCCGCATCGTGCTCATCCATGCACCGGCGCCCCCGGCGCGAGGCCGTCGAAGCCATCGGCGAACACGGAATCGGCCGACGTCCACGGACCGAAAGGCACCCACTGCGGACCGGCGCTCTTGCAGATCATCGAGTCCTGCGCCTGGCAGGCCGCGCCCTGGCAATCCGGCGGCCAGTCATGGGCGGTGGTGTCACGCACCGCCACCCGGTAGTAGAGCGCCTGGTTGGTGTTGGCGATGGCCTGGCCATTGACGAGATGGGCGACGTGCATCGTGCAATCGAGCAGGTCGTCGGACGGTGTGTCGCCGTATTCGTTGATGTTGACGCGCGTGGCCATGAAGTCGGTCAGGTGGAAACCGCGCCCGGACTGGTTGGCCGGCACGAGGTAGTCGTTGGCGCCCGGCACCAGGCGGAAGCCGTTGCCGCTGGCGGCATTGCGCACCTCCCAGGTCTTCGGGCCACCGCCGATGCCGCCGGTCGCTTCGCGAAGGTCACTGAATTCGACCGCGCGGTCAATGCCGTTGCTGCTGACCGTATTGTTGCCGAGCCCGTCGATGTCGAACTCGAAACGCCAGTAGTTGTGGTGCCAGTGGGTGACCTCGCTGAAGGTTCCGTTGCGGTTGCCGAAGCCGAAGGTCGGCACGATGCGACCGTCGGCATGGAGCGCGATGCGCGAGGTGTACATGTACCAGTCGGCAATGTACTGCGTGGTCAGCAGCACGTGATCGCCCATGTCCTCGATCATCACCCCGAGCGCGCAGCTGTAACCCGGCGGGACAGGAAGCCCGAAGGGGCACATGTCATGGGCCTGGGTAGGGTGGGTCGAGCGATCGCAGGACGTCTTTGCGGCTTCCCCGCCGGCCGGGATCTGGCCGAGCCGGTTCTGCACGCCGGTGGCGGCAAGGATCGTCGCGCGGGTGTCCTTCCAGTCGCGGTAGCAATTCCCTCCTGCTCCACCGCGGTACTCCGCGAACAGCATCGGTGCATGCGCACGGCGCAGGACGAAGCGTCCCTTCCAGTGGACATTGCGCAACTCCATGCCCGAGCCGCGCGGGCCGACACTCTGGTTCGGCCCGAGCCAGCAGAGCTCCCAGATCGGCTCGGCCGCCGGCCAGCCGAGCCGGACTTCGGGAGCCACGCAAACGGGCGAGGCAGCCACGGCCGCGCTCGTCCCGGCAGCCAGGGACAGCAAGGCGAGCACGGAAAACTGCAACCGGCACATGTTCACGGCTGCGCCCGCGTTCCCGCAGGATCCCGGCCGGAAGGCCGGTAGTCGGGATCGACGACACGATCGCTCATCAGGTCGACGACGGAATGCAGGATGACGTCGTTGCCTTGGTCGACCGCCGCGATCACGCGGATGCAGCGACTGCCGCGGTCGCAATGCGGATCGCCGGGTTCGCGCACGACGAATCCTCCCGACCACAGCACGACATCGCTGCGGTTGACGATCGGTGCCGTGCGCGGATCGGCGCGCACGAGCGCCTCCACCCGCGCCTGCTCGGGCGGAGTCAGGCCGAGATCCGCACCGGGCGGACGGTCGCTGAGGATCAGGCGTCCGTCCGCGTCGTACATGCGCACGAGGGTGGTGCCGCTGGCGTAATCGAATCCGCGCGTGACCACGCAGCGATCGGTCGGCGGCCGGCTGGCCGGATCGGGACAGAAGTCGGTCACCCGGCTCGATTCCACATAGCCGCGCATGCGTCCGGCGTGAACCTCGGCCGCGCCTGCGATTCCATCCGCGCGCGGCGCTGCGTGACCGCACGCGGTGACGACGACGGCCAGCATCGCGGCTGCCGGGGCACGCCGGAGCGGGCCGCCTGGCCTGCCGCATCGCGCGCTGCCTTCCATTTCCCGCTCAGTTCACCGTGGTCACGCTGGCCGGATTGCCGGCCGTCTCCGGCGGCGACTTTCCGTAGGCCGGATTCGACCACAGCTCGTACATGTATTCGCCGCGCGAAAGCGATTGCGGGCCGATGTCGAACGGACGTCCCGGCTCGCCGGCGCACATCGTGTTCTCGGCCGGAATCGCCGGTGCGGTGGTCGCCTGGTCGCGCAGGAACTCGATGTAATCCTTGCTGGCGATCTGGAACTGCAGGCGGGCGTCGATGCGGATCGGCCGCGCCGCGGCGGCCGGCAACGGGAAGGTGTAATCGGTGATGTCGTAGTTGACCAGCACGCCGGAGCCCGGCGATGTTTCCGGATACGAATAGGCCACCGGCCGCACCTCGTCGCCGTTAGGATCGCCGGCGGTCTTCGGGCGGAAGCCGAGCGGCGGGATGCGGTTGTCCTTGCGGATGCAGTTGTTCAGCACGAAATGGAACTTCTTCTTGCCGGCCACCTCGACCACGCATTCGCCGGGTGAACCCGGCGTCCAGATGCCCTGCAGGACTTCATAGACCTTGGCTTGCGCATCCAGGGTGAGGTCGCCGCTGGAGGCGTCATAGGCGGCACTCTCGGCGAGGACGGCATTGCTGGCGCTGACCGCCTTGACGTTGAGCCACATGCGCCGACCTTCCGAATAGCCGGACGGCAGCTTGTGACCGCCGAGGTTGGTGACCTTGACGCGCACGCTGACCGATCCGGCCGTGCTGGCGGTCGGCGGCGTGTAGGCGGTGATGTTCGCCTCGACGCTCGCGGCGGAGGCCAGCATCTCCCGGGCCAGGCTGATCGTGCGGTCGAAATCCGCCGGCCGCTCGAGGCCCGACTTGCCGCCGTACTCGTCGCGGATGATCGCCGGGATCCACGCATTGGCACCGGCGAACTCGTGCATCGGCAGGTTGCCGGTGCGCGAACCGGGGAGATTCTGGTGGCAGGCCTTCGCGTCCGGGTCGTGCGACGTGCGCATGTGGCAATCCTGGCAATGCTGTTCGCGTGCCAGCGCCGGGGTGCCGGCGGCGCCCTCGCCAAGTCCGTCGCGGTAGATGAGGTCGGCGAACAGGCTGCGGTTCCACTCCGAGTAGGTGCGTTCGATCGGCATCGGCCGGGTGGTGGCCACGCCGCCCTCGAGGACGAGGGTTTTCAGCGGACCCTCGTCGGTATCGGGTGTGGAGACATCGTGGCAGGTGCCGCACATCGCCGACTTCGTGTGGTACTCGGACTGCACCCAGCCATGCGGCGGGGCGAGGAAATTGTCGGCGTAGTGGTAGGGACCGTAACGGCAGGGGCCGCCGTAGGGCACGCCACCGTTGGGGGGTGTGCATTCAAGCGCGTCGTCGAGCCAGATGTTGCCGTTGCCGATCATCGCCGGCTCGCCGGCCGGGCCGGTCGGTTTCATGCGATGGCAGAAGTGGCAGGTGACGCCGGCGTAATCGTTGCCCTTCTCGTCGCGGTTGTTGTAGTCGCCCTGCAGCTTGCAGCCGAGCGCGCCGGTCGGGCCGTTGTCGCCGCCGCCGATCGCCTTGACCACGCGCCCGCCGAGCCAGCCCGGCGGGGTATGGCAGCGCAGGCAGAAGTCGCCGGCGCCGGGAAAATCCTTGTTGGCGACATCGAGGGCGGCCCAGAACAGCGGGTCGCGCGCGGCATTGGCCATCATCGAGCCGCCCCAGGTGTTCTGCGGCATGTGCTCGGGCTCGGTGCCGCTGAAACCGCGATGGCAGGATTCACAGGACATCGGCTCCTCCATGCCCCATTGGAGACCGGGCTGGGTGCCGTGCGGGGTGAGGTCGAGGGCCCATGCGGGCGCGGCAAGGACGCCGAGGCAGAGCAGGACGAAAAAGCGCCCGGCCGCCAGTGCGCGGACACGACTGCGAAGCGAAACCCTGGAATACGACAACATGGCCACCCTGGATTGCGGCCGGCGCTCCGCCGGCGGTGCGTTGCGGCGCGAGGTTTCCGTTGAAACCATCCGCCGCGGCCAACCAGGCATCGTGCGTGCTTCCCCGGTGCCGGCAGAAACCCGCTCGTGTTGTTCCCTGGAGACCTTCCGGACCCGGGCCACGAAGCGGCCCGGACAATTTCGCCGATTAGTACCACAAACCCCGCGTCCGAGTCGCAGGGTCTGCGGCTTCGCGGCGCTCCCGGCGGGGTGGTGCCGGGACTCAGCCGGAGCGGGCGAGAAGCGAGGCGATGATCGCGCGGTAAAGCTCGGGCAGGACCTCGAGGTCGGCGAGGTCGACGTGCTCGTCGACCTTGTGGATGCTGGCATTGACCGGCCCGAGTTCGACCACCTCGGCGCCGAGCGGCGCAATGAAGCGCCCGTCGGAGGTCCCGCCGCCGGTGCTCGACTCGGGGCGCAGGCCGCAGCGCGCGAGGATGGCGGCTTCGACCGCATCGCGCAGCCGCCCCGGCGCGGTCAGGAACGGCTCGCCCGACAAGTCCCATTCGAGTTCGAAATCGAGGCCGTGCCGATGCAGGCAGTCCTCGACCCGCCGACGCAATCCGGCTGCGCTGCTGGCGGTACCGAAGCGGAAGTTGAACCAGACGCGCAACCGGCCGGGGATGACGTTGCCGGCACCGGTGCCGGCGGTGATATTGGAAATCTGCATCGAGGTCGGCGGGAACGCCTCGTTGCCCTCGTCCCAGCGCGTCGCCACCAGTTCGGCCAATGCCGGCGCGGCGGCGTGGACGGGGTTGCGGGCCTTTTCGGGATAGGCAACGTGGCCCTGCACGCCGAGCACGGTCAGGCACGCGCTGAGCGAGCCGCGGCGGCCGACGCGGATGAGATCGCCGAGGACCTGCCGCGACGAGGGCTCGCCGACCAGACACCAGTCGATGCGCTGGTCGCGCCGGCGGAACTCCTCGACCACCCGGCGCACGCCGTCGACCGAGCGCCCCTCTTCATCGCTGGTCACCAGCACGGCCAGGGTGCCGGCATGCCCGGGATGCTCGCGGACGAACTCCTCGGCGGCGACGACCATTGCGGCCACGCCGGATTTCATGTCGGCGGTGCCGCGCCCGTACAGGCGGCCCTCGCGGATCGCCGGCTCGAACGGCGGACTCGACCAGGTCTCGGGCGGGCCACTCGGCACCACATCGGTGTGGCCGAGCAGGACGAGCACCGGATCGCCCCGGCCATGCGTCGCCCACAGGTTGTCGACGTCGCCGTAGCGCAGGTGCTCGACGCTGAAGCCGCAGGCGGCGAGGCGCGCCGCCAGCAGGGCCTGGCAGCCGGCATCGTCCGGCGTCACCGAGGCGCGCCGGACCAGGTCGAGGGTCAGTTGCAGCACCGGCGAGTACGAGATGCTCATGCGCGGCCTGCCCCGCTCACTTCGCCACGCCGAACAGCCGCGCGAACAGCTTGTCGCTGAAGCCGAGGCTGATGCCGCCGTCGGCGGACACGACCACGGGCCGGCGCACGAGGGCCGGGTATTCCTTGATCAGCAGGGTCCACTCGGCGTCGGTGCGCGGATCTTTGCGCGCCGGAGCGAGGTTGCGCCAGGTCATGCCGCTGCGGTTGACGAGCTTGTCGAAACCGCCGACCGCCTGCGCCCAGTGCAGAAGCGTCTGCGCCGGCACGCGCTGCTCGCGGTAGTCGATGAAGCGGTGCTCGACCGCGTGCCTGGCCAGCCACTTGCGCGCCTTGTCGCAGGTGCTGCACTTGTCGAGTCCGTACACGTCGATGCTCATGGTTCCGGGATCCCTGCGGTTCAGGCGCGCAGCAGTTCGTTGATGGCGGTCTTCGCGCGCGTCTTCGCATCGACGCGCTTGACGATGACGGCGGCATAGAGGCTGTGGCTGCCGTCGGAAGCCGGCAGCGAACCGGCGACGACGACGCTGCCGGCCGGCACGCGGCCGTAGCTGGTCGCGCCGCTCGCGCGGTCGAAGATCTTCGTCGACTGGCCAAGGAACACGCCCATGCCGATCACGCTGCCCTGCTCGACGATGACGCCCTCGACGACCTCGGAGCGTGCGCCGATGAAGCAGTCGTCCTCGATGATCGTCGGTGCCGCCTGCAGCGGCTCGAGCACGCCGCCGATGCCGACGCCACCGGAAAGATGCACGCGCGCGCCGATCTGCGCGCAGGAACCGACCGTTGCCCAGGTGTCGACCATCGTGCCGGCGCCGACGTGGGCGCCGATGTTGACGTAGCTCGGCATCAGCACGGCATCGCGCGCGACGTGGGCGCCGCGGCGCACGAGCGCACCCGGCACCAGTCGCGCGCCGAGCGCGGCGAAGTCCTCCGCGGTCGCATCCTGGAAGCGCAGCGGCACCTTGTCCCAGGCATTCATCGGGCCGCCGTCCATGGCGCGGTTGGGATGGATGCGGAAATACAGCAGGACCGCCTTCTTCAGCCATGCGTGCACGATCCACGTGCCGTCGGCGCCGCGCTCGGCGACGCGCAGGCGCCCGCTTTCGAGGCCGTCGAGCGCCTGCTCGACGACAGGACGGACGCTGGCCTCGATTTCCGCCGGCGCGAGTTCGGCGCGACGTTCCCAGGCGGACTCGATGATCGTTTCAATGCTTGCCATGCTGGGTTCCTGGTGCTGATGCCGACGCCGCATCGAGGCGTTTGCCCAATGCTTCGCGCAGCTTCTGTCCGGTGGCCGCGTCGAGCGGCCGGTCGTGCGTGTCGGTGACGAGGAAGAAGTCTTCCACGCGCTCGCCGAATGTCGCGATGCGCGCATCATGCACGCGCACGCCGGTGGCACGGAAGGCCTGCGCGACCGAGGCGAGCAGGCCGGGACGATCCGAACAGACCAGGCCGACGCGCGTGCGCGCCTGCTCGCTGCTGAAGGTGAGGTGCGCGGCGATGTGGAAGTGGCGCAGGGCACGCGGGACCGTGCGCCTTGGCGGCAGCTCGTCGAGCACATCGCGCGACAACGCATCGCGCAGGGCGGCCTCGAGCGCCGCCACCTCGCCGACCCCGGCGAGCGGGCGGCCGCTTGCGTCGAGCAGATAGAACGTGTCGAACACCGTGTCCGCGCGTCCGGCCAGCAGGCGCGCTTCGACCACTTCGAGCCGGAAGCGGGCGAGTACCGCGGTGATCGTCGAGAACAGGCCGTCGCGGTCGCGCATGTGCACGAACACCTCGCTGGTGCCGCGCCCGCCCTCGGCGAGCACGCGCACGAGCGGCCGCGCCGGATCGTCGTGCGTGGCCATCGCGCCGGCCTGCCAGGCGACCTGCTCGGGCCGGTAGCGCAGGAAGCTTTCATCGGGGAAGCCGTCGAGCACGCGCGCGGCGGTGTCGGCGCCGATGCCCCGGGCGACGAGGATCGCCGTCGCCTGCTGGCGCGTTTCGGCCATGCGCTCGTCGGCCTGCGGCAATTCACCGGCTTCCTCACGCAGCACGTAGCGCGTCGCCGCATAGAGGTCGGCGAGCAGGCGGTCGCGCCAGCCGTTCCACAGCTTCGGACTGGTGCCGTTGATGTCGGCGACGGTCAGCAGATAGAGGTAGTCGAGGCGCTCCCAGTCACCGACCTGTTCGGCGAAACGCTCGACGACCGCCGCATCGGTGATGTCCTGGCGCTGCGCAACGACGCTCATCAGCAGATGCCAGCGCACCAGCCAGGCGACGCGCTCGACCGCCGCGCTGCCGAGACCGAGCTTCGTGCAGAACGCACGCGCATCGTCCTCGCCGAGCACCGAGTGATCGCCGCCTCGCCCCTTGGCGATGTCGTGGAACAGCCCGGCGAGCAACAGCAGCGAAACCTTCGGCAGGCGCCGGAACACGGCATGCGCGAGCGGAAACGCATCGGCGCCCTCGCTGCCGGCGAAGCGGGCAATGAAGCGCAGCACGCGCAGGGTGTGCTCGTCGACCGTGTAGACGTGGAACAGGTCGTACTGCATGCGCCCGGTGACGCGGGCAAAGCCCGGCACCAGCCGCGCGAGCACGCCATGGCGCGCCATCGCCGCCAGCGACTCGACGGCCGGCGCACCGAGTTCCAGCAGGTCGCGCAACGCCGCGTACACGGCCGGGTGCTCGAGATCGAAACCCTCATCGGCCAGGCAAAGGCGCACGAGGCGCATGGCATTCGCACGCAGGCCGCGCACCCCGCTTTCGCGCGCGAACAGTGCATAGAGTTCGATCAGCGCCTGCGGCTGCGTGCGCAGGCGCGCCGCATCGACCACGTCGAGGCGGTCGCCGATGCGCGCGAAGCCGCCCGCCAGCGGCAGCGTCGGCGAGTGCGGCGGCGCCAGCATCTCGCTGCAGCGCGCGAGCAGTTCCTCGTTGATGGCGCTGATCCGGCGCGCGGCACGGAAATAGTCCTGCATGCACTGTTCGACGGCGAGGTTGTCGGCGTGCTCGTCGCGATAGCCGAGCGCGGCGGCGAGTTCGCGCTGGTAGTCGAACAGCAGGCGCTCCTCGGAGCGGCGCGCGAGCAGGTGCAGGGCCTCGCGGATGCGGAACAGCGTGGCCCGCGCCGCAGCGAGCGCGTCGACCTCGACCGCATCGAGCAGGCCCGCCTCGGCCATCGCCGCGTGCTCGCCGGAGCCGGCGATGGCGCGCCCGAGCCAGCCGATCATCTGCAGGTCGCGCAGGCCGCCCGGCCCTTCCTTGAGTTGCGGCTCGAGGTTGTAGGCGGTATCGCCGAAGCGCAGGTGGCGCGCGGCCTGCTCGGCCTGCTTGACGGCGAGGAAGCGTGCCGGCGCCCACAGGCCCTCGTCGGGCAGACTGCCGAGCAGGCTCCCGGCCAGCGCGCGCGCGCCTTCCAGCCAGCGCGCTTCGAGCAGGTTGGTGTACACGCCGACGTCGGCGGCGGCCAGCGCGCGGCAGCCGGCGAGGTCGCGCACGGCGAGGCCGGGTTTCAGTCCGATGTCCCACAGGCAGGTGGCGAAGGCCTCGATCGCGCGCAACAGCCGCGGCGGCGGATCCGGCACGGTGAGGATCAGCAGGTCGACGTCCGAATGGGGAAACAGTTCGCCGCGCCCGAAGCCGCCGACCGCCAGCAGGCTGGCTTCGCCGCTGTCGCCGAGCCAGGACTGCCAGACATAGGCGAGCACGCGGCGGACCGCTTCGGCACGCGCACGCACCAGATCGGTGGCCGCGGCGCCATCGCGGAAGGCGCCGGCGAGGTCGCGGTCGCAGTCGGCGAGGTACTGGCGCAAGGCGAGCCGGGCCGGACCGACCACGCCGCCACGGGGCACCGCCGCCGCAAGGCGCGGCAGGACGGGGACCGGCACCGGTGCGGCGGCGGCCATGGCCGGCGGCCTCAGGCCGCCTGCGGCCAGGGCGTCAGGATCTCGAAACCGTCGTCGGTGACGGTGATCGTGTGTTCCCACTGCGCCGACAGCGAGTGGTCGCGGGTGACCACGGTCCAGCCGTCCGGCAGCAGGCGCGTGTGCGGCTTGCCGGCATTGATCATCGGCTCGACGGTGAAGGTCATGCCCTTCTGCAGGGTCAGGCCGGTGCCGGCCTTGCCGTAGTGCAGGACCTGCGGATCCTCGTGATAGACCTGTCCGATGCCGTGGCCGCAGTACTCCTTCACCACCGAGAAACCGTGCGACTCGGCAAAACGCTGGATCGCCTGGCCGATGTCGCCGAGGGTGGCGCCGGGACGGACCACGCCGATGCCCTTCATCATCGCCTCGAAGGTCGTCTCGACGAGCCGGCGCGCGAGCACCGACGGCGTGCCGACGAAATACATGCGGCTGGTGTCGCCATGCCAGCCGTCCTTGATGACGGTGACGTCGATGTTGATGATGTCGCCGTCCTTGAGGATCTTGTTCGGCGCCGGAATCCCGTGGCAGATCACGTGGTTGACCGAGGTGCACACGGTCTTCGGGAAGCCCTTGTAGCCGACGTTGGCCGGAATCGCCTTCTGCACGTCGACGATGTGGTCGTGGCAGATGCGGTCGAGCTCCTCGGTGCTGACTCCGGGGCGGACGTGCGGCCCGATCATCTCGAGCACCTCGGCGGCCAGGCGGCCGGCGACGCGCATCTTCTCGATCTGTTCGGGGGTCTTGATGGTGACGGCCATGGGGACTGCGGGCGGCGGTGGGCCGCCTAGTCTAGAGGGACCGGCGGCGAGGGGCCAGAAATCCGGGGGCTAGGGGCTGGGGACTAGGGGCTAGGGGCTAGGGGCTAGGGGCTAGGGGCGAGGGCGCGACAACCGTGCCTTGTCCCATCCGAACATGTGGTACAGCCACTGTCGCGCCGATTCGTGCTTGTCCCTGTCGCCGATTTTCGCGCCCTAGCCCCTAGCCCCTAGCCCCTAGCCCCTAGCCCCTAGCCCCCAGCCCCTACCTCAAGCTACAATCCCGCAGTTCCCCTGCCGTGGAACAAATCCACACACGTTCCGATACCGTTGTCGGGGTGCTTCCGCCGCGCGCCATGCCGCCCGGCCGGAGGTCGCCAACGCTGGGAACGTGGAGGTCCCCAACCCCGGGCATCAACCGCCGCACATGACGCCGGCGTGATCGCCCATCGATGGAGTTCCAGCACCATGCCTCAAGTCACCATGCGCCAGATGCTCGAAGCGGGCGTCCACTTCGGCCACCAGACCCGTTACTGGAATCCCCGCATGGCGCCGTACATCTTCGGCGCGCGCGGTCGCATCCACATCATCAACCTCGAGAAGACCCTGCCGCTGTTCACCGACGCGATGAACTTCGTGTCGGGACTGGCGCAGAAGCGCGGCACCCTGCTGTTCGTCGGCACCAAGCGTTCCGCGCGCGAGGCGATCAAGGAAGAGGCGGCGCGTTGCGGCCAGCCGTACGTCGCCGCACGCTGGCTCGGCGGCATGCTGACCAACTTCCGCACGGTCAAGCAGTCGATCGCCCGCCTCAAGGAGATCGAGGCCATGGCCACCGACGGCAGCTACGGCAAGCTGGTCAAGCACGAAGTGCTGCGCATCGAGCGCGAGCGCGAGAAGCTCGAGAAGTCGCTCGGCGGCATCAAGGACATGAACCGCCTGCCGGACGCCCTGTTCGTCATCGACATCGGCCACGAGAACATCGCCGTCGAGGAAGCCAAGAAGCTCGGCATCCCGGTCGTCGCCGTGGTCGACACCAACTACGACCCGAGCCTGGTCGACTACGCGATCCCCGGCAATGACGACGCCATCCGCGCCGTGCAGCTGTACGCTCGCGCCGTCGCCGACGCCGTGCTCGAAGGCAAGGCCGCGGCGCCGGCCGCCGCGATCGGCAACGACGAGTTCGTCGAACTCGACGCCGAGGGCAACCCGGTCGCCAAGGTCGACGACCGCCGCAAGCCGGCCCCGCGCGGCAAGGCACCGGCCAAGCGCGGCGCACCGCCGGCGGGCCGCCGTCCGGCCGCCGCCAAGCCGCGCAGCGACGCCAAGCCGGCCGAAACCGCGGAGTGACCGCGGTCGTCGGCGCCGCGCCACGCGCGGCTCCGACGCGGGCCCGTCATCGAGTCCGCCCATGCTGATTCCGGCTGCACCGGCCGATGCCGGTGCGCCGGTCCGACTTCCTTTCCGCGCGGCATCCCCGGCCGCGCATTCAATTCGAGGTATGCGATGGAAATCACCGCCCAGATGGTCAAGGAGCTGCGCGAGCGCTCCGGCGCCGGCATGATGGAATGCAAGAAGGCCCTGGCCCAGAACGACGGCAACATCGAGGCCGCGATCGAGTGGCTGCGCAAGCAGGGCCTGGCCAAGGCCGACAAGAAGGCCGATCGCGTCGCCGCCGAGGGCCGCATCGTGCTCGGCCAGGTGCCCGGCAAGGCCGTGCTCGTCGAGATCAACAGCGAGACCGACTTCGTCGCCAAGGACGAGAACTTCCTCGCCTTCACCGAAAACGTCGCCGCGGCGGCGATCGGCGCGGCCGACATCGAGGCGTTGAAGGGCGCCCCGTATGCGACCGGCGGCACGGTCGAGGAAGCCCGCGCGGCGGTCATTGCCAAGGTCGGCGAGAACGTCCAGGTGCGCCGCCTCGTGCGTCTGGACAGCGCCCACACCCTGGCCGGCTACCTGCACGGCGGCCGCATCGGCGTGCTGGTCGAGCTGAAGGGCGGCTCGCCCGAGCTTGCCCGCAACCTCGCCATGCACATCGCCGCGATGAACCCTCCGTACATCGCCGCGGAGAACGTGCCGGCCGAGTTCATCGCCAAGGAAAAGGAGATCGAGCTCGCCAAGATGTCCGAGAAGGACAAGGCCAAGCCGGCCGACATCCTCGAGAAGATCATCAGCGGCAAGATCAACAAGATCGTCAACGAGGTCACCCTGACCGGCCAGTCTTACGTGCTCGATACCGACCAGACCGTCGGCGCCGTGCTGAAGAAGGAAGGCGCCGAGGTGCTCGCGTTCCACCGCATTGCGGTCGGCGAAGGCATCGAGAAGGTGGTCGAGGACTACGCCGCCGAGGTCGCCAAGGCAATGCAGGTCTGAGGCCACGCCCACGCGCGCGGGACCACGAAGGCCGCGGACATCCGCGGCCTTTTTCCCGGCACCCGCTCACGGGCGACCGGGCGTCGCAATGACGATGCAAAGGCATCACGGCTGAAGCCGTTTCCTGCAGCGTTTCGTTCGGCCCCGCATGATTCCCGCGGGAAACGGCTTCAGCCGTGATGCTCCCGGATACGGCGTGGTTCGCGCAGCGCGCCCGTCCCGCTACAATGCGCCGGTTTGCCCGCCCGGAGAGGACCATGGCCGCGATCCAGTACCAGCGCATCCTGCTCAAGCTCTCCGGCGAAGCCCTCATGGGCGAGGGCGACTACGGCATCGATCCCAAGGTCATCCACCGCCTCGCCCGAGAGATCCTCGAGGTGCAGCGCGCCGGCATCGAGGTCGGCGTGGTCATCGGCGGCGGCAACATCTTCCGCGGCGCCGGGCTTGCCGCCAGCGGCATGGACCGCGTCACCGGCGACCACATGGGCATGCTGGCCACGGTCATGAACGCGCTGGCCATGCAGGACGCCATCGAGAAGGCCGGCGGCACCGCGCGCACGATGAGCGCGATCAAGATCAACGAGGTCTGCGAGGACTTCATCCGCCGGCGTGCGATCCGCCACCTCGAGAAGGGGCGCATCGTGCTGTTCGCGGCCGGCACCGGCAACCCGTTCTTCACCACCGATTCGGCCGCCGCTCTGCGCGCGATCGAGATCGGCGCCGACCTGCTGCTGAAGGCGACCAAGGTCGACGGCGTCTACACCGCCGATCCGGCCAGGGACCCGCGCGCCACGCGTTACGAGCGCCTCAGCTACGAGGAAGTCATCCAGCGCAACCTGCAGGTGATGGACACCAGCGCGATCGCCCTGTGCCGCGACCACCATGTGCCGCTGCGCATCTACGACATGTCGCGCGAAGGCGACCTCATGCGCATCATGCATGGCGAAGCGGTCGGCACCCTCGTCACCGACTGACGCCCGGCGCACTTGCGCGCCGCGGCACGGGCGCGGCGGGCGCCGCTGCTATACTCCGGCGGATATCGAAACCGCAGGAACAGCGCCATGCTCGACCCGATCAAGAAGGACGCCCAGCAGCGCATGACCAAGAGCGTCGAGGCGCTGCGCCAGGAACTGACCCATCTGCGCACCGGCCGCGCGAGCGCCGCCCTGCTCGAGCCGCTGCGGGTCAACTACTACGGCTCCGAAGTGCCGCTGAACCAGGTCGCCAGCGTCGCCATCGCCGACGCGCGCTCGCTGACCATCACCCCGTACGAGAAGCCGATGATCGCGCCGATCGAGAAGGCGATCCTCGCCTCCAACCTCGGCCTGACCCCGACCACGGTCGGTCTGGTCATCCGCATCAGCATCCCGCCGCTGACCGAACAGCGCCGCAAGGAACTCGCCAAGCATGTCTCCGGCGAGGGCGAGAACGCCAAGGTGGCGGTGCGCAACGTGCGCCGCGACGCGATCCACCACGTCAAGGAACTGCTGAAGGACCGCAAGGTCACCGAAGACGACGCACGTCGCGCCGAGGACGACATCCAGAAGCTGACCGACCGCGCCGTCAAGGACGTCGACGAGGTGGTGAAGAAGAAGGAAGACGAACTCCTGGCGATGTGAGCCACGCCGCCCCGGAGCGCCGCGCATGACCCAGAATCCTCCGGCCGACGCGGCGCCGCGCGTGCCGCGTCACGTCGCCATCGTCATGGACGGCAACGGCCGCTGGGCCGAGCGACGCCATCGCCCGCGCAGTTTCGGCCACCGTGAAGGCCAGAAGGCCCTGCGCGCGACCGTGGAGTTCTGCCTGCGTCGCGGCATCGGTTCGCTGACCCTGTTCGCCTTCTCCAGTGAAAACTGGAAGCGCCCGGCCGGCGAGGTCGGTGCGCTCATGCAACTGTTCCTGCGCGCGCTCGACCACGAGGTCGAGGAACTGCACGAACATGGCGTGCGCATCGAGTTCATCGGCGACCTGTCGGCGTTCTCGAGCGAGCTGCGCGAACGCATGGAGAAGGCCATGCGCCGAACCGCCGGCAACCGCGCCCTCGCCGCCAACGTCGCCGTCAACTACGGCGGAGCCTGGGACATCGCGCGCGCCGCGCGCAGTGTCGCCGAGGCCGTGCAGCGCGGCGAACTCGAGACCGGCGCGATCGACGAGCACAGCCTGGCCCCCCATTTCTGCCTGGCCGGACAGCCGCCGGTGGACCTGTTCATCCGCACCGGCGGCGAGATGCGCATCAGCAACTTCCTGCTCTGGCAGATCGCCTATGCGGAACTCGTGTTCCTCGACACGCTGTGGCCGGATGTCGATGCCGGCGTGCTGCAGGGCGCGCTCGACGAGTTTGCCCGCCGCGAGCGGCGTTTCGGCATGACCTCGGCGCAAGTCGCCGCCAGCGCCTGAAGGGGACGGCCAACGTGAAGCAACGCATCCTCACCGCCCTCGTGCTGACGCCGATCGCGGTCGCGATCATCCTGCTGGCGCCGACGCCGCTGTTCGCCGCCATCGTCGCCATCGCCTTCCTGCTCGCCCTGTGGGAGTGGACGCGACTGGTCGGCCTCGAGTCGATGCCGGCGCGCATCGTCGCGACCATGGTCGGCGCGCTGCTGCTCGGCGCGGCCTGGTACTTGCGCGACGAGGGCATCTGGCCGGCGCTGATCGGCCTCGGACTGGCCTGGTGGCTGGTTTCGCTGGCCTGGTTGCGCAGCCACTCGTTCGCCGCCTCGCCCTCGCCGGCCAACCGCGTGCTCAAGCTGGTCGTCGGCTATCTCGTCATCGTGCCGGCATGGGTCGCCCTGCTGGCGATCCACTCGATCGACCCGCTCGGCCACTGGTGGGCCCTGTTCGCGCTCGCCCTGGTCTGGGCCGCCGACACCTTCGCCTACTTCGCCGGCAGCCGCTTCGGCCGGCGCAAGCTGGCCCCGCGCATCAGTCCCGGCAAGACGGTCGAGGGCGCGATCGGCGCCTTCGCCGGCGGCGCCCTGGTGGCCGTCGCCGGCGGATGGCTGCTCGACCAGCGCGGCCTCGCGCTCGTCCTGCTGGTCGCCCTCGCCGTGCTGACCCTGGCGGCGTCGATCATCGGCGACCTCGTCGAAAGCCTGGTCAAGCGCCAGGCCAACGTGAAGGATTCGGGCGCCCTGTTTCCCGGCCATGGCGGCCTGCTCGACCGCCTCGACAGCGTGTTCGCGGCCATGCCGGTGTTCGCCGCCGGCAAGATGCTGATCGATACCTGCGCACCATGAGGCGCATCGCCCTTCTCGGCGCCACCGGCTCGATCGGCGGCAGCACGCTCGACCTCGTCGCCCGCCATCCGGACCGCTTCGAAGCCAGCGTGCTGGCCGCGCACCGCAACGTCGACGCGCTGGCCGCGCTGTGCCAGCGCTTCCGCCCGGGCTGGGCGGTGATTGCCGACGCCTCGCTGGAAGCCGCCCTGCGCGAGCGCATCGCCGGCCACGGCCTGCCGACGCGCGTGCTGGCCGGACCGTCCGGCCTGGTCGAGGCCGCCACCCTGGCCGGAGTCGACACCGTGGTCGCGGCCATCGTCGGCGCCGCCGGCCTCGAATCGACGCTCGCCGCGGCGCGCGCCGGCAAGCGCCTGCTGCTGGCCAACAAGGAAGCAATCGTCATGGCCGGGCCGCTGCTGCTGGCCGCCCTCGCCGAAGGCGGTGGCGAACTGCTGCCGCTGGATTCCGAACACAACGCGCTGTTCCAGTGCCTGCCTGGCGGACGCCCGGCGCTCGCCCCGGCCGGGGTGCGCCGCCTCGTGCTGACCGCCTCCGGCGGCCCGTTCCGCGGCCGCACACGCAGCGAACTCGCCGCGGTCACGCCGGCCATGGCCTGCGCGCACCCGAACTGGAGCATGGGCCGCAAGATCTCGGTCGATTCGGCCACCCTGATGAACAAGGGCCTCGAGGTCATCGAAGCGCACTTCCTGTTCGGCGCGCCGCCGGAAGCGATCGACGTGGTCGTGCATCCGCAGAGCATCGTCCATTCGCTGGTCGAGTACCTCGACGGCTCGCTGCTCGCCCAGCTCGGCCATCCCGACATGCGCACGGCGATCGCGCATGCCCTGGCCTGGCCCGAGCGCGTCGAATCGGGCGTGCGCCGGCTCGACCTCGTCGCCCTCGGCCAGCTCGGTTTCGAGGCAACGGACCGCGCCACCTTCGCCTGCCTCGACCTGGCCTATGCCGCCTTGCGCGCCGGCGGCAGCGCACCGGCCACGCTGAATGCGGCGAACGAGGAGGCGGTGTCCGCATTCCTCGACGGGCGGTTGCCGTTCCTCGCCATCGCCGACGTCGTCGGCGAATGCCTGGCACGCCTGCCGGCCATCCCGGTGCGCGATCTCGCCGGCCTGCTTGACGGTGATTTAACCGCGCGCCGCGAGGCACAACGTATCATTGCCGCAATGGCGGGCTGATCCCGGCCCCGGTTGGTACCCATGAACGAGTTTTTCGGCTCCGTCTGGTGGCTCATCGTCACCCTCGGCCTGCTCATCACCTTCCACGAATACGGCCACTACGCGATCGCGCGCCTGTGCGGGGTCAAGGTGCTGCGGTTTTCGGTCGGCTTCGGCAAGCCGCTGTGGTCGCGCCGCGACCGTGCCGGCACCGAGTTCGCGATCGCCGCGATCCCGCTCGGCGGCTACGTGAAGTTCCTCGACGAACGCGAGGGCGAAGTCGCCCCCGGCGAGGTCACCCAGGCCTTCAACCGCAAGACGGTCGGCCAGCGCATGGCCATCGTCGCCGCCGGCCCGGTGTTCAACCTGGTGTTCGCCGTCGCTGCCTTCTGGCTGATGTTCGTGGTCGGCAAGCCCGACTTCCAGGCCGTCGTGGCCACTCCGCAGGGGGTCGCGGCCGAAGCCGGCATGCAGGCCGGCGACCGCATCGTGCGGGTCGGCGAAACTGCGGTCGGCTCGTGGAGCGAGGCCATGCAGGCGCTCGGCGAGGGCGCGATCCGCCGTGCCGACACCCGCGTCGAGGTGGTCACGGCCGGCGGCGCCAGCGCCGAGCGCACCCTCGCCTTCGCCCGCCTGCCGGCCGAACTGGGCGGACGCGAGCTGTTCGGCCGCATCGGCCTCGGCGTGTACGTGCCGGCGACCATCGGCCTGGTCGAGCCGGCCAGCCCGGCCGCCGGCGCCGGACTTCGCGAAGGCGACCAGGTGCTGCGCATCAATGGCCGCGCCGTGGCCGGTTTCGACGACATCGCCCGCATCGTTCCCGAGGAGGCGGCCGGCAATCCGCGCCTGTCGCTGGTGGTGCGCCGTGACGGCCGCGAGATCGACGTCGACCTGGTCGCCCTGGCCAGCGAGGCCGACGGGCGCACGCGCTACCGCATCGGCATCGGCGCGGTCGGGCCCGGACGCGCCACCGCGCAATACGGCCCGCTGGAAGCGATCCCGCAGGCCTTCGCGCAGACCTGGAAGAGCACCACCAGCGCGCTGGCCACGATCAAGCTGCTGGTGGTCGGACAGGTCGGCCTCGAAAACCTCTCCGGCCCGATCACGATCGCCCGAGCCGCCAACTACTCGGCCCGCGCCGGCCTGCCGTCGTTCCTCGAATTCCTCGCCCTGATCTCGTTGTCGCTGGCAATCATGAACCTGCTGCCGATCCCGATCTTGGACGGCGGACACCTGCTGTATTACCTTATCGAATTGGTCAAAGGCAGTCCTGTGAGCGAGCGCACGATGATCGCCGGCCAGTACGTGGGCCTGATGATGCTGGTCGCCTTGATGGGACTGGTGTTCTACAACGACATCCTGCGCCCGCAGTTCTGAACGGGCTCCTCCCCGAACAACAACGATGGTTGGCGTCGGCCCGGTCGGCGACTGCCTGCCGGTTCCGCACCCTACGGAAGTGACGATGAAGCGTATCGCCGCCCTGCTCCTGCTTGCCTGGCTCGGTTCCAGGGACGTTCTGGCCTTCGAGAGTTTCCGCGTCGCCGACATCCGCATCGACGGCCTCTCGCGCATCGCCCAGGGCACGGTGTTCACCTACCTGCCGGTCGAGAAGGGCGACACGCTGACCACCGAGCGTGCCGAGCAGGCGATCCGCGCGCTGTACCGGACCGGCTTCTTCAACGACGTCAGCCTCAGCCGCCAGGGCGACATCCTCGTCGTCACCCTGCAGGAGCGCCCGTCGATCTCCAAGATCGCCATCCGCGGCAACAAGGACCTCAAGGAAGACGACCTGCGCAAGGGCCTCAAGGGCATCGGCCTGGTCGAGGGCGAGGCCTTCGATCGCCTCAAGCTCGATTCCGTGCAGCAGGAACTGACCCGCCAGTACTACAACCGCGGCAAGTACAACGTCGCCGTCAAGACGGCCGTGGTCAACCTCGACCGCAACCGCGTCGAGGTCGCGATCAACATCACCGAAGGCAAGCCGGCGAAGATCAAGCACCTCAACATCGTCGGCAACGAATCGTTCAAGGCCAAGGCGATCCGCGAGGACTTCCAGTCCGACACCACCAACTGGACATCCTGGTACTCCAAGGACGACCAGTACTCGCGCGAGAAGATGTCGGGCGACCTCGAGCGCCTGTCCTCGTTCTACCTCGACCGCGGCTATGTCGATTTCGCCGTCGACTCGACCCAGGTGTCGATCAGCCCCGACAAGCGGCGCATGTACGTCACCGCCAACATCATCGAGGGCGAGGTCTACACGGTCACCGACATCAAGCTGACCGGCGACCTCATCCTCAAGGATGCCGACCTGCGCAAGCAGCTCTCGATCGCCACCGGCGAGATCTTCTCGCGCCGCAAGGTCGAGCAGTCGGCCGACGCGATCACCTCGGTGCTGTCGAACATCGGCTACGCCTTTGCCCAGGTCAACCCGGTCCCCGAGATCGACCGCGACAAGCGCGAGGTCGGGCTCAATTTCCAGATCGACCCCGGCAAGCGCGTCTACGTGCGCCGCATCGCCTTCAAGGGCAACCTGCACACGGAAGACGAGGTCCTGCGCCGCGAGATGCGCCAGCTCGAGGGCGCCTGGTACTCGCAGGCGGCGATCGACCGCTCGAAGATCCGCCTGCAGCGACTCGGCTACTTCAAGTCTGTCAACATCGAAACGCCGCGCGTGGCCGGCTCCGACGACCAGGTCGACATCGAGGTGGCGATCGAGGAGCAGCCGTCCGGCAGCTTCACCTTCGGCCTCGGCTATTCGCAGGTGCAGGGCCTGATCACCAGCATCGCCGTGCAGCAGGCCAACTTCTTCGGCACCGGCGACCGCATCGGCATCACCCTGCAGCGCAGCTCCTACCTGAAGCGCTACAACCTGTCGTACTACGAACCCTACCTCACCGACGACGCGCTCGGCCTCGGCTACGACATCAGCCACCGCGAACTCGATGCCGGCGAGGCGAACATCGCCAACTACCTGACCAACTCGGACTCGTTCAGCACCTACCTCGGATTCCCGCTGACCGAGAACGACACGCTGAACACGCGCTTCGGCATCAGCCAGACGACCATCAACACCTATGTCGGCGCGACCCCGCAGCAGTTCATCGACTACATCATCGCCCTCGGCAGCCGCACCTTCCACGTCTGGAACATGGAGCTTTCCTGGGCTCACGACACGCGCAACAAGTACTGGAACCCGACCCGCGGTTCGCTGCAGACGGTTTCCTTCGAGACCACCCTGCCGGGCTCGACGGTCGAGTACTTCAAGTTCAACTACCGCTATTCGCACTACCTGCCGATCACCGAGAAGCTGACCTTCCTCGGCACCGCCTCGATCGGCTACGGCGGCAGCTACCGCGGCAAGTACCGCACGGTGGTCGACGCCGGCCAGGATCCGCCGGTCACCACCGAATACGGCGCGCGCGGCCTGCCGTTCTTCGAGAACTTCTTCGCCGGCGGCGCCTCCGACGTGCGCGGCTTCCGCGACAACACGCTCGGCCCGGTCGACGAGACGCGCGGCTACCGGCAGCCGCTCGGCGGCGCATTCAAGACGGTGGCCACCGCCGAAGTCATCTTCCCGACCCCGTTCGTGAAGGAAAGCGACAACACCACGCGACTGTCCTGGTTCCTCGACGTCGGCAACGTGTTCAAGGACTACAACGCCTTCGACGCCGACGATCTGCGCGCGTCGACCGGCCTGTCGTTCCAGTGGCGTTCGCCGATGGGTCCGATCGTCGTCAGCTTCGCCACGCCGCTGCGCAAGAAGGACGGCGACGAGACGGAAACGATCCAGTTCTCCTTCGGACCGCAGTTCTAACCGTTAAGATCGCCGGCAGGGACCCGGCGCAACGAGGCGCGGTCGTCGACTGGAGGGGAACGGGTGGCGCGAAGCGGACCATGGACAGCGATGCCCCGGGCGCTGCTTGTCGCGGCCGCGCTCGGCTTCGCGCCGTCCGCGCCGGCCGAAGAAGCCGGCCTGCGCGTCGGTTACGTGGACATGAAGCGCCTGCTCGACAATGCCCCGCAGGTGGTCGCCGGCCGCCAGAAGCTCGAACTCGAGTTCGCCCCGCGCGACAGCGCGCTGGCCGAAGACGAGCGCCGCCTGGCCACGCTGCGCTCGCGCCAGGAACGCGACGGAGCGGGCCTGGAACGCAGCGAGGCCGAAGCCCTCAAGCGCGAGATCGATGCGCTCGATCGTTCGATCCGGCGCAACCGCGACAACCTGCGCATCGAACTGAAGGCGCGCAGCGACCAGGAACTCGACCGCAGCTGGCGCGAGATCAACAACGCGGTCGTCGAATTCGCCCGTGAACAGGACATCGACCTGATCGTGCCGAGCCCGGTGGTCTACGCGAACCCGCGCATCGACATCACCGACCAGGTCCTCGAGCGCCTCAAGCGCCAGTACGCGGGCCGCACCCCGCCATGAGCAACAGCGGCTTCACCGTGACGGAGCTCGGCGAACGCTTCGGCCTCGCCGTGCGCGGCGACGGCACGCGCCGCATCGACGGCGTCGCCACCCTCGCCGGCGCCGCTGCCGGCGACCTCGGCTTCCTCGCCAACCCGCGCTATCGATCCCAGCTCGCCACCAGCGCGGCCGGTGCGGTCGTCGTCGGCGAAGCCGACGCCGACGCCGAGGGAAACTCCGCGCGCCTGGTCGCGGCCAACCCCTATGTCGCCTTCGCCCGCATCGCCGCGCTGTTCGAACGGCGTCCGGCGGCACTGCCGGGCGTGCATGCCAGCGCGGTCGTGGCGGCCACCGCGCGGATCGCGCCGGGCGCCTCGGTCGGCCCGCTGTGCGTGATCGAGGACGACGCGGTCATCGGCGAGGGCGTCGTGCTCGGCCCGCACTGCGTGATCGGCCGTGAATGCGAGGTCGGCGCGCAGTCGCGCCTGGTTGCGCGGGTGACTCTCGTCGGGCGCGTGCGCCTCGGCCGCCGCGTGCTGATCCATCCCGGTGCCGTGCTCGGCGCCGACGGCTTCGGCCTCGCCTTCGACCGCGACCACTGGATCAAGGTGCCGCAGCTCGGCGGCGTCGTCGTCGGCGACGACTGCGAGATCGGCGCCAACACGACCATCGACCGCGGCGCCCTCGACGACACCGTGCTCGAGGAGGACGTGCGCCTCGACAACCAGATCCAGATCGCCCACAACGTGCGCATCGGCGCGCACACCGCGATCGCAGGCTGCGCGGCGGTCGCCGGCAGCGCGAACATCGGACGACACTGCCTGATCGGCGGGGCGGCTGGCATACTGGGCCATTTGACGGTGGCCGATCGGGTCACCATCACCGCGATGAGCCTGGTCACCCGTTCCATCCGCGAGGCAGGCGAATACTCATCGGGTTCGCCGCTCCAGGAAAGCCGGCTCTGGCGACGCAATGCGGCGCGCATCAGGCACCTCGATGAACTGGCCCGACGCATCGCGGCCATCGACAAGGGAAGCTCGCAATGACGACACCGAACACCCCTCCCGCGCCCGCCGAGATGATCGACGTGAAGCGCATCACCCAGTTGCTGCCACACCGCTATCCGTTCCTGCTGATCGACCGGGTGCTGTCGTGGGAGCCGGGCAAGCGCCTCGTCGCGCTGAAGAACGTGACCTTCAACGAACCGTTCTTCCAGGGCCACTTCCCCGGCCATCCGGTCATGCCGGGCGTGCTGGTGATCGAGGCCCTGGCCCAGGCTTCGGGTGCACTCGTGCAGCTTTCGGCCACCGACGATCCGAACCAGCCGGCGTTGTTCTATCTAGTCAAGATCGACAAGGCGCGCTTCAGCCGGGTCGTCGTGCCGGGCGACCAGCTCGTGCTCGAGGTCGAGCAGAAGCGCACGCTGAAGCGCATGGGCCTGTTCCGGGGCCAGGCCAAGGTCGACGGCGAGGTGGTCGCCGAGGCCGAACTGCTCTGCGCCGAGCGGAGGGACGGATGATCCATCCAAGCGCAATCGTCGATCCGCAGGCGCGGATCGGCAGCGGCGTCAGCATCGGCGCCTACAGCATCATCGGTGCCGACGTCGAGATCGGCGAGGGCACCACGATCGGTCCGCACGTGGTCATTGAGGGCCCGACCCGGATCGGCCGCGAGAACCGCATCTGGCAGTTCGCCTCGCTCGGCGCGGCGCCGCAGGACAAGAAGTTCCATGGCGAACGCTCGCGCCTGGAGATCGGCGACCGCAACGTCATCCGCGAGTTCGTCACCTTCAACCGCGGCACCGCCGACGATGCCGGCGTGACCCGGATCGGCAACGACAACTGGCTGATGGCCTACGTGCATATCGCCCACGACTGCGTGGTCGGCAACCACGCGATCTTCTCCAACGCCGCCTCCCTCGCCGGCCACGTCGTCGTCGACGACTGGGTCATCCTCGGCGGCTTCACCCTCGTCCACCAGTTCTGCCAGATCGGCGCGCACGCCTTCACCGCGATGGGCGCGATCATCAACCGCGATGTGCCGCCGTACGTCACCGTCGCCGGCAGCTTCGCCGAACCGAAGGGCATCAATTCCGAGGGCCTGCGCCGGCGCGGCTATTCGTCCGAGCGCATCATGGCGATCAAGCGCGCCTACCGCACGCTGTACATGTCGGGTCTGCCGCTGGCCGATGCGCGCAGCGAACTGGCGCGCGCCGCGGAAGGCGCGCCGGACGTGCGCCTCATGCTCGATTTCATCGAACGCAGCCAGCGCTCGCTGGTGCGTTGAGGGGCTAGGGGCTAGGGGCTAGGGGCTAGGGACTAGAGACGAGGGACTAGGGACTAGGGGCTAGGGTGAGGGGTGAGGGGCGAGGGCTCGAAAACCGCGCGCCGCGCTCCGCTTTCAAGGCCAGAATCTTGCTGCGATGTTCGATTGTCGAGCCCTCGCCCCTCGCCCTCGCCCCTAGTCGCTAGCCCCTCGTCCCTCGCCCTCGGCCACCCACCTCCCATGCACTCCCCTGCCACCCCGCCCCTCTACATCCTCGTCGCCGGCGAAGCCTCCGGCGATCTGCTCGGCGCGGGGCTGATCGAGGCGCTGCGTGCGCGGGTTCCCGCTGCGCGCTTCGCCGGAATCGGCGGGCCACGCATGGTGGCGGCCGGGCTCGAGGCCTGGCATGCGGCCGACAAGCTCGCGGTGATGGGCCTGGTCGAAGTGCTGCGCCACCTGCCGGAGCTGCTGCGCATCCGCGGCGACGTGCGCAAGCGGACGCTGGCGGCGCGCCCGCAGGCCTTCATCGGCATCGATGCTCCCGACTTCAACCTGCCGCTGGAACGCCGCCTCAAGCAGGCCGGCATCCACACGATCCATTACGTCAGTCCGTCGATCTGGGCCTGGCGCGAACGACGCGCGGCGAAGATCGGGGAAAGTGCCGATCGCGTGCTCTGCCTGTTTCCGATGGAGCCGGCCGTGTACGCACGCCACGGCGTCGACGCGCGCTTCGTCGGCCATCCGCTTGCCGATGCCTTTGCGCTGCGGCCGGACCAGGATGCCGCGCGCAAGGCTCTCGGCCTGGCGGCCGGCCATCCCGTGCTCGCCCTGTTGCCGGGCAGCCGGCTCGGCGAGATCCGCCGCCTCGGCAGCGATTTCATCGCCGCGGCCAGCCGGCTCGCGCAGCGCATCCCCGGGCTGGAAGTCGTCGCGCCGATGGCCAACCCGGCCTGCCGCGAGGCCTTCACCGCCCTGCTCGCCGGCAGTCCGCTGCCGCCGCAGCGCGTGCATGTCATCGACGGTCGCGCACACGAGGCGATGATCGCCGCCGACGCCGTGCTGGTTGTCTCCGGCACGGCCGCGCTCGAAGCCATGCTGGCCAAGCGGCCGATGGTGGTCGCCTACCGACTGGCCTGGCTCACCCATCGCATCGTCACCGGACTCGGCCTGCTCAAGGTCGAGCGCTATTCGCTGCCGAACCATCTGGCCGGGCGCGAACTCGTGCGCGAACTCATGCAGGATGCATGCACGCCGGCGGCACTGGCCGATGCGCTGGAACCGTTCCTGCAGGCACGGCGCATCGATCCCGACCTGCTTGCCGAATACGAGCGCCTGCATCGGCTGCTCGGCGGCGACGCCGATCGCCACGCGGCCGAAGCCGTACTCTCGTGACCACGCAGTCGATGCGCGGATGAACGAGGCACTGCCCGCGCCGTCCTCTCCCGATCGGCACGCCGCCCGGCGGCGGCGGCGGCGACTGCTGCGTTTCCTCGCCGTCGCGGCCTTCCTTGCCCTGCTCGGCCTCGTGCCGCTGACGGAAAAGGCATGGCTGGAAAAGGCCTACGGGCTCGTCATCGTCTGTTCGACGATGCTGTTCCTGCTGTTCGTCAGCGCACGCCTCGCCTTCGCCCTGCTGCTGACCACCCTGGTCTACGGCCTGCTGGCCGGGATCAGCATGCTGAAGTTCGAATACCTGCTGACTCCGGTGCTGGCACCGGATCTGCGCTACACGCTCAACCGCGACACCCTCGAGCTGATCGGCCGCTACCCGATCCTGCTTGCCGTCAGCCTGCTGACCGCGGCCTTGATCCCGTTGTTGCTGCTGCCGGCGTGGCTCGGCGAGTCGACCCAGGGCTGGACGCGGCAGGGCCGTGCCCGCGCCGCGACGATCCGCATCACCGGCGCGCTGGCGTCGGCCGCACTGTTCGCGCTCTGCCTCGCCCCGCAGGGGCCGTTCTCCCGCGTGTTCAACAAGCCGATGTGGGCGACGGTCACCGACCGCAGCTTCCTCACTGCCTTTTTCACTTCCTTCAGCGACACCGAGATCCGCCAGCCGGCGGTGATCGGCAAGGTCGACCGCAGCATCGACTGGACACTCGCCACGCCTGCACGCAAGCCGCGCGCGCGACCGGACGTGTTCGTGGTGCTGGAAGAAAGCACCTTCGATCCGCGCATCCTCAAGGCCTGCACGATCGCGCCCTGCACGGTGCCGATGTTCGTCCCCGACCGCTACACGCGCGCCCACGGCGCCTTGACCGTGCACACCTTCGGCGGCGGCACCTGGACCAGCGAGTTCGCCCTGCACACCGGCCTCGCCGACGTGCTGTTCGGCAATGCCGGGCTGTATGCGCCGTACAACCTCGCCCCGCGCGTCGCCTACACCCTGCCGGATGCGTTCCGCGCCGCCGGCTACCGCACGGTCGCCGTCTACTCGCACAGCGGCACCTTCCTCAACGGCCGCAACGCCTACCTCGAGTACGGCTTCGATGCCTTCCACGACGGTACCGACAACGGCCTCGACTGGGACAGCAACGACGAGGACCTGTACCGGGTGCTCATGCGCATCCAGGCCGAGGAGCGCGAAGCGCATCCGGACCAGCCGCTGTTCGTGTTCACCCTGACCCTGCACCAGCACGGCCCGCACATGACGCCGCTGGCCGAGCTGCCGGCACCCTTCGACCGCCCGCTGTTCCGCGGCACGTTCAAGCCGGCGGCGCTCGACGACTGGCTGAACCTCAACCTCGGCAACTATCTGGCCCGCGTGCACGAGTCGTCGGCGATGCTGGCCAAGTTGCAGGAACAGCTCTGGAGTTCGGGGCGGCCGACCGTGCTGATGCATTTCGGCGACCACCAGCCGTCGTTCGACGGCGCCATGCACGTGATCCCCAAGCAGGTTCCCGCAGCGGCCGGACCGAATTCGAGCCGGGTGACCTACTACATGCTGAAGACCAGCTTCCCGATGCCGGCAACGGCGAAATTCGAGTCGCTCGACATCGTCTATCTCGGCTCGCTGCTGCTCGACGCGGCCGGAGTGCCGAAGAACGCGTTCTACCAGGCCAACACGCTGCTGCGCGAACGCTGCAAGGGCCGCTACCTGCAGTGCCGGGACACGCGCTTGCTGACCTCCTACCACGATCACGTTTTCAACGTGCTGAAGGACCTGCGCGAATGACCGGTGACCTGTTCGGCGGCATCGCCGCGATCGATCCGCTGCGCATTGCCGGCGTCGACGAGGCCGGGCGCGGTCCGCTGGCCGGGCCGGTAGTGGTCGCCGCCGTCATCCTCGATCCGGCCCGCCCGATCCGCGGCCTGGCCGATTCGAAGAAGCTCGGCGAAGCGCGCCGCGAGTCCCTCGCCCTGGCCATCCGCGCGCAGGCGCTGGCGTTTTCGGTGTGCTTCGTCGAAGCCGACGAAATCGACCGGCTCAACATCCTGCAGGCCTCGCTCACCGGCATGGCGCGCGCCATTGCCGCCCTGCAGCCGCTGCCGCTGCTCGCCCTCGTCGACGGCAACCGCCTGCCGCAAGGACTGCCCTGCGCGGGCCGCGCGATCGTCGGCGGCGACGCCAGCGTACCGGCGATCAGCGCCGCCTCGATCCTCGCCAAGACCGCACGCGACGCCCGCATGCGCGAACTCGACGGCATGCATCCAGGCTACGGCTTCGCCCGCCACAAGGGCTATCCGACGCCGGCCCATGTGGACGCCCTGCGCCAGCTCGGGCCATGCCGCGAACACCGGCGCAGCTTCGCGCCGGTGCGTGAATGCCTGGTGGAATCTGCGTCATAGCGCGTTGCAGCGGAAGCTCCGAAGAAGGCCGCGCGCTTTCGCTCACGAAACGAGGCAGGGTCGAAGCGAACCAGCATGATTCGACGATACACCGCTGTCCGCTACGCCTATAAGCGCGTGGCCTCCGGCAAACTGCCATGCGTCCGCGACGTGGAGGGTGTTCCAGCCGTACTGAACCGGCGTTCCCAGTGGATCCAGAGGTGACGCAACAGGGTCCGCCAGGCCAAAATCAACCAGCGAAACCCCATGGAACTCTGACTCTTGGGGCAGCGAAGCGAACTCGACATGCGGATCGCTCTGCAGCGATGAGAGCGCGGCCGTGATGTTTGTTGACGGCGAATAGCCTATGAGGAGGTAACGCTCCAACTTCGCCCGTGCCGTGTCGGGGTTTGCTTCGAGGTACGCCAGAAAATCTCCTGTGGCACGAAGCGGCAACAGGTATCCCGCGGCACTGGGTGGAATCTTGTTGAACGCGTCCAGCGGCGCTACACCGGTCGGTGGCGAGAAGTCGAAGTAGTGGATGACCTCGTCGAGCATAGGAGTGAATCGCCCCGGGAATCTCGGAGACTCGTTGGTGTGAGTCACGCCGCCGCCGGCGGTGGTGACGCGCGCAATCGAGGCGCGCGCGGCGCCACCGAGTTGGCTGAACGAGCCGCCGACGTAGAGTTGGAGACCCGACACGGCAAGTGCCCACACGAAACTGTCCGGTGCCGGTCGCCACGCCGCCACCGGCGTACCGTCGCCGGCAGCCAGCCTGGCGAGATAGGGCAATGAAATTCCGTTCACGCGCGTGAAGCCGCCTCCGGCGATGATCGTGCCGTCGGTCGCGACCGCCAGCGCGAGCACGGCGCCGTCGAGCTGCGGTGCCCACGTCGCATCGACACTGCCATCGGGCAGCAGGCGCGCGATGTTCGCGCGCGCCAGGCCGTTGATCGACTCGAACTGGCCGCCGACGATGACGGTGCCGTCGGACAGACGCGCCAGCGCACGCACGGTGCCGCTGGTGCGCAGGTCGAGAGCGGGCGCGGCGAGCAGGATCTGGGCCCGCGCGGGTGCTGCGCACAACGCAAGGATGGCGAAGGCGAATGCGGAGAAACGGCACGGCATGCTGGACTCCTCGGCGTCCGGGGGTATCCGGGGAAACGCCTTTCCGCGCCGGAACGCGACATCGATACCGCCACGGCACGACGCACAACCGCCGGCCGCCTGCAAGCTTGTCCCCCCCGGTGCCCGCGGCTACCCTGTCCGTTCCTTCCGTGTCATCGCCGCCATGTCCGCGGGCTTCGTTCATCTGCACGTCCACAGCGAATACTCGCTGATCGATTCGACGATCCGCATCGATGCCCTGGTCAAGGCGTGCGTCGCCGCCGGCATGCCCGCGGTCGCCCTGACCGACGAAGTCAACCTGTTCGCCCTCGTCAAGTTCTACCGGGCCGCCGAGAAGGCCGGGCTGAAGCCGATTTCCGGCAGCGACCTGTGGATCGCCAATCCCGACGACCGCGCGGCGCCGTTCCGCATGACCGTGCTCTGCCGCGACACCCGCGGCTACCGCAACCTGTCGCGGCTGGTCTCGCGCGCCTGGGCGGAAGGGCGGCATGGCGATCGCGCGCTGGTCGAGGCGGCCTGGCTGCGGGCGGAGGGTGAGGGCCTGATCGTGCTGGCCGGACGCGACAGCGAGCCGGGACGCCTGTTGCTGGCCGGACGCCTCGATGCCGCGCGCGCCTGCGTGCGCGAATGGCAGCAGGTGTTCGGCGATGCCTTCTATCTCGAACTCGTGCGCGCGGGACGCGTCGACGACGACGCCTGGACGAACGCGGCGATCGCGCTGGCCGGCGAACTCGACGTGCCGGCCGTCGCCAGCAACGACGTGCGCTTCATCGCCGCCGACGACTTCGAGGCCCACGAAGCACGCGTGTGCATCCACGACGGCCGCGTGCTCGGCGATCCCAGGCGCCCGCGCGCGTACACGGCGGAGCAGTACCTGAAGACGCCCGCGGAGATGCAGGCGCTGTTCGCCGATGTGCCGGAAGCGATCGAGAACACGCTTGAACTGGCGCAGCGCTGCAACCTCGAGCTTTCCTTCGGCACCTATTACCTGCCCGACTTCCCGGTTCCGGTCGGTCACACGCTCGATTCGTGGATCCGCGAGCAGGCGCGCGGCGGTCTCGCCGCACGCCTCGGGCGCCAGTCGCCGGCCGCGGGGTTCACCCGCGAGGACTACGAGAAACGCCTCGAGACCGAAGTCGACGTCATCGTCGCGATGGGATTCCCCGGCTACTTCCTGATCGTCGCCGACTTCATCAACTGGGCGAAGCGGCACGACATCCCGGTCGGCCCCGGGCGCGGTTCCGGCGCCGGCTCGGTGGTCGCCTGGTCGCTCGGCATCACCGACATCGATCCGCTGCGCTACGGCCTGCTGTTCGAGCGCTTCCTCAATCCCGAGCGCGTGTCGATGCCGGACTTCGACATCGACTTCTGCATGGACAAGCGCGACCGGGTGATCGAGTACGTCGCCGACAAGTACGGCCGCGACCATGTCAGCCAGATCATCACCTACGGCACGATGGCGGCCAAAGCCGTGCTGCGCGACACCGGCCGCGTGCTCGGCATGCCGTATGGGCAGGTCGACCGCATCGCCAAGCTGCTGCCGCGCATGCCGCTCGACCTCTCGCTGGAAGACGCCCTCGGCCGTTCGGAGAAATCGCGCAAGGAACCCGATCGCGTCGTTTCCGAGTTCGCCACGCTGTACGAAACCGACGAGCAGGTGCGTGAGCTCGTCGACCTCGCGCTCAAGCTCGAGGACCTCACCCGCAATGCCGGCAAGCACGCCGGCGGCGTGGTCATCGCGCCGGGCGCGCTGACCGACTACGCGCCGCTGTACAGCGAAGCCGGCGGCGCCGGCGTGGTCACCCAGTTCGACAAGGACGACGTCGAAGCGGTCGGCCTGGTCAAGTTCGACTTTCTCGGCCTGCGCACGCTGACGATCATCGACTGGGCGGTGAAGGCGATCAATCGCCGCCGCAAGGTCCGTGGCGAGGCGCCGCTGGACTTCAGCGCGATCCCGCTCGACGACGCGGACGTCTACGCGCTGTTCCGCCGCGCGCAGACGGTGGCGGTGTTCCAGTTCGAATCCCGCGGCATGCAGGGCGCCCTCAAGGAGGCCCGTCCCGACCGCTTCGAGGACCTGATCGCGCTCGGCGCGCTGTACCGTCCCGGGCCGATGGACCTGATCCCGAGCTTCTGCGCGCGCAAGCTCGGCCGCGAGCCGATCGAGTATCCCGATCCGCGCGTAGAGCCGGTCCTGAAAGAGACCTACGGCATCATGGTCTATCAGGAACAGGTCATGCAGATGGCGCAGATCGTCGGCGGGTACACCTTCGGTGGCGCCGACCTGCTGCGCCGCGCGATGGGCAAGAAGAACGTGGAGGAAATGTCCCGCCATCGCGCCATCTTCCGCAAGGGCGCCGCGGCGAACGGCGTTGCCGAAGAGAAGGCCGACGCGGTTTTCGACCTGATGGAGAAGTTCGCCGGCTACGGCTTCAACAAGTCGCACGCGGCCGCCTACGCGCTGGTTTCCTACCAGACCGCGTGGTTGAAGACGCACCATCCGGCCGAGTTCATGGCCGCGGTGCTGTCCTCGGACATGGACAGCACCGACAAGGTGGTCAACTTCCTCGGCGAGGCGCGGGCACTCGGCCTCGAGGTGCTGCCGCCGGACGTCAACGCCTCGCACCACATGTTCGAGGCCCTGCCCGGCACCGACAGCGGACCGGCGCGCACGATCCGCTACGGACTCGGCGCGGTGAAAGGGGTCGGCGAAGGAGCCGTCGACAGCATCGTCGAAGCGCGCCGGCGCGGCGGTGCATTCCGCGATCTGGTCGACTTCTGCCAGCGCGTCGAAGCGCAAAGGATCAACAAGCGCACGCTCGAGGCGCTGATCCTCAGCGGCTCGATGGATGCGTTGGCGTGCAACCGGGCGAGCCTGATGCTGCAGTTGCCGGAAGCCATGCGTGCCGCCGAGCAACAGGCGCGCGACGCGCTGGCCGGCCAGAACGACATGTTCGGCGCCAGCAGTCCGGTCGCGGTCGAAGTCGAACTCGCCGAAGTGGCCGAGTGGCCCGCTGCGCGCCGCCTCGCCGGCGAGCGCGACACCCTCGGCCACTATCTCAGCGGGCACCCGACCGATGCCTGGCGCGAACTGCTCGCCCGCGTCGCCACCTGCGCCATCGGCGACATCGACAAGCACTATCGGGCGCCCGCCCGCGGCGGCGAGCGCGGCCGCCATGGCGAGCGCCAGCCGTTCACCCTCGCCGGCTCGGTGACCGGCCTGCGCAAGCAGGGCGAAAAGCGCGCCTTTGTCCAGGTCGAGGATGGCAGCGGCCGCTTCGAGGCGGTGTTGTACGCGGAAACCTTCGCCGAATACGCCGCGCTGATCAGCCGCGACGCCATCCTCGTGTTCGAGGGCAACCTGTCGATCGACGATTTCTCCGGCAACTACCACCTGCGCACGCAACGCGTGTCGACGCTCGACCGTGCGGTCGAACGCCAGGCCCGGGTCATCCAGCTCGAGGTGAACGGCATCGGCCAGGATTTCGCCAACCGCCTGCACGGCACGCTCGAAGCCCATCGCGGCGGCAGCACGCCGGTGCGCATCCGCTTCAGCAACACGCGCGGGCGCGGCGAGGTCGAACTCGGACCCGACTGGCGCGTGCGGGCCAGTCCGGCGCTGCTCGAGGAACTGGTCGCGCTCGACGGCGTGCTCGCCGCCGACTTCCTCTACGGCGTCGCCGGCGCCGGCTGAATCATCCGCGCTGCCCGCCCGGCGCAGGCGCCGCGCATTCCGCGGATAATCACCGCAACCACCGAAACGAGGAATCCCGCATGAGCCACGAGGCCCCGTTCCGCGCCTTCCGCATCCACGACGAGGGCGGGCAGCACCGCGCCGGCATCGAGGAGATGCAGGTCGGCGAGCTGACGCCGGGCGAGGTCCTCGTCAAGGTCGCCTGGTCCTCGGTCAACTACAAGGACGCGCTGGCCGGTACCGGCAATGGAAAGATCCTGCGTCGCCATCCGCTCAACGGCGGCATCGATGCCGCCGGCTACGTGGCCGCCTCGACCGATCCGGCCTTCCGCGAAGGCGATGCCGTGCTGTGCACCGGCTCGGGCCTGTCCGAGACGCGCGACGGCGGTTTCGCCGACTATGTCCGCCTCGAGTCGAAGTGGACGATCCCGCTGCCGAGCGGCCTGACCCTGCGCGAGGCGATGATCCTCGGCACCGCCGGCTTCACCGCGGCGCTCTCGCTGTACCGCATGCAGCAGAACGGGCAGACGCCGGCACAGGGACCGATCGTCGTCACCGGCGCCAGCGGCGGCGTCGGCATGCTCGCCATCGACATGCTGACCCGCGCCGGCTACGAGGCGCACGCGATCACCGGCAAGCTCGAGCAGTTCGAGACGCTGATCGGACTCGGCGCACGCCAGTGCATCGCGCGGACCGACCTGCACTGGGGGCAGCGGCCGCTGGAGACCGCGCGCTGGGCCGGAGCGATCGACAACGTCGGCGGCGAGATGCTGGCCGGCCTCAGCCGGGTGATCCAGCCGTACGGCAACATCGCCAGCTGCGGCAATGCGTCCGGCATCGCCCTGGCGACCACGGTCATGCCGTTCATCATCCGCGGGGTCAGCCTGCTCGGAATCGCCTCCGCCGGCACCGCACGGGCCATCCGGGACGACATCTGGAGCCATCTGGCCGACGACTGGAAGCCGCGCCATCTGGACAGGATCGCGACCAGCGAGGTGACGTTCGACGAACTTCCCGACGTGTTCGCGCGGATGATCGCTGGCGGTTCACGCGGACGCTGCCTTGTCCGTGGCGGATGAGACACCCGCTATGGTGGCGCGGCGCGCGCTGTGATTAGATTGCCGCTGCCAGCCGGCACAGGGGAAGACTGGAAGACAGCTATGGCGCGTGTATTGATCGTCGACGACTCTCCGACGCAGCTCACCGGGCTCAAACGCATCACCGAGAAGCTCGGCCACGAGGTCATCACGGCCGAAGACGGCGCCGCCGGCGTCGAGACGGCCAAGCGCGAGTTGCCCGACCTCATCCTGATGGATGTGGTCATGCCGAACCTCAACGGTTTCCAGGCAACCCGCACCCTGGCGAAGGACCCGAAGACCAGCCATATCCCGGTCATCCTGGTGACCACCAAGGACCAGGAAACCGATCGCGTCTGGGGCATGCGCCAGGGCGCCAAGACCTACGTCACCAAGCCGGTCGACGAGGACGCCCTGATCCGCGCGATCAACGAGAACCTGCCGCACTGAGCGGGCAAGGGCGCGCGCGCACCCTGCGCGACTACGGGAAGCGGAACGCCGCCGCCAGTTGCCGGTAGGCCTCGCGCTGCTCCTCGGTCGCCGGTTTCGGCGCGCGCACCTCGAGGACGACGATCTGGTCGCCCGGCTCGCCACGGCCGGGCCAGCCGCGACCGCGCAGGCGCAGCTTGTTGCCGCTGTCGGATCCCGGCGGGATGCGCAACTCGACTTCGCCGGCCAGGGTCGGCACTTTCACGCTCGCGCCGAGCGCGGCCTCCCACGGCGACACCGGAAGGGTGGAGACGATCGTGCGGCCTTCGAGGCGGAATCGCGGATCCTCGCGGAACGCGATTTCGAGCAGCAGGTCGCCGGCCGGACCGCCGGAATGGCCGGCATGGCCCTGCCCGGCCAGGCGGATCTGCCGTCCCGGCTCGATCCCGGCCGGGATCTTCACCTCGAGCGTGCGCTCGCCCTGGATCGGGTCGCGCAAGCTGATGCGTTCCTTGCCGCCGTGGAATGCCGTGGCGATGTCGATGACCACGGTCGCGCGCAGGTCGCCGCCGCGACGCGGGCCGGCGCGCCCGCCTGCCCCCGCACGCGCGCCGCCGCGACCGAACAGGGATTCGAAGAAGTCGCTGAAGTCGGCGCCGGTGTCGTCGCCGAAGCCGCCGCCATGCCATTCCGGCGGCGGACGAAACTCGTCGCCGGCCCGATAGCCGCCGGCGCGCAACTCGTCGTACGAACGCCGGCGCTCCGCATCCCGGAGCACTTCATGGGCCTCGTTGATGGCCTTGAACTTCTCTTCGGCCGCGGCCTCCTTGCTGACGTCCGGGTGGTACTTGCGCGCCAGCCGCCGGTACGCCGACTTGATGTCGGCCGCGGATGCGTCGGGCTTCACGCCGAGGGTGTCGTAATAGTCCTTGAACTGCATGCCTCACCTGCCCTGAACGGAAACGGCCCGCGGGGAGGATCCACCGCGGGCCGCGAAGGTTTGCCGGGACGGGCGGATCAACCGTTGATGGTAATCCGGCGCGGCGTGGTTTCGGGCTTCTTCGGGATCGAGATCTCGAGCACGCCGTGCTTGCCGGACGCGCTGATCGCCTCGGCATCGGCACTGTCCGGCAGCGCGAAGCGGCGATAGAAGCTGCCGTGCGAGCGTTCGACGCGGGTCAGGCGGCCGTTCTGTTCGCTCGACTCCGAGCTGCGCTCGCCCTTGATGGTGAGGATGCCCTTGTCCATGTGCACCTCGATGGCCGCCGGATCGACGCCGGGAACGTCGGCAAGGATGATGAAGCGCTTGTCCTCCTCGCGGATGTCCACGCGCGGCGCCCACTGGCTGGTGACGACGTTGGACTGGTCGCCCTCCTCGGCATTGAGGAAGCGGTCGAAGAACTGGCGCAGGTCGTTGTTGGCCGAAAAGATCGAATGACGTGCGAGACTCATGGCGAAACCCTCGAATCGATGTGCGGCGACAGCCGCCGCGATGGCACGATAGATGGGTACACCCGCCCCGGTTTCAAGATCGCCCGGCAGGGATGCCGGCAAGCCCCGCATGCTGCACCCCGGCACATCCCCACCCACCCTTGAACGAGGAATCCCCGCATGAGCATCCAGCCTGGTGAACGCATTCCCGAGGCCGTCCTGCAGACCCTGCGCGACGGCGTGCAGCCGGTCGCCACCGGCGAGCTGTTCGACGGCCGCAAGCGCGTGCTGTTCTCGGTCCCCGGCGCCTTCACGCCGACGTGTTCGGCGCGCCACCTGCCGGGATACGTCGAGCATCTCGACGCCTTTGCCGCGAAGGGCATCGAGGTCGCCTGCATGGCGGTCAACGACGCCTTCGTCATGGACGCCTGGGCGAAAAGCCAGTCGGTGCCGGCGGCGATCACGATGCTGGCCGACGGCAATGGCGCCTTCGCCCGGCAGCTCGGCCTCGAGTTCGATGCCTCGGCGTTCGGCATGGGCATGCGCGCGAAGCGATTCGCCCTCTACGCCGAGGACGGCGTGGTGAAGATCCTCCACGTCGAGGCGCCCGGCGAGTTCAAGGTCTCGGGCGCCGAGGCCATGCTCGCGGCGATCGACGCGATGTCCTGACCGCGCACGCGGGAAACCGGTGTACGCGGAGGCCGTCGAGCGCCGCTCGCCGATCCGGTCCCGGCACCGATGGCCGGGACCGTCCGCGCTCAGTCGCCTTCGGCCGGTGCCGCCGCCTCGGCACCTTCGTCGTCGCCGTTGCCGTCCTCGCCGAGCGGATCGATGCGCACGACGCCGACCAGATTCTCGTCGGCCGGCAGGCGGATCAGGGTGACGCCCTGGGTGTTGCGGCCGACGCGGGCGACTTCCGCCGCGCGCGTGCGCACCAGCGTGCCCTGGTTGGAGATCAGCATGAGCCCCTGCGCCTCGTCGATCTGCACGGCACCGACCAGCGGACCGTTGCGTTCCGAACACTGGATGGCGATGACGCCCTGGGTGCCGCGGCCCTTTTTCGGATACTCGTCGATCGGCGTGCGCTTGCCGTAGCCACGCTCGGTCGCGGTGAGGATGTCGCCGTCACCGTCGGCAATGACGAGGCTGACCACGCGCTCGCCTTCGGCCAGGCGCATGCCGCGCACGCCGGTGGCGGTGCGGCCCATGGCGCGCACGCTGCCCTCGTCGAAGCGCACCGCCTTGCCGTTGGACGCGAACAGCAGCACGTCGCGCGCGCCATCGGTGATCTGCACGTCGACCAGTGCATCGCCCTCGTCGAGGTTGATGGCGATCTTGCCCTTCTGCAGCTGGAAGGCGAACTCGTCGAGCGGGGTCTTCTTGACCGTGCCGTTGGCGGTGGCGAACAGCACGTAGCGGTCCGCCGAGTACTCGTGCACCGGCTGGATCGCCTGCACCTTCTCGTCCGGGCCGAGCGGCAGCAGGTTGACGATCGGCTTGCCGCGCGCGTTCGGACCGGCGTCGGGCAACTGGTAGACCTTGAGCCAGTAGACGCGGCCGGTGCTGGTGAAGGTCAGCAGGGTGTCGTGCGTGTTGGCCACCCACAGGCGCTCGACGAAGTCCTCGTCCTTCAGCGCCGAGGCCGAGCGTCCCTTGCCGCCGCGCTTCTGCGCGCGATAGATGCTGACCGGCTGGCGCTTGGCATAGCCGGCATGCGACAGGGTGACGACGACGTCCTCGGGCTCGATCAGGTCGAGCACGTCGATGTCGTCCTGGCTGGCCTGGATCGTCGTGCGGCGCGCGTCACCGAATTCCTCGCGCAGGGCGACCAGTTCCTCGCGGATCACCGCCAGCAACCGTGCCGGATTCTCGAGGATCTCGATCAAGCCACGGATGGTGTCGAGCAGGGCCTTGTATTCGTCGGTGAGCTTTTCCTGCTCGAGCCCGGTCAGGCGCGCGAGACGCATCTCGAGGATCTGCTGCGCCTGGATTTCGGACAGCTGGTAGCCGTCGGCACCGAGACCGATCGCCGGGTCGAGCGTTTCCGGGCGCGATGCATCCGCGCCGGATGCGGCGAGCAGCGCGCGCACGAGGCCGGGCTCCCAGCGCCGCGCAACCATGCGCTGCCTCGCCTCCTCGCCCGACGGCGAGGTCTTGATCAGCTCGATCATCTCGTCGATGTTGGCCAGGGCGACGGTCAGGCCTTCGAGGATGTGGGCGCGTTCGCGCGCCTTGCGCAGTTCGAAGATCGTGCGCCGCGTGACCACTTCGCGACGGTGGCGGATGAACGCGTCGAGGATCTCGTGCAGGCCGAGCGTGCGCGGCTGGCCGTCGACGAGGGCGACCATGTTGATGCCGAAGGTGACCTGCATCTGGGTCTGCTGGTAGAGGTTGTTGAGCAGGACATCGCCCATCGCGTCCTTGCGCACCTCGATGACGATGCGCATGCCGTCCTTGTCGGACTCGTCGCGCAGCTCGGAGATGCCCTCGATCTTCTTTTCCTTGACCAGCTCGGCGATCTTCTCGATCAGCCGCGCCTTGTTCACCTGGTACGGCAACTCGGTGACGATGATCGTCTCGCGGCCGTTGGCTTCGGTCTCGACCTCGGCCCTGGCGCGCACGAGGATGCGCCCGCGTCCCGTGCGATAGGCCTCGACGATGCCGGCGGCGCCGTTGATGATGCCGGCGGTGGGGAAATCGGGGCCCGGCACGAGGCGCACGAGGTCGTCGAATCCGAGTTCGGGATCGTCGATCAGGGCGATGCAGGCAGCGAGCACCTCGCCGAGGTTGTGCGGCGGCACGTTGGTCGCCATGCCGACGGCAATGCCGGTCGAACCGTTGACGAGCAGGTTCGGGATGCGTGCCGGCAGCACGGTCGGCTCGAGTTCCTTCTCGTCGTAGTTCGGCTGGAAGTCGACGGTTTCCTTGTCGATGTCGGCCAGCAGTTCGGAGCTGAGGCGGTCGAGGCGGCACTCGGTGTAGCGCATGGCCGCTGCGCTGTCGCCGTCGACCGAGCCGAAGTTGCCCTGGCCGTCGATGAGCATGTAGCGCATCGAGAAGTCCTGGGCCATGCGCACGAGGGCGTCGTAGATCGACAAGTCGCCGTGCGGGTGGTACTTGCCCATCACGTCGCCGACCACGCGCGCGCACTTCACGTACGGGCGGTTCCAGACCGTGCTGGACTCCTGCATCGCATAGAGGATGCGGCGGTGGACCGGCTTGAGGCCGTCGCGCACGTCGGGCAGCGCACGACCGACGATCACGCTCATCGCGTAATCGAGATAACTCTGCCGGACCTCGTCTTCGATGTTGACGCGAATGACTTCTTTGGCGAACTCAGCCATTGAATGATTCTTCCAGTGGAATCAGCAGGTTGCTGCCCGGAGCGGGCCACCCGCAGGGGTGCCGGAAAGGCGCGGCGCAAGCGTGCGATTCTAGCACAGCGGACCCCCCTTCCGCCCGCGCCGACGGCTGCCGCCGGTAGCGCGGGCACCGGTAGACTGCGCTCCCCGTGATCGCATGGATGATTCCGACTTGACCGGCACGAGCCTGCGCACGCGCCCGCTGCTGATCCTGCTGGCCACCGTCGCCGCGGCCAAGCTTGCGCTGTTCGCGCTCGACCCGTCGGCGCGCTTGTTCCTCGGCGATTCGTTGAGTTACCTGCATTCGGCGGCATCCGACTGGGTACCGCCGGACCGCTCCTATGCCTACGCCCTGCTGGTGCGCCTGTGGAACGCATGGCGGCCCGGCCTCGAAGGCGTCGTTCTCGTGCAGGGATTCCTCGGCCTGTGCACGGCCCTGCTGCTCGTGCGCATGCTGGTTTCGGCATTCGGCCTCGGCTTCGCCGCCGCTGCCGGCATCGGCCTCGTCTTCGCGCTGGGGCCGGAACAGCTCTACTACGAACGCATGGTGATGGCCGAAGCCGCCAGCCTGTTCGCCCTCGCCTGCATGCTCGCGGCCGGCTTCGCCCATGTGCGTGACGGGCGCATCGGCTGGCTGCCGTTGATCGCCGCCGCCGGTGTCCTGGCGGTGGCCTTGCGCGTCAGCCTGGCGCCGCTCGTGCTCGGCTTTGCGCTGCTGCCGGTGATCGCGCGCGCGCTCGCCGCACCGCCGCGTTCGCTGCGTGGCGGCGCCCGCGTGTTCGTCCATGCCGCCGGCGTGCTCGTCCTGACCGCCTTCGCCCACCACGCCGGCAAGGCCTGGTACGACGCCCACCATGACCTGCGTGGCGAGTACCCGGCCGACTACGTCGCCGCCAGCGGCTACTTCCGCCTCGGCCTCGTCCTGCCGCTGGTGACCCTCGAGGACTTCGCCCGCCCGGATGTCGACCCGAGCGTCGTCGCCGGCCTGCCGCCCGACTGGAACGACCGCCATCACCGCGAGTCGCTGCTGTGGAGCGAAGACGGTCTCGTCGCCCGCCTGCGCGCCGCGCATGGCGATGCAATCGGCAACCGCATCGCGCGCAAGGTGGCGATGCGCGCCCTGCGCCGCGATCCGGCCGGCTTCCTCGAACTCTCGCTGCGGACGCTCGGCGACTATTTCGATCCGGGCATCGCCCGCCATCGCATGCAGGACGACCTCGGCAACCGTGGCCCCGACGACCGTGAAACCGCCTGGGTGAAAGAACGATTCGGCTTCGATGCATCCACGCTGGCGACGCGCCCGAGCCTCGCCCGGCGCTGGTTCGGCCACGCGGCGCCGTGGCTCACGTTCTGCCTGTTCGCCCTCGTGCCGCTCGCCGCGGTCACGCTTGCCAGCGGCTGGCGCGTGCGCCGCGGAGAATCCTTCCTGCTTGCGCTGGCTTCGCTCGGCCTGTTCCTCGGCCACGCCCTGTTCTCGTCGATCGTGTCGTACCGCTACCTGCATCCGTTCCCGTTCTTCCTCGCGCTCAACGCCGGCGCGATCGCCGCCAACCTGCTCGCCCTGCGTTCACGGAACGCGGCGACGCCGGTAGATCCACCATCTCGATGAGGCGAAGTTGACGGCGAATCCGGCCAGCGAGCCGACCGCCACGGCGAGCGCCGGCGTCGCCCGCATGAACGCGGAATGGAAGATGCAGAGCGAATAGGCGGCGTAGTTGATGGCGAAGCCGCCGCTCATCGCCAGCATCCAGCGCGCCCACTCGCCGAACAGGCCGTAGTGGCGCTCGCCATGGAAGGTGAAGCGGCGGTTGAACAGCCAGGTCGCCGTCGCCGCGACGAGGAACGACAACAGACGCGCCGCGTACGGATTCCAGCCGAGGCCGACGACCAGCCACTGGACGATGCCGGCGTCAATCGCGAAACCGATCACGCCGCCGATGCCGAACAGCATCAACTGGCGCATGCAGGGCCCCTGCGGCTTGCTACCATCGGTCGCTTCCAGCGGCGTCGCCACGGTGCGACGCCTCCATTTTCCTACACGTGTCGCCGGCAGGGAACGGCGAGGCGCGCAGGCCCCAGCGGAGCATGCCCGGATGGAACCCCTCGAATTGACGATCCTCATGCCGTGCCTCGACGAGATCGAGACGCTGGCCACCTGCATCGACAAGGCACAGCGCTTCCTGCGCGAACACGCCATCGCCGGCGAGGTCCTCGTCGCCGACAACGGCAGCACCGATGGCTCGATCGAGGCAGCGCTCGCGCATGGCGCGCGCGTCGTGCACGTGCCGGTGCGCGGCTATGGCGCCGCGCTCGCCGCCGGCATCGCCGATGCGCGCGGGCGCTTCATCATCATGGGCGATTCCGACGACAGCTACGACTTCAACCGCCTGGGGCCGTTCGTCGAGGAACTGCGCGGCGGCGCCGACCTCGTCATGGGCAACCGCTTCCGCGGCGGCATCGCGCCGGGCGCCATGCCGTTCCTGCACCGCTACCTCGGCAACCCGGTGCTGAGCTTCATCGGCCGCCTGTTCTTCCGCATCCCGGTCGGCGATTTCCACTGCGGCCTGCGCGGTTTCCGCCGCGAGCGCATCCAGGCGCTCGGGCTGACCACCACCGGCATGGAGTTCGCCAGCGAGATGATCGTGCGCGCGGCGCTGGCCGGGCATGACATCCGCGAGGTGCCGACCACGCTGGCGGTCGACGGCCGCAGCCGCGCGCCGCACCTGCGCACCTGGCGCGACGGCTGGCGCCACCTGCGCTTCCTGCTGCTGTTCAGCCCACGCTGGCTGTTCCTCTACCCCGGCATGCTGGTGATGGGCCTCGGCGCGCTGCTCGTGTTCGCCCTGCTGCCGGGACCGATGGCGCTGACCCCGCACATCACCCTCGACATCCACAGCATCGTCGTCGGCAGCCTGGCGGTGCTGATCGGCGCGCAATGCATCTCCTTCGCCATCATCGCGCGCCGCTATGCGGCGGTGCGCGGACTGCTGCCGCCGCAGGACCGCATCGCCCGGCTGGCGGTGCCGAACCGCCTCGAACCCTCGCTGATCGTGGCCGCTGCGCTGGCCCTGCCGGGTCTCGGCGGCCTCGGCTGGGCGATCGCGCAGTGGTGGCAGGCCGACTTCGGCGCGCTCGCCTACGGCTCGCTGGTGCGCGTGCTGGCCGTGTCCTGCACGCTGATCGCACTCGCCCTGCAACTCGCCTTCACCGCCTTCCTTGCGGCGATCATCGACATCGGCATCGACGACTGAACGCGCGCGGGCGCGTCATGCGCCGAACAGGGCACGCATGCGCGCCGCATCGGGACGCTCGATGACGCCGCGCTCGGTGACGATGGCATCGATCAGCGTGGCGGGGGTGACATCGAAGACCGGATTCCAGGCCTGCGCGCCGTCGATGACCGTGCGCTGGCCGGCGTGGGCCAGCAGTTCGGCGGAATCGCGCAGCTCGATCTCGATCGCGTCGCCGTCGGCAGTGGCCATGTCGACGGTCGAGGACGGCGCCACCACCATGAACCTCACCCCGTGGTGGCGTGCGGCAATCGCCAGTCCGTAGGTGCCGATCTTGTTGGCGGTGTCGCCATTGGCGGCAATGCGGTCGGCGCCGACGATCACCCAGTCCACGGCACCGGTCTTCATCAGGTGGGCGGCGGCCGAATCGGCGACGAGGGTGGCCGGAATGCCGTCGCGCACGAGCTCCCACATGGTCAGTCGCGCGCCCTGCAGCCACGGACGCGTCTCGCCGGCGTGCACGCGGGCGATGCGTCCGGCGGCATAGCCGGCGCGGATGACGCCGAGTGCGGTGCCGTACCCGGCGGTGGCGAGCGATCCGGTGTTGCAGTGGGTCATCACGCCGGCGTGCTCGCCGAGCAGGGCCGCGCCGAGCGCGCCCATGCGGCGGTTGGCGGCGAGGTCCTCGTGCTGGATCGCCTGCGCCTCGGCGGCGAGCAGGGCGACGTCGGGCGGCTCGCCGATCGCGCCCTGCATGCGGTCGAGCGCCCACATCAGGTTGACCGCGGTCGGCCGCGCCGCACGCAGGCGCGGCAGCGCGTCGGCAAGCGCCTCGCTGCCCTGCCGGGCAGCCAGCACGACGCCCCAGGCGGCGGCGATGCCGATCGCCGGAGCACCACGCACGACGAGGTCGCGGATCGCCCGGGCGACGTCGTCGGCATCCCTGCATTCGATGTACTCCTCGGCGAACGGCAGGCGGCGCTGGTCGAGCAGGCGCAGGTGGTCGCCGCCCCAGAGCACGGCGCGGATCGAGTCGTGGCGCGAGAGTTCGTCATTCATCGCCGAAGGATAGCCGGCACGATCGGGGCCGGCCAGCGAACGCGATGCGCGGATTGCCGGCGCATGCACGGTTTCTGCACGATCCCGCGCTAGGCTTTCCGGCAACCTGCCGGAGCCGCCGGCGCCCGACCGACCAGGAACCGCCCATGTCCATGCCCCGCTTCGCCGCCGCGCTGATCGCCTGCACCGGCCTCGCCCTGCCCCCCGGCGCGCAGGCGCAGGACCTCTACGACACGACCACGCTGCGCACCTTCGCGTTGACCTTCCACGATGCGAACTGGCTGAGCCTGCTGCGCCAGAACTACGCCTCTTCGACCAGCATCCTCGCCGACCTCGTCGTCGACGGCTTCACCTATCCGGATGTCGGCGTGCGCATCCGCGGCAACACGTCCTACACGGCGCTGCCGACCGGCTCGGAAAAGTTCTCGCTGAAGATCAACACGGACTTCGTCGACCCCGAGCAGAAGCTGATGGGCCACGACTCGATCAATCTCAACAACGGCTTCCACGATCCGACCTTCGTGCGCGAGGTCGCCTACAACAACTACGTCGCGCAATACATCCCCAATCCGCGCGCCAACCACGTGCTGGTGACGCTCAACGGGCAGAACTGGGGCGTCTACATCAATGTCCAGCAGCCGAACAAGTCGATGCTGCGCAACTACTTCGAGAACGAGGATGGCGCGCGCATCAGCTGCTCGAACAACCCGAACGGTCCCGGCCTCGCCTACAACGGCCCGAATGCCTCGGGCTACACGATCTACGAAGTCGACAACGACGGCGGCCTCGCCAATCCGATCGTGGAGGCGCTGATCCCGGCGGCCAACGGACTTTCCAACGGCAGCCTGGCCAACTGGCAGACCAGCATCGACACCGTGTTCGCCATCGATCCCTCGATCTGGTCGGTGGCGCTGGAAAACCTGCTGACCGACGATGACAGCTACGTCAACAAGGGCTGCGATTTCGTCACCTACCGCGACCCGCTCGACGGTCGCCTGCACCTCATGCAGCGCGACGGCAACGAGACCTTCCTCGCCAGCAACTGGTCGATCACGCGCAACTTCAGCGCAAGCAACAAGCCGCTGTTGAACCGCGTGCTGTCGGTGGCGGAGCTTCGCCAGCGTTACCTGTCGCACTACCGCGTCGCCCGGCGCAATCTCGACCTGGACCATTTCGGTCCGATCTTCCAGGCACACCGCACCCTCATCGATGCCGCCGTGCAGGCCGATCCGAAGAAGCTCTACAGCTACGCGCTGTTCCAGACCAATTTCACCAGCACGGTGACCCTGCCGTACCAGGGCCCGGCCGGCGGCACCGTGGTCGGGCTGCAGCAGTTCGTCAACGACCGCGCGGCCTTCCTCGGCAACAATGCCGAACTCAACGCGCGCGGCCCGACGATCACCGCCGTGCAGGCCTCCGACGACACGCCGAACCCCGGCACGGCGGTGACGATCACCGCCGCGGTCGCTTCGTCCGGAACCGGCATTTCAAGGGTGGAATTGTTCTATCGGCCGTTGCGCAGCGCTCCGTACCAGCGCCTGGCGATGCTCGACGACGGCGCCTCCGGCGATGGCGGCGCCGGCGACGGCATCTACGGCGTCGTCCTGCCGACCACCGGCACGCCGGGCCAGCGCATCGACTGGTACGTTGCCGCCACCGCAACGAACACGTTCGCATCGGTCGAGTTCCTGCCGGAGATGACCGAGCGCAATCCCAATTCCATCACCTACACCTTCGGTGCGAGCGGCGGCATGCGCATCACCGAATGGATGTACGCAGGCGCCAGCGGCGAGTTCATCGAGTTCACCAACCTGTCCGATGCGGCGATCGACATGACCGGCTGGAGCTTCGACGACAATGGCGCGACACCCGGTGCCTTCGCCCTCGATGCCTTCGGCATCGTGCAGCCCGGCGAATCGGTGATCCTGACCGAGAGCCTCGAAGCCACGTTCCGCATCGCCTGGAGCCTGCCGGACGAAGTGAAAGTCATCGGCGAACTCGGCGTGACCAGCGGCAGCAACCTCGGCCGCAACGACCAGATCCACCTGTACGACGACGCCGGCCAGTTGCACGACAAGCTCGACTACGGCGACGAGACCTACCCCGGCAGCATCCGCACGCAGAACAGGAGCGGGCAGGCGCCGTGCGAGGCGATCGGCACCAACGACGTGCTGCAGTGGCAGCTCTCGCTCGCCGGCGACGCCTGGGGTTCGTGGACCGCGATCAGTGGCGAGGTCGGCACGCCGGGCCAGTTCACGGCCTGCGCCGCCAGCGATCTCCTCTTCGCGGATGGCTTCGATCCATAGCCGTTCGCGTGCCGTCTCGTTGCCGCCTCTCCCCCGGCCCTTCCCGCGCAGGGGGAGCGGGGGAGCGCGCAGCCATGGAGCACCCCGGGATCGGCGACGCGCTCAGGCCGCGCTGAAGTCGAGGCCGTTGAAGCGCTGCAACTGGCGCGCGAGGGCGGCGGAGACGACTTCCGGCGTGGCTTCGACGACCAGTCGCCGGCGCGCGCGGCTGGCGGCGGTATAGAGCCACTCGCGCGTCAGCAGCGGATGCGGCCGCGCCGGCAGCACGAGTTCGACCTCGTCGAACTCCGAACCCTGCGCCTTGTGCACGGTCATCGCATAGGCGGTCTCGTGCGCCGGCAGTTGCGCCGGCAGGAAGGCGCGCAGGCCGCCGTCGCTGCGTGCGAACCAGGCGCGCAGCGGGGCGTCGGCGGTGGCGCTGGCGAGGATGCCGACATCGCCATTGAACAGGCCGAGTGCCGGGTCGTTGCTGGTGACGAGGATCGGTCGACCGGCATGCAGGGCACTGCCGGCCCGCGCTCCGTACAGGGCGGATTCCACCGCATGGTTGAGGCCGGCCACGCCGGCCGGACCCTCGCGCAAGGCGCACAGGATGCGGAATCGCGTCAGGGCTTCGAGCGCTTCGGCCGGAGTGCCGGCCGCCAGCAGTTCCGCATGCGAATCGCGCAACGCCTGCATGCCTTCCGCCGACCCGGTTCGACGCGGCGTCGCATGCCATTCGATGTCCGCGCTGCCGGCGAGGGCGGCGAACACCTGCTGCTCGTCGCCGAGGCGGATCGCACGCACCAGCCGGGCGATGCCGGAATCGCCGCCGAACCGGCGCGGTCGTTCGAGCCGCACGATGCTGTCGGCCAGCCGCGTGCGGCCCGGATCGACGGGGACCGGTTCGGCGGCCGCCTTGCCGATCCAGCCGGCAGCCTCCTTCGAGAATGCGTTGTCGCGGTTGCAGGCCGCGAGGGTCGCCAGCACGGCGCCGTTCTCGACCGCCGGCAGCTGGTCGGGGTCGCCGAGCACGATCAGGCGTGCCGACGCCGGCAGGGCGCGCAGCAGCTTGGCCATCAGCGGCAGGTCGACCATCGAGGCTTCATCCACCACCAGCACGTCGAGATCGAGCAGGTGTCCGCGTCCGTGGCGCGGATCGACGCATTGCGGGCGGAAGCCGAGCAGCCGATGCAGGGTGGAGGCATCGGTCGGCAGCCCTGCGCGCTCGGCTTCGCCGAGCGGCAGGGCCGCGAGGCCGGCGCGCACCGATTCGCTGAGCCGCTGCGCCGCCTTGCCGGTCGGTGCGGCGAGGGCGATGCGCAACGGCGCCGCCGCGAAGCGCTGCAGCAGTACGAGCACGCGCAACACGGTGAAGGTCTTGCCGGTGCCCGGGCCGCCGCAGATGACGGCGAGCCGCGAACGCAGGGCGAGCACCGCGGCGACGCGCTGCCAGTCGGTGCCGTCCTGCGGGGTCGACGGCAGCAGGCGTTCGAGTTCGGCGTGCACGTGCCGCGCATCGGGCAGCGCGCCGACCGCCTGCGCCCTTTCCTGCAGGGCGGCCTCGATCTCGCGTTCGTAGCGCCAATAGCGGCGCAGCCAGGCACACCCGCGCTCGACCACGATCGGCGTGTGCGACTCGCTGCCGGATCCGATGAACGGGGCCGATCCGCCCTGCCCGGCCAGCAGGGCGGCCACCCGCGCCGCTTCCGCCTCGTCGGCGAACAGCGGTCCGGCATGCGCACGCAGCAGTCCGGCATCGATGCCGCCATGGCCCTGCCCCACCGCCCAGCTCGCCAGCGCGGCAAGCAGCAGCGCATCGTCGTCGGCCGTCGGCCAGGCCGAATGCAGGGCCTGGGCGAGGGCGACGTCGAGCGCGCCGAGTCCACCGTCGCGGCAGCGCGAGAAGCCGATCATGGCGGGCCTCCGGCGCACCAGGCATCGAGCGCATCGATCAGCGTGCGCGGCGGGCGATCGACATGGATGCCGTGGTCCTCGCCACTGCCGAGGCCGCGCACGAACAGATACAGCGCGCCGCCGACATGGCGGTCGTAGTCGTAATCGTCACCGAGGCGGACGCGCAGGAAACGCTGCAGGGCGACCAGGTAGATCAGGTACTGCAGGTCGTAGTCGCGCGCGCGCACCGCCGCCGCCAGCTGCGACGGCGCGTAGTCGGCGGCGGATGCACCGAGCAGGTTGGTCTTGTAGTCGATGACGTGGTAGCGCCCGTCATGGCGCAACACGAGGTCGATGTAACCGGTCATCAGGCCGGCCACCTCGTGGCGACGCCGCGCGAGTTCACCCGGCGGGCGCGCATGGCGCGGGTGGTCGGCGAGGATCGCCTCGAGCGCGGCGAGTCGTGCACCCGGCAGCGGGAACAGGAATTCGAGCTCGCTGAGCACCTCGCCCGGCGCGAGCGCGGCGAGGGTGAATCCGCCCGACGGACCCGGCAACGTCGAGGTCACGGTTGCCCGCACCATCGCCGCGATCACCCGCGTTTCGGCGGCGTCGTAGCGGTGTTCGCGGGCGATGCGCAGCAGTCCGGAGGGAGGATCCGCTGCGGCGAGCGCGCTGAACGGAATCTTCTCGAGGATCTCGTGGACGCAGTTGCCGAAGGCGGCACCGCGTGGCCATTGCGGGATCGCGATTGCCTCGGAGTCGATGTCTTCGCCGGAACCGGCGACCGCAGCGGCATCGACGCGCTCGCCCTCGTCGTGGTCGGCCACCGGCGCATGCACGCTGCCGCCGAACAGGCGGCTGTAGCTCAGCGTCTCCGGGCGGCGATCGATCGCGCCGTGGAATACCGCCGCCGCCAGCGGCGTCGGCGCGGCCGGCGTCGGCGCCGCGTCGACGGGCGGCAGGGTCGCGGCGAGGGGCTCGATGCGGATGCCCCCGCGTGCGCGCGCAGCCAACGCCTCCAACGCCGCATCGACGCCCGCCGGCGGGATATCGGCGAGTTCCTCCGGCGCCTTCATTTTCCCGTCGCGCAGGATCAGCCAGGCCAGCGGTCCGACCAGGCTCGTCTGGCTTTTCGCGTTCCCGGTCCTGACCCAGGCCCACGCCGTGTACGCCTCGTGGCGCGCACGCGTAAGGGCGACATAGGTCAGGCGCAGGCTCTCGGCAAACTGCTCTTCGCGATGGAGCAGCGCATGCGCATGCCAGTCGGGTCCACCGACGTCGATGCGCCGCCCCGAATCGCCGTGCCACGCCACCGGCTTGTCGGGTTCGCTCCGCGGTTCCGCCCAATTCGTCCGCGCAAGGAACGGCGCGAACACCAGATCGAACTCGAGGCCCTTGCTGCGATGGATCGTCAGCACCTGGACCTCGCCGGGGTCGTCGGCGGGACGCACCTGTTCACGGGCTCCGTACCCGCGACGTTCGGCGGCCTCGCGCCGGCAGCGGGCCAGCCAGCGCTGCATCTCCTCCGCGGATTCACGTTGCGCGGCCGCGTGCTGCAGTTCCTCGGCGAGGTGCAGCCAGTTGGTCACGCGCCGGCGACCATCCCAGCGTCCGAGCAGGCGCGGCGCGGCCTGCTGGATCGCCATCGCCAGCGCGGCGAACGGTCCGGCTTCCTGCCAGCGCAGGCGCATGGCGGCGAGGCGTGCCAGTTGCCGCTCCCAGAGATCAGGGTCGGCGTGCGCAGCGAGCAGGTCGGCGAGGGATTCGCCGAACAGTTCGGTGGCCAGCGCCATGCGCGCCGTCGCCGCCGCCCCCGGCGCGGCAAGTGCGGCCAGCACGTGGGCCAGTTCCCCGGCTTCGGCGCTTTCGTAGACGCTGTCGGTGCCGAGGTAATCGCAGGCGATGTTCCAGCGCGCAAGGGTTTCCGCCGCTGCGGCCGCCTGCCGGTTGGTGTTGACGAGCACGGCCACCGACAGCCTGCGGCCGGCCTCGTGCGCGGCCACCAGGCGCTTGCGGATCTGCAGCGCCGTCTCGGCCAGCACGCGCTCGGCAAAGGCGTCGGTCGTCCATGGCAGCGTGCGGCCTTTGGCGTCGACCGCGTCCGGCAGGCGCCAGACGACCAGCGGTTTGCCGGCTTCGGCTTTGCGGTCGCGATTCTTCGTGCGCGGAAACTGCGCCGGCTCGAAGCGGATGAAATCATGCAGGAAAGCATCCGCGGTCTTTGCGAACACCGCGTTGACGGCCTTGATCAGCCGTGGATCCGAGCGCCAGTTGTCGACCAGGGTATGCACGTGGGCGCCGGCATCCTTCGCCGCCGCGCGGAAGGTGAACACGTCGCCGCCGCGGAACCGGTAGATCGCCTGCTTGGGATCGCCGATCAGGAACATGACGCCATCCTCGCGCCCGCCATGCAGGCTGCGGAGGATCGCGTACTGCTGCGGATCGGTGTCCTGGAACTCGTCGACCAGCAGGGCCGGCAGGCGCTGCGCGATCGTGCGCGCGAGCGCGGCACCGTCCGCCCCGTGCAGGCGTTCGTGCAGCACGCCGATGAGGTCGTCGAAACCGAAATGACGCAGGCGTTCGCGCCGCGCCGCGAGGCCGCTGCGGACCCAGGTGAGCGCATCGACGAGGAACGCGGCATGCCGTGCCCGCACGACTTCGTCGTTGGCGTCGAGCAGCGTTTCGACGATGCCCGCCACGGCAAGGAGTTCCACACCGGGCGACCAGCCCTTGCGTGTCGCCCTGGCGATCGCCTCGCGCAGGCAGGCGAGGTGCAGCGGGCGCAGCTGTGCGTGATCGGGAGTCGGGGCGCTGATCGCTGCCTCGCAGCGGTCGAGCGCGTCGGCGTTATGGTGGCCGTCTTTGGCGATGGAAACCCGTTTTTCCTGCGCGGCTTCGCGCAGTTCCTTCAAGGCGCGGACCGCCCGGCCGTCCTTGACGCAGGCCTTCCAATCGCGCAGCGCCACCGCGAAAGCGCGCTGCGCGCGTTCCAGCCAGCCACCGGCATCGACCGGATCGATCGCCGCGGCATCGAGGGCGAGCGCCTGCGACTGCACGAGCTCGCGGGCCAGTACATCCGGTTCGCGCCAGCGTTCGACGGCCGTGCGCGCGCCTTCGTCGGCCGCGGCGACGACGTGCAGTCGCCAGAAGTCGCGCACGAGTTCCTGCACGGCTTCGCCGTTGGCATCGGTGTCGAGTTCGAAGAACGGCAGGCCGCTCTCGAACGCGGTTTCCGCCAGCAGTTGCCGGCAGAAACCATGGATCGTCGCCACGAAGGCCTCGTCGAAGCCGGTCAGTGCGGCTTCGAGGCGCTCCAGCGCGAGGCGCTGGCGCTCGCTGTCGTCACGGTGCACGGCAAGCACGGACTCGAGGGCGGCATCGGTGGAAGGCTTGCCGCGCAGGCTGCGCAACGCATCGCCGACGCGCAGGCGCAGGCGCTGGCGCAGTTCGCGTGTCGCTGCTTCGGTGAAGGTGACCACGGCGATGCCGCGCAGCCCGGCATCGCGCTCGAGCAGCAGGCGCAGGTACAGGAGGGCGATGGTGAAGGTCTTGCCGGTACCGGCACTGGCCTCGATCAGGTGCAGGCCACGCAACGGCAGGCGGTCGACCGCGAGCGCGGCGGTCATGCGGCGATCTCCTTCGCGGCCGCGTACAACGGTGCATAGACGGCCGCCGCGAGGCGGCTGAACTCGACGCCCGGCACGGGTTCGTCGCCGTCGCGGGTGAACAACGCGGTGAGCGGAGCCTCGCGCTCGCCGGCGCCGGCATCGTTGCCGATCCACGCTTCGCGCGCGGCGGTATCGGGATGCTTGCGGCCTGCTTTCACCTGTACCCGCGCCCACGCGCTGGCCGAGCGCGGATACAGCGGAAGCGGCCAGCGCCGACCTTCGACGAAGGCGTTGGCGAGCGCGGCGAGCCACTTGCCCTCCGTTTCGATCGCGCCGAGTTCGAACGATTCGAGCGCGCGGCCGGAAAAGCCGATCGCCCGCACCGCCACCCCTGTCCGTTCGGCGCCGAGCAGGATCCGCTCGAGCGCGAGGCGCGCAAGATCGATGCCGCGGATGTGCCCGGTGCGCCGCAGCAGCAGTGCGCGCTTGCTGCCATCGACGAGCAGACGCGGGATGCCCGACAGACGCAGCCCGGAGCTGCCGATGGCGACCTCGCGCCGGGCCGGCTCGGGCGTGCGCAGCGCGGGCCCGAGCCATCCCGCCGTGGCCGCCTCGATCTGCGCCGCGCAGTCGGCGATTTCCTCCCACTGCGCCTCGCCGGCCGGGCCGAGCGGAAGCACGCCCTCGCGTTGCAGCCGATGCCGGTCGGGCCGCCGTTCCAGCGCACCGAGCAGGCGGTCGCCGATGCGGTAGCGCTGCAGCCGGTCGAGCACGAACGGCTCGCTGTCGCCGATCGCCTCGTCCGCCTGCACCCGCATCGGCAGCGTGTGACGAAACCAGTCGTCGAGCGGATCGCGCAGCCACGCCAGCAGATCCTCGAGTTCGATGGTCGTGCCGACGTCGTCCGGCGCCAGCATGGCCTCGGCGTCGGCGGCGAACGGCTTCGGCCGCTGCCAAGGCGCCACCAGCGCTTCCGCCGCCGCGCGCCATGCCGCGTCGTAGCTGCGCACGGCAGCCCCGGCACTGAAGTACGCCGGATCGAACGGATGCAGGCGATGATGGAAGCGCAGGGTCGCCGCCACCTCGTTCCACCCATCACCGTGCGCGGCAGCGAGGAAATCGAACAGCTCGTCGACGAGCGGCGACGGCGGACTCGCGCTGCCGCTGCGGACGTCGCGATCGACGTGGCTGAGGTAGAACACCTCGCGCGCGGCGACCAGCGCTTCGAGGAACAGGAAGCGGTCATCCTCGCGCACGCTGCGGTCGCCGGGCCGCGGATGGCGGCGCATGAGGTTGAAGCCGGCGACCGGCTGGCGGCGCGGATAGGCGCCGGCGTCGAGACCGAGCAGGCAGACCACGCGATGCGGCAGGTTGCGCATCGGCACCATGCCGCAGAAGGTGATGCCGAATCGTCCACCGCGGCGCGCCGAGGGATCGGCCAGCGCGCCTTCGAGCGCCGCACGCACGACTTCGAACGGCAGGCGCTCCCCTTCCAGCCAGGCATCGGCCTGGGCGCCGAACGTGCGGATCGCCGCCTGCAGCGAACGCACGGCGGCCAGTTCGGCGGCATCGTCCGGCTCGCTGTCGAACAGCAGTTCGAGTCGTGCCGTCAGCCAATCCCTCCAGCTTGCGGCGGTGCGCGGCACCGCATAGCCGGCGCGCGTCTGCGCCAGCGCATCGACGAAGCGCGCGAGTTCGCCGAGCGCGCGCGCATCGGCGCCTTCGACGTTGGCCACCGGCGCGACATCGGCGACGAGGCCGGATTCATCACCGAGCGCATGGCCGAGGAGGAGACGATCGAAGCCGAAGCGCCAGCTGTTCGCGTCGACCTGCGCAGCCCCGACCGCTGCGCGGAACGGCGCATCGAGTCCCCAGCGGATGGCGGCCTGGTCGAGCCAGCTGGCGATCCAGGCGTGACCGGTGCCGTCGATGCCGAAGCGTCGCGCGATCGCCGGCTCGGCGAGCAGGCCGAGCACGTCGCCGGTGGTGAAACGGCTGTCGCCGAGCGCAAGCACGCGCAGGAACGCGTCGATCAGCGGATGCACGCTGCGCAGCGGCACGTCGCTGATGCGATAGGGAATGGCCAGCGTTTCGTCGGCACCGCCGAACACCGCATCGATGTACGGCACGCAGGCATCGATCTGCGGCGACATGACGAGGATATCGTGCGGCTGCAGGTCCGGGCGCTGCTCGAACATCGCCAGCAGGCGGTCGCGCAGCACTTCCACCTCGCGGCGCCGGTCGGGACAGCCGTGCAGTTCGATCGAGGGCATCCGCTCGCGCGGCGGCGGCGCGTGCTCCGGATCGAGCAGCAGCAGGCCCTTCTGCAACCAGCCGAGCAGACTCGACGAATCCGGCACGACGAAGCCGTCGTCGTCATGCACGACCACGTCGGGCTCGTGGATCGCCTTCAGGTACTCGCGCCCGAGCCTGCCCCACGAGGCCAGCAGCGGGTGGCCGGCTTCGGCGTGCCCGCTGCGCCCGGAACGCTGGTGCGCCTTCCACAGACCTTTCAGTCGCGCCTGCTCGCGCAGCGAGACGATGTCGCCCCAGTAGTCGAGACAGGGATTCGGCTGGTAGAAGCGCATCGGCAGCCGTCCCGCCAGGGCGAGGTAGAACTCGAGCAGCAGCGGCGACAGGAAGGACGCACCGAACACGGCGACGCGGCGCGGCACGCCGGCCGGCAGCGGCGCCGGATCGCGCAGGCGTTCGAGCGCGCGCGCCATCAGGCTGGCGCGGTCCTGCTCGGTCGTGCCGGCGACGAGGTGACGCCACAGCTCGGCCTGCCAGTCCTCGTCGGGGTCGGACACGGCACGACCACCCTGCGCCCAGGCACGCACCCAGTGCGGGCGGTTGACCATGTATTCGTCGAAGGTGCGCGCGAGCTGGCCGGCAAGCTCGTACTGCTTGCGCGCATCGCTGCCGTCACCGAGATAGCGCCGAACCGGCGCAAAGCGCGGGTCGCCGATCCACTTCGGCAATGCCGCGTGGATGCGCCAGGTCAGCGCCTCGCGCGAGAACGCGGAATCCGCCGGCAGGTCGCCGAGGCTTGCCCGCAGGACTTCCCAGGCGAACGACGACGGCAACGGAAAGTCGATGTTGGCGGCGATGCCGAGGCGACCGGCGATGCGCTCCTGCAGCCATCGCCCGAGCGCGGGGTGCCCCACCACGATGACCTGGCGGCACAGCGGATCGGCGTCGAGCTGCTGCAACTCCTCGTCGACGAGCCGATCGGCGAGGACTTCGAGCCGGTTGCCGTGGAGGAAGGTGGCGACTTCCATGTGCTTCGCGCGAATGCCTGCTGAACGGAGGAGCCGCGAGTCTGCCATGGCCGGCGTCCGCGTGCCGATGATGGCTAGAATGAGGTTTCGTTCCACCCTGCATCGCCCACGCCGCTGGACATGGCGATGCGCCTGCGATCCGCCGATGCCGCCCCTGCCCTTCCTCCGCTGCTGTGTCGCCGTGACCCTGTGCCTGCTCGCCAGCCGCGTGCAGGCGCAGGCGCACGAACTCGAGCCGGTCCTCGATGCGACTTCGTTCGCCCCGCCGGCGTTGCTGTCGGGGCCGGGCTTCCGGGTCGATCCGCATGTCGAGATCCGCGGCTACATGGCGCGCTTCACCCTCGACACGCCGGTCGGCGTCATCCACGCCGACAGCGTCGAGATCCTCTCCGATCGCGTCGCCGAACTGCCGGCGCTGGAAGCCCTCGACGCGGTGACGCATTCGGCGGCGTTCGCCCGCGCGGCGACCGACAGCGCCGGATCGACCGCAAGCGACCTCGGCCAGGTGCTGTTTCATCCGCTCGACACGCTGACCGGTCTTCCGGCCGGCGTCGCGCGCTACCTCGGCCGCCGGCTTGCCCGGTTCGGCGACCAGGCCCGACGGCTCTCCGACCGCGCCGCCATCCGCCTCGGCACCGATGGCACGAAGTATCCGCGCGGCGACGGCCCGATGAGCGATGCCGCCGACGTCGCGCGCGAGGAGGCGGCAACGGCCGGCAGCTCGCGGAAGAAGCGCTGGCACCAGCGTGCTGCCGACGAACTCGAGCGCGAGCTCAAGCGCCAGGCGGAGTTCGGCAAGGTGCGCCGCAATCTGGCCCGGCAGCTCGGCATCGATCCCTACACGCGCAATCCCTACATCCGCGAGCGCCTCGATCGTCTCGCCTGGGCCGGCGCGGGCGGACGCCTTGCCGCGAACACGGCGATCGCTTCGATCGGCGGCAGCGGCGCCGTCGTCCTCGGCCACGGCAGGCGTCTCAACGAGATCGTCTGGACCCTCGATGCCGACAACCTGCGCGAACGCAACCACGGGCGCCTGCGCCGCCATTGCAGCGATGAACTGCTGATGCGCCAGTTCCTGCGTCGCGGCGTGTTCACGCCGAGCCTGCAGACCGCCCTCGTCGACGCCCTCGATGCGCTGCAACCCGCCGCCGGCGGCAACGCCCTGCTCGAACTGGCGATGACCGCGAACAGCGAGTTCGAGGCGCGCTTCGTCGTCAACGCGCTGGAGATGCTCGCGCAGGCCCTCGGCAAGCGTGCGCGCGGCGGACGTCTGCTGGCGGTCGGTGCCGGGCTCGCCTACGACAGCGTCGATGGCGAGCGCGTGCTGCCATTGCCGGTCGACTACCTCGCCTGGACCGGCGAAGTCGAGGAATTCCTCGACCGCGCGGAGTTCCGCCATGCCGACAAGCGCGTGCTGATCGGCGGCGACGCGAGCCTGCGCAGCCAGCGCGAGCTCACCCGTCGCGGCTGGAGCATCGTCGTGCGCACCGAAGCCGCCGACGGCGCGCGGATCGCGGCGAACTGAAAGCGCAACAACGCCGACAGCGCGCCGCCCGCGTCCGCGCCACGTTCCCGCGACCCGGCGGGCGCAACGAAAAAGGCCGCGGATCGCTCCGCGGCCTTCGCCGCTTGTGCAGACGCGGCGCTGACGCCTACTTCAGCTTCGTCGCCAGCACCTTGCCGAGGTCGGCCGGCGACTTGACCGTGGTCACGCCGGCCTTCTCCAGTGCCTCGAACTTCGCCGCCGCCGTGCCCTTGCCGCCGGAAATGATCGCGCCGGCATGACCCATGCGCTTGCCGGCCGGAGCGGAGGCACCGGCGATGAAGGCAACCACCGGCTTGGTCACGTGTTCGGCGATGTATTCGGCGGCTTCCTCCTCGGCGCTGCCGCCGATCTCGCCGACCATGATGATGCCCTCGGTCTGCGGATCGTCCTGGAACAGCTTCAGGCAGTCGACGAAGTTGAGGCCGTTGATCGGATCGCCGCCGATGCCGATGCAGGTGGACTGGCCGAGGCCGACGCTGGTGGTCTGGAACACCGCCTCGTAGGTCAGCGTGCCGGAGCGCGACACGATGCCGACCTTGCCGGGCTTGTGGATGTGGCCCGGCATGATGCCGATCTTGCATTCGCCGGGAGTGATGACGCCGGGACAGTTCGGGCCGACCAGCACGGTGTCCGGATGCGCCTTCAGCACGTTCTTCACGCGCAGCATGTCGAGCACCGGAATGCCCTCGGTGATGGCGACGATGACCTTGATGCCGGCATCGATCGCCTCGAGGATCGCGTCGGCGGCGAACGGCGGCGGCACGAAGATCATCGACGCATCGGCGCCGGTCTCGACGACCGCATCGGCGACGGTGTCGAACACCGGCAGCTCGATGTGGGTGGTGCCGCCCTTGCCGGGGGTCACGCCGCCGACCAGGCGGGTGCCGTAGTCGAGCGCCTGGGTCGAATGGAAGGTGCCCTGCTGGCCGGTGAAGCCCTGGGTGATGACCTTGGTGTTGCTGTTGATGAGGACGCTCATGGGGGTTCCTTCGCTCAGGCGGCTTTGACGGCGGCAACCGCCTTCTGCGCGGCGTCGTTGAGATCGACGGCCGGGGTGATCTTGAGGCCGGAATTGACCAGCAGCTCGCGACCCTTCTCGACGTTGGTGCCCTCGAGGCGGGCGATGACCGGGATGGTCAGGCCGACTTCCTTCACCGCCGCGATGATGCCCTCGGCGATGAGGTCGCAGCGGACGATGCCGCCGAAGATGTTGACGAGGATCGCCTCGACCTTGTCCGAGGACAGGATCAGCTTGAACGCCTCGGTCACGCGTTCCTTGGTCGCGCCGCCGCCGACGTCGAGGAAGTTGGCCGGCTCGGCGCCGTTGAGCTTGATGACGTCCATCGTCGCCATGGCGAGACCGGCGCCATTGACCATGCAACCGATGTTGCCGCCCATCGTCACGTAGTTGAGGTTGTGCTGCACGGCGGCCGCTTCGGCGGGATCCTCCTGCGACTCGTCGCGCATCGCGGCCAGGCGCGGATGGCGGAACTCGGCGTTGTCGTCGGAATTGATCTTGCCGTCCAGCGCCATGAGGTCGCCGCCGGCCACCACCGCGAGCGGATTGAGCTCGACGAGGGCGAGGTCCTTGTCGTTGAACAGCTTGAAGAGGCCGAGCATGATCTTCGTCAGCTGCCCGGCCTGGCGCGCATTGAGGCCCATGTCGAAGGCCAGGCGGCGCGCGTGGTAGGGCTGCACGCCCTCGACGAAATCCACCTCGAGCGTGTGGATCTTCTCCGGCGTGTCGCGGGCGACCTGCTCGATGTCGACGCCGCCGGCCGCCGAGGCGATGAAGGACACCGTGCGGCTGCCGCGATCGACCAGCACCGACATGTAGAGCTCGCTGACGATGTCGGTGGCTTCGGTGACGAGGACGAGGTTGACCGGCAGCGCACGCCCGGCCGACTGGTAGGTCTCCATCTTCGTGCCGAGCATGCCGGCCGCGGCCGTGCGCACGTCGTCGGTGGTCTTGCAGAACTTGACGCCGCCGGCCTTGCCGCGCCCGCCGGCATGGATCTGCGCCTTGACCATCCAGGGGCCCTTGCCGAGCGACTGGGCGACGGCGACGGCCTCATCGGCGCTGCTGGCGACCTTGCCCGCGGGGACCGGCAGGCCGTACTCGGCGAACAGTTCCTTCGCCTGATATTCGTGGAAGTTCATGCATGCACCTTGCTGGGTTGCGCACACCGCCGGCACCGGAATGGTGCTGGCGGGACCGGGCGGAGACACCGATGGAGGATCGGTCCGCGGAAAAGCCGGCACGCATTTTCGGCAATCCGTGCTGCGATTGCAAAATGGCCGGTTGTCGCGCCGCCGGCGCGGCAAGCCGGATCGCCCCGTCGCGCCGCCGAAGTGGCCGGGAAAACCGCGGCCGCCGGCTGCCGCGCCGCACCACGCGTCCGCGGCCGCGCCGGCCGATCGCCGACGTCAGCGGGCGGATACGCGCCGGTACCCGCCCTGCGCCGGACAGCGCCTATTCGAAGCCGTGCTGGAACAGCCGGTCGGCGTCGATCTGGATCGTCCAGCTGCGCGTGTGGGTGGTCAGGCCGTCGGCCATCTGCGCGTGGACGAACGCGGTCGTGTCGGTCGCGCGCAGTTCCAGCGTGCGCACGGCCGGCGTCGCCGCCGCCTGGGTGAAGAGGTGGGATTCGCCGGTCGCCCCGGGAATCGGCGTGCCGTCGAGGTACCACTGCAGGGCGATGGTGCCGATCACCGGGCGCAGGATCGTGGCGGTGAACGTGCGCGGCGTGCCGGTGGCAACGACCACCGGCGTCGCCGGCGACGGCGACTCGCTGCCGGGCTCGATCAGGTCGATGCCGCCGGCCGGCGTGCCGAAGCCGCCGCGGTAGAGGTACTTCACGTATTCCTGCCGGCACACGCTGCAGAAGCTGGAGCCGAGGCTGCGCATCAGGCAACTGTTGTTGGTCGGCCGGTACATGCCGCTGGTGAGGTAGCGCGCACCTTCGAACAGTCCGGTACCGGGCGTGCCGGCCGGAGTCGGGATGGCGATGCCCGGCGTGAACCAGCTGCGCCACTTGATCAGCGCCGGATCGGTCTGGTTGGTGACATTGGCTTCGCAGTTCGGCGAGGCGCCGAGGTCGCTGCAGGCCGGGAAACCGGGATACGCGGTCGTGTATTCATCCGCGAGCCTGTGGAAGCTGTGGCCGTACTCGTGGATGACGATCAGCGCGGCCTGCGCGTTCGCCGAGGTCACCGCATAGCTGCCGCCGGCGCCGCCGTAGAGCGGATCGTTGACGGTGACGAGGATCTTGTCCCAGTCCGGGTACGCCCCGGCCGCGGTGAACACCTTGGAGGCGTTCACCGTCAGCAGGCGGTGGATCTGGTTCGTGCAGTAGCGGCCGTCGAGCGCGGTGACGACGAAAGTGCCGGCGGCACCGTCGTTCTGGGCGGCGGCATCCGCACAGCAGGCGGTCGTGGTGCAGCCGGCCTGGTAGGGCGGATGGTCGGCTCCCGACTGCGTCGAGGCGATGAAGCCGCTGCGCCAGTTGACGAAATTGGCGTACTCCTTGTACGGACTGACGGCGAAAATGGCGGTTTCCAGCGCATTGACATGGCTGTTGAACGTCGCTTCCTGGGCTGCCGTGTAACCGTCGCCGAGGACCAGCAGGTCGACCCGGTTGGCCGGATCGCCGCCGGCTCCGGCCGGCTCGTTGCCCGCCTCGATCCGCGCCTGCGCGCTGCCGGCCATGGGCAGGCGATCGGCCGCTGCGGCCAGTGCCGTCAGGTCGAAGCGCTGCGTCCCTGCCGCCGTCTCGAATTCGACGGCCTCTGCCTCGGCGAGCGGCACGCGCAGCACGAAGGCCGGATCGGGATCGGCGGCAAAGCGGCCTTCGATCTCGCCGTGGCCATGCTCGAGGTCACGGGCGAACTCGGCCCGCAGCACGCGCGAGACCTCGACCTCGCGCCGCTCGCTGCGGCCGCCGTCCTTGACCGCACGCCAGCCGAGGCGGCCATCGAGATGACCCGGCAGCGACGGTGCGACCGCGGCGGCGGTGTCGGCGGCAAGCTCGACCGTGGCATGGAAACGCGCCTCGATGCGACCCTGCGCGTCGAAGCCGAACACGACATAGTGGGCCGGCACCGCCCATGCCGGCAGTGCCGCCATCGCCGTCAACAGGACGATCGCACGCAACTTCGAATGCCTCATCTCCACCCCTCCCTTCAGCTGCAGGAAGCATAGCGGAGCCGGGCTTGCCGCGACGAACACCTATGGCGGCACGAGTCCGCCGGCCTATACTGGGTCACCGCGGAGGAATGCTCTTGGCCGACAAGCAAATGCGCCGTCCGTCCGGCGAATCCGGCGACATCACGCGACGCGAGCTGTATTTCTTCAACCTCTACCGCGTGCTCGAGGCGGTCGTCTACACCGGCCTCGTGTTCAGCTCGCTCGCCTTCGACTGGATCAAGGTCGGCCACCCGCTGCTCGGCCGCGGCGTCGCCGTCGCCTATCTCGCCATCGCCCTGGTGCTGCTGATCTCGACCGACCGCATGCGCCGGCATGTGGCCGCCAGCATCGGCTTCGCCCTGACCATCGACGTCATCGCCGCCGCGGCGGTACTCATGTCGCTGGTCGGCGGTCACGCCGCGATCCCTGTGATGCTGCTGGTCAACGTCGGCGTCGGGGCGCTGCTGCTGCCGTTCCGCCAGTCGATGCTGCTCGCCGTGTTCGCCGCGATCGGCATCATCGCCCCGTCGCTGTTCCCGCTCGGCAGCGCCGGCGAGCGCAACATGGTCGAATCGGTGCTTTTCGGCGTCGCCTACTTCGCCGTGGCGGGCCTGTGCGCGCACCTCGGCCGGCAGATGCGCGAGACCGAGGCGCTTGCCGAGAAGCGCGGCGTCGACCTGTTCAACCTCGAGCAGGTCAACGACCTCATCATCCGGCGCATGAAGACCGGCGTCATCCTGGTCGACGATGCCAACCACATCCTGACCATCAACGAATCGGCCTGGCACCTGATCGGCAATCCTTCGCCGAACCAGCGCGACCTCGGTGCGGTGGCGCCCGAACTGTCGCGCCGCCTCTACCACTGGCGCCATTCCGGGCGCATCGACCAGACCCCGATCGCGCTCGCCGCCGACGTGCCCGAGGTCATTCCGCGCTTCTCGCGGATGACGGCCAACGACGACACCCACGTACTGATCTTCCTCGACGACACCTCGCTGCTGTCGCGCCGCGCCGAGGAGATGACGCTGAGTTCGCTCGGCCGCCTGTCCGCCTCGATCGCCCACGAGATCCGCAATCCGCTGGCGGCGATCCGCTACTCGGCGCAACTGCTGGCCGAGTCGGAAAACCTGCACGAGGAGGACCGCCGCCTCGTCGAGATCGTCAACAACCACTGCACGCGCGCCAACGAGGTGGTGGAGAACATCCTCCAGCTGTCGCGCCGCGAGCGCTCGCGGCCGGAAAGCATCGACGTCAATGCCTGGGCACTGGCCTTCGTCGAGGAATACAAGCAAGGCAACGACCTCGGCCAGGACCACCTGCGCGCGATCACGCAGAACCGCCGGGTCGAGGCCATGGTCGATCCCCAGCACCTGCACCAGGTGGCTTGGAACCTCGTGCAGAACGCGCTGCGCTACGGTCGCGAACCCGGCGCCGCGGCGCGCGTGGTGGTGGTCGCCCGTCTGGCCACCGACAAGGGGCCGCCGCTGCTCGAGATCGTCGACCGCGGCCCCGGCATCCCGCCGAAAGTCGCCGCGCAGATCTTCGATCCGTTCTTCACCACCAGTGAATACGGCACCGGCCTCGGCCTGTATCTCGCCAAGCAGATGTGCGAGTCGAGCCAGGCGGCGCTCGAGTACGTGCCGGTCGCCGGCGGTGGCGCCTGCTTCCGCATCACCCTTTCGCCGGCGGCCTCGCTGGTGACCACGGGTGCGACGGCGAAACCCGCCACGCGGCCCTGATCCTCCCGCGATCGCGGCGAACCGGGGCCCGCGAGGTCCGCATGAGGGAGCGTCGCGACGGATCGGTTCCGCGGCTCAGCGGAAGCGGTCGGTCGCGCTGACGAGTTCGTGGGTGATGCCGGCCTCGAATGCCGAGTGGCCGGCATCGGCGACGATGCGCAGGTCCGCTTCCGGCCATGCGCGGTGCAGGTCCCACGCGCTGCGCATCGGGCAGACGACGTCATAGCGACCCTGCACGATCACCGCCGGAATGTCGCGGATGCGGCCGACGTTGCGCAGCAACTGGTCGTCGCACTCGAAGAATCCGCCGTTGACGAAGTAGTGGCATTCGATGCGCGCGAAGGCGAGCGCGAACTGGTCCTCGGCACTGCCGGCGATGTGGCCCGGGTCGGGGAACAGGAAGCTGGTCGAGCCTTCCCATACCGACCAGGCGCGCGCAGCGGCCAGTTGCACGGCGGGATCGGCGCTGGTCAGGCGGCGGTGGTAGGCACTCATGAGGTCGCCGTGCTCCACTTCCGGGATCGCCGCGAGGTAGCGCTCCCAGGCGTCCGGATAGAGGGCATCGCAGCCACGCTGGTAGAACCACTCGAGCTCGCTTCGGCGCAGCATGAAGATGCCGCGCAGGACCAGTTCGCTGACGCATCCGGGATGGCTTTGCGCATACGCCAGCGCCAGGGTCGAGCCCCAGGAGCCGCCGAACACCTGCCAGCGCGCGATGCCGAGGTGGGTGCGCAACTGCTCGATGTCGGCGACCAGGTGCCAGGTGGTGTTGTCGGTCAGTTCGGCATGCGGCGTCGAATTTCCGCAGCCACGCTGGTCGAACAGCACGATGCGGTAATGCGCCGGATCGAAGAAGCGGCGCACCTTCGGGTTGCAGCCGGCTCCGGGGCCGCCGTGCAGGAACACGACCGGCTTGCCGTTCGGGTTGCCGCACTGTTCGTAGTGGATCCGGTGCAGCGGCGACACCTGCAGGTGGCCGCGGTCGTACGGCTCGATTTCGGGATAGAGGTTGCGGCGCGGCATGGTTTCGGTGTCCATGCGCCGAGTCTAGGGATGCCGTGATCGATCCCGCAAGGCGTCCGCCGCATGCCGCTGCATCGCGGCGTGCGGCCCTGACCGTGGCCGCGGTGTCGATGCCGGCATCGCGCGGGCGCATGACGGCCGCGCATTCCGGCAACCGGCAACGAAAAAGGCGACCGGCCTTGCGGCCGGTCGCCCTGGCAAAGCGCGCACCTGCGGGTGCGCGGACAGGCTTCCCGCTACGGCGTGTAGCTGCCGGTCAGGGTCACCCCCGAGAACGTCGAGTAGGCGCGGATCGACACGTGGTAGGTGCCGGCCTGGGCCGTGGCGATGTTGCAGGTCTCGTTGTTGCCGCTCAGGTACGGACGGCAGTTGTACGCCGAGGTGGTCGGCTGCGCACCAAAGCGCACGTAGAGGTCGCCGTCACCGCTGCCACCGCTGGTGGTGAACTTGAGGCCGGTGGCGCCGGCCGGGACCACCATCGTGTAGTGCACCCAGTTGCCGGTGGTCGCGCCGAGTCCGGTCTTCGGCACGCCGTTGGCGAGCACGTTGCCGCCGCCACCGCCGCCGGCGGTGTAGCTGCCGGTGAGGGTCACGCCGGAGAACGTCGAGTAGGCACGGATCGACACGTGATAGGTGCCGGCCTGGGCCGTGGCGATGTTGCAGGTCTCGCTGTTGCCCGCCGCATACGGACGGCAGTCGTAGGCCGAGGTGGTCGGCTGCGAACCGAAGCGCACGTACAGGTCACCGTCGCCGCTGCCGCCGCTGGTGGTGAACTTGAGGCCGGTGGCACCGGCCGGAACGACCATCGTGTAGTGCACCCAGTTGCCGGTGGTCGCGCCGAGTCCGCTCACCGGCACGTTGTTCGACAGCACGTTGCCGCCGCCACCGCCGCTCGACACCGTGACCGACGAGGTCTTGCTGTGGGTGGCGCCACCGTTGTCGGTGACCGTCAGCGACACCGAATAGGTGCCCGCAGACGCGTAGGTCTTGCTCGGGTTGGTGGCCGTCGAGGTGCTGCCGTCACCGAAGTTCCACGAGCGCGACACGATGCTGCCGTCGCTGTCGGTGGAGCTGTCGCTGAAGGTCGCGGTCAGGCCGCTCGTGGTGAAGCTGAAGTTGGCCACCGGGGCGACGTTCGAGGCGCCGCCACCGACTGCCTGCAGGGTCGCGTAGGCGTTGATGATGCCGGCACCGCAGCCCCCCGAACAGGAGCCCGGCACGGCGCGCGCGTTCGAGGTGATGTAGGTGCGCACCTGGTCGGGCGTCAGGCTCGAATTGAGGGCGAGGATCTGCGCGGCGAGACCGGCCACGTGCGGGGCCGCCATCGAGGTGCCCTGATAGTAGGCGTAGCTCTCGCTGCCCTGCGTCGTCGTGCCGGTGTTGAGCGTCGACAGGATGCCGTTGGTCGTCGTCGCCGTCTCGCCGCCCGGAGCCGACACGGTGATGCCGGTGCCGTAGTTCGAGTACGAGGCGCGGTTGCCCTGGCGATCGGTCGCGGCGACCGAAATGATGCCGGTGCAGTTCGCCGGCGAGAAGCCGCTTACATTGGCGTTCGAGTTGCCCGCCGCCACCACGACCACGGTGCCGTTGCTGCGCGCCGTGTTGATCGCCGCCTGGAACGAGCCGCAGGATCCGCTGCCGCCGAGGCTCATGTTGATGACCCGCGCCGGGTTGGCGTTGGCCGGCACGCCGGAAACGCTGCCGCCCGAGGACCAGACGATCGCGTCGACGATGTCCGAGGTGGAACCGCCGCAACGCCCGAGCACGCGCACCGGGACGACCTTGGCGCCGTAGGCGACGCCGGCCACGCCCTTGGCGTTGTTGGTCAGCGCGGCGACGGTGCCGGCAACGTGGGTGCCGTGCCAGCTCGAGTTCGACGCATAGCCGGTGCCGCATTCGGTCGAGTTGAACCAGTCACCTTCGTCGTTCGGGTTCGAGTCACGGCCGTTGCCGTCACGGGCGGTGGCGGAACTGGTGATGAAGTCGTAGCCGCCGACGATCTGCCCGGCGAGATCGCTGTGCGGGGCGATGCCGGTGTCGATGACGGCGACGCGGATGCCGGCGCCGGTCGAGAGGTCCCATGCCGAAGGCTGGTTCTGCCCGCCGGTCGCCTCGAACAGGTCCCACTGGCTCGCGTAGTTGGTGTCGTTCGGCGACAGCACCGCGGTCATGCGGCGATCCGGTTCGACATAGGCGACGGCCGGATTCCTGGCGAACGCGACCATCACGGAACGCGCCGCGTCGGCAGCCCCCTGGGCGGCAATCCGGCTGCGGCTGCGCACCACCTCGACGAGTTGCGCGCCGGTGGCGAGCGTGCGCGCGTGCTTCACTTCGAGGCCGGTCTCGCGGGCAACGCGGGCAAGGTCGGCATCGAGCGCTGCCGACTGATGTTCGGGTGCGTTGCCGGCATAGGTGACGATGTAGTGGGTGATGTCCTGCCGGTCGAGATCGGCAGTGAAGTTCGCCCGGTCCGCATAGGCCTGGATTTCCGCATCGGTGACGGCGGCGGCCTGGACGAGCGAACCGCAGCCGAGCATTGCGAGCATGGCTGCGGAAAGCGAGGTACGACGCAAAGCAGTTCTAGGATCCAGCTTCACAGAAACCTCCAAGGGATGAATGTCAGTGTTCTATTGATGCCGCCTTTCGCGGCCCCTCCCCAATCAACGGGCATCCTTCACTCCCCGTGCCGCGTGCGCGGATCTTCGCCCGCGTCGAACATTCATCTTGCTGGTGATTTCGTGGCGGGCTCCCCGGGTGCCCCGCCCGGGTGGCCTGTTGCGTCCTCGCTGTTTCAGGGTGTGTGGAAACTGGTGGAAGCTAGCTGTGCGCGAATGCTTCGATTGCGAACTGATTCACGCAACGGATGGAAGTCGGGATGATGCGGCGCACCAGGAACGGCAGGCGCGGCATCGGCGCTCAACGGCGGCCACCGACCAGACGGATCGTCTTCGGCTTGCGCGCCCACAGCACGATGGAAAGGACCAGCAGCACCGGCGCTGCCCAGTACAGCGTCTTCAACCAGCCGTGGGTGCCGTTGAAGCGCGAGGAGAAAATGAGGTCCATGGCGAGGTTCGGCGCCTCGACGATGCTCGGGAACGCCTCGCCGACCGCCCGCGTGAAGAAGCCGGCACCGAACTCGCCGAGGGCCGGCACGGCGGCATCGAGCATGCCGCCCAGGAGGATGTAGGTGGTCGCGAGGAGGGTTTCCGAGCGTGCCGATCGGGCGATGCCTTCGCCGACATCCGGCAATCCGGGCACGGCGCCCCAGATGGCCAGATCCAGCAGGAAGACGATCACGAACAGGATCACCGCAACGAGGTGCAGGCGTCGGCGCATGGACGAAGCTCCGTGGACCGGCCATGCTATGTAGGTTCCGATCGATTGCGCAAGCGGGGAATGCGACCGCCTTGCCGAGGGGCCCGGGACGGCCCCGCCCGCCCGCGCGCAGGCCTGCGCGCTTGCAAACTGTGCGCCAGCGCACGACGACCCCGCCGCCCATCCGACACCCTGCGCGCAGGCCGGTCGCGGCCCAGGGAAGACAACCGCCCGATGAGCAACGGCAGCGCCCACCCAGGCATCACCGACGACACCGCGAGGGAGGCCCTGCGCGAACGCTGCCTCAACCTCGTGCGGCGCTGGCAGCCGCTGGCGCGCTCGGGCTGGGACCATCGCGCGGCGCGCCAGCTTGGCGACGAACTCGACCAGATCGCCGGCACCAGCGAGACCCTCGGCCTGGCCGCGGTCAACGGCTCCGCGCTCGAACTCGCCGCCTACCTGTGCTCGTTCATCGACGACGCCCTGGTTCCGAACGAGGCCGCGCTCGAACGCCTCGCGGTCATGGTCAACGCGCTCGGCAGTGCGCTCGGCGAACTGTCCGGCGCGCCGGTCGCGGCCGTGCATGCCTTGCCGGGCGCCCAGGCCGGTGCGGTCGAAGCCGCAGCGCCGGAGGCGGTCGCCGGCGCCGCCGATGCCGGCGTGCCGCTGCGCCTGCCGCGCGCGACCTGCCTCGCCGGCGAGACCGCACGCAGCGCGCCGGGCCTCGCCGCGGCCTTGCGCGAACGCGGTTACCAGGTCAACACCTTCGACGACATCGACGACCTCCTCGGCTACCTCGCCGTGGCGGTGCCGGGTGCCCTGCTGCTCGACGTGCGCATGCTGCGCCACCTCGGCCGCATCCGCGCGCGCCTGGCCGAGTCGGCGCCCGATGCGCAGGCGCCGACGGCGCTGTTCGTGTTCTCGCCGAACGGCGACCTCGGCGACCGCCTGCTGGCCATGCGTGCCGGCGCGGCCGGTTTCTTCAGCGCACCGGTGGATGGCCTGCGGGTGATCGCGCGCATCGACGAAGTGCTGCTGCACACCACGCAGACGCCGTGGCGCGTGCTGCTCGCCGAAGTCGACCGGGAAAGCGCCACCGAGCGCGCGCGCTGGCTGGCCGGTCGCGGCATGACCGTGCGCCTGGCCAGCAATGGCCAGGCCGCCCTGTCGGCGCTCGCGGACTTCCGCCCCGACGTGCTGGTGGTCGACCAGGAACTCTCGGACGTGCGCGGCATCGAGCTGATCCAGCTGGTGCGCGCCCAGCCCGAACAGGCCGCCTTGCCGATCGTGCTGATGTCGGCCAACGGCGACGTCGCCGACCGTTTCGACGCCGTCGCCGCCGGCTGCGACGACGTCCTGCTGAAGCCGGTGCGCGCCCGCCATCTGGCCCACGCGATCAGTTCGCGGCTGTCGCGCGTGCGCGGCCTGCGCGAACTGATCGGCGTCAGCGGCGCCTGCGATGCACGCACCGGCCTGCACACGCGCAGCGTGCTGATCGAAAAGCTCGCGGCGGCATCCGGCGACCGCTCGGCCGCGCTGATGTGCATCGCCATCGACCATGCCCAGGCCCTGCGCGAACGCATCGGCCTGATCGGCCTCGCCGCCCTCGATGCGCATGTCGGCCAGGTGCTGCGCTCGCAGCTGCAGCCGACCGACATCGCCGCGCACTACCAGGACTTCCACTACTTCGTGCTGCTGCACCGGCACTCGCGCAGCGAAATCACCCTGGCGGCCGAGGACATCCGCTCGGCATTCGCCCGCCATGCCTGGACCTTCGGCAGCGAACACGCGCTGACGGCGAGCATCGGCCTGACCCTGCTCGGCGGCGACCAGGCCGGCATCGACGCCATGGTCGGCCATGCCGAGGCCGCCCAGCTCGCCGCCGAACACATGGGCGGCAACCGCGTGCTCTGGTACGAGGCCAAGGAAGCCGCCTTGCTGCCGACCGATCCGCTGCTGGCCGTGCGTGCGGTCGTCGAGCGACCGCTCAAGCCCGATCAGGCGATGTTCGATTTCCTGCCGATCGTGCCGCTGGCCGGCAAGCTGGTCGGCCAGTTCGACCTGCGCTTCCGCGTGCGCAGCACGCAGGATCCGGCAGCGACGGTCAGCTACGAGGATCTCGCCCCGGTCGCCGCCGAGACCGGCCAGCTCGCCCAGGTCGACCGCCTGCTGCTTCAACACACCATCACGATGCGCGAGCAGCAGCTCAAGCGCGGCCGCCAGCTGCGCATCTTCGTGCCGCAATCGGTGGAGTCGCTGCTCGGCAGTGACCTCGCCTGGTGGCTCGAACGCGAACTCAAGGAGCGCCACCTCTCCGGCACCGGACTGACCCTGTGCCTGCCGTGTTCACCGCTGATCGACGCCGGAGCGCGCGCGCGGGAACGCATGGCCGAGCTGCGCGCGCTCGGCCTGCGCATCTGCCTCAACGATTTCGGCCGCGACTGGGCCGCCGTGCATGCGCTCAAGCTGCTGCCGGTCGATGTCGTGCGTCTCGATCCGGCCCTCGTGCAGGAACTCGGCCCGACCCGCTCGACCGCCGACACCGTCATGGCGCTGGTGCGCAAGGCCCATGCCGCCGGCGCCGCCGTCGTCGCTCCCGCCGTCGATCACGTCAACCGCGCCCACCTGCTGCTGCGCATCGGCATCGACTACGCAGCCGGCCCCGCCTTCTCGCCCCCGCTCGTCCAGCCGGAGTTCGACTTCGGCCGGCCGCTGTGGTGATCGAAGCAGGGAGCCGGCAGCCGGACTGGCGCCCGCCGTGCGCGCTCCCGGCGCTCAGAACATTCCCGTCTCGAGCTTGGCCGCGTCGGACATCATCGTGTGGTTCCACGGCGGGTCGAACACGAGGTCGACGTCGGCTTCGGCGACGGTCGGGATCATCTCGATCTTGGTGCGCACGTCATCGACCAGCACTTCGCCCATGCCGCAGCCCGGCGCGGTCAGGGTCATGCGCACGTTGACCTTGCGCCGGCCGTCGTCGAGCGTCTCGAGTTCGCAGTCGTAGACGAGGCCGAGTTCGACGATGTCGATCGGGATCTCCGGATCGAAACAGGTGCGCAGCTGCTGCCAGACGAGTTTCTCGACCTCGTCGTCGCCGGCGCCTTCGGCGAGTTCGAGCGGTTCCGGAACGGGCTTGCCGATGGCGTCGGCATCGGCTCCGGCGATGCGGAACAGGTTGCCCTCGACGAACACCGTGAAGCTGCCGCCGAGCGCCTGGGTGATGTAGCCGGCCTGGCCGGCCGGCAAGGTCACCGCGTCGCCCTGCGGCACCATGATCGCGGCGCAGTCGCGCTCGAAGCGCACGGGTTCGGAGGTGGAGTGGTAGGTACTCATGCTGAATTCGGCTGCAGCGGCGGCGCGCAATCGGCGATTATGACAGGACACCGCCCGCACGGACCGATATCAGGCCGTGCGGCGCGTGTTCAAGCAATGATTCCGGTCTCGCGCAGGCAGCGCCCGAGCAGGCGCATCGCCGCTTCGATGTCGGCCGGCGGCAGCGCCGCGTAGCCGAGCAGCAGGCCCGGACGCAACGCCGCGCTCAGCGCATACGGCGCCACCGTATAGAGACCGAGGCCGCGCGCGCGGGCATGTGCGGCGAGGCGCTCGCAATCGGCATGGCTGCGCGAGCGCAGCCATGCGGCGAGATGCATGCCGGCATTCGAATCGACGATGTCGAAGGCGCCGCCGGCATGCCGGTCGAGGCCGGCGAGCATCGCCGAGCGCCGCGCGCGCAGCGTCTGTGCGGCACGGCGCAGGTGGCGCTCGAAGCCGCCGCTGCCCATGAACTGGGCGAGGGCGACCTGTTCGAGCGTGTTGCTGCCGCGGTCCTCCAGCCATTTGGCCGCGCGGAACGCCTCGCGCAGGGCCGCCGGCAACACCATGTAGCCGAGCCGCAGGGCCGGGAACAGCGTTTTCGAGAAGCTGCCGATGTAGATCACGCGTCCGTCGCGGTCGAGCGACTTCAGCGCCGCGAGCGGTCGTCCGCCGTAGCGGAACTCGCCGTCGTAGTCGTCCTCGATCAGCCAGGCCTGGCTGCTGCCGGCCCACTGCAGCAGTTCCATCCGGCGGGCCAGCGGCAACAGCGCACCGGTCGGGAACTGGTGCGAGGGCGTGACCACGGCAAGCCGCGCGCGCGCCGGCAGTGCGGCCGGCACGAGGCCTTCGTCGTCGACGCGCACGCCGCGCACGCGCGCTCCGTGTGCGGCGAAGATCTGGCGCGCGCCGCGGTAATGCGGGTCCTCGAGGGCGACCGCGGCGCCATCCTCGAGCAGGACGCGTGCCGCCAGCGCGAAGGCCTGCTGGGTGCCCGACACCACCAGCACGTCCTCGGGCACCGCATCGACACCGCGCCGGCGCGAGAGGTAGTCGCAGATGCGCTCGCGCAGGGCCGGCAGGCCCTGCGCGTCGGGATAGTCGAACCCGGCGCGCTCGGCGGCACGGTTCACCTCGCGCCGCCAGGCGCTCGCCAGGGCCGGATTGGTCAGCGGCACGCCGTACTGCAGGTTGTAGCGCAGGCCGGCATGCTGGCGGCCGGGGATGCGCGAGCCGTCGGTGATCGCCAGCGCACGCCGGGCGAACGGCGACAACGGAGCGGCAAGCGAGGCCGGCGCCGGACGGCGCGCCGGATTCGTGCGGCTGCCGACATCGGCGACATAGCTGCCCGAGCCGACCTTGCCGAGGAGGAATCCCTCGGCCTGCAACTGCTCGTAGGCGGCCAGCACGGTGTTGCGCGACACCTCGATCTCGCGCGCCAGCGTGCGGCTTGCCGGCAGGCGCGATCCGGCCGGCAGGCGGCCATCGAGGATGAGCGTCTTCAGCGCACGGATCAGCTGTGCGTAGCGGGGCCCCTGGCCGTCCAGCTCGATGTACACGATTGGCTCCGTCGAAACCCGTTCCGGTGGCGCTACAGGGAGCCAATCTTCGCGGCGAGCATGCGCCTGTCAAGCCGCCATCGACCGCAACCCGCGAGATCCGGCGCGCAACGAGGAGGGACCATGCCCCGCACGCAACGCCACCACGTCCGCCGCGTGCGCCAGCGCGCCCGTTACGACGCGTCCGACGTGCATGCCATCCTCGACGCGAGCTGGCTCGCCCACGTGGCATTCGTTGGCGACGGCGGGCAGCCGTTCGTGATCCCGATGCTGCATGTCCGCGACGGCCATTCGCTGCTGCTGCACGGTTCGATCGCCAGCCGCCTGATGGGCGCGCTCGGCGAGGGCATCGAGGCATGCGTCGCGGTCACTGTCGTCGACGCCCTGGTGCTCGCCCGGTCGCACTTCCATCATTCGGTCAACTACCGCTCGGTGGTCGCCTTCGGCCGCGCGAAAGCGGTGCTCGATGCCGAAGGCAAGGCCGACGCGCTGGCCCGTTTCGTCGACGGCATGCTGCCGGGCCGCGCCGTCGAATCGCGTGCCGCCGACCGCAACGAACTCGCCGCCACCGCCCTGCTGCGCTTCGACATCGAGGCGGCCAGCGCCAAGATCCGCAGCGGCGGCCCGAAGGACGATCCGGCCGATGCGGGCCTGCCGGTCTGGTCCGGCATCGTGCCGATCGAATCGCGCTACGGCACGCCGCTTGCCGCTGCCGATGCGACGCCCGGCATCGCCGTGCCCGCCTCGGTGCAACGCCTCGGGGCCTGAGCAGGCGGTTCCGCCCGCCGCGCAGCAGCGGCTATGATCGGCGATCCCCCGTGCACGCGGATGTCGTCGATGCCCCAGCCTTTCCGCCGTCCGGCGCCGCTTCCGTGAATGGCGGACCGACGAGGCCGCGCCGGCCCTCGGCCATGACCCGCGCGACCGGCGTCATCACCGTGCTGATGTGCGCGCTCGCCGGCGGTGCGGTGTGGTGCGTGCTTGCCTTGTACACGCGCTTCGACTTCGACGCCTTCCTGCTGGCGATCGCCGCCCTGCTCGCATGGGTGCTGCGCAGCCACGGCTTCGCCCGCAGCGGGTCGGGAATCGTGCTGGCGGTCGCTGCCACCGTGCTCGCTTTTGCCTACGCGGCCTACCTGCTGGCCGCGGCCAAGGTGGCCAGCCACCTCGGGCTGCCGATGCGCTCGACCCTGCTCGCCATCGGCCCGGAAATGGCCGCGGCGATTGCCCGCGCCGATTTCACCGCCTGGCAGGCCGGCGTGCTGCTGCTGTCGTGCCTGCTGGCCGGGTGGATCGTCTGGCGACCCGCGCGGCGGTGACCGGACCGGCCCGCAAGCGCACCGCGCGGGGCGCAGAAAGACGACGTGCGCCACGACCGCAGCGGCGGGCTGCGTCGCCCGACCGCAGCCCGGCGGTTGATTCAGGCACTGGAAACGACTAGCGTCGCCGCGCAGATTCCTCCCTCCCCGGACTCCCCTTCCATGTCCCGACCTACCTCGCTCGACCACGAGCAGATCCTGTCCTGCGCCCGTGGCGAGATGTTCGGGGCCGGCAATGCCCGCCTGCCGCTTCCACCGATGCTGATGTTCGACCGCATCACCGACGTGTCCGATGCCGGCGGCGCCCACGGCAAGGGCGTGCTGGAGGCCGAACTCGACATCCGCCCGGATCTCTGGTTCTTCGGTTGCCACTTCGCCGGCGACCCGGTGATGCCGGGCTGCCTCGGCCTCGATGCGATGTGGCAGCTTGCCGGCTTCTACCTGCCGTGGCTCGGCGAGCCCGGGCGCGGCCGCGCGCTCGGCGTCGGCGAGGTCAAGTTCACCGGCCAGGTGCTGCCGGGCGCGAAGCTCGTCCGCTACGTGATCGACATCAGCCGGGTCATCCGCAGCCGCCTCAAGATGGTGGTGGCCGATGGCCGCACCTATGTCGATGATCGCCTCATCTACACCGCGAAGGACCTGCGCGTCGGCCTGTTCCAGAACACGGAGGGCTTCTGATGCGCCGCGTCGTCGTGACCGGCATGGGTCTGGTGTCGTGCATCGGCAATGCCACCGCCGGCGTGGCCAGGTCCCTGCGGGACGGCGTCAGCGGCATCCGCGCGATGCCCGACCATGTCGAACGCGGCCTGCGCAGCCAGATCGCCGGCCAGCCGACGATCGACCTCGTCGCCGCCATCGACCGCAAGCTCAAGCGCTTCATGGGCGATGCGGCCGCCTACGCCTACGTCTCGCTGCGCGATGCCATCGCCGACGCCGGGCTCGCGCTCGAACAGGTGCGTCATCCGCGCACCGGGGTGATCGCCGGATCCGGCGGCGGTTCCGCCGAATGGCAGATCGAGACCGGCGACCTGCTGCGCAACAAGGGCGTGCGCAAGGTCGGCCCCTACATGGTGCCGCGCACGATGTGCTCGACGGTGTCGGCCTCGCTGGCGACCGCATTCGGCATCCTCGGACTCAGCTATTCGATCGCCGCCGCCTGCGCGACTTCGGCGCACTGCATCGGCGCCGCTGCCGACCTCATCCGCCACGGCGCGCAGGACACCGTGTTCGCCGGCGGCGGCGAGGAACTGCACTGGGGCATGACCGCGCAGTTCGATGCGATGGGCGCGTTGTCGAGCGCCTGGAACGCCACTCCGCAGGCCGCCTCGCGCCCCTACGACAGTGGCCGCGACGGTTTCGTCATCGCCGGCGGTGGCGGCATGCTGGTGCTGGAGGAATACGAACACGCCCGCGCACGCGGTGCGCGCATCCATGCCGAACTGGTCGGTTACGGCGTCACCTCCGACGGCGCCGACATGGTCGCGCCGACCGGTGAAGGCGCCGTGCGCTGCATGCGCATGGCGATGAAGGACCTCGCCGGTCCGGTCGATTACATCAACACCCACGGCACCGCGACCCCGCTCGGCGACATCGTCGAACTCGATGCCGTGCGCGAGGCCCTCGGCGCCGACGTGCCGCCGCTGTCCTCGACCAAGGCGCTGACCGGACATTCGCTCGGCGCCGCCAGCGTGCACGAGGCGATCTACAGCCTGCTGATGCTCGAAGGCGGCTTCATCGCCGGCTCCGCCAACATCGACAACCTCGACCCGCGCGCCGAAGGCTTCCCGATCGTGCGCCAGAGCCGCGACGCGTCGTTGCGCACGGTCATGTCGAACAGCTTCGGCTTCGGCGGCACCAACGCGAGCCTGGTGTTCGCGAAGGTGTAGGCGACTGCGCGGCGGCGTTCGCGCTGCGAGCCGCCGCAACGCCTGGCTGCCGTCCTTTCACGTCCCGAAAAGCACCCCTTTCGGCCTTCGATCCTGCTTCGCAGGAGAAGGAGACGGAGCGACTTCCTCAGGACCGAGGCATCATCGCAAGACGCTTTTCGCCAGCGATCCCGGTATCCACCGAAGCCGGCTGCTCCTTTCCGGAAGTGCGGCCACGGATGGCCGCATCTGGACTCCACCATGTGCGGCCTTCACACCCGAACCAATCCCCGACGTGCAGCGAAACACGACGTTTCGCACAGATCAATGCCCGCCACCACCCTCGATGGCCTTCAGTTCCGCGCCGAGCTGGTTGGCTGCTTCCTTGCCGTCGGCGTAGAGCATGCGCGTGTTGTCGGCGTAGAACAGGGCATTCTCGATGCCGGCGAAGCCGGTGCCCTTGCCGCGCTTGATGACGATGGTCTGGCGCGAATTGACCACGTCGAGGATCGGCATGCCGTAGATCGGCGAGGACTTGTCGGTCTTCGCCGCGGGATTCACCACGTCGTTGGCGCCGATGACGATGGCGACGTCGCAGGTCTTGAACTCGGGGTTGATGTCGTCCATGTCGGCGATCAGGTCGTACGGCACGCCGGCTTCGGCAAGCAGCACGTTCATGTGGCCCGGCATGCGCCCGGCCACCGGATGGATGGCGAACTGCACTTCCTTGCCGGCCTTGATCAGCTGCTGGCAGAGCTCCCAGATCTTGTGCTGGGCCTGCGCCACGGCCATGCCGTAGCCCGGCACGACGATGACCTTCTCGGCCATGTACAGCAGCGAGGCCGCATCGGCCGCCTCGATCGGCTTCTGCGAACCGGCGATCGCCTCGCCGCTGCCACCGCCGCCGAAGTTGGAGAACAGCACGCCGCTGATCGGCCGGTTCATCGCCTTGGCCATCAGCTGGGTCAGGAACGTGCCGGCCGCGCCGACCACCATGCCGGCGACGATCAGCGCCTCGATCTGCATGACGTAGCCTTCGAAGGCGACGGCGAGGCCGGTGAACGCGTTGTACAGCGAGATCACCACCGGCATGTCGGCGCCGCCGATCGGCAGCGTCATCAGGATGCCGAACAGGAGGGCGAGCACGAAGAACGTCACCACCAGCCACGGCTCGACGCGCCATGCGATCAGGGCGATGCCGGCGGCCACTGCCGCGGCGAACACGAGGAAATTGACCGCCTGCTGGCCGCTGAAGGTGAAGCGCTTGTCCATGCGCCCGTCGAGCTTGGCCCAGGCGATGACCGAGCCGGTCATCGACACCGCGCCGATCAGCGCGCCGAGCACGGCGAGGCCGATGGTGACGAGCGGTACCGCTGCGGCACCGGGTGCCGAGAACTTCAGCAGTTCGCCGGCGCCGATCGCCGCGGCCGAGCCGCCACCCATGCCGTTGAACAGGGCGACCATCTGCGGCATGTCGGTCATCGCGACCTTCTTGCCCCACAGCCAGGTCGGCACCACGCCGACCGCGATGGCCGCCACGATCAGGCCGAGGTTGTGCGCGCCGGTAATCGCGAAGGTCGCCAGCGTGGCGATGACCATGCCGATGCCGGCCTGCACGATGCCCTTGCGCGCGGTGACCGGCGAGGACATGCGCTTGATGCCGAGGATGAACAGCACCGCGGCGAGGAAATAGCTCGCCTTGGCGACCCACGAAAGCAGTTCCTGATGATCCATGCGCTTGCCCCCGGATTCGTTGCAGCAGGACGTCGACTACGCGCGAAGTGCGCGCCTACTTCGAGTCCTTGCTCGACTTGAACATCTCGAGCATGCGCTCGGTGACCACGTAGCCGCCGGCCGCATTGCCGGCTCCGAGGGCGACGCCGATGAAGCCGATGACCTTGGCCAGCGTCGAATCGGCGTGCGACAGCGCGATCATCGCGCCGACCAGGACGATGCCGTGCACGAAGTTCGATCCCGACATCAACGGCGTGTGCAGGATCACCGGCACGCGGCCGATGATCTCCTTGCCGGTGAAGGCAGCGAGCAGGAAGATGTACAGATACAGGAAACCATCGGTCATTTCGTCACCTGCAAGCCAACGGCCAGAAGATTGAAACACGGAGCACACGGAGCACACGGAGAAAACTACAGGATCATGCGGCGGATGCCATCTCTCAGAATCTTCTCGTTGAAGTTGATCAGCAAACCCTTGCGCAAGCCGGAGAGCTTCAGGTACGTCAGCAACTGCGCGCCATGCACCGGCATCAATGTCTCCACTGCCTTCAATTACACGACAAGTTGCCGCTCCACCAGCATATCCATGCGAAAACCACATTCCAGTTCGGCACCCTTGTAACGGACGGGCACCGGTTTTTCCAACTCACAGACGCAACCCCCAGCCTGCAACTCGTACGCAAGGCACCTGCGATAGACCGATTCGAGCAATCCCGGCCCCAGTTGCCGATGAATCTCGATCGCGCTTCCTGTGACCCGATGAGACAACGCATCGAAATCCGACGAAATCCCTCTCGTCATTTGCTCCTCCGTGTGCTCCGTGTGCTCCGTGTTTCAAGCTGTTTGGCTCATTGACCGTCCACCAACGCCCTGGTCGGCTCGTGGCGGATCTCGCCGGCGTGCGTGAGGCACGTCCTGGCGATCAGTTCGTCGTCCCAGTCGAGGTTCAGCGCGCCGTCCTTGAGCGAGAGCTCGAGGAAGTTGTAGAGGTTGCGCGCGTACATCTCGCTGGCGTGGATCGGCGTCGTCGCCGGCAGGTTGACGGTGCCGATGATGCTGACGCCGTTGGCGGTCAGCACGGTCTTGCCAGGCTCGCTGAGTTCGGTGTTGCCGCCGGATTCGGCGGCGATGTCGACGATGACCGCGCCGGTCTTCATGCCGGCGATCATCGCCGCGCTGATGATGCGCGGCGCCTTGCGGCCCGGCACGGCGGCGGTGGTGACGACGACGTCGATGCCCTTCAGGTGATCGGCCAGCGCGGCCTGCTGCTGCTCGCGTTCTTCCGCGGTGAGCTCGCGCGCATAGCCGCCGCTGCCGGCGGCGGAGACGCCGAGATCGAGGAACTTCGCGCCGAGCGATTCGATCTGCTCGCGCGTTTCCGGGCGCACGTCGAAACCCTCGACCTGGGCGCCGAGGCGGCGCGCGGTGGCGATCGCCTGCAGGCCGGCGACGCCGGCACCGACGATCAGCACCTTGCTCGGGCGGATCGTGCCGGCCGCGGTGGTCAGCATCGGGAAGAACTTCGGCGCCGCCTCCGCGGCGATCAGCACGGCCTTGTAGCCGGTGACTGCAGCCTGCGAAGACAACACGTCCATCGCCTGCGCACGCGTCGTGCGCGGCAGCAGTTCCATGGCGAAGGCGGTGATGCGGCGATCGCGCAGGGCCTTGACCCGTTCGGGGGCGAGATGCGGCTGCAGGTGGGCGATGACGACCGCACCTTCCTTCAGCGCGGCGATCTCCTCCAGCGAGGGCGGTTGCACGCGCAGCAGCACGTCGGCCCGCGCCAGCGCGGTGGCCGCATCGGCGACGATCTCGGCGTTGGCGAAGGATGCGTCGGCGAAGCAGGCCGAGGCGGCGGCTCCCTGCTCGAGCACGATGTCGGCGCCGAGCGACTTGAGCTTCTTGGCGACATCCGGCGTCAGGGCGGTGCGCCGCTCCCCGGCAACGGATTCGCGCAACACGGCAACGGAAACCGGCATGGCCCCTCCCCGGACACGATGACCTCGCGCATCCTAGGGATGTTGCGCTGCATTCCGCAAGGGCGACATGCAGCGGTGCGGGTCGCGCCGCGGCGGATGCGTGCCCCGGAACGGTCCGTGCAGACGCTACACTGGCGCCTTGCCACGCGGAGCCAGCATGTCACTCGAAGCCCTCAACCGGCGCCTGTCGGTGCCCTCGCGGCAACTCGGCGAGCCGGGTCCCTCGGCGGCGCAACTCGAAGCCATGCTGTCGGCGGCCATCCGCGTGCCCGACCACGGCCGCCTGGCGCCGTATCGCCTCGTGCTCGTGCGCGGCGACGCACGTATCCGCCTCGGCGAGGCGCTCGCACGCATCCATGCCGCCAACGAACCCGATGCCCCCGCCGCCGCCCTCGACAAGGACCGCACGCGTTTCGCCGCGGCACCGCTGGTGGTCGGCGTCGTCGCCCGCACCACCGCCGGGCACAAGGTGCCGCTGCAGGAACAGCTGCTGTCGGCCGGCTGCGTCGCCTTCAACCTGCTGCACGCCGCGCAGGCGCTCGGCTTCGGCGCGCAATGGCTGACCGGCTGGGCGGCCTATGACGCCGATGTCGCCCGCCTGCTCGGCCTGGCCGGCAACGAGAGCATCGTCGGCTTCGTCCACATCGGCACGATCCTGCAGCCGGCCGGCGAACGCCCGCGCCCGCTGCTGGCCGACCTGTTGTCCGAGTGGAAAGGCTGAAGCCATGCCCGACCGCGTCTACCTGGTCGATGCCAGCCTGTACGTGTTCCGTGCCTGGCATTCGATTCCGCCGGACTTCACCGACGTCGACGGCCATCCGGTCAATGCGGTGCACGGCTTCACCCGCTTCCTGCTCGATCTGCTCGAACGCGTGCAGCCTCGGCACGCCGCCATCGCCTTCGACGAATCGCTGACCTCCTCGTTCCGCAACGAGATCTACCCCGCCTACAAGGCCAATCGCGAACCGGCACCGGCCGAGCTGGTGCGCCAGTTCGACTACTGCCGCGAAGTCGCCGCCGTGCTCGGCCTGACCGTGCTGACCGACACCCGCTACGAAGCCGACGACCTCATCGGCAGCGCGGTCGCCTGCCTCGCCCGCCACCAGCGGCGCGCGGTGATCGTTTCCGCCGACAAGGATTTCGGCCAACTGGTCGGCGATGCGGTCGAACAATGGGATTTTTCGCGCAACCAGCGCTGGGATGCACACGGCGTGCGCCAGCGCCTCGGGGTGAGGCCGGAGCAGGTCGCCGACTATCTGGCGCTGACCGGAGACGCGGTCGACAACATTCCCGGCGTGCCCGGCATCGGAGCCAAGACCGCAGCCACCCTGCTCGCCCATTTCGGCTCGCTCGATGCCCTGCTCGCCCGTTCCGAAGAGGTCGCCTTCCTGCGCCTGCGCGGCGCCGCGGCCACCTCGGCGCGACTGCGCGAACATGCCGCGCTGGCGCGCCTCTCGCGCGAACTCACCGGCATATCGCCGGATGCGCCGGTACCGGCGGAAATCGGGAACTATGCGCGGCGTGCGCACGAATGGGGCGCCGTTGAAGCCCTGTTCGACCGCCTGCGCATCGGGCCGATGACGAGGGCGCGGGTGCGCGCCCTCGCCGGCTGAGCGGGGTCAGTCGCCCTTCTTTTCGACCGGCGGCGTGGCCGGATCGGGTTCGACACGCGGCGCACCGCCGTCGAGCAGGCTCGGTCGTGTCTGCATGAGCTGCTTGCCTTCCTCGAACGGCGCCGCCCGCACCGGCGTCGCCGACGTATTGATGCCGCTCTGGTCCCAGGCGAAGCGCAGGTCGCTGCGGAACACCTTCACCGGCTCGGGTTCGGCACCGGCCCTGAGCTCGCCGTACTGGCCGTAGCTGCCCTTCTGGCTGTTGGCGATGAAATAGAGCGCGTCACCGGCGACCGTGCCGTAGGTCGGCAGGCGGAAGGCCGGATGGGCGACGTCGATCGGCATGACCTTGGTGATCGTCGAGCCTTCCGCGGAAAGGGTCAGGCGCAGGACGCGCTGCGGGTGCATGCCGTTCTCGATCACGACCAGGGTGCCGTCGTACCAGTACAGGCCATCGATGCCGCCGAGCACGAGCGTCTTCGGATTGAAGGTGACCGGGAAACCCTTGCCGGTGGCGAGGTGCACGCCGAAGAGGCCGAGTTCGTAGTCGGCGAAATAGAGCAGCTTGCCGTCATCGCTGACGGCGAGGCCGCGGATGCTCCTCAGGTTCGGGTCCGCCACCGCGACCTTCAGCTCCTTGCCCTCGATCTTGTAGATCAGGTTGCGCACGCCGTCGGCGACGAACAGCGCGCCGGTCTTGCCGACCGCGAGCGAGGTCAGCAGGTGCGGCCCGGTGCCGGGTGCGGGATAGCGCTCGAGGAACTTGCCGCTCGACAGCTGGAACTTGAACACGCCCGACTTGCCGAGGTCGTCCGCCTGCAAGCCCTTGAAATAGGTCGAGGCGGTGGCGGCGACATAGAGCAGGTCGCGCCCGGGATCGGTGGCCATCGCGTACACGCCCCACAGGCCGTTGGCCGCGTCCGGCTTGATGAACGGCTTGAGCTTGCCGTCCATGGAGGCGAGCTGGATGCTGCCGTCGCGGGCACTGCCGACCAGCAGCTGCCGGCGCTTCGGGTCCCACGCCAGCGACTCGTGGAGGAAATCGCCTGCCGGCAGTTCGAAGGCCGGCTTGCCCTCGCCGAACGGCTGCATGTTCGCCTTCAGGCTCTGCGAGAGGTACTTCCACAGCTGCGTGTCGGCGACCTTCTCGAAGCGCTTGTCGTTCTCGAGGTCGTAGCCGTAGCCCTGCTCCTTCATCTTCAAAAGCATGTCGTAGGTGCGCGTCTTGTCGCCCTTGCGCGCATGCAGGGCGGCCAGCGAAAACGCGTAGTCGCCGACGTTCGGGTACAGCTCGTGCAGGCGCTCGTAGGTCCAGGTCAGGCGCTCGCCGTCGCCGATCTTCGCGTAGCCTGCGGCGAGTCGCTTCAGCAGGCCGCCGTCGGCGATGCCGGTGATCTCTTCGCGGTTGAGCTGGCGCACGTCGCGCGGAGCGCTCTCGGCTCCGGCCGCCGCGGGCGGCGGCGCCACCGGCTGGGCATGGAGTGCCGCAGCGCCGAGCAGCAGGACGAGGCAACACAGCAATCGCTTGATCTTCATCGGGGGAACCCTGGATGCTTGCGGGATTGGCGCGAACAGACCTCTCGCGCCCGCGAAAGTTCGGGAAGCCGCCTAAAATGAACGAAACCACGACCCTTTGCAACGGCATCTGGCTGCGCCTGATGAAGCGCGGCCGCTGGGAATACGCCGAACGCACCAATCCCGGTGGCGGCGTCATGATCATCGCCGTCACCGCCGACGACAAGGTGCTGTTCGTCGAGCAGTTCCGCCCTGCGCTCGACTGCCGGACGATCGAGATGCCGGCCGGCCTGGTCGGCGACCAGGCCCACGCGCGCAACGAGGACGCGATCGCCGCCGCCCACCGCGAGTTGATCGAGGAAACCGGCTATGCCGCCGGCCGCATCGAGTTCATCATGGCCGGGCCGACCTCGGCCGGCATGAGCAACGAGATCCTCGCCTTCGTGCGCGCCCACGACCTGCGCCGTGTCGAAGCCGGCGGCGGCGACGAAACCGAGGACATCGTCGTCCACGAGATCCCGCGCCGCGAGGCCACGCGCTGGCTCGTGCAGCGCATGGCCGAAGGCTGCTCGGTCGACCCGAAGATGTTCGCCGGCATGTACTTCCTCGACAACGAGGCGCTCATGCAGGGCGCCTGAGCGGACGCGGCGCCGGCAGCGCGGCGTCGCCGGTCACTGCATCGTCGCCATGGCGACCTGCCGCCACAGCAGCAGCACGGCCATGCCGACGATGGCGACGAGGCCGAGCAGCATGCCGCCGACGCGGCCGAAGCTGGCTTTCGAGGTCTTCGACAGCCCGAATGCGTGCAGGACCCGGCCGGCGAGCACGAGGATGCCGAACGCGTGCACGAGCAGCGGCCGGGTCTGGCCGAGTTCGACCAGCAGCAGCAGGATCAGGCTGATCGGCAGGTACTCGACCGCATTCGCATGCACGCGGATGCGCTTGAGGAGTTCATGGTCGCCGCCGTCGCCGATGCCGATCCGCGCCTGCGTACGGCGTCGCATGACGCGCGCGGCAAGGAAGACCAGCAGCAGGGCGCCAAGCGCGGCATAGATTCCGGTGATCTGCATCGGCAGTCCTCAGGGCTGAGATGGTGCGGGAACGAGACGGTCGCCACGCTGCACGCCGGACAAGGTGACTTCGCCGCCGGCGATGATGTGGTAGCGCACGCGCAGGTCGCCGACCACCGGCTTCGCCGGATCGTCGCCGGAAAACAACGCACCGTCGACGTCGCGGAAGATCGCGGCGAGATTCGGCGCCAGTTCGCTCACCGATACCGGCCGCGGCACCGACGGCAGCGCGGCGAGCAGCTCCGCATCGATGAGGAAGGCGCCGACGCGTGGCGAAGCGGCGGCGAAACGGCCGCTGGCGAACGGCATCGAGGCCGGATTGGCGTGCGTGGAGCCGGTCTGGAAAGCGCTGGAATCGACCAGCGCCTCCGACCATTCCGCCTCGTGCACGCAGGCAACCGCGATGCAGCGTTCAACCCACTGGTACATCTCGACCTCGCGCAGCATCAGCACCGCACCACTGCTGATGCCGAGGTCCGGATCGACCGCGACTCCGTCCGCGTCGAGCAGCCCGTGCACCTGCACGAGTCGCCCCTCGTTGGCCGCATCCACGCTCGCCGGATCGACGACCATCGGCGCGTTCGCGGGTGCCGGCGCGCCGCTTGCGGAATCGCCCCGCAGCGACCACCACGCGGCGATGCCGGCGACCACGGCTGCCACGAGCAACGCGACGGCAAGGACGCGCGACGGACGCGCCGACACGGCAGTCGCCTCAGCCGGCCACCGGGATCAACACCGACAACGCGTCGATGCCGATTTCGCGAGCGGCAGGCGCAGTCGCGCCGTCCTTGCGCAGATGCTCGATCTCGGCCTCGCTGAAGACCTTCTCGTTCAGCGTGCCGTAGACCACGGCCGGTCCCTTCGAACTGCCCGGCACGCCGAAGGCATGATCATGCATGGCGACGCGTGCGTAGCCGCCGTCTTCGCCGGTCAGCACGAGCCAGCAGCCCTTCTTCTGGCAGACCTGGGTGATCTCGCCACTGAAGGCGAGGGTCTTGCCGAAGTAGGCGGACGGGTTCTTCACCGCTTCGCCGATGGCAATCGCTGGCGGCATGTCGTCCGGCAGGGCGGCTCCATAGACCGCGCCAGCCGCAGTCGTCTGCACGGGTACCGGCGCAGCCGGTTCGCGTTCGTGGCCGGTCTCGGCGTGCTGGCCGTCATGGGCGTGGGCGTGGCCGGCGAACAGCAAGGCGACGAGGATGAGGCTGCGCATGGAAAACTCCGGATCGATGCAGGGGACTGCCACGCTGCCAAGGTGCGGCGCAGGCGTCAAGGCCGAACCCAGGGGCATCCCGATGATGGCAACGCCATCGGTTCAGGAATCCGTGCCGCCGGCGTTTGCCGGTGCACGACGCGGCGATCGCCCCGGAACTGCGCCGGAGCCCGGGCGGTTGCAGTCGGAATCAGGCTGCCAGCGGCCAGCCCTGCAGGTGCTCGATGCCGTCGACCGGCAGGTAGCGCCCCTTGTCGTCGCGCGCCACCGCCGCCATCGCGCAGCCGGTGTCATGGGTGAAGAACAGGCGCACGCCGCGGGCGAGCTTGTCGTCGAGGAAGGCACGCTTCTCGTCGATCAGCAGTTCCGGATAGCGGTCATAGCCCATCGTGATCGGCAGGTGCACCCAGGGACGGCCGGGGATGAGGTCGGCGCAGAACACCACGCCGCCGCCGGGAGCAACGATCTCGGCCAGCATCAGCCCCGGCGTGTGGCCATCGGAGGTTTCGAAGCGCACGGCCTCGCCGAGGCACTTCGAGTACGCGCCCTCGACCAGTTCGAGGCGGCCGCTGTCCTGCAGCAGTTGCGGCAGTTCGGCGATGAACGAGGCGCGGTCGCGCGGATGCGGATCGAGCGCTCGCTGCCAGTGCCGGGCACCGACGAGGAACGTCGCGTTCGGGAACAGCAGGCGCGCCGGCTCGCCCTCGCGCCATGCGGCGAGCAGGCCGCCGGCATGGTCGAAGTGCAGGTGCGAGAGCACCACCACATCGATGTCGGCATCGCCGAATCCCGCTGCGGCCAGCGAGTCGAGCAGGACATGGTTTTCCTCGACCACGCCGTAGCGTTCGCGCAGCTTCGGCTCGAAGAAGGCACCGATGCCGGTCTCGAACAGCACGTTCCTGCCATCGAGGCCCTCGGCAAGCAGGCAGCGGCAGGCCAGCGGGATGCCGTTGCCGGCATCGGCCGGGATCCACTTCTGCCACACCGCCTTCGGCGCATTGCCGAACATCGCGCCGCCGTCGAGGCGCTGCGAATTGCCCATCAGCGACCACAGTTTCATCACGTCACCTCGTGTCGGCCCGGCTCATCGGCTCGCGCGGATCGGAACCGGCGCCGACCTCGCCGGTGCGGAGGTTCCAGCCGACCATGTTCATCAGCCCCCAGGTGCGCTCGCCGGTGTTGACGATGTGGCCCATGTCGCCGAGCGCCTTCGCTTCCTCGCGCGTGAATGCCTCGGGCTCGGCGGAGACCACGTCCGGCAGGTACTGGTGGTGGTAGCGCCGGCGCGCGACGACCTCCTGCGGCGCGTCGCCATCGATCCAGGCGAGGATGCCTTCGAGCACCATGGTGATGATGCGGCTGCCGCCCGGCGTGCCGATCACGCCGACGCGGTCGGCGCCGATGACGAAGCTCGGCGTCATCGACGACAGCGGTCGGCGGCCGGCCTTCGGCGCATTCGCCTCGCCACCGACCAGGCCGAACGCGTTCGGCTGGCCCGGCAGCAGGGCGAAATCGTCCATCTCGTTGTTGAGCACGAAGCCCGTACCCTCGACGACGAAGCCGGAACCGAGCGTGAGATTGACCGTCTTGGTCACCGCGGCGAGGTTGCCGTCGGCGTCCATGATCGAATAGTGGGTGGTGTGCTCGCCCTCGGCCGGCGACATGTAGCCCGGCAGCGCATCGCTCGGCGTCGCCTTGGCCGGATGGATCGAGGCGCGCAGGCCGGCCGCGTACAGCGGGCTGGTCAGTTCGGCGATCGGCATCGACACGAAATCCGGGTCGCCGAGGTATTCGGCACGGTCGCGGTAGGCGCGACGCATCGCCTCGATGGTCAGGTGCACGCGCTCGACGCGGCTGCGTCGCTCGAGGTCGTAGCCGGAAAGGATGTTCAGCATCTCCGCCAGGGCAACTCCGCCGGAGGACGGCGGTGGCGAGGTGACGATGCGCCAGCCGCGGTAATCGACCACGACCGGTTCGCGCTCGCGGACCGCGTAGGCGGCGAGATCCTCGCGCGTCCAGATGCCTCCGGCCGCGCTCACCGCATCGACCAGGCGCGCGGCGAATTCGCCCTCGTAGAAGCCCGCTGCGCCGCTCGCGGCGATCCGCTCCAGCGTTGCGGCGAGGTCGGGATTGCGCCAGCGGCTGCCCTCGGCGGGGATTTCGCCGTCGGCGAGGAACAACTGTCTGCCGGCGGGCCAGCGTTCGATCACCGGCTTGCGCATGCCGATCGCGCGGACGAAGCGCGGATACAGCGGGAATCCCTCGCGGGCAATGCGGATTGCCGGGGCCAGCGACTCGGACAGCGGCAGCTTGCCGTAGTGCTTCGCCAGCCAGTCATAGGCGGCCGGCTCGCCGGGTATGCCGGCCGACAGCGGGCCGTTGATCGACTTGTCGCGATCGAGCTTGCCGTCGGCGTCGGCCCACAACGCGGAATGGCTCGCCGCCGGTGCCGCCTCGCGCGCGTCGAGGAAGACGTCGCGACCGTCGGCGGCGCGATGCAGGAGGAAGAAACCGCCGCCGCCGATGCCCGAACTCTGCGGCTCGACCACCGCCAGCACGGCGCCGACCGCGATCGCCGCGTCGAAGGCATTGCCGCCCTTCGCCAGCACCTCGAAGCCGGCTTCGGTGGCCAGCCCATGCGAGCTGGCGATCGCCGACTTGCCGGGGCGTCCGCTGATCGAAGGCAGCGGCTTTGCGGCGCCGGGAGTGGCCGCCGCCGGCATTGCCGGCGGTGCGACGGTGGATGCCGGCTGACGATCGCAGGCGGCCAGCGACACGCACGCCAGCGTCGCGAACAGGACAACAAAGGGTTTCATGCAGCTCCCTTGCGCGTGAGCGTCTCGTAGCGCGCCATCAACTGCTCGCGCGACTCCGCGTGGTCGGGGTCGAGGACGATGCATTCGACCGGACAGACCTCCACGCATTGCGGAAGGTCGTAGTGGCCCACGCATTCGGTGCAGCGCGACGGCGCGATCTCGTAGATCTCGCGACCGAGCGAGATCGCCGTGTTCGGACAGACCGGCTCGCAGACGTCACAGTTGATGCACTGGTCGGTGATCTTGAGTGCCATGTCCTGCAGGCAATGGTCGCGCCGACCGGCGGCGCGACCACATTCGCCTCACTTCATCTCGGCGAAACGATAGGTCGCACCGACCGTCGCCAGCGCCGCCTGCACGCGCGCGGAATCGGCCTCGGCGCCGACGAACAGCACGAGGACGTCCTTGAGGGTGCCGGCCTGGCCCTCGGCGAAGGCCTCGACGACGAGATCGGCCGTGGTTGCCGAATCCGGGCCGCCGAAGGCGATCATGTTGCCCGGCAGGACGCCGCGGGCGACCACCGTCTTGACGTTGTCGAGCTGGTTCTCGCGATCCATCGCCGCCTTCTCGTCGCCGCCATCCGGCACGAAGTACATGTACGGGCGATTGGTCTTGACCCCTTCCATGTTCTTCATGACGACGTCGGCGAGGTACTTCTTCCAGGCCGCGGCATCCGAACCCGGCGCCGGCAGCGGCACCGGCGCGGTGGCCGCGGCGGCCGCCTGTGCGGCGGGATCGGCTGCCTGTTCCTTGTTGCAGGCCGCGAGCGCGAACGTCATCACGGCCATCGCCGCGGCGAGCACGAGCTTGTTGTCGATCATGGTTGGACTCCCTTATCGGTTCTGGGTCTGGGTGGACCAGCGACGCCGCAGCGCCTGCTGCACGACCGGGTGGACGAACCCGGACACGTCGCCGCCGAGGCGCGCGATTTCGCGCACCAGCGAAGACGAAATGAAGCTGTACTGCTCGGCCGGAGTCAGGAACAGGGTTTCCGCCTCCGGAATCAGGTGCCGGTTCATGCTGGCCAGCTGGAACTCGTACTCGAAATCCGATACCGCCCGCAGTCCGCGCAGGATCACCCCGGCGCCGATTTCGTTGACGAAGCTCGCCAGCAGGGTGGCGAACCCGCGCACCTCGACGTTGGCGATCCCGGTCAGCGCCTCGCGCGCCATCGCGATGCGTTCGTCGAGGGCGAAACTCGGCCCCTTGGTCTGGCTGTCGGCAATCGCCACGATGACGCGGTCGAACAGCGGCGCCGCCCTGCTGACGAGGTCGATGTGGCCGTTCGTGATCGGGTCGAAGGTACCCGGATAGACGGCGAGTCGCGCGCGCGAAGTGGAAACGGACATCGACGACCTGTCTGGCGGACGAATCGCGGCTAGCTTAACGGATCACGGCCGCAGCGACACGGATCAGGCAGCCGGCAGACGCCGATGCAGCGTGTAGCGCACCTGCCCCGCGTGGCCGGCACGATGCTCCTGCCAGCTTGCCGGCAGCAGCGGATGCGCGTCGAGCGGCGTTTCCACGTAGATCCACGCCGACGGCGCCAGCCAGCCGCCTTGCTCGAGCCTGGCCGCCGCCTCTTCCCACAACCCGGCCTCGAACGGCGGATCGAGAAAGACGAGGTCGTGCGGAGTTGCCTCGCGATCCAGCCAGCCGCGCGCATCGGCACAGGCGACGCGCGCGCGCTCGGCGACGTGCAGGCGCGACAACGTGTCCTCGATGCGCTTCGCCAGGGCGCGGTCGCGCTCGACGAAGGTGCAATGCGCGGCGCCGCGCGAGATCGCCTCGATGCCGAGCGCACCGCTGCCGGCGTAGAGATCGAGGCAGCGCGCGCCGGTGATCACCGGTGCGAGCCAGTTGAACAGGGTCTCGCGCACGCGGTCGCCGGTCGGGCGCAGGCCCGGTGCGTCGACGACTTCGATGCGGCTGCCGCGCAGTTCGCCGGCGACGATGCGCAGGTGGCCGACGCGTGCCGGCGCGCGCTTGGCATTCCTCGGTCGCATCGGCATCGTCCGCACGGGCTGGAAAGACGCAGTGATAGCATGCCGGTCCCGCCTGCGCATCCGCTGGACCCATGCTGAAATTCTGGAAGAAGAAGGAAACCCCGGCAACGGTCCCGCAGGCCGCGCCGGCAGCGGAGCCCGCGCCCGCGGAGGCGGTCGCGGCCGGCAGCGAAGGCGGACCCGCGCAGGAACCGCCCCTCGCAACGCCCGCCGACGCGCCCGCCGAAGCCACGCCCGTCGAAGCCGCGCCTGGCGACACCGCCAGCCCCGCGCCGGCGAAGCGCAGCTGGCGCGAGCGCCTGTCCGGCAACGCCTTCGCGCGCGGCGTCGGCAGCCTGTTCGCGCGCAATCCGAAGCTCGACGACGATCTCCTCGACGAGCTCGAAACCTGCCTGCTCGCCGCCGACGTCGGCGTCGGCGCCGCCACCGAAATCGTCGAGCGCCTGCGCAAGCGCGTCGGCAAGCGCGAGTTCGCCGATGCCGCAGCCCTGCTCGCGGCGCTGCGCGCGGAACTCCTGCAACTCGTCGAACCGGTGGCGAAACCGCTCGTCGTCGACGGCCGCCAGCCGTTCGTCCTGCTGATGGTCGGCGTCAACGGCGTCGGCAAGACCACCACCATCGGCAAGCTCGCACGGCGCTTCCAGGCACAAGGGCGCAACGTCATCCTTGCCGCCGGCGACACCTTCCGCGCTGCCGCGGTCGAACAGCTGAAGACCTGGGGCGAACGCAACCGGGTGCCGGTGATCGCGCAGGGTTCCGGCGCCGACTCCGCCAGCGTGATCTTCGATGCCCTGCAGACCGCGCGCTCGCGCCAGGCCGACGTGCTGATTGCCGACACCGCCGGGCGCCTGCATACCCAGACCGGCCTGATGGACGAACTCGGCAAGATCGGCCGCGTGCTGGCCAAGCTCGATGCCGAAGCGCCGCACGAGGTGCTGATGGTGATCGACGGCACCACCGGCCAGAACGCGGTCAACCAGGTCCGCCAGTTCCGCCAGTCGATCGGCGTCAGCGGACTGGTGGTGACCAAGCTCGACGGCACCGCCAAGGGTGGCGTGGTGTTCGCCCTGGCCCGCGAGTTCGGCCTGCCGATCCGCTATGTCGGCCTCGGCGAAGGCATCGACGACCTGCGCACGTTCGACGCCGCGGCCTTCGTCGACGGCCTGTTGCCGGCGAATCTCGGCGCGGCCGGCTGAGCGGAAAGCATCGCCGGATGGACGACTTCGCGCGCGCCCTGCTCGCCTGGTTCGACCACCACGGTCGCCACGACCTGCCGTGGCAGCATCCACGCAGCGCCTATCGGGTCTGGCTCAGCGAAGTCATGCTGCAGCAGACCCGGGTCGCCACGGTCATCCCCTACTTCGAGCGTTTCGTCGCCGCCCTGCCCGACCTCGCCGCATTGGCATCCGCCCCGCTCGACCAGGTGCTCGCCCTGTGGTCGGGTCTCGGCTACTACAGTCGCGCGCGAAACCTGCACCGCTGCGCCCGCCTCTGCGTCGAACAGCATGGCGGCGAACTGCCGCGCGACGCCGAAGCCCTGTCCGCCCTGCCCGGCATCGGCCGCTCGACCGCGGCGGCGATCCTTGCCCAGGCACATGGCGAGCGCCACGCGATCCTCGATGGCAACGTGCGCCGCGTGCTCGCGCGCTGGCACGGCATCCACGGCTGGCCGGGCTCGACAGCCACGCAGAAACGGCTCTGGGAACTCACCGACCAGCACACGCCGGCCACGCGCACCGCCGACTACACCCAGGCGGTCATGGATCTCGGCGCCACCGTATGCACGCGCACGAAACCGCGCTGCGCGGAATGCCCGGTCGGCGATGCCTGCATCGCCCGCCGCGATGGCCTCGTCGACGCGCTGCCGACGCCGAAGCCGGCGCGCGCGATTCCGCAACGCGAGACGACCATGCTGGTCATCCACGACGATGCCGGGCACGTGCTGCTGGAGCGCCGCCCGCCGACCGGCGTCTGGGCCAGCCTGTGGAGCCTGCCCGAGTGCAGCGGCACGGCCGACTTCGAGGCGGAGCTGGCGCGGCGCCATGCACGCGCCGGCGGCACTCCCGCGCGCTTGCCGGACCTGCTGCACAGCTTCAGCCACTACCGCCTGCGCATCACGCCGATCCGCCTGCGCGCCACCCGCGCGGCCAGCCGCATCGCCGACGACGATGCCCTGCGCTGGTCGACCCCGGCCGAACTCGCCGGCATCGGCCTGCCCGCGCCGGTGCGCAAACTGCTCGAATCATTGAAGGAGTCACCGACATGCGCACCGTGCACTGCGTGAAACTCGACCGCGATGCCGAAGGACTCGCCTTCGCGCCCTGGCCCGGTGAACTCGGCCGGCGCATCTACGAGAACGTCTCGAAGGAAGCCTGGGCCGGTTGGCTCGCCCACCAGACCATGCTGATCAACGAAAATCGCCTGAACCCGCTCGAGAAGAAGACCCGCGACTTCCTCGCCGGCGAAATGGAAAAGTACTTCTTCGGCCCCGGCGCGGAGAAGCCGGCCGGCTACGTGCCGCCGACCTGAAGCGCACACGGCCCGCCACCTGCCGCGACGCCGGGCTTTCAGTCCTGCCGCGTCGCCTTGCGCTCGCGCTGGTAGCGTTTCATGTCGAGCGGGCGGATTTCCCTGATCCGGCACGTGTCCTTGCCGGCCTTGACCGAATCGAAGCGCGCCGTCACCCGCTGCGCCGACGAGGTCACCGCGATCGACTTCGCCCATTCGAGATCGGTGCACGGCTCGTCGACGGTGATCAGGAAGGCCTCCTGCAGGCGCGGCCAGACCACCACCTTGTCCGAGCCGACCAGTTCCCACTGGGTCAGGTTCCAGAAGCGGAAGCTGTCGACCGGCTCGCCGGCGTACGGCAGCAACTCGTCGAGCCGCTCCTGCTGGCGCTCGCGTGTCTGTGCCTGCACGCACGCCGCCACGCCGAGCGCGGCCAGCAGGCCGGCAACCACCTTCAATCGCATGCCCATCCTCGAATCTCCTCGAAACCTGCGGCGACGATGCAGCCGCGCAGTTGCATGCGCAAGACCGACCGGCGCGCGCAGGCGGCTGTCGTTCATGCAGACGTGCAGGTGCAGCGGATCGACGCAAGCCCGCACCATCGGCCGCAGGTTGCGGACGCCGGCCGGCGCGCGGCTTGACGGCGGAGCACCCAATCGCTCTAATACGCGCCCCTTCGCCCCGGCCTTCCGCGCCGCGGCACGCAAGTCTGCACAAGGGCCGAGTAGCTCAGTTGGTAGAGCAGGGGATTGAAAATCCCCGTGTCGGCGGTTCGATTCCGTCCTCGGCCACCACCTCCTTCGCGCTTGCGAACTGGCGTCGCCCTCCGGATCCATGTTTTCTCGGGAATCGAACCGGGTGAAGCGCGGTTCGATGACGAATGCCATCCATGGCATTCGCCCTCCGGGCCGGCTGCGCCGTTCGCGCGCGCTCCTGGCGCGCGCAGTCCGTCCTCGGCCACCACTCCCTTCGCGCTTGCGAACTGGCGTCGCCCTCCGGATCCATGTTTTCTCGGGAATCGAACCGGGTGAAGCACGGTTCGATGACGAATGCCATCCATGGCATTCGCCCTCCGGGCCGGCTGCGCCGTTCGCGCGCGCTCCTGGCGCGCGCAGTCCGTCCTCGGCCACCACTCCCTTCGCGCTTGCGAACTGGCGTCGCCCTCCGGATCCATGTTTTCTCGGGAATCGAACCGGGTGAAGCACGGTTCGATGACGAATGCCATCCATGGCATTCGCCCTCCGGGCCGGCTGCGCCGTTCGCGCGCGCTCCTGGCGCGCG